>JAYRVO010000042.1:0-13689 GCA_041918515.1 Chloroflexota bacterium | reverse complement strand
GGCGCACGTAGACTTACAAGTTGGCGATCGTGACGGGGGAGGCGGGCGCCTCGCGCGTGGCATTGGGATGGGTGGTGCTCTTTTCGACGACGGAGGGGGATGAGGGCGTGTCGGGGGTGGTCGGGGGGGGAGGGGTGGGGGTGGGCGGCAGAGGGGTGGGGGAAGGCGGCGGGGTGGGTGAGGGGAGGTAGGCGGTCACGCTGGCGTCGGCGATGCCCAGGGCTACGGCCAATTGCGCCAGGGCCTGGACTTTCGGGCCGGTATCGCCGGCGGCGGCCTGGCGCTCGGTGACGCCGCGCACTAGCTGACCCAGGTTGGGGGCCGCCAATGCCTGGAGTTGCGCTTGAGCTTGCTCAAGATCGCCGGTTTGGGCGTAGCCGAGGGCGACGAGGGTGACGTAGTCGTCCTGTTGGGCGGCGCTGAGATCGCTGATGTTGGCGTTGGAGAGGCGAGGGAGCCATTGCGAACCAGCCCAAAGGCCCATCAGCAGGCCGGCGATGATGCCGAGGATGGCGATCAGCCAGCTTAAGTCACGTCGTTTGTTCATGGAGTGTGGTCAGCAGAGAAAGCTGGAAGGAGGAGGCGATAAAAAAAGGAAACTTTCCGATGGTCGGCGGCCCGGACAGGGGCGGCGGGCGATCGTGATAGTTTCCCTCTAGCGTCGTTCTTGGGATGTTGGTATAATGACATCGTCAGGAGGACGATGTTCGGAGTGCCGAAGGTGGGACTCGAACCCACATGGAGCTATCTCCAACGGTGTTTGAGACCGTCGCGTCTGCCTGTTCCGCCACTTCGGCGCACCGCGAGAGTATAACGAAGGCCCATGACCTCGTCAAATCGCCCAATGTCAAATACCGCCCTCAGGAACAGGCGCGATGGATGAGATGCGCCTGGTGCAGGCCGCGCGCGCGGGTGAGCTGGCGGCCTTCAATCAGTTGGTGCTGAATTATCAGGGCCTGGCCTACAATGTGGCGTATCGCGTCATGGGCGATCCCGACGCAGCTGCGGATGCCACGCAGGATGCTTTCATCAAGGCGTACAAGGCGCTGGATGGGCTGCGCGGGGAGTCGTTCAAGGCGTGGTTGTTGCGCATCGTCACGAATACGTGCTACGACCATCTGCGCTCTCGACAGCGCCGGCCTGCCGCCAGTCTGGACGAGATGCTGGCCGATAATGAACACACCTGGCGCCTGGCCGAGCCTGGCGAACGGCCGGAGGAGTATGCCGAGCGTCTGGAATTGCACAAGGCGCTGCAGTGGGCTTTGAGTCAGTTGTCCGAAGACCAGCGCGTGGTGGTCGTGCTTTCGGATGTTGAGGGATTGTCGTATGAGGAGATCGCCACGACCACGGGCGTGCAGCTGGGCACGGTGAAGTCGCGGCTGAGCCGGGCGCGCTCCCGGCTGCGCGAGTTATTGCAGCAGCGTCAGGAACTTTTGCCTTCTCGCTACCGTCTTACAGCCGAACCCATCTCTTGAGTTCCTCTTGCGACCATGTTTTCTCGCCCTTCCCCTTTCCACGCTTCTAACTTCGACGACGATCTGCTCTCCGCCTATCTCGATGGCGAGGTGACCGCCGCTGAGCGTGCGCGGGTGGAGCAGGCGTTGGCGTCGGATCCGCAAGCGCGGGAGCGTTTGCAGACGTTGGAGGCGACGGTGCGATTGCTGCGCGGGGCGCCGCGCGTGGCCGTCCCCCGCGTGTTCACATTGACAGAGGCGCAGGTCGTGGCTGCAGGAGGGCGGGTGAAGGGCAGGCAGCAGGGCGGATGGCTCGATCGGCTTTTTGCCGGCCTGCCCCGTCTGATGCCTGTGGCGACGGCAGCTGTGGCGCTGGCGCTCTTGCTGGTGGTCGGCCTGGATGTGTGGTCGAGCCAGTTTGGCGCGACGCAACCGCTGGCGGCGCCCAAGTCGCTTGGGGTAAACAGGGCGGCAGAGGCCACGGCGGCGCCGTCAGCAAAGATACTGGCAACAGAGGCGCCGGCCTTGGCCGCATCTGCCCAGGATGTGAGTGCGGAGGCTCCGACGACAGCGCCGATGGCGACGACAACGCCGCCCGAAGTTATCGCCCAAGTCGAAGCCTCGGAAGCGGCAGCAGCGCCGATAGCGGCGGAGCAGGAGATGAGCACGGAAATGTCAGCGATGGAGGCATTGGCAGCGACCAGCGTGACCACCGAACCGGAGATGGCGCGCGCCGCTGCAACCGACAAAGCCCCGGCGACCGCGCCGACTGAAACGCCAGCAACGTTGGAAGTGCAACCAATGATGGCGGCTGCGCCGACGACGCAGGCGCTGCCTACTCCGGCGCCCGCCCCGCTCGCAGCGGCTGGCGCTGGCGCCGCGCAGGAGGTTTCGGCGCTGTCGGCAGAACCAACGCGGGAGGCCGAGCCGACAGCGACGCTGATCGTGCAAGCGGCCGCACAGCCGCAGGCAGAAGCGGCTGTCGAACCAGCGGCTCCTCCTGTCACGCGGCCTGCCACAGCCGCCCCATCGAATTTGCGCAGCCTGGAATTGATCCTGGCCGCGCTCCTGGTGGCGTTGGCGCTGTTGACATTGCTCACGCGTCGCTCCCGCGCCCTCCGTTGACACCTCTTCCGGCCTCGTGCTAAGATTCCCCAGCCTTTGGACGGGAATCCTGCACGTGATTTCCTCAACCATCGCCCGGTGTTCCGGGCCTTCCAATCGATCTTGCTATCCCAGACACGGAGAGCCGTCTCCGTGTCTCTTTTTGTCGAGAGTGCATCGATGACCAAATACATCTTCGTCACCGGCGGTGTGGTCAGCGGCCTGGGCAAGGGCGTGACCGCTGCCGCCATTGGGCGTCTGCTGCGCAGCCGGGGCGTCACCGTCGCCGGGCAGAAGCTCGATCCTTATCTGAACGTCGATCCGGGCACGATGAGCCCTTATCAGCACGGTGAAGTCTTCGTCACCGACGACGGCGCCGAAACCGATCTCGATCTGGGACACTACGAACGTTTCACCGGCGTCAACGTGACCCGCTCCTGCAATGTCACCAGCGGCCAGATCTACGCCGATGTCATCAATCGCGAGCGCCGCGGCGACTATCTGGGCGGCACCATCCAGGTCGTTCCCCATGTCACGAACGAGATCAAACGCCGTATTGGCATGGCGGCGCGCGAGACAGGGGCGGAGGTCGTATTAGTAGAGGTGGGCGGCACGGTCGGCGACATCGAAGGCGAGCCTTTCCTGGAGGCCATCCGCCAGATGCGCAAGGATGTGGGCCGAGAAAATGTCATCTACATTCATTTGACCTTGCTGCCGCATCTGGGCGCGACGGGCGAAGTGAAAACCAAGCCCACGCAGCACAGTGTGCGGGTGTTGCGCGGCATCGGCATCCAGCCCGATGTCATCTGTTGCCGCGCGGATGTGCCCATCGCCGATGATGTGCGCGACAAGATCGCTCTTTTCTGCGATGTGGAGGCGCGCGCGGTGATCCCGCTGGTGACAGCCAGCAGTATCTACGATGTCCCACTGACGCTGGAGCAAGCCGGGCTGGGCGAGTACTTGAGCGAACGCCTGGACCTGGCGGTGCAACCGGTGGATTTGAGCACCTGGCAACAGTTGGTGGAACGCATCCACGCACCCAAACCGGCGGTGCAGATCGCATTGGTGGGCAAGTACGTGGCCTTGCAAGATGCCTACATAAGCGTACGCGAAGCGCTCTTTCACGCCGGGATCGCTCAGAACCACACCGTCGAGATCGATTGGATTCACTCGGAGGATCTGGAACGCGGGCGGGGCTGGGATCGGCTGGCAAAGGCTGATGGCGTTGTGGTGCCGGGTGGTTTCGGCGAGCGCGGCATCGAGGGCAAGATCATGGCTGCTCGCTACGCCCGCGAGCAGCGGATACCCTATCTGGGCCTTTGTCTGGGCATGCAGGTGATGTGCATCGAGCTGGCCCGCCATCTCTATGGCAGCGACGAGCCAAACAGCACTGAATTCGACCCTACTACGCGCTACCCCATCATCGATTTGATGGCGGAGCAGCGCGATATTGCTGCCATGGGCGGCACGATGCGCCTGGGATTGTATCCCTGCTGTTTGCAGCCTGACAGCAAAGCCATTGCGGCCTATCAGACCGACCTCGTGCAAGAGCGCCACCGCCATCGCTGGGAATTCAACAACACTTTTCGTCATTCTCTGGGCCAGGTGGGGTTGCGGTTCAGCGGTCTCAGCCCGGATGGACGCCTGGTGGAGATCGCCGAATTGGCTGAACATCCCTTCATGGTGGGCAGTCAATTCCATCCCGAATTCAAATCCCGGCCCGAACACCCCCATCCCCTCTTCGTTGCCTTTCTCAGCGCCGCCGTCGCCCAGCGCGCGCGGCGACAAGCGCCCCTTCTGAACGTAGAATCGTAACGCCCCCTTAAGCGCCATCTGCCACTACTTCGATCTACGATCCTATGGTATGATGGGACTGTTTGCCACGAAAATCTCCCCCTCTTCCTTTATCTTGAATTTCGTCGGAGCACCGTTGTATGTCTGGACACAGCAAATGGGCCAATATCAAACACCGTAAATCCGCCGTCGATGCCCGGCGCGGTAAAATCTTCACGAAAATCGCTCGCGAGCTGCAAGTAGCGGCGCGAAATGGCGGAGCTGATCCTGCAATGAATATGCGGCTGCGCCTGGTGTTGGACAAAGCCCGCGCCGCCAACATGCCCAAAGACAACATCGAACGCGCCATCGCCCGCGGCGCCGGCATGGAAAAGGGCGAAGATCTGGAAGAAATGACCTACGAGGCGTATGCACCGCATGGCGTGGCCTTGCTGATCGAGGTTCTGACTGACAACCGCAACCGCACCCTTTCCGAAATCCGCCATATCCTGACCAAAGGCGGCGGCAACACGGCCAGCGCCGGCGCCGTGGCCTGGCAATTCAACCGCATTGGGCAGATTCTGGTCAATGCAGCCAAACTCGATCCCGATGAGCTTTTCTTGACCGCCGTCGAAGCTGGCGCCGAAGACGTGTCGGTGAGCGATGGCTCCGCCGAGATCATCACCGCCGATAACGATTTGGGCATCGTGCGCGATCGGTTGAGCCATGCCGGCATCGCTATCGAAAGCGCCGAACTCACGATGATCCCTCAGAGCGAGGTGAACCTGGCAGTCGAAGATGCTGTACAGATCATGAATCTGCTGGAACGACTCGAGGAACTGGACGATGTGCAGAAAGTCCATTCCAACCTGGCCTTCAGCGACGAATTGATGACCTACCTTGAGGCGGCGTGAGCCTCTCCCATCCCATCATCGTCGGCATCGACCCCGGCACTGCCATCACCGGTTACGGGGTTCTGGCCGATGTACGCGGCGACCCCCAAGCCATCACCTACGGCGTCATTCGCACCCCCGCCGAAGACCCTCTTCACCTCCGCCTCAGCACCCTGTATGAGGAATTGACTGCCCTCCTGACCCGGCACAAGCCCATCGCCGTGGCAGTGGAGGAATTGTTCTTCTCCAAGAATGCTCGCACAGCCCTCAGCGTCGGTCATGCGCGGGGGGTTGTGCTCCTGGCAGTGGCGCAGTCAGGCGCCACCCTCTTCCAGTACAAACCCGCCGAAGTCAAACAAGCCGTTACCGGCTATGGCAACGCCGAAAAACGTCAGATCCAGGAGATGGTGCGGCTCCTCCTCGGTTTGGACGACCTTCCCCGTCCCGACGACGCCGCCGACGCCCTGGCGATTGCCCTTTGCCATTTCAACTCTGCTCGCCTGTTGACGCTTTAACTGGTCTTGTCGCCAACCTGACGCCATCCCTTGCGTTCTGGGAGAAACCACATGTCCAATCACACGCCCAAGGCCCGCGTCCTCGTCGCTGAAGACGAAGCCTCGTTGCGCAACCTCCTCGATTTAAGCCTGACAGCTCAGCACTATGAAGTCATCCACGCCGTCGATGGTCGCGACGCCTTAGCGCAACTGAAGGCTCACCCCGACATCGACATGATCATCCTGGATATTATGATGCCGCATCTGGACGGCTTCAGCGTCCTCCAGGAAGTTCGTAAGACATCCGACATCCCCGTCGTGATTCTGACCGCGCTCGGTTCCGGTGACGACATCATCAAGGGCTTCAATTTGGGCGCCGATGACTACATCACCAAGCCCTTCACCTTTCGCGAGGTATCCGCACGCATCGACGCTATCCTGAGACGCATGCAGTGGCTACGACAACCTCCGCCGTCCCCTCCCACTCTCTACCGGGCTGGCCAGGTTGCGCTCGACATCGTCGCTCACCAGATCCGGGTGCACAATCAGCCTTGCCATGTCACCCCCATCGAGTTCAATCTTCTGCTCTACTTCATGAGCCATCCCGATCAAATCATCAGCAAAGATGAGCTCTTCCGCGAAGTCTGGGGATACGAATTCGAAGGCTCGACCAATTTGGTGGAAGTGGCGGTGCGCCGCCTGCGCGAGAAAATCGAACAAAATCCCTCCGAGCCAGAACTCATCCGCACCGTGCGCGGCATCGGCTACCGTTTCACTCAACCGCCTGAAAGCTCATGATCACACGTCTTCGGGGCCGCATCGAGCAACTCGGCGAGGACCATATGATTGTGGACATAGGCGCGTTCGGCCTGATGGTGTTCGCACCCGCCGCGCACATCGCCACTTATCATGTGGGCCAGGCGGTGGCGCTCTTCACCCACCTGCACATCCGCGAGCAGGATATCTCGTTGTTTGGCTTCCCCGGCCAGGAAGAACTCCAACTGTTCGAGATCCTACTCAGCGTCGATGGCATTGGCCCGCGCCTGGCCCTCAACATCTTGGGGACCATGACCGCTGAAAGCTTGCGCCTCTCCGTCGCCAACGATGAACCCGGCCTGCTCACCCGCGTCCCCGGCATTGGCATCAAGACCGCCCGCAAAATTCTCTTCCACCTGAAAGACAAGTTGGCGCCCACCGACATGGAAGGCATGGGCCTGCGCGCTCTCAGCGACGCCGACGCCGAAGTCATCGACGCCCTTACCACGTTGGGCTACAGCGTGATAGAGGCGCAGCGCGCTGTACAATCGCTGCCCAAAGAGACAACCGGCGTCGAGGACCGCCTGCGCGCCGCCCTCTCCCGCCTGGCGCCATGAGCCTCAGACTCTGTAGTAACGACTTCAGTCGTTCTGCCCCATGCCAACGACTGAAGTCGTTACTACGAACTTTGTACCTTTGCCCGTCATTTCGATCCTTGCTATAATCTGCGCATCGGTAAGCCACCCTAGCTCAGTCGGTAGAGCAGCGCACTCGTAATGCGCCGGTCATCGGTTCAAATCCGATGGGTGGCTCCTGTAGACCCCGGCCGCTTGTGGTTGGGGTCTTTTCGTAAGACCACTCAGTTTCATGCCGCCCTCCCCTCCTCCCCTTCCCGCCTTCTCCCCCATCGCTCCGGCTGTCTTACCGCGCCTGTGGAGGACGTTGACTCACCCCCTGTGGCTGATCCTTCTGCTGATCCTCATCGCCCCAGCCATCGCCGCACACCTATGGCTACCCCAGGCGCCCACCCTCCTTGCCGGCGACACCCTGGCCCGCGACGCCTGGCTGAACGAAACCACCTCCAGCATCCCTGCTGGTGGATTACTCGGCGCCCTCGGCCTGCTCGATGTGACTCACAGCACCCTACTTGCGCTCCTCATCTGCCTTCTGGCTGTCGCCCTCCTCCTGCGGTTATACGATCGCCTACACCTGGCCTGGGCCACGCGCCATCTCGCCCCGCCCGACCGTTGGCTGCCCCACCTGAACACCCTGACCCACATCCAAACCGACCCTACTCCTTCCGCCCTCTGGCAACATGACCTGCCCCCCCTCCTCTCCCGTTGGCAGACAGCGCCAGAAAAAGCAGCGCCAGAGATCGAAAGCTGCGGCGACCGCCATCAATATTTCAACTGGCCTGCCGCGCTGATCGAAGGCGGCCTGATCCTGGCCCTATGCGTCTTCGTCCTCGATCTGCGCACCGGCTGGCAGATCGACCCCATCAGCCTGAACCCCGGCGACACGGCCAGCCTGGCCCCCTTCAGCAGCAACACCCTTAGCCTGGACGCCGACGCCGCTTCCCTCCACCTCTGTTGCCGGCCCGACCAGATCACGCCCCTCACTGCTGCGGGAATGGGGGGGTGGAGTTTGCGCGGTCGCATACAACAGATCGGCTCGGCTCTGGCCCTTGCCGCCACTACCAATGGCCAAGAAGTGGTTCTACAAGCCGTCGAGCAGAGCGGTGCTCCCACCGCCAACCTCATCCTCCGTTTTCCTCAACCGCGCAGCGAACGCGCCGTCGCCATCCCCGATCGCAACCTCTTCCTGCGCCTGGTCGCCGCCGAGCAGGGTGGCTTCAACCTCCAGGCCCTCGATGCCGCCAACAACCTCCTCCTGGCCCAAACCATCACCGACGACACCCAAATAGCTTTAGGCGATTTGACCCTGACCCTGCACCCTACCCACTTCGTCACCCTCAGCCTGAGCAGCCGCCCCTGGCTTTGGCTGCTGCTCCCCACCCTTTTGCTAACCCTGGCGGGCTTATTGTGCCGCTGGCGCTTCCCCTACGTGCGCGTGGGCGTCCGCCAGAACGCAGATGGGATTGCCATGCGCTGGCAGGGACAGACCGGCGCCCGGCCCACGATCACCGAAATCAATGCCCTCATCTCGGCGCATAACTGATAAGCCGACACGACACTCACCTTGTCACCTTGTCACCCTGTCACCCTGTCACCATGTCCCCCGGTCATCCCCCCGCCCCCGTCGTCGTTGGCATCGCTGGCGGCAGCGGCTCAGGCAAAACCACCGTCATCCAACGCATTCTCGAACGCGTCGGCTGGGATCGCATCGCCTACTTGCCCCACGACGCCTACTACAAAGACGCCGCGCACCTGCCGCCGTCCGAACGCGTCCATCTGAACTTCGACCACCCCAACTCACTGGATAACGCCCTGCTCATCGAACACATCCACAAATTGGGAGAAGGGCAGGCCGTCGACGTTCCCGTCTACGACTTCACGACCTACACACGCAGCAATCAGATTCGCCACGTGTCGTCCAGTCCCGTCATCCTGGTGGAAGGCATCCTGGTTTTCGCCGACGAAGCTTTGCGCAAGCTTATGGACATCAAGATCTTCGTCGAGACCGACGCCGACATCCGCTTCATCCGGCGTTTGCTGCGCGACATCAATGAACGCGGGCGCAGTGTGCAATCAGTCGTCGATCAATACCTGCACACGGTCCGCCCCATGCACCTGCGCTTCGTCGAACCGACCAAACGCTACGCCGACATCATCATCCCCGAGGGCGGGTACAACGAGGTGGCAGTCGAGATGGTCATCGGCCGGATCGAGGCGCTTTTAGCGGCTCACGAGAGCACCATGATTGGCCCGGCCGCCGCAAATTCCGACCCGCGATCCACTTCCCAGGGATAGATGATCCATTTGTCGGTGACGGCGCCGTAGTAATCAGGACGGCGGTCGCGAAAGCGCGACTGCTGGGGTTTGTAATGCAAGACACAGGTGCGCGGTATCCCGCCTGCCGCCTCCACCCGCCCCCGCACTGTGTTGATGGTGCGCCCGCTATCCCACACGTCATCCACAATCAACACCCGGCGGCCTTCGAGTAGCTCGTCATCGGGGAATTGGAGGAAGCGGGGCCAGGCGAAGCGCTCGAATTCAACTTCTTTGGGGAACTCGACCGCGGCCGTGAGTACATCGCGAATGTCCAATGCTTCGGCCAACATGCCGCCGGGGATGATGCCGCCGCGCGTGATCATGAGAATGGCGTCGAAATGTCCGGCCACCTGGGGGAGGATGTGGTCGATCAAGACTTCGATATTGGACCAGGAGAGGACTTCGCGTTGCATGGTGGTGCGCAGAGGAGAGATGAGTTAGGGTGGGTGAGGGCGCCGATTCACCGCTTGCGCGGGTTGCGCTCGGCGATGCGGCTGCCAAAGACGCCGGCCGGAAGCGCCATGAGCAGCGTCAGGATGTTGGCGATCCAGTCGCCGGGGGCGAGCACGAAATTGAGTAGACCAGCGCTCAGCCCGATCAAAAGTCCGTGCAGGCTGTGGCGGGCGGGCAGGTCGCGCAAGGCGAAGTAGGCGCCCCAGGCGGCTGCCAGCGCCGTCAGCACGCTGGTGACGAAAGAAAAGCGCGGGAGGCCGCGGACATCCTGGATCGAGTTGGCAGAGCTGAAGGCAACGACGATGCCGATGAGCACGCCCAGAATGAGGACGCCGACCAGGAAGCTGGCAAGGGCGCCCAGGGCCACGCGCGACCAGAATATATTTTTCATCGACGGCTTGCCTTTTTGCTGACGGCCAGATGGACGCGCAAGTCTTTGAGGCCCTCGTTTCCAGGATAATGTGCTGTTACTTCATCGAGGTCGCTGAGGTGTTGCTGGAGTTCGGCGTCGCCTTTGTCTTGGAGGCGGGCAGCGCGGTATTGGTCTTTGGCGCGGTCGTGGTCGCCTTGCAGCCAGGTGGCCAGGGCCTGGTTGAAGCGGGCGCGCAGGAAGGCAGGGTCTTGCTCCAGGCAGGCAGCCAGGTCGGATTGGGCAGCAGCGAGGTCGCCAAGGAGGATGTCGAGGTAGCCGCGATTGTTGTAGACTTCGGCGTAGTCGGGTTTGAGCGTGATCGCCCGGCCAAAGGCGGCATGAGAATCCTGCAAGCGTTTGGCAAAGTAGTAGAGATAGCCTAGCGAGGCGAAGACGTCGCCATCCTCGCTTCCGGCTTCCACAGCGGCTTCGAGCGCGGCGGTGGCTTCGGGCTGTTTGTTGGCTTTGTAGTAGTTGAAGCCCAAGGCTGCCTGGTAGGAGGCGTTTTCGGGTTCAGTCGCAGCGGCGAGGCGCAGGTTTTCCTCACCCTGAGGAAGAAGGCCGGCGTCGGTCTGAAGTGTGCCCAGGTGGTAGCGCGGCAGGGTGTCGTCGGGAGTGAGTTCGATGGCGCGTTTGAACGCGCGCATGGCGTCGCGTGGTTGTTCGAGGGCGATGTAGGCCAGGCCGAGGGCTGTTTGCGCGGGCGCGTCATCGGGCAGGGAGGGAGCGATCTGGCGCATGGCTTTGCGCGCGGACTTGAGGTCTTGTCCGGCGGTGGCGATGATCTCATCGAGTTGAGTGTAGGTTGTGGATGAAGGCGTTGGGGAGATCATGAGTGCGAAATCAGGGAGGGGAGGTTGGTTCGGAGAGAAGGGTGGAGGGGTGGTTGTACAGGCCTTTCCAGTCGTTGATGCGGATGCGTAGCACGTCCCAGAACATATTCCAGGTGTCGCGCAGGGGTTCGACGCGGCTGTCGGGGTTGAAGTGCCAATGGATGGGCACTTCGACGATGCGCGCTCGGTTTTTGCGCGCCAGGTAAAGGGCTTCGACGTCGAAGGCCCAGCCGGGCATGAGTTGGCGTGCGAATACGTTCTGGGCGGTCTCGCGCTCGAACATCTTGAATCCGCACTGGGTGTCCTGGAAGCCGGGGATGGCGAGCACGCGCACGATGAGGTTGAAGACGCGCCCCATGAGATGGCGATAGGCCGGTTCGTTGTAGCGCACGGCGCCGGGGGCTTCGCGGCTGCCAATGGCTACGTCGTAGCCCTCGAGCTGGGGGGGGAGGAATTTTTCGACTTCGGCGATGGGCATCGAGAGATCGGAATCGCAGATGAACAGGTATTCTCCCCGACCGTGGAGCATTCCCTCACGCACGGCTGCGCCCTTGCCTTTGGGGCTGTGGAGGACGCGCACGGCGGGGTGTTGGCTGGCGTAGGCTTCGGCGATGGCGGTCGTGCGATCACGGCTTCCATTCTCGACGACGATGATCTCGACAGGATAAGATGCGGTTTGCCGCCAGGCCAGGATTTTGTCCAGAGAGGCGGGCAGGCGCTGTTCTTCGTTGTAGGCGGGGATGATGATGCTCAGGAGGGGCGGCGAGGCATCGGTGGGGGCGATGGTGGTCGTCATCGAAAGTAGAATGTGCTCAGCCCCATGCCGGCGAGGGCGCCAGCGAGGGTTGCGAAGAGGTTAACCATGTCGTTGTCAAGCCAACGTATGCCACGCGTCAGGCGGGTGGGGCTGCCGCAGGTATGGGTGGTGCGTTCGGTGGTTTTGGCGCAGACGGCGCAATAGTAGGTGGCTTGCCAGGCGGCGCCGAGGAGGGAGTCGAAGAGCGAGCCGAGTAGTCCGGCCAGGGCGCATAGCGGCGGTAGGAGCCAGGGAGGGGAGGAGGATGTGAGGGTGAGCAGGAGAAAGGCGCAAAGGCCCAGGAAGGCGCCGCCGACGAGGCTGGCTGCCAGGCCGAGGGCGGTGATGCCGCCCGACGCGCCCGGCGAGACTGGTTTGCCGGTGGTGAGCAGCCACGGTGGTTGGGACGAGAGCACGCCCAGCTCGGTCGCCCAGGTGTCGGCGGTGGCGGCGCTGAGCGCGCCGAGGAAGGCGATCAGGAGGGTAGGATACCAGCGGCTGTCGGGTGTGACAATTCCAGCAAGGGTCGCGAAGAGGGCGGCGAGTCCACCATTGGCCAGGGTTTGCGCCAGGTCGCGACGGCTGCCTTTGGCAGAGTTTGCCGCCGCCGCCGTTTTGATTTCGGCGCGAAAGAAGGAGAGGAGGCTGCTGCTGGCAAAGAAGGCGATGAGGATCAGGCCCCATACTGGGCCGCCGAACCCAAAGGTCAATCCGCCGATGAGGGTGGCGCCGATGGCGCCGCTGCTGGTCAAGGCCCTACGTTTGTGGCCCAGCCAAGCAATGCAGGCCGCCAAAGCCAGGCCGAGAAGAAGTTGGAAGGGTTGAGTGATCACGCGACAAGGGCGAGCAGGTTCCGTCCGATGAGCAGCCCCGCCATTTGTACGGCCAGGGCGTTGCCCCAGAGCAGGTAGGTGGCCAGGCGCTGACGTTCGTAGAGCACGAAGCCGATGGCGACGTTGAAGAACCACATCAGGAGGGTGATGGCCGGGAGGAGAAGGAGGGCGCGGCGAGGACCAACGCGGTTGATCAGACCGCCAGCGTCGAAGTGCAAGGGGACGGTGTCAGGTAGGTTGGGGTAATGCCAAAGGAAGTAGGCGAGGAAGGCCAGGCCGAAGAGCAGGCTGGCGGCCAGCAGAATCTGGGCCAGGCGGTCGCGCCGCAGCCAGTAGTCGTGGAGCGGGGAGAGTTCGACGTGCTCCACGAGCGCGCGGCTGGGGCCGAAGGTCTGGCGGGCGTGGAAGGCGGCAAGGAAAGCAGAGGCGTCTTGAGGAGAGATGAGGTAGGTGGTGTGGCGAGCGCTGACGGCCAGGCAGGCGGGGGGTGGGAGGGTGGTGTAGGCGGCAAGTGTATGGCCAGGGTTGTCGAGCCGTAGCCACGATAAGGGCCAACGCCACCAGGCGGGGTGAAGGGTGTGGCCGGCTGTCGGCGCGATGTCGGTGATGTCGGCGAGAGGGATGGTGATGATGTCGCCGGCCCAGTGGATGCGCAAGGCGTCGCGATCGAGCCAGTAGTCCAGGCTGCGTAGTTGCCACAGTCGGTAGGACAGGAGGACGGTCAGGAGCAGGGTCGGCAGGAGGACGATCATGATCCCCACCGTCTTGGGGCCAACCGGGCGCGTGCGCAGGAGGAGGAGAATCAGCGCCACCGTCAGGATGGCCAGGCCGACGAGGAGAAGGAGGGCGAGGAGGTGGGCGCGGGAGAGGGAGGGACGGAAGGCCACGGGGCAGAGGGTGGAGATCAGAGAGCGGAAGGCGGAGGGCGGAGGGCGGG
>JAYRVO010000041.1:0-12958 GCA_041918515.1 Chloroflexota bacterium | reverse complement strand
CCGGCGACCACGCCTCAATCCGGTCATCAAGACCAAAATCGCCGCCAAACCTGCCTGATCTCGGCTCGATTACTCAATTGTAAAGGTTCTCCTTCAGCCCAACTTACGTCGGGCCAAGACTCCTTTTGTCAAAAGTCCAATGAACAACCCCAGCCTGAAAACTCTGCGCGACGAGCACCAGCCCCACCGCATCGAGGCGAGGTTGGCAGCCGCCCGCCGCCATAGTTATGTGGGTGATGCCGTTTTGGGCGGCATCGATGGCTGCGTCACCACTTTTGCCGTCGTGGCTGGGTCGGTCGGTGGCGGTTTTGCGCCGCTGGTGGCCATCGTCTTGGGCTTTGCCAATCTGCTGGCCGATGGCTTCAGCATGGCCGTCAGCAACTATCAGGGCACCAAGAGCCAGCGCGAGGAAGTGGAAGAGGCCCGACGCAGCGAGGAGCAACACATCCAACGCGTGCCCGAAGGCGAGCGCGAGGAAATCCGCCAGATTTTCGCCAGCAAGGGCTTCGAGGGCGAGGCGCTCGACCACGTCGTCGAAGTGATTACCCAAAACCGCCGACTTTGGGTCGATACCATGATCACCGAGGAGCTGGGGCTGCCGCTGGCCGGACCAGAGCCACTGCGGGCGGGGGTGGCGACGTTCGTGGCCTTTGTCATCGTGGGCCTGGTTCCCCTCCTCCCCTTCCTCATCCCCGGCCTGCCGACGAATGAACGCTTCATCGTCAGTAGCATTGTCACCGCTCTGGCCTTTTTCGGCATTGGTATAGCCAAGGGACTGGTCTTGCAACGATCGCCGATACGCTCTGGTCTCGAAACCCTGTTCGTGGGCGGCGTGGCTGCCGTCTTGGCGTATGCCGTAGGGATGTGGCTTCAGCGCACGTTCGGCGTCTGAACAAAGCTGTGCAGATGTCAGGTCTTGTGCGACCTGACATCTGCACGCACCTACTTATTTTACAGCCGCAACAGTGAACTATGTTGTGGCGTCAGAGGCTTGTCGGGTTTGAGGCTGTGGCAGGCGTGATTGGCGGCAATCGCTGCTTCGGCCATGCCGGTGGCAATGAGATTGAGATGGACGCCGCCTGCGGGGCGGGCGACATCGCCGATCGCGTACATACCAGGGATGTTCGTCTGCATGGCGCCATCCACCTTGATGCCGCTTCCGTCCATCTCCAGACCCAGCGAATGGACGAAACTGCGATCGCTGTGGAAACCAAGGGCAAAGAGGACGGCATCGACCGCAAACTCGGTCTCGGCGCCGGTGCGGTTATCGACGATGACCACACCCTCGACGCGCCCGCGACCTTTCACCTCTTTGACCTCGTGGAAGGGATGCACCTCGATGCCGCTGCTCATCATCTCGGCGATATTGGCCTCCCGCGCACGGAAGGCATCGCGGCGGTGGATGAGCGTGACTTTGGCGGCCCAATCTTTCAGATTCAACGCCCACAGCACGGCCGAATCGCCGCCGCCCACCACCAACACCCGCTTGCCCTGCAACTCGCCCCGATCCTGGGCAAAGTAGTAAACACCCTTGCCCTCGAAACGCTTGATGCTGGGGTTATCGAGTTTGACCGGCATGATGGCGCCGATGCCGATGGCCAGGATGAGCCGACGCGCGCGGTGGGTGGCGCCCTGACTATCTTTCACGGCAAAGAGGCCGTTTTCGAGTCGGGCGATCGACTCTGCCCGGCAGCCGGTGCGTACATCGACGGTCGGGCCGAAACGCTCGGCCTGGCTGCGCAGCGCGCTCGCCAAATCCCTCGCCCCGATCTTTACCAAACCAGGCACATCGTAGATGTCCAGCTCGGGATAGAGCGTGGAAAGCTGTCCGCCCACCAACGGCAGGGCTTCGAGCACGCGTGTCTTCAGCTGCCGCAGCCCGGCATAGAAGGCGGCGTACAATCCAGCCGGCCCGCCGCCGATGACCAACACATCCAGAGTGGCCGCCTCGATCGCCTTGTCGATGGTGTCTAGCATAGCCGGGATCGAAGTCAGTTTGACGCGCGGGCGCCCCAAATGCTCGCCGGCTGACGTCTCAGCCGCATCGACAAGCTTCCATTCCTCCCACGATACGAAACGCGTTCCTCGCTCTTTCAACAAAGACACAACAGCTTCGGGCTTGGCGAGATCGTCGGCGACTGGCGCCAAATTGGCGACATCTTCCAGCATCAGGCGCACGGTGGCGACCGAATCCGGCTTGTTGGTGCCGATGACGCCCGTTGGCCCGCGCTTGATCCAGCCCGTGCAATATTCGCCCGGAATCACCTGACCGCTGTCATAGTCGGTCACCCGGCCGCCCTCGTTCGAGATGACGCCCCACTTTTTGTGGAAAGGCACGCCCGCCAGTGGCTCGCCCTTGTAGCCGATGGAACGCATGACCATGCCCACCTCGATGGTTTCGTACTCGCCCACACCATGCGCGTTCAAGCCACCCTTGTCGTCGGGTCGCAACTCGTTCTTCTCCAGGCGCATGTGCGTCACCCTGCCGCTCTCGTCACCGATCAACTCGACCGGCGAGCGCAGGAACAGAAAATGGATGCGCTTGGAGCGGCCCTGCGGCCCCATGTCGGCGTAGTGCCGCATGATCTCGATATTGGTCTGGGCCTCGCGGTTGTCGGCAACAGAGGCTGTGCTGAGCGGGTCCAGATCCAGCTCGTCGCCGGCGATGATGACATCGCAGATTTCCATCTCGCCCAATTCGCGCAGTTCCGGGTTGGTGAATTTCACCTGGGCGGGGCCACGGCGAGCGATCACATAGATGTCCTCGACCTGGCTGTGGCGCAGGGCTTCGATGGCGTAATCGGCGATGTCGGTTTGTTCCAGCTCGCTGGGCGAAAGCGCCAGAATACGGGCGACGTCCATCGCCACGTTGCCAACGCCAATGACGGCCACGCTCTTGCACGAAAGATCGAAAGTGCGATCGGCATAGTCAGGGTGGCCATTGTACCAGGCCACGAATTCGGTGGCCGGGTGGCTGCCTTGCAGGTCTTCGCCCGGAACGCCGAGTCGGCGATCTGTCTGCGCGCCGACGGCGTAGACCACCTGATCGTAGTGGGAGCGAACATCCTCGTGGGTCAGATCGACGCCAAAGGTAACATTGCCCAAAAAACGGACGCGTGGGTCTTCGGCGATTTTGTCGTAAATTTTGGTGACCGATTTGATTTTTTGGTGATCCGGCGCCACCCCATATCGCACCAGGCCATAAGGCGCCGGCAGGTGATCGATGATGTCGATGGAAACCCGATAGTCTGGCTGGCCCAACAGCGCCTGTGCCGCGTAGAAGCCGGCCGGCCCCGCCCCGATGATGGCCACGCGCAGAGGGCGTTCCGGTGTGCCTAACTTCGATGACATGAATATTTCTCCTCTTGACTTGAGTTTTAGTTTTCGGGTGTAAGCAAATCAGCGAACTGACGCAGAAGCATCAGCGCAGCCAGGGCGAATTTGACAACGTCGATCGTCTTCGGCGACTGCACCGTGATCCCAGCGACGCTACGGCTGCGTCGCTCTTCCAACGTGCCCGCAGCCACCAGCGCCGCTACAAAGCCGACGGCGGCGCCGATGACAGTGCCGATGAGAATGAAACGGTTGCGATCGGTCATCACAGAAGTGCGTTCGCTCATGTTAGCTCCTTCGACGGCGTTGGCGGAGGAGGCGCGGCATGGCGCGCGCCGCTCCTCGCACCTGATGGACGGTAGTTTCCAGGCCCACAATAGGGGCGGCGACCTTGGCGCTGTAAACCGTGGTTTGATCAGCCACCAGGCGGCCAAAGCGTTGTGCTTCGGGGAAGCCGATCGTGCGCAACCACCGGACGCCCTGGTTTAGCCCGCGCGTGGTCAAGAAAAGCACGGCGCCCAGGATGATCATGATGACCAGAGCTTCCAGAGAGAGGAGGATGATCGACAAATCACGCGCGGTGGCGAGGGTCATGGTGGGATTTCCAGAAAAAGCGGGATTGCCGCTGGCTCCACGACGACAAGATTCAGACATCCTCGCTGGGGTCAGCAAGCTTCGGCATTTGCGTATGATTGCACGATTGTAGCAGACTGGCGAAGGCTGGGCAAAGCCTCCACCCTGCCAGATGTGCGGTTCAGGCTTTTTGTAAGGAAAACTTTGTGTCCAACGCCGCAAATTGCCTTGACATCATGCCGCGGCCCGATATAATGACTTCAGGCAGCGCGGCTGCCAAATAGCAAGACCACCTTTATCGATGATGATAGTGAAATAACGGTTGGCCTGATGATGTAAAAGGATATGGGTCGAAAAATATAATTAGCGAGTGAAATAGTCGCTAGCTGGAACCATCACCATTGAGACGCCACGCCAGGACCCACCGAACTGGCGCACCGTTTTCTTTCATCCCCATTACAAGCGTTGGAAGGACGCTGAGGAGACTTTATGTCAACTATTCTCGCCCATCACCTCACCCTGAGGTTGCGCCATCAGCCGGGACGTTTCGGGGGTCGCTGGGTGGCCCTGCTCGGCTTATTGGCGTTGATTCTTTTCATCGGCATAGGGCCGGGGAGTGCGCAGCGCGCTTTGGCGGAACCGCCAGGGCCGGAAGCGCAACCTGTCATCTCGCCGACGCTGCCGGAGCTTTGGCGCTTGACAGCGAATGGGCCGGACGCCAACGTCTGTGGCAACGCCACCTGGGTCGTCCCCACCAATGCCCCCAACCCCACCATCGCCATCACAGTGAACCTGTGGAAAGATGGCGTGCTGAAACGCATCGACACCCCCTTGGGCAAGCTGGATTTCGGGGGAGGCAACATCGCCTATGCCTTCTGCACTGACATCCATCACGGTCGCGACAAGACCAACGCCCGCGGCTACTGTCTGGACAGCAGCTTCTTCTCCGACTGGCGCGTGGCCTGGCTGGTCGCTAACTATCCGCCCACTCTCAACGACGCCGTCCAGCAGGCGGCCCGACAGTCGGCGGTCTGGCGCTTCACCGATGGCTGGCAGCTCGACCAGACCGACTCGACTATCTACAACGCCACCTACGACACAGCCGTCAAGAACGCTTACAACGCCATCCTGGCTGCAGTGCCGGCTTCGCCTCCGGCTGAATACCAGCCCGGCAATGTCCAGCTCGCTATCGTTCCGGCTTCCAGCACCAATTTCTTGCCCTACCAGCCTGTCCACCCTTTCACCGTTCGCTTAACCAAAGGTGGGCGCCCGCTGGCGGGTTATACGGTCAATGTCAACGCCAGCTTCGGCGCCCTCGACCGCACCAGCGCCGTCACCGACGCCAACGGTGAAGCAGCTTTCACCCTGACCAGCGCCTCCCCCGGTACAGCATCGATCACGGCCACGGCGGTGATCGATCTACCCGCCGGCTCCCGCTTCGTCGATCAAGTCAGCCCCGATGCCTTGCAGCGCCTGGTGTTGGGCCAGATGACCCGCGTGACCGCACGGGCGCAGGCCACCCATATCTGGGAGCGTTTGGAGAATCTGATCATCGCCCACAAGTTCGAGGATAGAAACTTCGACGGCGTACAACAAGAAGACGAACCGAACCTGGCCAACTGGGTCTTCACCCTCACCACGCCCAATGGTCAACAAACGACAGCCACCACCGACGCCAACGGCAACGCCTTCTTCCCCGGCAAAATCGCCGACAACGGCGAGTACCGGCTCACCGAGACGCTAAAGAGTGGCTGGGTCAACAGCACACCGCTCAGCCAGAGCCGCACCCGCACCGCCAACGATCCCTGGATGCAATGGCGGGCCAACTTCGGCAATGGCAAATACTCCGTCCTGGAAATCCTGAAGTTCCTGGATGACGACGGCGACGGGGTGTGGGACGAAGGACAGGAGCCACTGCTTCCCGGCTGGCAATTCGCCCTCTACATCTGGCAGAGTAACGACTGGGCCCAGCACCGCGGCGGCACGACCGGCGCCAATGGTCGCCTGACGTTCACCGATCTCATCGCTGGCCGCTACAAAGTGGTCGAGCACGCCGACAACCACCCCGGCTACACCAACACCACGCCCCTGGAACGGGAAGTGACGCTGGGGTATCCGCAGAGGCAAGAGGTGCGCTTTGGCAACCGTGGCACACTTGGCATCAGCGGCAGCAAATTCAGCGACCGTGACGCCGACGGCGCCTGGGACGCTGGCGAACCCGGCCTGCCCGGTTGGACCATCCGTCTGACTGGCGGCCCCCACGCTGTCGATAGAACCACCACCACCGACGCCAACGGGCGCTACGCCTTCAGCAATCTGGAGCCTGGCGTCTACACCGTCACCGAGCAGCCGCAGGCTGGCTGGGCGCAGACGCGGCCAGCTGGCTCCGGCGCCCACACCGTCACCCTCGTCGACCGGTCGGTCAGCGGCATCGACTTCGGCAACACCCAGCTCGCCTGCCTGGGCGATTACGTCTGGCTGGATCAAAACCGCAACGGCATCCAGGAAGCCAACGAGACGCCTGTCGCCGGCGTGCGGGTCGAACTATTCAAGCAGATCGGGGGGAGTTGGGTCTCGCAGGGCGTCCAGACCACCGGCACCGACGGGCGCTATCTCTTCTGCAACCTGATGCCCGCTTCCTACTACGTCCGCTTCTACGCTCCCACCAACTACCTCTTCACCCTCGCGAACCAGGGCGCTGACGACGCCAAAGACAGCGACGCCGATCCCACCACAGGCAACACCCCGACCATCGTCCTCAATGCCGGCGACAACCAGTTGCAGTGGGATGCTGGCCTCTACCAGCCCCCGGCCATCGACCTGGAGAAATACGTGTCGGTAGATAACCAAGCCACATGGCAAGACGCCGACGCGCCGCCAGGGCCGCAAACGACGGCCGGGAATGCCGTTTACTTCCGCTTCGTGGTCACGAACACCGGCAACGTCCCCCTCAGCAATGTCACGCTGACCGACAACGTTTACGACCTGAGCGCTTGTCCCCCCATCCCCAACCCCCTGTCGGCAGGAGCCAGCTACACCTGCATGTTGGGGCCAACCCCGGCGCAGGTGGGCCAACACACGAACACCGCCACGACGACAGGCTCGTGGAGTGACCTCACCGTGCGCGACAGCGATGACGCCAACTACTACGCGCCGCCGCAACCGGCCATCGACGTCGAAAAATACGTCTCGGTCGATAACCAAGCCACCTGGCAAGACGCCGACACACCGCCAGGGCCACAGGCGCCCTTGGGCGGCCCTGTCTACTTCCGCTTCGTCGTCACCAACACCGGCAACGTCCCGCTCAGCAACGTCACCCTGACCGACAACGTCTATGCGCTCGGCGGCAGCTGTTTCATTCCCTTCCCCTTGCAGCCGGGACAAAGCCACACCTGCACGCACGGCCCCATCGCCGCGCAAGTCGGCCAACACACCGACACGGCCACAGCCACAGGCGCCTACGGCAACACCACCGTGCGCGACGCCGACGACGCCAACTTCTACGTACCTTCACAGCCGGCCATCGACGTCGAAAAGTACGTCTCGGTCGACAACCAGGCCACCTGGCAGGACGCCGACACACCGCCCGGCCCTGAAACAATGGCGGGGAACGCCGTCTACTTCCGCTTTGTGGTCACCAATACTGGCAACGTGCCCCTGAGCAACGTCACCCTGACCGACAATGTCTACGCGCTGAGCGGCTGCAACCTCCCCAACCCCTTGCAGCCAGGTCAGAGCCACACCTGCTGGCACGGCCCCGTACCGGCGACCGCTGGACAGCACACCAACACCGCCACCGTGACCGGCCGCTACGGCGACAGCACCCTGCGCGATGCCGACGACGCCAACTACATTGCGCCGACGCCCACGCCCACTGCCACCCCTACCAACACACCCGTCCCCACCAACACGCCCACCCGCACGCCCACGAATACGCCGACGCCCACCTGGACGCCCACCCATACGCCCACCTGGACGCCAACGTTGACGCACACCCCCACGCTCACACCCACCTGGACGCCAACGCCCATCCCGCCGCAGCCAGCCATCGATGTGGAGAAGTACGTGTCGGTGGACAACCAGGTCACGTGGCAAGACGCTGACGCACCGCCAGGGCCGCAGACAATAGCCGGCAACCCCGTCTACTTCCGCTTCGAGGTGACGAACACGGGTAACGTACCGCTGAGCAACGTGACTCTCAGCGACAACGTCTACACCCTAAACCGCTGCGCCCCGCCCGGCTTGCTCGTCCCCGGCCAGACCTACACCTGTTGGCACGGCCCGGTTCCAGCGCAGCCTGGCCAGCACACCAACACCGCCACCGCTTCAGGCCTTTATCAGGCCACTACCGTCAGCGACGCCGACGACGCCAACTACTACGCGCCGCCGCAACCGGCCATCGACATCGAGAAATACGTCTCGGTCGACAACCAAGCAACCTGGCACGACGCCGACACGTCGCCCGGCCCCCAAGCGACCGAGGGCGGCGCCGTCTACTTCCGCTTCATCATCACCAACATCGGCAACGTGCCGTTGAGCGATGTCACCCTCAGCGACAACTTGTACTCCACCGCCAGCTGCCCCCCGATCCCCAACCCCCTGCCGCTGGGCGCCAGCTACACCTGCACCATCGGCCCAGAGGCCGCTCAACTAGGTCAGCACCGCAACACGGCCACGACAACGGGCCGCTACGATAACCTCACCCTGCGCGATAGCGATGACGCCAACTACTATGTGCCCTCGGCGCCAGCCATCGACGTAGAGAAGTACGTCTCGGTCGATGGCCAAACGACCTGGCACGATGCCGACGCGCCGTCAGGGCCACAGACGACGGTGGGCGCGCCCGTCTACTTCCGCTTCGTCGTCGCCAATGTAGGCAACGTACCCCTGAGCGATGTCACGCTGACCGACAACGTCTATACACTCAGCGGCTGCAACATCCCCAATCCCTTACAGCCGGGTCAGAGCCACATCTGCACCCACGGGCCTACGCCAGCGCAAGCAGGCCAGCACACCGACACGGCCACCGTGACCGGCAAATACGGCAACATCACCGTGCGTGATGCCGACGATGCCAATTACATCGCCCCCACGCCTACGCCCACAGCCACCCCCACCAATACGCCGGTCGCCACCAACACCCCCACAGCCACCCCCACCAACACCCCCACTCCCACCTTCACCCCCACCCACACGCCCACCCGGACGCCCACCCCCACCTTCACCCCCACCAACACTCCCACCCACACGCCGACGCCCATCCCGGCTGTACCCGCCATCGATGTCGAGAAGCTGGTGTCGGTCGATAACCAGGCCACCTGGCAGGACGCCGATACGCCGCCTGGGCCGCAGGCCATCGCCGGTAACGCCGTATACTATCGCTTCATTGTGACGAATACGGGCAACGTCACCCTCAGCAATGTCACCCTGAGCGACAATGTGTACAACTTGACCGGATGCAACCCGCCCAACCTGCTGGCGCCGGGCCAAAGCTATACCTGCTATCACGGGCCGGTGACGGCGCAGGTGGGCCAACACAGGAACACAGCTACAGCCACCGGAACTTATGGCGGCGCCGTCGTCAGCGACGCCGATGACGCCAACTACTTCGCACCCACCCAGCCTGCCCTTGACGTGGAGAAATACGTGTCGGTAGACAACCAGACCACCTGGCACGATGCCGACACCCCCACGGGACCACAGGCGATATCCGGGAATGCGGTGTACTTCCGATTCGTCGTCACCAATGTGGGCAACGTGCCGCTGAACAACGTGACCCTCAGCGACAACGTATACGACCTCAGCAGCTGCAGCCCCATCCCCAACCCGCTGCCCTCCGGCGCCAGCTACACCTGCACCCTGGGACCACTGACAGCGCAAGTAGGTCAACACACGAACACAGCCACCGTCACCGGGACGTATCAAGGCGCCACCCTACGCGACGCTGACGACGCCAACTACTTCGCCCCTGCCCGACCCGTCCTCGATCTAGAAAAGTTGGTCTCTGTTGACAACCAAGTGACCTGGCAGGATGCCGACGCGCCGCCCGGACCACTGACCACAGCCGGCAGAGACGTTTACTTCCGCTTCGTGATCATGAATGCGGGCAACGTGCCGATCTTCGAGGTGACGCTGACCGACAACGTCTACGACCTGAGTGGTTGTAGCGCCATCCCCAATCCTCTGCCGGTGGGAGCGACCTACACCTGCACCTATGGCCCGACCGCGGCGCAACTGGGACAGCACACCAACACAGCCACCACAACTGGCGTCTACGATGACATCCCCTTGCGCGACACGGACGACGCCAACTACAACGCCCCCACCCGGCCGGCCATCGACGTGGAGAAATACGTGTCGGTGGACAACGGGCCGGACCCGGCCACGGCCACCTGGCAGGATGCCGACATCTCGCCAGGGCCGCAGACACGGGTGGGCAACAGGGTCTTCTTCCGCTTCGTCGTGACCAACACCGGCGGGGTGCCGCTCTATAACGTGGCCTTGACCGACACCGTCTACCCGCTGGCAAATTGCAGCCCCATCCCCAATCCCCTGCAACCCGGCGCCTCCTATGCCTGTGTCATCGAGACGATAGCGACCGACATCGAAGGCTGCGTCCACAGCAACACCGCCATCGTCACAGGCGAGTACCAGGGCATCCCGGTGCGCGACACCGACGACGCCAACTACTACGCCCCGGCGCGGCCAGCCATCGATGTCGAGAAACTCGTCTCTGTGGATGGTCAGGTGACCTGGCACGACGCCGACGCCGCGCCAGGGCCGCAGACCATGATGGGCAGCGACGTCTACTTCCGCTTCATCATCGTCAACGTCGGCAATGTGGCGCTCAACAACGTTACCTTGACCGATAGTCGCTACCCGCTGGACTCGTGCAAGCCCATCCCGAACCCACTGCAACTGGGCGCCACCTACATGTGCACGATCGGGCCGCTGCCGGCGCAGGCGGGCCAACACCTGAACCGGGCGACCGCCACAGGTTTCTACGGCAACACCGTTCTCCAGGATGCGGATGACGCCAACTACGAAGCGATCGCTTCCACCTCCTCCATCGGCGACTTCGTCTGGCGCGATCTCGACCTCGACGGCATCCAGGACGCGGGCGAGCCAGGCATCGACGGCGTCCTGGTGGACCTGTTGGATGCTGGCGGCAACGTCATCGCCACGGACGTCACTACGGGCGGCGGGCTGTACCGCTTCGAGAACCTGCCTGCGGGCAGCTATCAGGCGCGCGTGGCCGCAAGCAACTTCGAAACGGGGCGGCCCCTGAGCGGCTTCGTCTTCACCAGCAGCGCCTATGGCCCCAACCCCTACCCGGTCGACCTCGGCGCCAACCAGAGCTTCCTCTTCGCCGACTTCGGCTACGCCCGCGCACGGGTATCGCTGGCCAAACGCGCCAGCGCGCCGCAGGTGCTGCCGGGCGGCAATGTCACCTACACCTACGAAGTGAGCAACACCGGCGACGCCTGGCTCGACACCCTGGCCGTAAGCGACGATGTCCTGGGGACGATCTGCTCGTCCCCGGCCATTGGCCCGCTCGGCCCAGGGCAGAAGGCCTGGTGCACCCGCACCGTATCGCTGAACCGGCGCACCTGCAATATCGGCATGATCACGGCGCGCGCCGTAACGCTGGCCGGCGCTCCACTCCAGGCAACTGTGCAGGGTTCCTCGGCGCAGGTGTGTGTGGACGTGGTGCAGACGCTGCCGCGGGACTACGGCGACGCGCCTGACGCCGGCATCGGCACAGCGACTGGCAATTACCAGACTACGGCCTCGGATAACGGCCCCAGCCACGTTGTCATCCCCAACCTCTATCTGGGCCGGCAAGGAGCAGACAGCGACAATGGCGCCCTGCAAAACGCTGGCGCTGACGCCGACGACACCACTGGCCTGGATGACGAAGATGGCGTTGTGGTGCTACCGATCATCACAACGGCGTCGGGCGCGGTCAACCTCATGATGACGGCGTTGAACAACACGGCGCAAGCAGCCACCCTGGCTTGCTGGATCGACTTCAACCGCGACGGCGATTTCCTGGATGCAGGGGAGCGCACCGCGGCCTTGGTCAACAGCGCCCCCAGCCGGCAATCGGTCAACCTGACCTTCAGCGGCTTCCCCGTGCCCACGCCTGGAGTCAGTTACCTGCGCTGTCGCCTGGCCAACGCCGCCGACGAGGTGCTCAGCCCGACCGGCCCGGCCAACAGCGGCGAAGTGGAGGATTACTGGCTCACTATCATCAACGTCGGCTCATGCCGACCGACGCGCGGGACATCGACGCTGGCGGTGGGCGAGGAGCCATGCCCAGCCGTGACCATCGACGGTCTCACCTGGGTGGACAGCACTCCCGATGGCGCCTTCAACGAAGAGCCGATGCTCAACGACATCGTTCTCAGCGTGACGAACAGCGCTGGCGAGCGAGTGGGCATCGTCACCACCGGCCCCGACATGTTCTTGCCCGGCCAATACGTGGTGCAAGACCTGCCGCCAGGCGCCTACCGCGTGACGCTGGAGAGTTGGCCGGCCGAGTACGAACCGGTGGGGTCGCGTACACGCGAAGTTGTTTTGTCGAGCAACGGCGATCGGGCCACGGTGGGCTTCCCGTTTGCCCAGCCGTTGGCGCGTCTTTACTTGCCCACCCTGCTGCGCAGCCACCGCGCGCGCTAGGCGTCCAATCAACTCATCTCCTCTAGCTACCAATGGCTCCTGGCGTTTTCAACGCCAGGAGCCATTGGTTTAGCTCACGACGCACCGTTGAAGGTCGAGCAGTGACAATCAAGAATGAAAAGAATCCTTCTCCTTCTCCTCATGAGCATGTCTCTGACCTCTTGCGCAAACTTGACCTTGCGTAGCCACTCTCGCCCCAACCCCAACGGCCGCCACAAACGAACCTAGCGCCAAACCGCAAACAGCAGATGAACGCGCCTTCGCCCAGAACCGGCGCCTGGGTCGCGGGGTCAACCTGGGCAACGCTTTGGAAGCGCCAGGCGAGGGTCATGGCGGGGTTTCCAGAAAAGGTCAGGGCTGGCGCTGGCTT
>JAYRVO010000040.1:0-3634 GCA_041918515.1 Chloroflexota bacterium | reverse complement strand
GTGATCGACCCGTTCAGCATGACACATCAAGAGTTTCTTGATCGGGCGCATACCGCCGCGAGGCGTGGGTCACTGCTTAGAAACTCTCGAACATGGAGATGCTTCACTGGCTGATCGCTGCAACAACTTTGTGTGATCGACCCGTTCAGCATGACACGGCAAGGAGTTTCTTGATCGGGCGCATACCGCCGCGAGGCATGGGTCACTCAGCATGACACACTATCGGGATACCTTCCTTTATCAAATGAGAAACGGAAAGCCCTGCCCTTGTCTACTTGTCTACTTGTTTCCTTGTCTACTTGTTTCCTTCCCTCAACGCTTGCGCAAAAATGTCCAGCGCCTGAGCGATCTGTGCTTCCGAAACAACGAGGGGTGGGATCCAACGGATGGTGTTGTCCCAGGGACCGCAGGTGAGGAGGATGAGGCCGCGGTCGAGACAGGCGTGGGCGACGGCTTTGGCGGCGGCCTTATCGGGCTGGCGGTCGGGGGTGCGGAACTCAACGCCCACCATCAGCCCCAAACCCCGCACATCGCCGATGACCGGATGTTCTTGTTGCAGATGTCGCAGCCCGGCCATGAGCTGACCCCCGCGCTGCTGCGCGTTCGCCAGCAAGTTGTCTGCGCGGATCGTCTGGATGGTGGCGACGGCGGCGGCGGCAGCGACGGCATTGCCGCCATAGGTGCCGCCGTGCGCACCCGTGGGCCATTTCTTCATCAAGTCGAGCGAGGCGATGACGCCGGAGAGGGGCAGCCCCGAGGCCAGGCCCTTGGCGATGGTAATGATGTCGGGCTGGATGCCGAAGTGCTCGTAGCCAAACCAGCGCCCGGTGCGCCCGAAGCCGGTCTGGATCTCGTCGGCGATGAAGAGGATGCCGTGGCGACGGCAACGCTCGGCCAATCCCTGCAAGAAGCTGGCGGGGGGGACGACGTAGCCGCCCTCGCCCAGAACCGGTTCGATCAGGACGGCCGCCGTCTCGTCAGGGGCGGTCTGTGTGGCCAGCAGGTAGTCGAATTCGTCCAGGCACCAGGCACTAGTCTGCTCGGCGTCCCAGCCGTAGCGATACCAATAGGGGAAGGGGGCGACGAAGACGCCGGCGGGCAGAGGCTGGTAGCCAGCCCGGTACACGGTCTTGGAGGTGGTCAGGGCCATGGCGTTGGCGGTGCGGCCGTGAAAGCTGCCCTGAAAGACGACGATGTTGGGCCGGCCGCTGGCGCGACGGGCGAGCTTGACCGCCCCCTCCACTGCCTCAGCCCCGGAATTGCTGAAGAAGAAGCCGTCCAACGGCGCCACCAGGGGTAGCAGTTCGTTGACAAGCTCCAACATGGGTGGGTGATAGACGATGTTGATCTGGCCGTGGAGGAGTAGTCCGGCCTGGCGCTGCACGGCCGCGACCACGCGCGGGTGAGCATGGCCGGTGTTGGTGACGGCGATGCCGCAGGTGAAGTCCAGCCAGGCCTTGCCATCCTGGTCATAGAGGACGGCGCCCTCGCCGCGCTGGGCGATGATGCTGGTGGTGTGAGACCAAACAGGAGAGAGATGCGGGATCGCCGCCGCCAGGGAGTCGGGCATGATATGGGCCTATGAGACGAACAAGGGGTGGGAAGAAGAGTCCAGGGACGCCGCGGCGCCAGTCCCGAGCTGAGCGACGTTGCCCGGCTGTCTGCGGTGTAGAAACGAAAGTTGGCCCATTATATGCATTTTGCCCCTGCCGCCAAACTGAATGGTCAGGGCGGTGGTGTATCCCGAATTCAAACAAGATACACCCCCACCCATGTCAAATGGTTGTGATCAAATACGCGGTTTTGGCTGCGGGCGTGGGATGTTGCTGTGGCTCAGAATCGCTCGGCGCAGGCCCCAGGTGTCGCCAAAGCGGACGTGATTGATCCAGCCTTGCACGCTGGCGTCCAACTCGGCAAAAGTGATCTCCCCGGCCTGGTAAAGCGCAAGGGTGCGTTTCAGCCGGCGTCGAAAGTTGATCGCATTACGCTGCTTGAGCAAGCAATGGGTGGGGAAGACGACGAAGCCAAGCCAGGGGACGCCGCTTGTCACGGGCTGCACTTGCGCCGATTCCTGGTGGACGGTCAGGCGCATGGTTGCCAACCGGTCGATGATAGCCTGTTTCCAGGCCCATAGTTGCCTCTTGCTGTCGGAAAAGAGGGCAAAGTCATCGACATAGCGCAGGTAAGCCTGACAACCGAGCGCCTGCACGACAAAGGCATCGAGACGATTCATGTACACATTCGACCAGAATTGCGAAGTCAAGTTGCCGATCGGCAGCCCGCGTGGACGTTCGATGGCAAAGAGATCGTCGCCGGAGAAATAGACCATATCGTACTCATCTTCCAAGGCGCCGACGCCGCTATTCAGGATGGCGTCGGCGAGCCAAAGCGCATCGTCGTCTCGGACGATTTCGGCGATGGCGTCGCGCAAGATGGCATGGTCGAGCGAGGGGAAATGCTGGACGATATCCAGGCGCAAAACGTAGCGGTGTTGCCGGGCGAAGGCTTGCAGTCGATCGATGGCCCGGTGGGTGCCCTTACCCATGCGGTTGGCATAGCTATCGGGAATGAAACACCGTTCGAACAGCGGCTCGATGACGTTACAGAGGGCATGATGCACAACGCGATCACGGAAAGGGGCGGCGCTAATCTTGCGGCGTTTGGGTTCGTGGATGGTAAAGTGTGTGTACGGGCCGGGCTGATAGGTTTGGTTCGACAATTCTGTCTGCAATTCGAGCAGCCGATCAGCCACCTGAAACTCGAAGCGCGCCACGCCAGCCCCGCCGCGCTTCCCTTTGGCGGCCCTGCGATAAGCCAGCCACAGATTGTCCCACGCCACAATGGAGGCATACATGGAAGAAATGGTCATCTTTGCACGCACCTACGACTTATTGGAATGGCTACTGCCCCGTTGCGAACGCTTTCCCAAAGCGCAGCGCTTCGTGGTGACCAAGCGCCTGGAGGACGCCGCCCTGAATTTTCAGGAGGCGATCTTCGACGCCAATGCTCGCAGTGGACGCCAGCGCCTGGCGCACCTTGAAGCCGCTGACGCCTACCTGAACAAGCTGCGGCTCTATCTGCGCCTGGTCTACAAGTGGAAATGGCTCAACAGCGGCCAGTACGAGCATGTCAGCGCGATGGTGGCCGAGATTGGCCGATTGCTGGGCGGCTGGCTGAAGCAGACCAGGGGGGCGTCGTAGCGCAAGTTGGTCTTGCGCTACGACGGATTTCTGTATGCGCCTGACGCGAGCGGCGCCCCCACACCGCCCATGTTGCGTGCAGACCAGACGAACCCGGCGCTATTCTTCTCCTTCGCCTCGGTAGACCGACCCATCGAAACAGGTGAGCCTACATTGCCGGAACCGGAGCGGCTATGGTGGGCCGACCGGCCGCGCCTGCAAACGCAGACGCCAGAGAAGGGACAGAAGGATGTGGACGCCAGCCGCAGGGCCACCCGAAAACCCCTGTTGTTGTTACGATTGTTCGGGTGATTCCTGTTACGGACGGCGGAGGCGGCGTTGTTCGGATTGTTGTTCCACGAGCCGCCCCGCAGGACGAGACCGGGTTGCCTGACCCGTGAACCACGGGCAGGAGCGAGTATAGCATAGATGGGGCGCATCTGCACGGGCGGCGG
>JAYRVO010000039.1:0-11711 GCA_041918515.1 Chloroflexota bacterium | reverse complement strand
TTGTGGACGCGGATGGAAGAAACACAGATTTTTGACCAAAAACTATCCGCTCCTTCGTTGCACTCAGGACATGGTTTCCCCCATCCGTGTCCACAAAGCATGTTTCCTGATGACAAGAAAAGCCATATTTGGAATTGCTGAATACGACCCCTCATCTCCGATCTCCCCTCCCTTCTCTCTGCAAGGAACACCCTCTCGTGCAACTCCAATTCTGGGGCGCCGCCCGCACCGTCACCGGCTCGATGCACTTGTTGAAAGTAAACGGCAAAAACATCCTGTTGGATTGCGGCTTGTTCCAGGGCCGCCGCGCCGAAAGCTACGAACGCAATCTCAACTTCCCCTTCCCTCCTGACGAGATCGACGCCCTGGTGCTCTCACACGCCCACATCGATCACAGCGGCAACCTCCCGAACCTGGTCAAACAAGGCTTTCGCGGCCCGATCCTCTGTACCTCCGCCACACGCGATCTCTGCGCCGCCATGCTCATGGACAGCGCCAGATTGCAGGAACAAGACGTGGCCTACGTAAACAAGAAAGGCGAGCGCCGTGGCGAGCCACCCGTCGAACCCCTCTACACCGAAGCCGACGCCGCCGCCTGCCTGGGCCATTTCGTGTCCACCTCCTACTGGCGTAGCCAGGAAATCGCGCCGGGCGTGCGCCTCACCTTCCTCGATGCCGGGCACATGTTGGGCAGCGCCATCGTCGCACTCGATATCACCGAGGGAGGCGCAACGCGCAAACTGGTGTTTTCGGGTGATGTGGGACGACGGGGCATGGCCATCCTGCGCGATCCCGAATTCGTCGACAGCGCCGATTTCCTGATCGTGGAAAGCACGTATGGCAATCGCGACCACGAGCCGGTGGAGCAGGCCAGGCAAAAGCTCCGCGACCTGGTGACCCAGACGTATCGACGAGGCGGCAAATTGCTCATCCCGGCCTTCGCGGTCGGGCGCACACAGGAAGTAGTCTACGCCCTCCACCAGCTCAGCGACGCCCACAAGATTGCTCGTCTACCCATTTACGTCGATTCCCCGTTGGCGATCGATGTCACCCAAGCCTATCGGCTGCACCCCGATTGCTACGACGAAGAAACGCGGCGTTTCATGGCAGCGGACGAACATCATAGTCCCTTCGGCTTCGATCATCTGACCTACGTGCGCGAAGCGGAGGCATCGAAGCAGCTCAACTTTCTGCGCGAGCCAGCCGTCATCATCGCCGCCTCCGGCATGTGCGAAGGCGGCCGCATCCTCCATCATCTGAAGAACAACATCGACGACCCCCAGACTTGCATCCTCTTCGTTGGCTTTCAGGCCGAAAATACTCTGGGCCGGCGCATCCGGGATGGCGAAAAAGAAGTCAAGATCTTTGGCGAGCCGTATCAAGTGCAGGCGCAGGTGGAAGTCATCGACGGCTTCAGCGCCCACGCCGACTGTTCGGGTTTGCGCGAATGGGCGGGGCATTTCGACAAAGATCGGCTTCAGCACATCTTCCTCGTCCACGGTGAACTGGATGCCGCCACCGCCCTGAGCCAACATCTGGAAGCCGATGGACGCCGCCAGGTCGCCATCCCCGAACGCGGGCAAGCGTTCGACCTATAGCTTTGTACAATCTCTTGCAGACCAAACCATCTCGCCCTGATTACCATATTAAACCGAAGTCAGCTCGAAAACATCAGTTCTGTGTTTAGCTTGACCGAGGACGAAAGACGGAAGACGAAGGCAATTCGTCCATCGTCTTTCGTCGCTGCCAAAACTTCTGCTCTCGTCGTGACTTCAGTTTAGCTTCCTTGTATATTTCCAACCTCAACCCATCTCCAAGGAGTCCCTCAACCCATGGCTTTCGAACTTCCTTCCCTTCCTTATGCTTACGAGGCTCTCGAGCCCAGCATCAGCAGCAACACCATGCACTTTCATCACGATAAGCACCACGCTGCCTACACCAACAATCTGAACGCCGCCCTGGCCAAACACCCGGAATTGGCCGAGGCCAGCGTGGAAGACATGCTGCGCAACATCGACGGCGTGCCCGAAGACATCCGCACGGTAGTGCGCAACAACGGCGGCGGCTACGTGAATCACAACCTGTTTTGGGAGATCATGGGGCCTAACGCTGGCGGCGAGCCGAACGACGACCTGGCGGCGGCCATCGCTGCCAAGTTCGGCGGCTTCGATGCTTTCAAGAGCCAGTTCTCCAACGCCGCCACCACCCGTTTCGGCTCTGGCTGGGCGTGGTTGGTCGTGGATGACAAGGGCGGGCTGGCCGTCTACAGCACCGCCAATCAGGACAGCCCCTACATGCAAGGCCACACAGCCATCCTCGGCCTGGATGTGTGGGAACATGCCTACTACCTGGATTACCAGAACCGCCGGCCCGACTACATCGCCGCCTTCTGGAACGTCGTCGACTGGACTGCGGTGGCCGCCAAATACGCCGCAGCACGCGGCTAATCCATTCGAGATGTCGTAGTAACGACTTCAGTCGCTTCGAACGACTGAAGTCGTTACTACGAGGCCGCGCGCTTTCGCCATGTCCCGCCCCCGCCTTAGCCGCCAGCAGTGGCTCGCCCTCCTGATCCTGATGGCGCTTGCCATCCTCGCCTGGATGTTCCGCGAGCCGCTGCGCTCCCACCTGAGCAATCTGGACGAAGCCCGGACATGGTTGCAGAATCTGGGGCCGCTTGGCCCGCTCATGTTCATCGCCATCAACGCCCTTCAGATCGTCGTGGCGCCGATTCCGGGCTACATCGTGCAGGTGGCGGGCGGCTGGGTGTTTGGCGTCTGGCCAGGCGCGCTGTATGGGATCATTGGCCTGGCCTTGGGGGCGACACTGGCAACATCGTTGGCGCGATTGTTGGGCCGGCCATTCGTCACTCGTATCATCGGCGCCGAACGTCTGGCGCGCTTAGAGCATGTCACCCGCGCCAATCGCCCCTGGCTCTGGGCGGTGCTGCTGTTGGGGCCTGTGGGCGATATCCCTTATTTTCTGGCCGGGCTTTCGCGTTTCCCCATCCCTCGCCTGGTGCTTATGGCAGTGCTATTGCGCAGCCCTAGTGTGACTCTGGCAGCGGCAGTGGGCTCCAGCGCCGTCGTAGCCAGTCCCGCGTTGGCGTTGAGCTGGCTGGCCACGCGCATCGATATGCTCCATCCCCTGGCGTTGGCGGCTCTGGCTCTGGCCGGCCTGGCAGTGGTGTTCCTGGCCGTTCGCTACGGTCTGCGCCTGAAAAATGTCTTCGAGCAACGCTGGCAACAGCAAATCCTGGCGGGAGCTTCTGGCGAACGGGCGCCCGCCGAACAGGCGATTGTTGCCGAATGAGGGTGGTGAGACTTCAGGCGGTTTCGCCAGACTCAACGACGGGGGCGCTTGCAGCCGGGGGGAGATGTTTGGGGCGCGCGAGTTTGACCAATTTACGGCAGCGCGGGCATTCGATGTGGATGCTTTTACTTTTGGCGGGGCTTTGCTCCAACGCCAGGGTCAGCGCTTCGGGCGTCAGGAACCATTGGTTGCGGCAGTAGGGACAGGTGGCTTTCATGAGATCGATCAGTTATTTGCCAGTGAATTGGGGGGAGCGTTTTTGCAGGAAGGCCGCCACGCCTTCGTGGTGATCGGCGGTGCGGATGGCGATGTCTTGCACCTGGGCTTCGTATTCGAGGGCGTCGGCCAGGGAAAGGGTGGCGACTTTGTTGAGAACGCGCTTGGTCAGACCGATGCCCCGCGTAGGCCCTTGCGCCAGACGCCGGGCCAGCGCGGCGACAGTCGTCTCCAGGTCTTCTGCGGGCGCGACCTGGTTGACCAGGCCCAAGCGCAGAGCTTCGGCGGCATCGACGACCCCGCCGGTTGCCAGCAACTCGAACGCTTTGCTCGGCCCGACCAGCTGGTGGAGCAACCAACTCACGCCGGTGTCAGGGACGAGGCCGATGCCAATGAAGGCGGTGGTGAAACGCGCTTTGTCAGAAGCAATGCGCAGGTCGGTTGCCAACGCCAGACCCAGCCCGGCCCCGGCAGCCACGCCGTTGATCTGACCGAGGACGGGCTTCTCCAATTGGCGCAGAGCGAGGACGACCTGGTTATATCCGTGTCGCAGGTGGTCGCTCACCGTCCACGGCCCCGACACGGTCTGCAATTCCTCCAGGTCTTGCCCGGCGCAGAATCCGCGTCCGGCGCCAGTGAGCACCAGGCAGCGGATGGCGGCATCGCGAGCGCACGTCCTCAGGGCCTCCAGGATTTCGGCCGTCATGGCAGTGGTGAGCGAGTTGAGGCGGTCGGGGCGGTTGAGCGCCAAGGTGGCGACGCCGTCGGTAATGTCGAAACGAATGAATTCGGGCATCACGAGACTCCTCGCGGTTGTAGATGGAAAAATTCTTCGGCCAGTTCGATCATTTGCTCGCCCGTCGCCAACAGTTCCCAATCTTTGATGCTGCTGATGGCTGTGTCGGTGACGCCTGCGATGGGTCGAATCCAGCTCATCACATAGCCGGTGATGGCGGCTTCGTCGCGGGCGAGCAGGAACATACTCAAATCGGCGCCGTAGCTGTGATAGGTGCGCAATAACCAGACGGGCTTGACTTGGGGGTGGGGTCGGATGCCCCAGATGGCGGCAAACGCCGCGCGGTCGTAGCCTGGCGCCAGTTCGATGTTGATGTTGGCGGCTTGCAAGCGTCGCTTGCCGCCGGCAGCCAGGGGGATGTCCATCAGCCGAGCGATGTGGGCCTGACCGCCGAATGAGAGCACAGCCGAGGCCCCAGTGACGCCGGTGGCCTCGCGCACGACATCGATCAGAAAGTCATCCAGCTTGTCTAGCTTGTGAACGATGCAGATGATGCGCAGATCGGCGCGGTCGCGCAGCCAGTTGACCCATAGCGGTGTGACGCAGGGTTCGTTGTAGTTGCGCAAGCGCGCGAGGAGGTCTTCGCGCGCCAATTCATCCTGGCCGCTGCGGATGTTGGCATCGATGATGGCGAGGGTGGATTCGTGCATATTCGGAGATCAAAGAGCAGAGAGATTGTGCGGGAGAAGGAGGAGGGCGCCGAGCGATGTCAAGCGCCGGCGCGGGTAGTTTCGGCCGATTTACCCCAGGCTGGCACCCGGTCGTGCGTCAAAACGCCGCGCGCGGTGCGATAGCCGATCTCCCAGGTGGGAACCCAGGCCAGAGCCACCAAATCGGCCTGGCAGTCGGTCTTCTTGGGTTTGACGGCGTAGGTCTCGAACTTTTCTGTGGCTTCTGTCCAGCGCTGGCCAATGGCCTCGATCTCGGCGTCGCGGTCGCTCTCGATCTGGGCGATTTCTTCTTCCAGGCGGGCGATCTCGGCTTCTGATTCGGCCACATCGGCCTTGGCATTGGCCGTCATCCGGCGCTTGCTGGCTGCCTGGCTCAGCCCCGACCGGCGGCGGCGCCCGAACAGGCCCAACATGCCCACCACCGTCTCCGCGCCAGATAGCCATTCCTCGCGGCCACGGCTCGCGAGATCAGCTTTGTCTTCTTCTAGTTCTTGTTGTTCGCGTTCCAGGCGAGTTTGTAGCCGTCCGAGTTGCGTCTGATATTTTTTGTGCAGGGCTTCGACCTCAGCATCGCGCTGCTCGCGGGCAGCCAGTTGGGTGCGGGCTTTGAAATCACGCTCGGATTCACCGGGTTGGCTGTAGAGCTTGAGAGTCGGACTGTAAAGCAGTTCGATCTGCTCTTGGCGATAGAGATAGTCCACGAAGTCCCGCTCGTAGCGTTTGATCTCCGTCGCTTTGTTCAATTCTGCTGGCGCCGAGGCGAAGAATGCCTCTCCTTCGACTTGTTTTTCGAGTTCCCGTTCGTCGAAGGCGACGGCATCGGCTTCCTCCCAGCGGACGATGGCGCCGAGGTCGCCTTGCCGTACGAGTTTGCCCACCCGTCGCGTCTCGCTGGCGCCACGCGCCCGGTCGAGGAAGGCGACGGCGCCTAGCGCCAGCAGCGCCGGTTCGTATACCAGGTTGCTCTCTTCAGCTTGTAAGTTGACGCCTTGCTCGGCTTCGAGGGCGGCAAGCGCCCGATTCGGGCTTATCCGCAAGGGCAGATAGACTTGGGGCAAGTCGGGCGAAAGGGTGGGGGGGGTGCGGTTGTAGCCTGAGGCGGGGGGAGGAGATACAGCGGGAGCGGCGGGGGCAGAGGGGGATGCTGGCGTCGCGGCGGCGCCGCGGGCTTCGTCCCGAGGCTCAGCCCGAGGGGGGGCAGGCTGGGCGGGCGCAGGCGCGACGGCCGGCGTTTTCAAGGGGGCCATCAAGGTGCGCACCTGGCTGCGGGTGAGGGGGCCGCGCAGGTAACTCATGGCCCAACGGGTCTGGAAGATGGTGGGGCTTTTTTGGTTGACGTTGTGCAAGAGGAAGACGCGGCTGCCCAGGTCGGAGATGACGTTGTCGATCTGGCTGCGGTCGAGTCCTCCGCCGGCGGAGGCGGACGCCGATTCCAGTCCGTCGAGCACGCGGGCTTTGTCGCGTTCGGTTTGGAGCTTGCCGATGAACCAGGTGCCGGCGTTGGTCAGGCCCTTGTAGTCGAGATCGACCGGGTTTTGTGTGGTAAGAACGATGCCCAACCCAAAGGCGCGCGCTTGTTTCATCAGGGTGAGCAAGGGGCGTTTCGAGGGGGGATTGGCAGTGGGCGGGAAGTAGCCGAAGATTTCGTCCATGTAGAGCAGCGCCCGCAGGCTGGTGGTGCCTGATTGTTTGCGCATCCAGGTGATCACTTGCTCTAGCAGCAGGGTGACGAAGAACATGCGCTGGGCGTCGTCGAGATGGGCGATGTAGAAGATGCTGTGCCGGGGTTTGCCAGTGGGCGAGTAGAGGATGCTGGCGATATCGAGCGGCTCGCCTTGAAGCCAGGTGACGAAACTGGGGGCGGCAATGATGCTGTTGAGCGCCATAGCCAGGCCGAAGCGGTCTTTTTCCGGGAAGAAGGTGTCGACGTCGAAGACGCCTAATTGGCGTATAGGTGGGTTCTGGATGGAGGTGATCAGCTTGGCCAGATCGAGGTTTTCGCCTTTGCGCCAGGCGTTTTCGATGATGTTGGAGAGGAGGATGTGCTCGCGGCTGCGCAGGGGGTCGGCGTCGATGCCCACCAGCCCCAGCAAGGCGCTGACCGTGCCTTGAATCTGGTCGCGCAGCGCTTCTTCGTCGTCGTCCCAGCTCAGCGCGGGGCATTGGAACGAGGAGAGGATGGAGACGGGGATGCCGGCGTCGGAGCCGGGTGTGTAGATGCGAAAATCGGCGGCGTTCTTGAGGGAGCGGATGCGGTCAGGTCCCTCGCCCCAGTCGGCCAGGCCCTTGCTCCACGTCTCGGCCACTGATTTGGCGTATTCGGTCTCGCTCATGCCCTTGCGCCGGGCGTCGTCCAGGTTGATCCAGGGCTGGAAATCCTCGGGGCGCAGGTCGGGAAAGGTGAGGAGGAGGTTTGTGATGTCGCCTTTGGGGTCGATGAGGATGGCGGGGACGTTGTCCAGCGCCGCCTCTTCCAACAGGCCGATGCACAGACCGGTCTTGCCCGAGCCAGTCATGCCCACACAGACGGCGTGCGTGGTCAGGTCGCGGGCGTCGTAGATGATGGGTTCATCCAGCAGTTGGCCTTTGGCCAGGTCGTAGCTTTTGCCGATGTAGAAAGCGCCAAGTTTTTCGATGATGGGCATGAGACAGTCCTTTATAAAGCAGCTCGGTGAAGCTCCAGGAGTTGACCACTGTTTTATACCAGTTTGCGGGCAGGAAGGGAAGTTTGTTGAACGAGCAAGTCCCCACACCTGTCAGATCTTGCAGACCTGACAGGTGTCTTAGCCTCTCTCATCCCGCGCGTAGCTCCGCCCCGATCTCCCGGTTCAGCCGCCCGACGATCTTTTTGCGCAACTTGGCCGCATCGTCGTCGGTCAGGGTCTTGCTGGGCGATTGGTAATAAAGGGCGAAGGCCAGGGATTTCTTGCCGGGCGGGATCGGTTTGCCGCGGTAGAGATCGAACAGCGTCAGGTCCACCAACATGTCGCCGGCCGTTTGGCGGATGAGCGCCTCGACCTGGGCGGCGGGGATGGCTTCGTCCACCACCAGGGCAATGTCTTCTTTCACCGGCGGGAAGTCGCTGAAGGGGCGCAGGCGGGCGGCGTGTTGGAAGGCGGGCAGCAGCGGGTCCAGAGCCAGGTCGGCGACCATGATCGGTTGGGCGGGGAGGTCGAAGGCGGCGCGCACCTTGGGGTGCAACTCACCCGCCACGCCCAGCACCTGCCCATCGAGCAGAATCCGGGCGCAGCGCGGGCCGAAGCTCGCCTCCTGGGCCGGTTCGTAGCTGATGGGGCCAGCGTGCAGGCGGTCGAAGAGGACTTCGAGCACGCCCTTGAGGTCGTAGAAATCGAGGGATTTCGGCTCGCCACCCAGCCAGCCGGCCTCGAGCCGGGGGCCGGTCATCGCCAGGCACAGGCGGCGCTCCTCGCGGGGCAGCACGCCATCGCCGGCTTCGGGCAGATAGACGGCGCCGATCTCGAAGTTGGCCTGGCGCTCGCGGTGGCGCAGGCCCCGCGCCAGGTTTTCGAGGGCGCTGACGACCAGGCTGCGGCGCATGACCACGCGGTCGGAGGAGATGGGGTTGGCCAGGGTGATGAATTGATCGGCGGTGGGGGCCAGTTCCGCGCGGTCGGGGTACAGCCGGGCGTGGTTCTCGACCGTGCTCAGGCTGTAATTGATGGTGTCTTGCAAGCCGGCGCCATTCAGCACGTCGCGCACGAATTCCTCTTGTTCCAGCGGCCAGTTGTGGCGCTGCGGCGGCAGGTCGTCGGCCAGCAGGGTGACGGGGATGGCGTCGTAGCCGTAGATGCGGGCGATTTCTTCCAGCAGGTCGGCGGGGATGGTGCAATCCAGCCGGTGGTAGGGCTGCGTGGCCCAGATCGTCTCGCCTTCGACCCGCAGGTCGAACTCCAGCCGGCGCAGGATGGCGGCGATATCATCCAGGCTGAGGTCGAGGCCCAACACGCGGCGGACTTCGGCGGCGCTGATGGGGATTTCGACCACCGGTTGGGGCCGGGCGTAGTCCTCGACGATGCCAGCCGCAATCCACCCCTCGCCCAACTCGGCCATCAGCGCCGCGCCGCGCACGTTGCCGATGGGGTCTAGCTCGGACGGCACCCCGCGGCTGAAGCGATAGGCGGCCTCGGACGGCAGCTTTTGCTTGAGGGCGGTGCGGCGGATATTGATGAAGTCGAAGCTGGCAGATTCGAGGAGAACGTTGGTCGTGGTCTCCGAGACCTCGGTGTCTTGCCCGCCCATGATGCCGCCGATGGCGACCGGCCCGGCCGCATCCGTGATCATCAGCGTGTCGCGGTCGAGGATGCGTTTCTGGCCGTCGAGCGTGGTGAATGGTTCGCCCTCGTTGGCGCGGCGCACGATGATGCGGACTGTGTCCTCGCCGATGCTGCGGGCGCGGGCCAGCAGTTTGTCATAATCGAACGAGTGCAGGGGTTTGCCCCATTCGAACATGACATAATTGGTCACATCCACCAGGTTGTTGATCGGGCGTTGGCCCACCAGCCGCAGGCGGCGCTGCATCCAGAAGGGCGAGGGTTTGACCGTGAGGTCGCGGAGGATGGTGGCGGTGAAGCGATAGCAAAGGTCAGCGTCCACGATTTCGACTTCGCAGAAGTCGCCGGCGGGGACGGGCCGCGTCTGCCAGGTGGGCATGGGGATGTGGAGCCTGGCCCCGGTGATGGCGGCGATCTCGCGCGCCACGCCGATGATGGAGGCGATGCGAATCAGGTTGGGGGTGACGGCGATGTGGAAGACGACGTCGCCCAGGTAATCGACCAGGGGCGCGCCCACGGGGGCGTCAGCGGGCAGGAGGATGATGCCTTCGTGCTCGTCCGACAGCCCCAACTCTTTCTCCGAGCAGGCCATGCCCTGGGATTCGATGCCCCGAATCTTGTTGGGCTTGAGTTTCATGGTCTTGAAGCCGTCGGCGTAAGGATCGACCAGGGTGGCGCCGAGGGTGGCGAAGGCGATCTTGAGGCCGGCGTCGCCGGGTTGCAGGTTGGGCGCGCCGGTGATGATGGTCATGGGGTCGCCGTGGCCGTAGTCCACGGTGGCTAACAGCAGGCGGTCGGCGTTGGGATGGCGGACGGTCTCCAGGATCTGGCCGACGAAGAGTTTGTCCGGCTCCCAGGCGATGTGGCCCATGCCGGTGGAAAGGTCGTCAGCCGACATGCCCTTGCGCCGGCGCACCGAAGCCGGCAGAGGGACGCCGATGTATTCGATATGTTCGACTTCCAGCCCGGCCAGGGTGAGCTTTTCGGCCAACTCGTGCGGGGCCAGGGTGATGTCGACGTAATCTTTGAGCCAGGAAAGGGGAGTTTTCATTGCGAATTTAGAGATTGGAGATTAGAGATTGGTTATTGGAGATTGGAGATTGGTTATTGGAGATTGGTTATTTTCGGGAATGAGATATCTCCAGCGGATAATCTCTAATCTCTAATCTCTAATCTCCAATAACCAATAACCAATAACTAGAACTGTTCCAGGAAGCGGACGTCGTTGCTGTAGAAGTAGCGGATGTCGTCGATGCCGTGGCGGAGTATGGCGATGCGTTCGGGTCCCATGCCAAAGGCGTAGCCCGAATAGATTTCGGGGTCGTAGCCGCCGTTGCGCAGGACGTTCGGATGGACCATGCCGCAGCCCAAGATTTCGAGCCAGCCGGTGTATTTGCAGATGCGACAGCCTTTGCCGCCGCAGACGATGCAGTCGATATCGACTTCGGCGCTGGGTTCGGTGAAGGGGAAGTGCGAGCAGCGGAAGCGCATCTTGCGGCCTTCGCCGAACATTTGGTTGGCGAAGGCGGCCAGCGTGCCCTTGAGATCGCCGAAGGTGATGTGTTTGCCCACGGCCAGGCCCTCGACCTGGTAGAACATCAGCTCGGAGCGGGCGGTGACTTGCTCGTAGCGGTAGCAACGGCCCGGCAGGATGACCCGAATCGGTTCGGGCGCGTGGTCGTGCATGGCGCGAATCTGGCCGGGGCTGGTGTGGGTGCGCAGGATGACATCGGGGACGGTGGTATGGAAGGTGTCCTGCATCTCGCGCGCGGGGTGGCCGATCGGGAAGTTGAGAAGCTGGAAGTTGAACTCGTCGGTCTCGATGTCCCGCGCCGTGTAGATCTGGAAGCCCATGCGGGCGAAGATGGCGTAGATGTCGCGCAGGGTGCGGTTGGTGGGGTGCAGACGGCCGATCTGGGGTTGGCGCCCTGGCAGGGTGACGTCGAAGCCTTCGGAGACCAGTTCCGCCGCCAGGCTGGCGTCTTTCAGTGCCTGCAAACGCGCGTCGTAGGCCGCCTGGACAGTCTGCTTCAACTGATTGACGGCCTTGCCGTATTCGGCGCGTTCCTCGCGCGCCAACACGGCCAACTGATCGACAGCCTGCTGCACCAGGCCCTTGCGGCTCAGCCATTTCACCCGCCAGGCTTCGATGGCGTTGGCGTCGGAGGTTTCATGCAGCTCGGTTTCGGCTTGTTGTTGGAGGGAGGTGAGGTCGTGCATGGTGGGGATTGGAGATTGGAGATTGGAGATTAGAGATTAGAGATTGGAGATTGGTTATTGGAGGTAACTACCAAGCCATGTAGCAAGCGACAAGACCACAATATATAGGGCCTCCAGCTGGTAGACCTACCACATACGGGAAGCAGCGAAGCGCGTTCTCCATGAATCCAGCTTTGAGACCGTTTCGCAATAGGTATATGCGAA
>JAYRVO010000038.1:0-22271 GCA_041918515.1 Chloroflexota bacterium | reverse complement strand
TAGGGGTGCGCGTGGGGGTGGCGGTGGGGGTGACGGTGGCTGTTCGGGTGGGTGTGGGGGTGACGGTGGCTGTTCGGGTGGGTGTGGGTGTGGAGGTGGGGGTGGGGGTGGCAAAATAGTATTGGACGATTAGCAGGGGGCGCTTGTCGCTCTCGGCCCATTCACGGGCGGCGAGGGTGTATTGGACGGTGGCGCTGCCATCGCCATCGATGATGAGGCCGTTGTTGGCAATGGGGTTGGCGAGCCAAGCGCGGGCCAGATCGGTGGCGTCCACGGTGCTCCAGCCGGATTCAGGGAGCGTCAAAGAGGCAAAAGGTGTTTGCACACGGTCGCCTGCGCCGAGCGCAAGGGGCAGGGACCAGGGTTGGGCGGTGGCGGCGAGGTTGTAGGTGGCTTCGGTTTCGACCCAGGGGCGGAGGAGCTGATAAAAGCGGGCAGTGAGTGCGCGGGAGTTGGAGCGTTGGAGGGTGTAGAAGCGGAATTCGGCGCGACTGATGGCGATGTTGGAGGGGAGGCTATTCAAGTCGAAGCGAAGAAGGGCCGCCGTGGTGGGGCCGGTGCGCGATAGGAGTTCAGGATTGACGCCGTAGTTGACGGCAGGAAAGAATTCATCGATGTAGGTGTCAGCGACAGGGGTGACGACGTAAGTAAGGATGGGAGCGGTGGTGGACGTCGGGGTGGGTGTAATAGTGGCCGTGGGCGAGGAAGTTGGCGTGCGCGTGGGGGTGGAGGTGGCTGTGGGCGTCCGTGTGTTGGTGGCTGTGGGGGAGGCCGTCGGCGTGCGCGTGGGGGTGGAGGTGGCTGTGGGTGTTCGTGTGCTGGTGGCTGTCGCTGTGGAGGTGGTGGTAGGTGTGGGTGTGAGCGTTCGTGTGGCTGTGGGTGTGGCTGTAGGGGTGAAGGTGGAGGTTGCGGTGGGGGTGCGCGTGCCGGTGGGAGTGGCCGTAGGGGTGCGCGTGCTGGTGGGGCTGGCTGTGGGGGTGAGGGTGGCGGTGGGGGTGGGTGTGGCGGTGGCGGTGGCGGTGGCGGTGGGTGTTTGGGTGGCGGTGGCGGTGGGTGTGGAAGTCGGAGGGGGGGTGGGGGTCGGCGTTGATGTGGGTGGGGGGAAGTAGTAGTGCACGACCAGGAGGGGGCGTTTGTCGCCTTCGGTCCATTCGCGGGCAGCCAGGAGGTATTGCACGGTGCCCGTGCTTTCGCCATCGATAATGACGCCGTTATTGTCAGATGGGAAGGTGTACCATGTTTGCGCCATTGCCGTTATGTCGATCGTGCGCCAACCGATTTCGGGCAAGTCGAGCGAGGCGAAGGGCGCCGGGACGCGATCACCTGCCCCCATAGCCAGGGGCGCCGACCACGGCTGAGTGGCACTGGCGTTGAAGTAGTTGGTTTCGTTTTCGAGCCAGGGGCGGAGGAGCTGGTAGAAGCGGGCGGTGAGAGGTCGGGTGTTGGTGCGGCGCAGGGTGTAGAAGCGCAGTTCAGCCTGGGCGATGCCAGCGCCGGCCGGGATGCCGGTCAAGTCGAAGCGGAGAAGGGCCGCCGAAGTGGGGCCAGAGCGAAGGAGGAGTTCGGGGCTGGCGCCGTAGTTGTTGCCAGGGGAGAATTCGTCGATATAGGCGTCGGCGACTGGTGTGACGATGTAGGTGAGGGTGGGGATGGGGGTGGGGGTGGAAGTGGGGGTGCCGACGGGTGTGGGGGTGACGGTGGGGGTTTTTGTGGGTGTGGGGGTGATGGTGGGGGTGCGAGTCGAGGTGGGGGTGACGGTGGGGGCGTTGGTTGTTGTAGGGGTGGGGGTGGGGGTGTTGGCGTCGAGGAAGACGTTGACTTCGTGAACGCTGGCCGAGGGTTTGAACCATTCGATCTCGTTAGTGTTCACGAGCGCGCCATCTTCATTGTGGATGCCGACGATAAACATGCCGGGGGGTGGTTCGATGATCAGACGATAGTAGTCGTGGGTGGTGGGGTAGTGGATGTTCCAGAAGCCGCTTGCATCACTGGTGGCTTGGCGGACGAGGTTGCCGGGTGGATTGTCGCTGGCGGCGCGGGTGTAGAGCTTGAAGGCGACGCCAGATTGGGGGCGGCTGGTGTCGCCATTGGCGCCGCGATAGGCATAGCCGCGAAAACGGTAGGCGATGTCGGGGGTGGGGGTGGCGGTGTTGGCGCCGCGAGTGGGGGTGGGGGTGTTGGTAGAGCCGGCGGGAAGGGTGAGGTTGATCGGGTGTGAGGCTTTGTCATTGTGCCAAGCCAGGTTGGGGGTGCTGGTTGTGTTGGCGCCATCGATCCTGAATTGGATGGTCTCACCATCGCGCATGCCGGGGATGCCGCCGCCGATGTCTTCGCCGTAAATGCGCATGAGGCCGTATTGATCGGCGGTGGTGACGACAAAGCAGCCAATGATGTTGCCACGCGGGTTGATAGCTGTAACGACGGCGCCAACCGCTGCCACCGGGCTGATGGAGCCGTAGGCTTGGGTGAAATCAGGGGTGAGTTGGACCGCCGGACACACGCCCTGGCTTTGAGCGGGGTTTTGCAGCGAAGCGTTATCCAGGGCAGAGGCGCTATGAATATCGTCCTCTGTCGCCGCTTGGGCGCCGCCAGGGTAGATCAGGCGGGCAGCAGAGCGCGTGTGGACCAAGTAGCCGGCGCCGGGCGCCATGGCAGTCAGGGTGTTGAAGGCGGGCGGCACTGAGATATCGAAAGTGCCGGCGTCGCCGATCACCCGATCGAAAGCGCCGGCGATGGAGGCCAGGGCTTGCGAAAGGGGCAAGGGGGAGGTGGGGAGATAGCCAATCCAATTCCAGCCGGGGGTCAAGTCGATGGGGGTGGCGACAGGCACAGGGGCGCCGGTGATGCTCAAGTTGGCTGTGCGTGTGGTGTGAATCCAGTAGGCGGCGCCAGGTGTCAGGTTTTGGAGGGTGTTGAAGGCGGGCGGCACCGAGGTGTCGTAGGTTCCTACAGCGCCCAAGACGCGGTCGTAGGCGCCATTGATGCTGCCCAGGACGCTGCCGATGCTGGTGTTGGTGGGGCGGACGCGGAAGGACACCAGGTTCCAACCAGAGGCAAGAGCGATGCTTTGGGTTTGACCGCTGCTACCGGCGCCATTTGGTTCTATGATGACAGGGTCGTTGTCGATGGCGATGGTGACGGAGGCGTTGCGGGCGCTATCTAAATCGCCAGCCCCACCATCTGTGATGGCGCTAATATTGCCCCCTTTGTCGACGACCCGCAGTGAATTACCCGCAGCCGCGACCGCGATGGGCTGGGAAGCAGCGCCAGCGGCGTTGCGCCAGAGGACGATTTTGTTCTGCGATCCCTGACGGAATTGGTAGCCTTCGATACTGCCAACCAAATCGGAGGGTCTGCCGCTATAAGTGGCGCCGTTGAGTTCGATGACCAGAGTTCGGAACGCCTGGTAGGAAGGTTTCGGCGCCAGGTTGCTGCGCAGAAGCCCATAGGAGTAGCCGCCGGAGTATTCGGGGCGGTCGACGTCCTGGAACCAGATGATGGGGTAGATGCCGGCCGATAGGGACTGGGTCAAGCCCTTGATGACGTAGCGCGCCTGCGAGTCCTCACTGTATTGATTGGGGTCAGTGGAGCCGGCAGGCTTGTTGCTGGGGGTGCCGATCTCGGTGATCATGAGGGGTTTGTTGGTGCCTGTGTAGGAGCGCACTTTGTCCTGCAAGGCTCTGGCCTTGCCCGCAACGGAACCCCATTTGTATGAAAAGGCTTCGTAAAAGTGAAAATTGATGACGTCGAAGTAGTCGCCGCCGCCTGCAGTCAGCAAATCATCAAGGAAACGCGGGTCGAAAGGGCCGCCTTCGGTGGTCCAGTACTCGTAGCTGAGGCCGCCCGGGGCGACGAGGATAGCGGGGTTGGCGGCCTTCATGGCCGGATAGACGATTCGGAGCATATTGGCGTAGGCTTCACCGCCCGCGCCCGGAGCTTGATTCGGGCCTTTGCCCCAACAGCCACCCACCCAGGCATAACCGATCGTGTCGCTGTTGTCCGGCTCGTTGCCAATTTCGAAGTACCGAATGTTGTAAGGCGAGGCACTGTAACGCCGTACAATCTCCCTCATGAAGTTGGCAAACGTCTGTAGGTGTTGGGGGTTAATAGGGCCGCATTCGTATTGCGCCGCCCAAGAGGGGTTGTTCATGACGGACAGAACGATATTGAACCCCATCCGGTTGGCAGTAAGTATGCGGTTGTCGGCAAGGGACCAATTGTAGACGCCAGGTCTTGGTTCGGTAATGCTCCACGGAATGGCGAGACGAACCCACGGCGCGCCCGCATTCCGCACGGCGGTGGCAGCGCTGTTGGTCGAGTCCAACAACCAAACGCCCATCGCTTCGCTGCCAGAGGCGGCGGCTGGTGCGGCTGGCGCCGCGATCGCGCCAGGAAGGTGAGATGGCTGGCTCAGTACGGGACGCGCCCAGGATGTGAAAACGGCAACACCGAATAATGCCGAAAGAAAGAAGAGAGCAATCGAGATCAAGAATGGGCGGGCAATCGAAAGGTAACGGGGGGTTGCCATCCTTCCTCCTAAGCCGGACGGGCCGGCATCAAATGATTCGCGCCTAATCGCAAAGAGTCTCAAAAAATTCTTTGCGGTTGGGCAGCTTTGCGCGAGGGATTTTGTAGTTACTTGGCGAAACTTCATCTCAAATCGAGAAGGATTGGTGCGCGGACAAATACTTTCGGTCACGCGGCTTGACGTAAAGGGCTGGGACAATGGCTGCTGGCGCCACTGAATGGCTGCTGGCGCCACTGAATCGAGAGGGCAATTTTTCTTGTAGGTGCATGTGCGCGAAGAGGCCGTGGTCGTGCCGTCGCTTCGCCATCGAAACCCAGACACAGCCACACCCAAACTGGCAAGAGAGCAAGCAATGCGTTCACACTTCTCGCTATCACAGCGAACGATAGTGAAACGAGCTTGCTGGGGGACACCGGACAAAAAATACCTTTGTATCCTAACACATACTATCGTCTTCAAAAAGTTTGTGATGGTAGGACGATAAATGCGGCAGGGTCGATGGCAACCGTCAATTCGTCACCGGGGCGCAGGGCAGGGGTGAAACCAGGAAATTCGAATGCGAGGGTCAGGGGGGCGAGGCCATCGGTCTGGAATCGCAGGAGTGTGTGCGCGCCCCGAAAAGAGAAGGATTGTAGGCGCAGACGAACGAGGTTGGAGTCGGATGCGGGTGGCGGAGCGCCAGGATCGGATGCAGGCGCCAGGTGAGCGCCTTCGGGGCGGATGACGACCGTGACCGTGTCGCCCGCTTGTACAGACGGTGGACATGCCAGAAGTCGAAGGATGCCAAACGGTGTATCAAGGGCGGGCTGAGGTGTGGGCGTGATGAGACGAGCAGAAAAGACGTTCTGGAAGCCCAGGAAACGAGCAACAAAGAGGGTGGCAGGGTGATGGTAGATGTGGCTGGGCGAACCTTGTTGTTCGACACGGCCCTCATTGATCAGGACGATGCGGTCGGCGATGGCGAATGCCTCGAACTGATCGTGAGTGACATAGAGGGCGGTTTGGTGAAGTTGGGTGAGTAGTTGGCGCAGGTCGTCGAGCAGTTGGTCGCGCAGGGATCGGTCGAGGGCGCCGAGCGGTTCGTCGAGCATGAGCAGACGGGGTTGGGGCGCCAGGCTGCGGGCCAAGGCGACGCGCTGTTGTTGGCCACCGCTGAGTTCGTAGACCTTGCGGTCCTCGAAGCCGTTCAATTCGACTTGCTCCAATAGTTCGCGCACGCGGGCGGCGGTGCGTTCGCGCGGCCAGTTCTGCATCCGCGGGCCGAAGGCGATGTTTTCGGCGACGGTAAGATGGGGAAAGAGTACAAAATCCTGAAACATGAGGCCGAAGTCGCGGCGATGGGGCGGCGTCGCCGTGATGTCTTCGCCTTGCAACAATACCTGACCCTGGTCGGGGTGCTCCAGGCCGGCGATGATGCGCAGAAGGGTGGTTTTGCCGCAGCCGCTAGGGCCAAGCAGGCACACGGTTTCGCCCTGGGCGATGTGCAGGTCGATGCCGGTCAAGACGGCGACGCCATCGAAGGATTTGGCGACGCTGGATACGGTGAGGAAGGTCATGACTGCCCTGGCATTAGCTGGCGGGGCGGGTGCGACGCCCGACCATGGTGTAGAGTGCCTGTTTACGGCCTCGATAAAGTTGGTGGTGATACATGGTTGTGATTTGTTCGAATCCGAACATTCCCAATATCTGCTGCATGATGGTTGGCGAGAACAACCACCAGGTCTCGTTGGGCTGGCCGCTGCGGAAGTCGGGTAGGAAGGCCATGTAGGGGCCGCGCACGGCCGAGAGCAGGCGCACCAAGAGAGGATGCCGCCACATGAGTTCGGTGACGATTACGGTTTCGCGCGTCAGGCGCAAGGCGTTTTGCAGGGCAAGGATGGGGTCGCGCATGTGCAGGAGCACCGAGCAGAGGGTGGCGATATCGACTTCGCCGATGGCGGCGGGGATGGTGTAGGCCGTGCCATAGGCAACTTTGGCCTGCGAAGCAAAGGCGCGGTGGGCCAGCCAGAAGCCGTTGTTCAGACGGTGGATGTGCTGCTTGCGCTCGGCGCGCAGGGTTTCGTTGTCACGCCCGGCAAATGGCACGATGTCCCAGTCATGGTCTTCGCAGAGGTCATAAGCCACGACTTCGGCCCCGCGCTGTTCCATTTGAAAACAGAGATAGCCGCTGGCGGTGCCTACTTCGAGGACGCGTTTGCCCTGAAAGTCGACGCGTCCCAGGTAGGCGTCGGGGTCGCCGCGCAAATCCCAGGCCCCCTCGACACGGCCATAGCCGGGTATGTCCATCGTATGGTAGAAATCGCAGGCAGCCAGATCGGTGACAAGGCGGGGCGTGGCAAATGGGGATGGGTCGGGCAAGGGAGGCTCCTAACTATCTAAAACTCACCGATGTCGCCGTAGCGCAGGTTTTCGATGCCGAGGAAGCCGATGGCGGTGGTGAGCATGAGGAGGACGCTGAGGGCCAAAGCCTGGCCATAGTTGGCAACGCCGGGCTGGCCGAGGAAGCGGTAGATGGCGATGGGGAGGGTGGGGAATTGGGGGCGGCTGATGAGGAGGCTGGCGCCGAATTCGCCCATGCTGACCGTAAAGGCGAAAACGATGCCAACGATCAAGGCGCGGGCAAGGATGGGGAGATCGATGTAACGGAGGACGCGAAGGGGGGAAGCGCCAAGGGCGCCGGCGGCTTCACGCAGGCGGGGGTCAAGGCTCCGCAAAATAGGTATTAGTGAACGTATGACGAATGGGAAGGCGATGAGTGTATGGGCCAGCGGCAGGATGATCAAGGTGGCGCGCAGGTTGAGCGGGGGTTCGTCCAGGGCGATGAGGTAGCCGAAGCCCAAAGTGACGGCGCTGGCGCCGAGAGGGAGCATGAAAAGGGCGTCGAGCGCCATAGCCAGGCGTCGCTGTCCGTTTCCATGCCGGCGGCCCGCCAGCAGATAGGCGCTGGGGACGCCGATGAGGAGGGATGCAAGGATGGTGATAAGGGCGAAGAACAAGGAGTTGCGGGCGGCGATGATGGGGGTGACGAAGAAAACCGAGCCGGTGCGGTTGATGAAGAGGTTGCGGTAGTGCTGTAAGCCGAAGTTGCCGCCCAGGGTGAGGGAGCGCCAGATCAGGGCGATGAGGGGGCTGAGCAAGAACGCGCCCAGGAGGGCAAGGCTGCCATAGACAAAGAGCCATTCGCTCCTTGTGCGCGGGGGGCGTTCGGAGGAGCGACTGGGGCGTAAGGAGAGAGGTGCGGTGATGCGTCCTTGCAGTCGCGTGTAGACGACCATGAGGAGCAACGTGAAAAGCATTTGCATCAGGGCGAGAATGGCGGCGACCGGCAGATTGAAGAGACGCACGGCGGTGTTGTAGATTTCGACCTCGATCGTGGCAAAGCGGGCGCCGCCGAGGATGAGAACGACGCCAAAGGAGGTGAAGTTGAAGAGGAAGACGAGGATGGCCGCCGCCGCCAGCACCGGCGTGAGCAGAGGCAAGGTGATGTGACGCAGGCGTTGCCAGGGGGTGGCGCCCAGGGCGGCCGCGGCTGCGCCCAATCGCGGGTCCAAGTGCGCCCAGAATCCACCCACCAGGCGCACGACGACGGCGGTGTTGTAGAATATGTGGGCCAGGAGGATAATCCAAATGGTGTTGAGGAGATGAATGGGTGGGGTTTCGAGGCCAAACAGTCTCATGCCCCAGGTGTTGAGGACGCCGCGTGGCCCAAGCAAGGCAGTGAAGGCCGTGGCGACGACGATGGTGGGCATGACGAAGGGTAGCGTGGTGAAGGCGCGTAGGAGTGCCTTGCCGGGGACGCGATAGCGGGCGAAGACGTAGGCGGCGGGCAATCCCAATAGAAAGGCGCCAAGTGTACTCGCCAGGGCCTGCCAGGTGGTGAACCAGAGGACGCGGGCGTAGTAGGGTGTGGTGATGAGGGCGCGGAGGGGCGTCGCCGCCAGACGGCCATCGGGGAAGAGGCTGAGCCGGAAAATGGTAAGCAGCGGGTAGACGAAGAAAAGGCCGAGAAAACTCAGCGGGATGGCGGCCAGCGCCAGGGAAGCGGCAATGCGGAGGGGGCGGGACACGGGGCGAGAAGGGGTGGGGATCAGGGGGTGGCGGGGATGGCCAGGGCGCGGAGGATGTCGGCGCGATGGAGGGCGGCGGAGGCGCTGCCGAGTAGCCAGCCGAGGAGGAGGAGTGGGCGAGAGCGATGTAGGCTTGGGTTCCAGCGATAGGCGAGGGCGCCGCGAAAGCCGTGTGGGTTGGGGATGTGCCACAGACGCTCGACCCGAAAGCCGCTTTGTTCCAACGCCAGGCGCAGGCTGGTGGGCGTGAAGTGAAAACGGTGGCGAGGGAGGTCGAGGTGGAACCAGTGGCTGCGGGTCAGGGCGGCCATGAGGCCGGCCCAGTTGGGGACTTCGAGCCAGAGTTGGCCACGGAGGCGCAGGGCAGGGCGCAGCAGGCGCAGGCTGGCGATGGGATCATCGAGGTGTTCGAGGACGTGCCAGAGGGTGATGGCGTCGTAGGCGGTGGGAGGTAGGATGGCGACCTGAAGGTCGCACGATTGTACGTTCAGGCCAACGCCGCGGGCGCGTTCGGCGGCGGCGGCGTTGGGTTCGATGCCGTCGACGCGCCAGCCCAGGCGCAAAAGGCTGGCGCCGTAGGCGCCGCTGCCGCAGCCAATGTCGAGCAGGCGGCCTGGCGGCGGCAAGGGGGGGCGCCACGTCCAGGAGCGAAGGGCGGCAAGCGGTTGGGTCAACACGGCCGGGAGGGGCGGGGCGTCGGGTTGGGGATAACCCAGATCGCTCAGGGCGGCGGCGGCGAGGGGGCGATGCCAACCGCGAGCGGGTTGGCTGATCTGATGGTGGTCGGGGTAATCCGGCGGGTAGATTGTACGGCGAACAGACGGATCGAGTGGAGGGTGGGTTCGACCGAGGCCGCAGCGCGGGCAACGCCAGATTTCGTAGGTTTCGGCGTCGCCGAGGCGATGGTCGCGACCACGCAACGCCAGGGTCGTCGGCGTGTTACAGAGAGGGCAGGGGAGAGGGGCCATGTGCTAACGCAGCATGATGTTCGTCCAGTTCGCGATCCAGGTTTCGCGTTGGCGGGCGATGACGTCCGGATCGACGCGGATGGGTTCGGCGGGGATTTCGGCCCAACGGGCAAAGAGGTCGCCGGCGCTGGCGCGGTGATTGGCGGGGTAGACGAACATGTGGAGGGGGATGTCTTCCTGGAAGGTGGGGCTGAGGAGGAAATCGATGAGTTGGCGCGCGGCTTGTTGGCGCTGGCTTTTGGCCAGGATGCCGACGAATTCGATCTGCTGGAAGCTGTTGGCAGGGGTGTTCACGCTGGCGGTGGGGGGAGTGGGGAGGTCGTTGAAGTAGACTTCGGCGGCGGGGCTGGTGGCGTAGCTGACGACGATGGGGCGTTCGCCTTCGCCGCCAGAGCCGACGGTGAAGGCGCCCTGGTAGGCTTCTGTCCAGCCGTTGGTGATGAGAACGTCGTTGGCGCGCAGGTCTTGCCAGTAGTCGATGTAGGTGTAGGCGCCGGTTTCGCCGAAATGGCCAATGGTGGCGAGCAGGAAGGCCAGGCCGGGGGAGGAGCTGGCGGGGTTCTGGACGACGGTCAGGCTTTTGTATTCTGGCTTGATGAGGTCGCGGAGGTCGGTGGGAGGAGCCAGGTCTTTTTTCTCGAACCAGGTTTTGTCGTAGTTGAGGGTGACGAAACCATAGTCGACGGGCAGGAGGCGGTGTTTGAGGTCGAGTTCGAGGTCGTTGGAGATGTCGGCCAGGAGGGGGGAGGCATAGGGCGCGAAGAGGTTGGCGTCCAACGCCCGGCTGAGAAAGGTGTTGTCGATGCCGTAGACGACATCGCCGAGGGGGTTTTCTTGGGAGAGGAGAAGGGTGTTGAGCATTTCACCAGCGTCGCCGCTTTTGAGAATCTGTACATCGATGCCGCTCTGCTGCTCGAATTGGGAAAGGACGGCTTCGCTGACATCGAAGCTGTCGTGGGTGATGAGGGTGAGGGTTTGGGAGGGAGCGGCTGTAGGCGTGGCGGGAGGAACGGGTGGGGTGCATGACGTGATGAGTATGAGAAGGGGGAGGAGGGCGAGAACGAGTTTTCTCATCGTGGGTGCTCCTGGGTGGATGCGGGGATGTGGATGACGAGGAGGACGCCGTGGCGCAGGCTGATGTGGGCGCTGGGATCGATCAGTTCGTTGCTGACGCCGCGCGTGCTGCCGAAGGGAAGGGTGAAGTCGTGTAGGGGCCAGCGCAGGCCGTGGTGATAGGTGAGGCCCTCGACTTGGGGGCTGAGGGCCAGAGACGAGATGGTGTCGCCGGGTTGGCCGCTGATGGTGATCTGGTCGCGGACGATCCAGGCGGTTTGTTCGCCAGCGATAAGGCTGAGGTGAAGGTTAGCAAATTGGGGATGGGCGAGCAGGAGGAGATTGGCGAGTTCTTGGTCCAGGCGCCCGCCCAGCGCGGCCAGGAGCACGATGTCGTCGATGCCCAGGCGCTGGGCAGCCAGGAGGGCGAGTTCGAGGTCGGTGGCGTCTTTGTCGGCGGGGTGTTGCTCGATGCGGCAGCCGAGCCGCTGGAGTTGTTGGCGGTGGTGGGGGTCGAGGCTGTCGAGGTCGCCAATGACCAGGTCGGGGCGCAGGCCGAGGGCGAGGGCGTGGCCGACGCCGCCATCGGCGCAGAGGATGAAGTCGCCAGGGCAGAAGTGGCGATGAAGGACGGCGGGGTTCTGAAGTTGGCCGTTGGCGAAGAGGAGGGCGCGCATAGGGGTTTATCGAGATTAAAGAAAAAGCCACCCTGCCGGATGGCGCGGTGGCTTTGCATGAGTAGCAGTCGTTCCTACGCCGGCATTATCCGGATCAGGTCGGGGGGTCGATGGCGAATAGCGGCCATCCTCTCAGCCGGGCTTACCCCAGCTCCCCTGGTATGGTGTTATTGATCGTTAGGTTGATTTGTTATGAAGGTCGTGAAACGTGAAGCGTGAGAAAACGTCGACAATTTTCACGCCTCACGTTTCAGGGCTGAGCATCATTTCTTTGGCTATCTATATAGTTGTGTCAACGATCGTAGGTCATTTTGCGGTGGTTGTCAATCCTTTTTGGTGATCTGCTTACAAACCAACGCGCCAACGAGAAAAACAGCCACAGGCAAGCCTGGAGAGTGGTCCGTTCGTGAACATCAGAAGAAGATGAAATAGATCAGTACCGCCCAAAGCGCCATGGCCAGGGCAAGGATGATTTTGAAGGTAGGATGCTGCGTTTTGTGACGAAAGATGTACATCCCCGCCCAGCCTCCCAGAACTCCCCCTGCCAACGCGGCGCCGTGTAACACGTTTTCGGGGACGCGCCCGCCACCGCGCCTGGCCTGGGCTTTGTCATAGCCATAGAGCGCGAAAGTGATGAGGGTGGCAGTGATCAGCCAGAGCGCGAAGGGGTTGATTTTGGTGAAAAATGCCAGGATGAGGAAGACGGCGGCGGCAAGAAAGACGGCGATGTAGGTGTAGGTTTGTTGAGGAGATCGTCGAGTCATATTGGGATGCCTTGATCGGAGGGAGCGCTGAATCAGCGACGTTTCAGTTCACCAGAGCGCTAACCCTCCGCCGGGGCCTGTGAACCTCCACCCCGGTTCGGGTCGTTCGGGTCGAAGGGGGGGAGTTGTTCTTTGCCCTGCCGCGCGAGGTAGTAGTTCCAAACCAGACGGCTGAGGTCGTTCATCAGTGGGTTGCTGAGGTCCCACACCACCCAGCCATGCTGATAGACGTAGACAGCCAGGACATAGGGGCCTTCCGGGCCGTAGATGAGGGCGACGTCGCCTTGGGTGTCGGGGGCGTAGCCGTGTTTGTGCGCCACGCGCGCGTCCGGGGGCACGCCGTAACGGATGAGCAAACGCAGGGGGTTTTGTTCCAGCCAGCCGACGATTTCTTTGCATTTGGCTGCGGTTAGACGCGCAGAATAGGCTGCCAACAGGTTGCCGCCGCCCTCGGCGCAGCGTCCGATATCGGCCAGGATGCGCCCAATGTCGGCGGGGGTTGTCTGCATGGCCGGGTCGGGAAAGGTGTTGTATTGGGGGTTGGTGTTGGCCGGGGTCGAGATGGGCGGGGGTTTCAGGTCGCTGTCGTAGGGGATGGCGATGAAGGTGTTCTGGTAGCCTAGTTGTCGCACGAAGTCGGTGAGGCGACGGGCGCCGGTGAGGGTGTCTTCGCCGCCAATGCGATAGAGGAGGGCGTTGGCGCCGGCATTGCTGGCTGTGGTCGATTTCACGGTTTCGCTGATCCAACGCGTGGTGCTGTCGTCCAGCGGCAGGTCGTAATCGTAGTAAAGTTTGAGCAAAATTGGGATCTTGACCGTGCTCATGCCAGCGAAGGCGGTGTCGGCGTCGACATCGATCTCGTCGCCGCTGCCGAGGTCTTGGTAGTAGAGGCTGTAGATGCCTTTGTAGCGGTCAAGGCGCTGGCGGAGCGCGGCCTCGAGGGTGGCGCGGTTCGGCGGCAAGGATGGCTTTTCGTTCAAGGCCAGGCGCGCTTCACGATTGTACGCGGTCGTGAAGGCTCTGACGATCTGCACGGCGCTGTCACCGAGGTCGGTGTAACGGCCCGGCTGACCGGGAACGAATTGTAGGGTTTCGAGGTTAGCGTAGGCCGGGGTGGGGTCGTTGTCGTGGGCGTCGGCCTGCTCTTGCAGCCAGGCGCCCAGTTTGTTGCGATCATACGTGTAGCGCAGGGGGACGTTGCCGCCGATGGGGGGGCGATTGAGCAGGTAGAGTAGGAAATCCCGCGCGTAGTACAAACCCCGGCCATATTGCTGCGCCTCGCTGACCATGCCTTCCGCATCGATATGAAAGTCGATCTGTTCTGGGCGCAACACCAGGCGTTTGTTGCCGTGGTAGACGAGGATGGGCGCCTCGAAGATCTGGCGCACATGCGCAATAGCTTCTGCCGTTGTCTCGCCGCCGATGTTCGTTTCGCCCAGGGTGACGCCGAGCGGGATGGCATCGCGGGCGCGGACGTAGTCGACGAACTGGGGGCCGACGACGACAACGACGGCGGCGATGAGGAGGACGATCAGGATGCGACCCAGTTTCACGTTATTCCCATTCAATGGTGGCCGGCGGCTTGGAGGTGATGTCGTACACGACGCGGTTGATGCCGGGCGCTTCGTTGACGATACGGGTGGCGATGCGCCCCAGCACTTCGTAGGGCAGTCGAGCCCAATCGGCGGTCATGAAGTCGTCGGTGGTGACGACGCGCACGGCTACAGCGTTGGCATAGGTGCGATAGTCGCCCATGACGCCGACGCTGCGCACCGGCAACAAGACGGCGAAGGCTTGGGCGGTCATGCGGTACAGGCCGGCGCTTTCGAGTTCCTGGATGACGATGGCGTCAGCCTGGCGCAGGGTTTCCAGACGCTCGTGGGTGACTTCGCCCAGGATGCGAATGGCCAGGCCGGGGCCGGGAAAAGGATGGCGCCAGACGATGCGTTCGGGCAGGCCAAGCGCCAGGCCCACGCGTCGCACTTCGTCTTTGAAGAGGGCGCGCAGGGGTTCGAGTAGCTCGAATTCGATGTCGGCGGGCAGGCCGCCGACGTTGTGGTGGGTTTTGATGGTGCGGGCGGATTGTTCGCGGCCGCTGGCGGCGCTCTCGATCACGTCGGGATAGAGGGTGCCTTGCGCCAGGAAACGATAAGGCGGGCCAGGGTCGTCTTGCACCAGACGGGCGGCCTCGTCTTCGAAGACGCGGACGAAGCGATGGCCGATGCGTTTGCGCTTGAGTTCGGGGTCGGTGACGCCTTCGAGATCGGTCAGAAACTGTTCGGAGGCGGCGACGGGGATGAGGCGGATGCCGTGGGCGCGCTGGAAGGTGTCGATGACGTCGTCGGCCTCGCCCCGCCGCAGCAGGCCGTGATCGACGAAGACGCAGGTCAGTTGGTCGCCAAGCGCGCGATGCAGCAGGGCCGCGGCCACGGACGAGTCCACACCCCCGCTCAGGCCCAGGATCACTCGATCAGAGCCGACGCGGGCGCGGATGTCAGCGATGGTTTCTTCGATGAAGTTGCTGGGCGTCCAGTCGGCGCGCAGGCCGACGACATCGAAGAGGAAATTGCGCAACAGGTCCAGGCCCTGGGGTGTGTGCTGTACTTCGGGGTGAAATTGAACGGCATAGCGACGCCGACCGATGTCGCCCATGACGGCCAGGCTGTCGGCGGACGAGCGACCCAGGGCGATCCAACCAGGCGGGAGGGCTTCGACATGGTCGCTGTGGCTCATCCATACGGGCAGGCGGGGGGGCAAGCCGTGGAGGAGGGGCGCTTCGGCAGTGAGGGCGAGGTCGGCATGGCCGAATTCCCGCGCGCTGGCCGGGGCCACGCGTCCGCCCAAAGCGTGCGCCAAGGCTTGCATACCATAGCAAATGCCCAAAACGGGTTTGCCGCTATCCAGAACGGCAGCAGGAAGGCGCGGGGCGCCGGGTTCGTAGATGCTGTTGGGGCCGCCGGAGAGGATGAAGGCGTCGGCGCGGGCGAGATGCGCCGCGGGTGCGTCCCACGGGGCGAGTTCGCTGTAGATGCCCAGTTCACGCACGCGACGGGCGATGAGTTGGGCTGTCTGCGAGCCGAAATCGATGACGATGACAGTGGCGTGTGGTTTCATCGCGTGTTGGGGGCATTCTCCGGTGCGAATCTCGATGGGGCTTGTTCTAGTATACAATACAGTCGTTCATTTTCTCACTTTCATCCGCCACGCCCCGACCTGCCAACGCAATTGCTCCTCTCTCCTATCTTCGTGTAAACTTGCGTCCATATGGTACGTTCCTTTGCGCAACGAAAGGGTATGCTTATGTTCCATCGCTTTTGGCCGCTTTCTTGCATACTGGCCGCGCTGCTTATCCCTCTTGTTCTGACAACGCCGGCGATGGCCACTGCGTCTGCCGGCCCTCTGCACCCCGCCGTTGCGCAGGTTTGCACCGACCTGCTACAAAACAGCGACATGGAATCCAACAGCGGGTGGCTCTTCGCGGCCTCGCCCGCGCCTGCCGTCTACACCAACGAGCAGGCCAGCAGCCCCACGCGCAGTGTGCGCTTGGGCATCACCAGCGGCGGCAATTTCAACAGTTATTCGTCGATGCGGCAAGCGGTCGTGGTGCCGGCGGGCGCCCAACTACGCCTGCGCCTACAGGTTTTCCAGCTCAGCCAGCCACTCGATACAGGCGATGTGCAGGAAATCCGCATCTTGGATGGCGTCACCGGCGCGACCCTGCGTCAGGTTTGGAGCGATATTCGCCATGACGCCAGGTGGAGGAGCTTGCAATTCGATCTCAGCGAGTTTTTGGGGCAGAACATCTTTGTCTACATCAACGTTCGCAACAACGGCGTTGGCGGCGTCGCCGCCATGTATGTGGATGACGTACACCTGGAAGTTTGCTCAGGCGGCGGCGCAACCCTCACGCCGACCTCGACCCCTCCCTCCTACGTCACCCCGACGCCCACGCTCTGGGTCGCCACGCCCACGCCTACGCCTCCCCTTTACGTCACCCCGACGCCCACGCTCTGGGTCGCCACCCCCACGCCTACGCCTCCCCTTTACGTCACCCCGACGCCCACGCTCTGGGTCGCCACCCCCACGCCCACCCCGCCCCTCTACGTCACTCCAACGCCCACGCCCACACGCCCCACACCGACCAGCCACCCCACCTACACACCCATCCCCACCCCGCCTGGCGGCTGCAAAGAATGCCTGCTCAACACCGGTTTCGAGCAATGGGGATACTGGACCTTCGGTCGCACCCAGGTGCAGGGCAGTTTCGCCGCCGTGCAGGTGCACGCCGGCTTGCGCTCCGCCCTCCTGGGCAATGACAATCCTCACGCGCCCAACTATGTCTCCTATTCCTCGGTGCGCCAGAGAGTCACGCTGCCCCGAAAAACGATCAAGACAGCCGTGCTCACATTCTGGCATTACACTGCCTCGGATGGCGAAGCCGGCGATTACCAGGAAGCTGTGATCCTCGACGCCTATAGTGGCCGCACCCTGGAAATCCTCTGGCGCGAGAATCGCAACGATCGCGCCTGGCATCCCGAAACGCGCGACCTCACCCGCTACCTGGGCAAATCGATCCTCATCTACTTCAACGTCTACAACAACGGCGGCAGCGGACGCGCCAGCATGTACATCGACGACGTGACCCTCACCATCTGTGGGGATAGCGCCGCCAGCGGCTCACCACCGACCAAAGAGATTGAAATTACTCCCGCATTCTTCACGGCGCAGGGTGGGACGCCGACTCCCAATGTCTGGGCCACGATCCAGGCTTCGATCACGGCCACTCCCGTAGTCCTCGTCACCCCCGCGCCCAAGGGCTTCATGGCCGGCATTCGCCGCTTTTTGCAAGGCTTCTCGGCTAGAGGAGGAGGCTTACTTGGCTTGTTACGAAATCCGGTCAATTGCCTGGCCTGTGTCCTCATCCTCCTCGTCACTGGTGCCATCTTCTTCTTTATGCTGAGTCGAAAGCGTAGAAATCAAGGCCCTCCACCCCCGTGACCGCTCTTTCCTCATGACTTCTCGCCCTCCCGCTCGCTACACCGCCCATACCGGCCCCCGCGCCTTCGACCTCCTCCGCCCCGCCTGGAACTCTCTGCTCGCCCGCAGCGCCTTCAACTCCATCTTCCTGACCTGGGAATGGCAAACAGCCTGGTGGGACTGCCTCGGCCAGGGAGCGGCGCCGCCACCTGACGCCAGCGAGCTGATCTTGCTGGAATTGCGCGCGGCCGCAGATGACGAGACGATCGGCATCGCCCCCCTCTACGCCCTGCCAACCGCGACCGGCTGGCATCTACAACTGGTCGGTTGCACCGAGGTGGCCGACTACCTCGACATCATCAGCGTTGCCGGCCGCGAAGCCGAAGTCCTGGCTGGCTTCCTGGGCTACCTGACCAGCGCCGACGCGCCTGCCTGGGACGCCGTCACCCTCTGCAATCTCTACGAACCCTCGCTCACCCCCCGTCTCCTCCCCGATCTGGCCGCCGCCGCCGGCCTGCGCGCCGAAGTGCAGGACGAAGACGTGGCCCCCTACTTACTCCTGCCCGCCACCTTCGACGCCTATCTGGAGAGCCTGGACAAAAAGCAGCGCCACGAAATCCGCCGCAAACGCAACAAAATCGATCGCGAAGCCGAACACTGGCGCTGGTTCTCGATCCGCACCGAACAAGACCTGGACGCCTGGATCGAACGCTTCATCGCCTTGCACCGCCTGACCTCTGCCGCAAAAGACGAATTCATGACCCCGGACATGGCGGCCTTCTTCCGGCGCATCGCCCACGTCGCCGCGCGCCAGGGCTGGCTCAACCTGGCCTTCATCGAGATCAACGGCGACCTGGCCGCCGCCTACTTCAACTTCGACTTCGATCGCCGCATGTGGGTCTACAACTCCGGCTTCGACCTGGCCGCCCACGGCCAATTCAGCCCCGGCATCATCCTCAACGCCTGCCTGATCGAAGACGCCATCGCCACCGACCATCGCGTCTTCGACTTCCTGCAAGGCAACGAAATCTACAAATACCGATTTGGCGCCACCGACGCCCGTGTGGCGCGCGTCGTCATCTCTCGCTAACACCCCGCCAAGGTCATCCATGCCCATCGACGCCCCCATCTACACCAGCCGCCACAGCATCGACCGCGTCTTCAGCACCGGCCTGCCGCTCATCATCATGTTCGGGCAGCCCGACCGCCCACTCAGCCGCCAACTCGATCCCGCCCTGAACCAGCTGGCCAGCGACTACAGCGGCAAAATCCTCTTTGCCAAAATCAACATCGCTGACGAACCCGAACTGGTGCAACGCTTCGCCATCACTCAGACCCCCTCGCTCGTGTTCGTCAAGAACGGCAAAACTGACGCTACAGTCGTGGGCGTCATCGCCGAAAGCGCCATCCGCCAATGGTGCGACTACCTGGCGCACGGCGGCGCCCGCCCGGCCATCACTGCCGGCCCCAGCGAACCCCTGCGCCCGGCGACTCCGCCCGCGGCGGAAGCCGCGCCAGCAACGCCTGCCTCCACCGGCGGCAAACCCCTCCATCTCACCGACGCCAACTTCAACGACACGATCAACGGCGACTTGCCGGTGCTCGTCGATTTTTGGGCGCCCTGGTGCGGCCCTTGTCGTATGATCGCCCCCACCGTCGAAGCCCTGGCCAAAGAATTCGACGGCAAACTGGTGGTGGGCAAACTCAATGTCGATGAAAACCCGCGCACACAGCAACGCTACGGCATCATGAGCATTCCCACCTTGATCGTATTCCGCAAAGGCAAAGTCATCGACCAGGTCACCGGCGCCCTGCCCGCCCCCGTGCTGCGCCAACGCGTCTTGCCGCACCTGAATTGAGCGACCTCCTCGTCACCCACATCGCCGAACTCGTGACGTCGCCCGCCAGCCGTAAAGCCTTGCGCGGGTCGGCCATGAGCCAGTTGACGCGGATCGCCGACGCCGCCATCGCCATCCGCGGCGGCCGCATCCTCGCCGTTGGCCCGCGCGCCGACATCGAAACCCTCCATCCGCCCGCCACCGTCATCGACGCCGGCGGGCGATGCGTTGTCCCCGGCTTCATCGACCCCCACACCCACGCCGTCTGGGTGGGCAACCGCCGCCACGAATTCGAGCAACGCATCGCCGGCGCCACCTACATGGAGATCATGGCCGCGGGCGGCGGCATCCTCGCCACCGTGCGCGGCGTGCGCGCCGCCACCCTGGACCAAATCATTGCCGAAACGCGACCTCGTCTCGACCGCATGTTGAGTCACGGCACGACCGTCGCCGAAATCAAAACCGGCTACGGCCTGACCCTGGAGGACGAGCGCAAACTGCTCGACGCCATCGCCCTGCTCGATGAACAGCACCCCCTCGATCTTGTCCCCACCTTCCTCGGCGCTCATGCCGTCCCCCCCGAATACAAAACCGACCCCGACGCTTACGTCGAACTCATCGTCCAGGAAATGCTGCCCGAGCTGGCCACGCTGATCTACACCATCACCCTGGAAGATGGCCGCAGCTACCAACAGCGCGGCGTTCACTTCTGCGATGTCTTCTGCGAGCGCGGCGTCTTCGATGTCCGGCAGACGCGGCGCATCCTGGAAGCAGCCAAAATGCACGGGCTGAGCCTCAAAGTGCATGTGGACGAATTCGAACCGATGGGCGGGACCACCCTGGCGGTCGAACTAGGCGCGACCTCGGTCGATCACCTGGTGCGCACCGGGGCCGAGGAACTGCGTTTGTTGGCCAACTCCGACACCGTCGGCGTCGTCCTCCCCGGCACCCCCTTCGGCCTCGGCCAGACCCACTTCGCCCCCGCCCGCCAACTCATCGACGCCGGCGGCGCCCTGGCCCTGGCCACCGACCTCAACCCCGGCACCACGTGGTGCGAATCCATGCCCATGATCATGGCCCTGGCCACGCGCTACATGCGTCTGACCCCCGCCGAAGCCCTGACCGCCGCCACCCTCAACGCCGCCCACGCCATTGGCCTCGGCTCCTACGTCGGCGCCATCGCCCCTGGCTACCAGGCCGATTTCCTGATCCTCGACACCGATGATTACCGCGATCTGACCTATCGCTACGGCGTCAACCTGGTGCAAAAAGTCTACAAACGGGGACGGGACGCGCTGCCCGCCAGCTGACTCCATGCGCGTCCTCCTCTTTGGCCCCTACCCCTTCTTTGGCCAGCCGCTCACGGGTGGGGTGATGGCGGTCGTACAGACCGTGGCGCAGGGACTGGCGCGGCGCCCGGGCTTGCAGATCGGCGTCGCTGCCGCGCACGTCGCCGCCAGCAGGGGGATCGAGCAGGATGGGCCGGTCACGATCTATCGCCTGCCCGTGCCTCGCTACCCCCGCCTGACCTGGTTCCACCCCCTGCGCCGCCTGCTTTTGGAAACCGCCAACCACTTCCAGCCCGACCTGATCCATGGCCACGGCACCGGCTACAACGCCGCCGCCGCCCTCGACAGCCCCTTTCCCTGCCTGATCACAGTCCACGGCGTCGTCCGTTACGAAGCGATTCTTAGCACAGCGCAAAGTTGGAAAGAACGCCTGGCCTGGCAATACGACGCCCTGTTCGAGGCGCGCGTCCTTCGGCGCATCCAACACGCCATCGCCATCAGTCCCTACGTCCGCCGCGCCTTCAGCCGCTATCCCCACATCGCCTGGCGCGACATCCCCAACCCGGTGGACGACGCCTACTTCGCTCTCGCCCCCCAACCCCAGCCCGGCCGCCTGCTCTGCCCCGCCCGCGTCATCCCGCGCAAAGGCATCGACGCCCTCATCCAGGCTTTCGCCGCGATCGCCGCCGACTTCCCCCACGCCCATCTGCGCATCGCTGGGGAAATGGACGCCGCGCCCGCTTACGCCGCCCACTGTCGCCAACTCAGCATCCAGGCCGGGATCGAGCCGCGCGTCTCCTTCTTGGGCAACCTGGCCCGCGCCGACCTGCTGGCCGAATACCGCCATGCCCAAGCTGTCGTCCTCGCCGCCCGCCAGGAAACCGCGCCCGTGGCTGTGGCCGAAGCCCTGGCCGCCGGCTGCCCTGTCATCGCCACCGCGGTGGGCGGACTCCCCGACATGGTCGAGCACGGCCAGGCCGGCCTCCTCGTCCCGCCCAATGACCCCTCTGCTCTGGCCGACGCCCTCCGGCGTCTCCTGGCCGATCCCAGCCCCGCTTGGGGCCAGGCCGCTCGCGCCTCGGCCGGGCGTTTTCAGCTCGACGCCGTTCTCGATTCCACCGTGGCCGTATACGAGCAAGTTCTGGCTACCCGCCCCTGACTACAAAAACGATGACATTCAAACAAGCCGATCTCGACTATTTCCGCCGCGGCCTGCGTGAAAACCCCCGCTTCTGGGCGCGTTTTGGCGGCCCACCCTCCTTCGCCGGCCTGCAAGTGGCCGATGTCGGTTGCGGCCTGGGCAGCATGTGCATCGACATCGCCCAGGCTGGGGCCAGCAAAGTGGTGGGGCTGGATCTGGCCCCCAAAGCCATTGCCTTCGCCAACGCCTATTTGCAACAAAATCACCCTGACTTGCAGGGCGTCGTCAGCTTCGTCGAGCAAGATCTCAAAGACTATCCACCGGAGACGTTCGACATCATCGTCTCCAAAGACAGTTTCGAGCACATCCTCGATTTGCCCGCCATGTTGAGCGAGATGCACAAGCGACTGCGACCGGGCGGGCGGGTCTACGCCGGCTTCGGGCCGCTCTACAACAGCCCTTTCGGCGATCACGGCCACGCTCAAAGCCGCGTCCCCTGGATGCACCTCCTCATCGGCCGGGAGCGGATGTTGGCGCGTGTGCGGCGGCGCTGGCCCAAAGGCGAATTTCGTTCCTTGCACGACATCGGCCTCAACGGCCTCGCTTTTGCCGATTACTGCCGCATCTTCGCCGCCTCTGGCTTCAATATCGTCTATTTCCGTCCCAATGCCAGCACGAAAGCCATTTCCATGATTTTCTCAGTTTTTCGCCGTCTTCCTCCCTTGCAAGAATACTTCACGCACAATATCTACTGTATCCTGGAAAAACCACGCATCTAGTCAGGGCTTTCCGGTTCTCATATCAGGCTGAATTATATAGCACATTAATGCTGATTATGTCATGCTGAGCGGGTCGATCACACAAGGTTGTTGCCGATAAAAGCCAGCGAAGCATCCATTCGCTGCGCTCAGAGCCTGTCCTGAACGCAGTGAAGGAACAGGTTCTCGCGCGGGTTATATGTGCCCCGTG
>JAYRVO010000037.1:0-16899 GCA_041918515.1 Chloroflexota bacterium | reverse complement strand
CCCTATCCGTGTCCACAAGATTCTTCGCTGGTTGACCCTTGCAATCACTTTGCGTGTTCAACCCGCTCAGAATGACATTTTAGCAAAATCCGTGTTTCTCCATCCGTGTCCACAAGGTTCTTCGCTGGTTGACCCTTGCAATCACTTTGCGTGTTCAACCCGCTCAGAATGACATTTTAGCAAAATCCGTGTTTCCCTATCCGTGTCCACATAACACATTCTGAAGGAGAAACGATATGCGCGCAGGACGCATCATTCACCCCGAATTAGCTCAGGCTGTGGCCGAACTTGGCCATTCCGATTTCTTCATGGTCGTCGATGCCGGTTTTCCCATCCCCGCCGACGCCTGGCGCATCGACCTCGGCTTCTACGAAGGTCTGCCCGACGTGCTCGACGTTTTGCGCGTCATGCGCCAGGAAGTGTTCGTCGAAGAAGTGCACTTTGCCGGCGACATCCTCACCCGCAACAAGCCCCTTTACGCCGCCCTGCAAGAGATTTTCACCGGCGCCGGGGCCAGCTTCCAGCTGACCACGCACGAGCAATTGGTGAAGGACTACGCCTACCGCTGCAAATTCATCGTGCGCTCGGGTTCGTTCAACCCCTGGGCCAACATCGCCATGATGGCCACCACCGATCCCTTCGCCTGGTTCGCCGATGGCACGGGCACAGAAATCCTGCCGGCCTACGTCGAACGCCGCCGCTTGATCCGCGAGAACGTGCGGCCGGAGCCACAATCATGACAAGGTGACACGGTGACAAGGTGGCAAGTCGCAGATGGCAAGATTCACCATGTCACCTTGTCACCTTGTCACAATGTCATCTGCCACCTGCCGCCTGCCACCTATCCCACGGAGTAAAACTATGTCCCAGCCCACTATCGATCTCGACCTCGACTTCCTTCCTCATTTTCCCGCCAAGACAGATTACGGCATTGGCTGCATCGGCGCTGGCTTCATCATGCGCGACATCCACATGGTGGCCTACCAAAATGCCGGGTTCAACATCGTCGCCGTCGCCTCGCGCACACCCGCCAACGCCTGGGCTTGCGCCGAAGCCCGCGGCCTCGAGACCGTCTACGAGACCTGGCAAGAATTGCTCGATGACACCCGCGTCGAAATTCTCGACGTCGCCTTCCCGCCCGACCAGCAACCCGCCATCATCGCCGAAGCCATCAAGCGCCCGCACATCAAAGGCATTCTGGCTCAGAAGCCGCTGGCCATGAATTATGCCGATGCCAAGGCGGTTGTGGAGATGTGCGAGAAGGCCGGCAAAACCCTGGCCGTCAACCAAAACATGCGCTACGACCAATCGATGCGCGCCCTCAAGACGCTGCTCGACCGGGGCATGCTGGGCGAGCCGGTGCTGGCCACCATCGAAATGCGCGGCATCCCTCATTGGCAGCCGTTCCTGCGCGACTATGGCCGGCTCACCTTCCTCAACATGAGCATCCACCACTTGGATGTCTTCCGCTTCCTTTTCGGCGACCCCGAACGCGTGCTGGCCAGCGCCCGCACCGATCCACGAACCAAATTCGAGCACGTCGATGGCATCACCCTCTACATTCTGGAATATGCCAACGGCTTCCGGGCCACAAGCTGGGATGACGTGTGGTCGGGCCCAGTGCGCGAGGGCAGCGAAGGCGATGTCTACATCAAATGGCGCGTGGAGGGGACCGAGGGCATGGCCTGGGGCACCATCGGCTGGGTCGATTACCCCCACGGCAGCCCCAGCACCCTGCACTTCACCACCAAACACCAGCCCGGCTACTGGTTCCACCCGAAATGGAACAAGGTCTGGTTCCCCGACGCCTTCGAGGGCACCATGGCCCAACTGATGACCGCCATGCAGACCGGCGCCGAGCCTGAGATCGGCGGACGCGACAACCTGGGCACCATGGCCCTGGTCGATGCCTGCTACAAATCGATCGAAGAGCATCGCGGCGTCGCCATTGCCGAGATTATGGCTGCCTGAGTAAAAAAGAGATTGGAGATTAGGGATTAGAGATTCCCGGCTCCAATCTCCAATCTCTAATCTCCAATCCCTATCAACCCAACCATTTCCACCAAGGAGAACCCACACGATGAAACTAGGCCTCATCAACTCGCTCTTCCTCGGCACCGAAATCGACCCGTACACCGACGGCATTCGCGTGACCAAGGACATCGGCTTCGACAGCATCGACATCTACCCCGGCGACGGCGAGATGTCCGACGCTCAGATCAAAGCCTCACGCGCCGTGGCCAAAGAAGTCGGCCTGCCCATCCGCTCCGTCCCTCTCATCCTCTTCGGCCTGTTCGACCCCAACAAGTCGGCCCGGCTGCACTCCATCGACCACGGCAAGCGCATCGTCGATCTCGCCGCCATCCTCGGCGCCGACAACGTGCTGCTGGTCAATGGCGAGTATTTCTGGCAGCTCGAGACCGGTTTCAACAAAGACTGGATCTGGAACAGCGTGGTCGATGGTGTGCGCCAAATCGGCGAACACGCCGACGCTGTGGGCGTGCGCCTGTCCATCGAGCTGGAGCCGTTCAAAATGTCGCTGATCAACTCCATCGACACCATGGACTCCTTCCTGGCTGCCGTGAACATGCCGGGCGTGGTCATGGCCAATGTCGACTGCTCGCATCTCGACCTGGCCGGCATCCCGCCCACCGAAATCCAACGACTGTCTGGCCGCATTTGCCACGTCCACTTCTCCGACTCGCTGACCACGCACGGCGACCTGCCCCCTGGTCGCGGCAAGGCCCCGCTGAAAGAATACCTGCACCAACTCGGACTGGCCGGCTTCGATGGCAGCGTCACCCTCGAGCTGGAGTGGCCGCCCGACCCCTCGCGCGCCGGCGTCATCGCCTGGGCCACCGAGGCCTACAACGCCACCAACGCCATGATGCAGGACCTGGGCTTGCGCTAAACCCTAAAGGTCTGCGAGACCTTTAGGGTTTCTCTCCACCTTTCACCCCTTCACCCACCACCACATGAGGAGAAGTCCATGAAACGCAGACACCTGAAGGCGCTGTACCTGGCGCTAGCCGTGCTCATGATCGCCAGCATGGTGCTCACGGCTTGCGGCGGCGGCCAGGCCACACAAGCCCCTGCCGCTACGCAAGCGCCCGCCGAACCGACCAAAGCGCCAGAGCCAACCAAGGCGCCGGAACCGACCAAGGCGCCAGAGCCAACCAAAGCGCCGGAACCCACCAAAGCCCCGGTCGAGCCTGCCAAAGCTGGCCTGGCGGCTGGCAAGATCGGCGGCCCCACCGGTTTCGATGGCGCCGAGCGCTATCAGTACGCCGCCGACTCGCCGGCCGGTCGCGCCATCGAGGGTCTGAAAGCCCTGCCCGCTGACCAGAAATGCGAAAGCATCCGCATCCAACTCAGCGGCGGCGCCGAAGGCCACTTCCTCGTCGGCTTCCCCGAAGGCGCGCCCGCTGTGGCCCAACTCTTCGAAGAAGAAACCGGCATCAAGCTCGACATCGTCACCATCCCCGCCGACGATCAGTTCACCAAGATCATCCAGGACGTGACCACCGGCGGCGGCCAGTACGACATCTACTCGTTCTGGGGCCCCGACAAGGGCAGCCTGGCCGAAGCCGGCGCCCTGGCCACGCTGGATGATTACGTCGCCAAATACAAGCCCGAATGGGACAAGTACTACACCGGCGGCGAGACCACCGTCCAGCAGTTCAATGTCTACGGCGGCCACGTTGTGGCCATCCCCTTCGATGGCGACTACCAGATCTGGATCTACCGCAAGGACCTCTTCGAGGATCCCAAGGAACAGGCCGCCTTCAAGGCCAAATACGGCTACGACCTGAAATGGCCCGAAACCTGGGAGCAGCTTGACCAGATCTCCGAATTCTTCACCCGCCCGGATGAAGGGTTGTTCGGCGTCACCGACCTGCGCAACCAATACTGGGGCTACACCAACTGGTATCAGCGCTACGCCTCGGCCGCCAACCCCAACCAGATGTACTTCGACCCCGAAACGGCCAAACCCTTGATCGACAGCCCGGCCGGCGTGCAGGCAACGAAAGAATACGCCGAAACCCTGAAGTGGCATAGCCCCGACGCCCTGAGCTGGGGCTGGCCCGAACAGTATGGGAACATGACCGCCGGTGGCACAGCGATCACGGCCGCCTTCCCCAACATGCCCAAATTCCTCGACAACCCCGGCAACGCCGACAGCAAGGTGGTGGGCAAGCTGGCCTCGGGCGTGGCCCCTGGTCGCATCGTCGATGGCAAGCTCATCCGCCGCACCGTATGGTGGCCGAACGTGACCCTGGGTGTTTCTGGCAAGTCGAAGTGCGCCGAAGCCGCTTACCTCTTCTTGCAGTGGGCCAACAGCCCGTCGATCTACCCGTGGATGGTCGCTAACCCGGCCGGCTTCATGGACCCCTTCCAGGTCACTGACTTCGAAGACCCGATCGTAGTAGCCAGCTACCACGACTACCAGGTCGAATCCTACAAGCAGAGCATCCCGCGCTCGGTGCCGCCGATCAACATCAACGGCACCAACGAGTACGTGGCCGCCCTCGAGACGCAGTTGCAGGCGGTGATGGCCGGCGACAAGACGCCCGAACAGGCCATGAAAGACGCCGCCGCCGAGTGGGAGCAAATCACCGACCGCCTGGGCCGCGACAAGCAGATCGCCGCGCTGAAGGCGCAGGCAGCCGCCTGGCCGACCGTCGTCGACGAACCCACGCAGTAACATTCTCTCCAACATGGCTCGTAGCAGCGATCTCGGTCGTTGCTACGAGCCAGGCTTCATCTGCCAAGGCGCCCCATGCAGCAAACGATCAGCACCAAACCAACCGCCCCAGCGCTGACCCGTCCCGAAAAGGGCTGGGAACGGCTCTTGGGTATGCGCGACCCGCGCAACTTCGCCCGGCTGCTCATCCTGCCGGCGCAATTGCTCCTGCTCGGCATCGTCGTCTTTCCGCTGCTGATGGAAGTGTACATCAGCCTGACTTCGTGGACGCCCACGCGCGGAGGCAACTGGTGGGAAGCGTACAAGTTCTGGGACTGGGGCAAAAACTATGCTGAACTGATGGGCGACGGCTACTTTTGGCGGGCGCTGGGGCGCACGGCCCTGATCGTGGGCATCGCTGTGCCGCTCGAGTTTCTGATCGGGTTGGGCCTGGCGTTTCTTTTCCTCGACAACTTCCGGCTCAAGGGCATTTTCCACACGATTTTGCTCACACCGATGATGATCGTGCCCGCCGTCGTGGGCTACATGTTTTTCATGCTTTTCCAATCCAGCGGCCCCATCAACGCCATCCTTTCGGTGCTGACAGGTTTGAGCGTCAAGATTCCCTGGCTGACTAACGGCAAATGGGCGATCGTCACCGTGATCATCGCCGAAGTCTGGCAATGGACGCCGCTGATGTTCTTGATTTTGCTCTCCGGGCTCTTGGGCATGCCCGAAGACCAGATGCGCGCCGCCACCATCCTCGGCGCCAGCTTCGGGCAGAAATTCCGCTATCTGATGTGGCCGATCCTGAAGCCGGTGGTGGTGATCGCCCTGGTCATTCGCGGCATGGAAGCAGTCAAGATATTCGACTCCATTTTCCTGATGACCGGCGGCGGCCCCGCCCGCGCCACAGAATCCATTTCGATCTACATGTACAAAGTGGCGTTCAAGGATATTCGCTGGTCCTACGCCGCCGCCGCCGCCATTTTCATTTTGGTGGTGATGACCATCATCGCCTCCTATGCCCTCCGTCCGCTGCAATCGCCAAACAAAAGCGAGGCAGCGTGAACCAGCCAGGAATGTCGTCATGACAAAACCCAAGCTTTGGCAGTCGCTTGTCCGCTATATTCTGGTGATCGCTGTGGCGGCGGTGGCATTGTTCCCCACCTATTGGATGGTGACGATGGCCTTCAAGCCCAAAGCCGAATGGACGAGCGCGGGCGGCGCCATCTATTGGTATCCGCACAACCCCACCCTCGAGAATTTCCAAACGCTGCTGGCGCAAAACCAGGTGGGAAAGTTCTTCCGCGCCAATACAGCCTCGGCGCTGCCGGCCATCCGCAACAGCATCATCGTCTCTACACTCGGCACACTCTTTGCTTTCGTCGTGGGCGTCTTGGCGGCGTTTGGCCTCTCGCGCTACGACACCTCATCGCAAGAGCAGTTCCCTTTCTACATACCCTTAGCCCGGCTAGGATTACTCGTCCTGATCTTGATGCCGTTCATGCTGTTGTGGTCGTGGCTCGACATCGTCGCCAAGTGGTATGGCATCGGCAGCCTCATTGTCATCGGCATTTTCGTCGATGACCGCATTGGCCGCTTGCTGGCCCGCATCTACACTCGCGGGCCGGTGGGCAATCTGTCTTTCTCGATCCTGCAACTGCGCATGTTTCCGCCCATCGCCATCATGATCCCGATCATGATCATGTGGGCGGCCTTCGCCCTCGTCGACACTCTCCCCGGCCTGGTGCTGATCTACGGCGTCGTCACCTTCGCCTTCGTCGTCTGGTTGATGAAGAGCTTTTTCGACGACATCCCCCGCGAACTCGACGAGGCGGCCATCGTCGATGGGTCTTCGTATTGGGGCGCCTTTTTCAAAGTCGTCTTGCCGCTCAGCAAAGGCGGACTGGCCGCCACGGCATTGTTTGTCTTCATCCTCAATTGGAGCGACTTTCTGGTGGCTTTGCTGCTCACCAATGAAAAATGGACGACGATCCCGGTGTTCCTCAACCGGCTGGTCTCGGCAGAAACCGGGGCGCAGTACGGGCCAAAGGCAGCACTCGGCCTGATCGCCCTCATCCCCGTGCTCATTTTCGGCATCGCCATCCAGCGCTACCTGGTGCGCGGCCTCACCTTCGGCGCCATCAAGAAGTGAGATTCGATAAACCATGTCCAGCATCCGTTTAGAGAATCTACGCAAAGAATTCGGCAGCGTGGTCGCCCTGCAAAGCCTGAGCCTGGAAATTGGCGACGGCGAATTTGCGGCATTGCTGGGGCCATCGGGCTGTGGCAAAACCACGACCATGAACATGATCGCCGGACTGGAGGCGCCCACCGCCGGCAACATCTTCTTCGGCGACAAGCGCGTCAACGATGTCCCCGCTGGGAAACGGGGTGTGGGCTTCGTTTTCCAGAACTACGCCATTTTCACGCATATGACCGTGGCCCAGAACATCGGCTTCGGCCTGAAGGTGCAGGGTCGATCGGCGGCAGAGATCGAGCCGGAGTTGCGGAAAGTGGCGGAATTGCTGGAGCTTGGCGACTTGCTGCATGCAAACGCTGGCCGCCTGAGCATCAACGACATGCAGAAAGTGGCCATTGGTCGCAGCATGATCATGCGCCCGCGCATCTTTCTGCTCGACGAGCCTTTCAGCAATCTCGACGCCGCCTTTCGTTTCTACATGCGCGGCGAACTCAAGCGCTTGCAGCGCGAAATCCGGCAGACGATGATTTACGTCACGCATGATCAAGTCGAAGCCATGAGCATGGCCGACAAAATCGCCGTCATGGATTTCGGCGTTTTGCAGCAATTCGGCACGCCCGACGAAATTTACAATTACCCCAACAATCTCTTCGTCGCCAATTTCATCGGCAGCCCCAGCATGAACTTTATCAAGTGCAACTATCGGGTCGAGGGCGGCAAGGGCTATTTGGTGCAAAAAGAAGGCGTAGCGCGTATGTCGATAGACGATAGGCGCCGGCGCTTGATCGAACAGAGCGGCAAGGGCGACAACCTGATCTTGGGCATCCGGCCCGAGTTCATCCACGCCGCCTCTGCCGCCGATGAGACATCCGGAGGCGATGCCTGGCCGGCGCAGGTCTTTTTCCTGGAGCCTTTGGGCTCCAGAACCATCGTCCATGTGCGCGTCGGGCCAGAGGCATTGCAAGTAGCGGCGTCGGGCGACTATCGTCCGGCCATCGACTCGGCGCAATGGTTGACGCTGGATGCGAATTATATACATGTCTTCGATGCTGAATCAGGAGCCATTCTGCGCTGACCCATGCCAGGGCGTAGATCAGGAGTGTCATAGTGGCAAATTTGCGGCTCGAAAATATCACCAAACGCTTCGGCAAAGTCGAAGCCATCAAAGACTTGCATCTCGAGATCCGTGATGGCGAATTTTTCGTCATCCTGGGGCCACCGGGCGCTGGCAAGACGACGACTCTGCGCGTGATTGTGGGGCTGGAGCGACCCGAGCAGGGCAACGTCTACATCGACGACGAGCGCGTCAACGATATCTATCCCGGCGCCCGCGATATTGCCATCGTCTTCCAGAATCTTGCCCTCTATCCCAACAAAACCGTCTACGACAACATCGCCTTCCCCTTGCGCGAACGCAAAGCCCCGAAAGAGGAGATCGAGGGACGCGTGCAGGCCGTCGCCAAAATTCTGCACATCGAGCGGCTGCTGGAGCGGAAACCAGCCAAGTTGAGCGGCGGCGAACGCCAGCGCGTGGCCATCGGCCGGGCCATTGTCCGCAGCCCCAAGGCCTATCTCATGGACGAGCCGCTGGCCAATCTCGACGCCAAATTGCGCCTGGAAATGCGCGTCGAGCTGAAACATCTGCAAAAGGATTTGGGCCAGACGCTCGTCTACGTCACCCACGACCAGATCGAAGCCATGTCGATGGCCGACCGCATCGCCGTACTCAACAAGGGTGTGCTTCAGCAATGCGACGTCCCGGAAAACATTTACCGGCTGCCGGCCAATCGGTTTGTGGCGACTGTTGTGGGCAGCCCGCCGATGAATTTCCTCAACTGCGCCATTGGCGCGCGCAACGGCGGGGTGGAAGTGCGACACGCCAGTTTCAGCTTTGCGGCTGGGGCCGATCACCCGCTGGCGACTTCGCTGGCAAGTTTGCCAGCCCTCCCAGAGCGAGCTTTGCTGGGCGTGCGGCCCGAAGACATTCGGGTGTACGACGCTGCCCCTGCTGGTCATGCCATGCCCGCTGAAGTTTCAGTGCTCGAACCGTTGGGCCAGGAGACCATCGTCGATCTCAAACTGGGTTCCGAGATCGTCAAAGCCAGCGTCCCCCCTACCCAAGTCTTGCGCGAACGCCAATCTGTCTGGATGGCTTTCGATGCAGGCAAACTCCACCTTTTCGACGCCGCCACCGAGTCCCGCCTGTATTCCAGCAATCGCCAACAGCCGCTCCTGCCTGGCTGACTTTCAAACAATCAACAATCAACAGTCAACAATCAACGAAAAACCTGCCACCTGCCACCGAGGTCTAATTCATGGCCACCATCGATCCCACTGTCTCCACCCCCACCCGTCAGGGATTAGGCGGCTGGTTGCGCTCAGCTATTCGCTCGCGTGAGTTCGGCATCTTTGCTTTTCTGATCGTGACATCGGTCGTCATCGGTTTTTTTCGACCTACCTTTCTCACCGGCGATAACATCCTCAACATGCTCCGCCAGATGGCAGTGACCTGCATCATGGCCGTCGCCATGACTTTCTTGATCACGGCGCAGGAGCTTGATCTATCCGTTGGCTCTATCTTTGGCTTTTGTGCGATGGGGATGGCGCTGCTCTCCAAGACATATGGCCTCAGTTTGTGGCTCACTTTCCTGCTTTCGTTGCTGGCCGCCGTCGTGATCGGCCTCGTCAATGGCCTCATCACCACCAAAGGTCGCATCCCGGCCTTTATCACCACTTTGGGCATTCTGTATATCGTGCGCGGATTCACGCTGCTGATGTCACCCTGGCCGGTGTCGCAGATCGACTCGCCGCTTTTCTATTCGGTCTTTGCCGGGCATGTCGGCCCGATCCCAGTACAGATTTTCTGGATGCTGGCCTTTGTTGTGGCGGGCGAACTGGTGCTCAAGCGGACGAGCTTTGGCTACTATGTACGCGCCACCGGCAGCAATAAATCGGCGGCGCTGCTCTCGGGTATCGGAGTCAATCGCATCAAAGTTATCTGTTTCGTCCTCACAGCCCTGGCCGCTGCCGTTGCCGGCGCTTTGAGCTTCGCGCACCTCGGATCGATTAATCCGACTGCAGGGTCAGGCATCGAGCTCACGGTGATCGCCGCCGTCGTCATCGGCGGCACCGCCCTATTTGGCGGTGATGGCACTATTATCGGCACTTTTCTAGGTGCGGCTCTGCTCACTATTATCCGTAATGGCTTGGTTCAACTCGGCGGCGAAGGACGCTTGCAGGAGGCGTTTCTGGGTGCCATCATCATCATTGCTGTGCTGATTCACACCCATCTGCGAAAAGGAGGCGCTGGAAGCACATAAAACCCCGTTGATTATCAACTGACTTCTTCAACCCACCGACTCATCACTCTAACCGTTTCTCTTCAAGCCAAGGATTCGACAACTATGAAAACTAAGTTCTTTCTCGCCCTGGTCGCCCTCATCGCCTTGACCATTCTCGTAGCTGCCTGCGCCGCGCCTGTGGCTGCTCCAGCCCCCGCTACTAGCGGCGAGCAGCCTGCTGCCGGCGCCGATGTCACCTATGGCATGGACCGCAAGCTCAACTTCGTCTTTGTCACACATGATCTGGGCGCCGGCGTCTTCGCCCCTGTTCGCCGCGGCATGGAAGATGCCTGCAAGCAGATCAATGCCAACTGCGAATTCGTGGGACCGCAAACCTACACCCCTGAAGAGCAGGTTGCCATTCTCGAAGCTACCATCGCCAAGAAGCCAGACGGCATCTCGACCACGCGTGTCGATCCCAGCGCCTTCAACGCCGTCCTGCAGAAGGCCGTCGATGCCGGCATCGTCCTCACCACCTTCAATACAACCGATCCCGAAGCCTCCAAGGCGGTGCCTGCGCCGCATGTGGGCCAGGATTTCACCAACTACGGCAAGGTTTGGGCGCGAGCGGTCATGGCGGATCTCCCTGATGGCGGCGACATCGCTATCACCGACTGCTGCTTTGGCCACTTCGCTTTGGAAGAGCGCAATCGCTCTTTCCAGGAGACCTTGGCGAATGAAGGCGGCGGCAAGTGGGTAGTGCGCGACATCATCAACACCAGCGCTGACCCCGACAAAATATATGCCGCCATCGAAGCCTACTACCAGGCCAACCCCGATATCAAGGGTATCTACGGCGTGGATTACTACAGCGGCATCATCTCCGAGTTCATCAAGAAGAACAACCTGCAAGGGAAGTTGAAAACGGGCGGCTCTGACCTGGCTCCTGGCAATGTCGATGGCCTGAAAGAAGGCTACACCTCCTTCGGCCTCGGTCAGAATCCCTACTGGCAGGGCTACATGCCTGTGATGATGATGCATCAACTCCTGGCTTTCGGCGTGCGCCCCAACACGATTGACACCGGCACCGATGTGGTGACGCCCGCCGACATCAACGAGTTCAACCCCGACTTCCGCTAAATTCTGGTGCATCAACCTCAGCCTGTCGCCATCTTCGTTGCCGCCCGGTTGAGGTTTCACCAGACCAGGAGCACATTCACCCTCCAGGGTGGTGTGCTCCTGGTCTGGCACGCTTCACTCGATCTCTGCGTGAATCGCCATTGGTTGTGCATGTTGCAAGCCGAGGATGCTGCAAATGGATGAGATTATCACCTTCGAGGGTATCAGCAAAAGATTCGGTGGTGTCCAAGCATTGAATGATGTGTCGTTTGGCATCCCTCGTGGTGAGATCCACGCTCTTGTAGGCGAGAATGGCGCCGGAAAATCGACGCTGATTCGAATCTGCGGAGGCGTCTTGCCTGCCGATGAGGGGCGAATCCGCTTCAAAGGTCAGGAAGTGAAGTTCCGCACCGTTCACGAATCGCGCCATGCCGGAATCAGCATTGTCCATCAGGAAATCCCCGTTTGTAGCCATCTGACGGCAGCCGAGAACATTTTCTTGGGTCGCCCACTCCCTTACCGCGGTCGCTTGATCGATTGGCGAGAAGTCAATCGCCGTACACGGATGCTTTTCAGCCAACTTGGCGTCCAGATCAACCCTAGCGATGTGGCTTCGGATCTGACGATCGCACAACAACAGATCGTCGTGATTGCCCAGGCCCTGTCGCTCGAATCCGATTTGTTGATCATGGATGAGCCGACTTCGGCGCTGAACAAAGAAGAAGCTGAGCACCTTTTTGGCATTTTGCGGCAGCTCAAAGAGCGCGGGATCACCATTATCTACGTTTCTCATCGCCTGGAAGAGGTGTTCGAAATCGCCGACCGCATTTCGGCTCTGCGCGACGGCGCCTATGTCGGCACTGCGATCAAATCCGAGACCACGCCTGACCAGATCGTGCGCATGATGGTCGGGCGCGAAGTGACCAATCTGTTTCCCAAGACCTTTAGCCCCAGAAGCCCAGAGCCACTCCTGAGTGTCAGGCATCTTTCTGCGTCCAAGCTCTTCGAGGACGTGTCGTTCGATCTTTTTGGTGGGGAGGTGCTAGGGCTGGTGGGGTTGCAGGGATCGGGGACGAGTGACATCCTGCGCGCCTTGTTTGGTCGCCACCCAACGATGACAGGCGAAGTGCGGGTGCGCGGCAAAGCGATGCATTTCCGCAACTCATTGGATGCTATTGCTCAGGGCATCGCCTATGTGCCAGCCAATCGCCAGGCCGAAGGGCTGTATGCCGCTATGTCAGTGCGCGACAATGGGGGTCTCTTGCTCGTCCGTCGCATTGCCAGTCGCCTGGGTTGGGTGTCGTTACGAAATCTGGAGACTTTGATTCGTAAGGCTGTGCAGAAGTTCAGTATTCGCGCCTCTTCGATCGATGCTCCTATCCACAGCCTATCCGGCGGCAACCAGCAGAAGGTGGTTATCGCCCGCTCGCTTTCGATTGCGCCGCAGATCGTGCTGCTCGATGACCCCACCCGCGGCATCGATGTGGGCGCCAAAGCTGAAGTGCATCAAATCCTCAATCAACTCACAGCCGACGGTTGCGGCGTCATCCTCGTGTCTTCCGAGCTGCCAGAGGCCCTGGCGATGAGCGATCGGGTGATCACGATGTATCGGGGCCGGATGCGCGGCGAGTTGCCACACGGCCAAATCGATCATGAAGTCGTCATGGCCATGGCCACTGGCGCCGACACGGCCGTGGCTATGCCCGCCCTGGTTGGCTGAAGTTGTCCTCTGTCTTGTTATCTGCAAATGTCATTCTGGCTGAGGCGCATGCCTCGCGACGACATGCGCCTCAGCCAGAAACTCCTGATTGTGTCACCCTGAATGTTCGATGCCACGCGGCGGCATGCGTCCGTGTGAGAAACTCTCATTGTGTCACCCTGAGCGGGTCAAGCCAGTATTCTGTCATTCCGATCAGCCAGCGAAGGGTCTCCAAGCTGGGAGTTTCTAAGCAGCGAAGCGAAGCATCTCGAAGTTATCGCCAAAACAAACATCCGTGTCAGGGCTTTCCGGTTCTCACATCCAACCGCGTCGCATAGCATCCAAGATTTGATTATGTCATGCTGAACGTAGTGAAGCATCAGCGGGTCGATCACACAAAATTGTTGCGGCTGAAAGCCAGCGAAGCATCCGTTCGCTGCGCTCAGAGCCTGTCCTGAACACAGTGAAGGAACAGGTTCTCGCGTTGCCAAAAAAGGCATCTGCCATGAGAGTCGAGATGCTTCGCTTCGCTCAGCATGACACATTATCGAGGGGATCCCTCTTGATCAAATGAGAAACGGAAGGCCCTGCATCCGTGTTTCCCGATCCGTGTCCACAAGATTCTTCGCTGATCGCTCGCTGCAACGACTTTGTGTGATCGATCCGCTCAGAATGACACAAAAAACATCTGTGTTTCCCCATCCGTGTCCACAAGATTCTTCGCTGGTCGCTCGCTGCAACGACTTTGTGTGATCGACCCGCTCAGAATGACACAAAAAACATCCGTGTTTCCCGATCCGTGTCCACAAGATTCTTCGCTGGTTGATCGCTGCAATCACTTTATGTGCTCGACCCGCTCAGAATGACAAACTGGATTCCAAACTATGTTGACCTCACGTGAACGCGTCAAAATGGCGCTGAATCATCAAGAAGCAGACAGGGTTCCGCTCGATTTGGGAGCAGCCCCCACCACCGGCATGCACGCCAGCGCCGTCTATCGGCTGCGCCAGGCGCTCGAACTCGACCCGCCGGGAACGCCCGTCAAAATCATCGAACCCTACCAGCTTTTGGGCGAGATCAAACCCGATTTGCAGGCAGCGCTGGGCGTCGATGTCATCGGCGTCTGGCCGCCCACCGGCCTGTTCGGGTTCAAGAACGAAGGCTGGAAACCGTGGGTGCTGCCCGATGGCGCCCCCGTACTTGTCCCCGCCGTCTTCAACACCGACGCTGAGGCTGACGGCAGCGTCCTCATGTACCCCGAAGGCGACAAATCGGCCCCGGCCAGCGGTCATCTACCCAAAGGCGGCTTCTACTTCGACACCATCGTCCGCCAGCCGCCCGTCGACGACGACAATCTCAACCCCGAAGACAATCTGCAAGAATTCGGCCCGATCAGCGACGAAACCCTGGAGCACTTCCGTCGCGAAGTCGAACACGCCTACGCCACCACCGACAAAGCCATTCTCGTCAACTTCGGCGGCACAGCCTTCGGTGACATCGCCCTCGTCCCTGCCCCGTGGCTCAAAAACCCGCGCGGCATTCGCGACATCGAAGAGTGGTACGTGAGCCTGGCCGCGCGCAAAGACTACATCTATCGGGTGTTCGAGCTGCAATGCGAGATCGCCCTCGGCAACCTGCAAAAACTGTGGCCGGTGGTCGGCGACAAAGTGGAGGCCGTCTACATGACCGGCACCGACTTCGGCGCCCAAGACCGACCCTTCATGCCGCCCAAAGTCTATCGCGAGCTGTTCAAGCCCTTCCACAAAACCCTGAACGACTGGATTCACCAAAACACGCCCTGGAAATGCTTCATGCACTCGGATGGCGCCCTCATGGATCTGCTGCCCGAATTCCTCGACGCCGGCTTCGACATCCTCAACCCCGTGCAGTGGACGGCCAAGGGCATGGACCCGCAGACGCTAAAAGAGCGATTCGGCGAGCGCCTGGTCTTCTGGGGCGCGGTGGTCAACACCCAGGGCACGCTGCCCAATGGCACGCCCGACGAAGTGCGGGCCGAAGTGAAAAACATGATCCAGACCTTCAGCTCCGGCGGCGGCTATGTGATCAACACCATCCACAACGTCCAGCCTGATGTGCCCACCGCCAACCTGGTCGCGCTCTACGAAGCCATCGCCGAATTCCGTAGTTGACACGCTATGAGCAGCAAGATCAGCCACCCCGCCCTTCTCGCTGTCGATCCCGATAGCGTGATCGACAAGAATAGCCCTGTGCCCCTGCACTACCAGCTCGAGCTATTCTTGCGCCAGGCGCTGGAAGAGGGCCGCATTGGCCCCGGCGAAATGCTGCCCACCGAGTTGGAATTGCAAGAATTCTTCGGCCTCAGTCGCACACCCATTCGCCAGGCCCTGGCCCGGCTCAGCGCCGATGGCCTGATCGACCGCAAGCGCTCGCAAGGCACCATCGTGCTGCCGAAATTGTTCGAGGAAAGCCTGACCTCGTTGACCACCTTCACGCAAGAGGTCGAGCGCCAGGGGTTGACGCCAAGCTGCCGGGTGCTGGAATTCAAAGTCGTCACCGCCGACGCCGACGACAAAAAAAACTTGGACTTGCGGGGGGGAGCGGAGATTTACCACGTCCGTCGTCTGCGCGCCGTCGGTGGCGATCCTGTGGGCGTGTGGACATCGCACATCCCGGTCGGCATCGTGCCTGGATTGCAAGCCGCCGACTTCACCGAGACCGGCCCGCGCCAGTCGATGTATCATGTGCTCGAACAGGTGCATGGCATCAAACTGGTGCGGGCGTCCGAGACCTTCCGGGCGGTGTCGCTCAGCCCCGAATTCGCCCGTCTGCTCAACATGCCGGCCAATACCGCCGTCCTCCTGCGCGCCCGCGTCTCCTTCGACCCGTCCGGGCGCGCCGTCGCATACGAACAGGCATTGTATCGCGGCGTCTATCACCTGGAATGGAATGGTCGCGAGGTGAGTGCGGTGGATACCGCCAGCCTGGCATGAAGAGCAAGACCTGTCGATTTAATTGAGCCGACATCGTCCATAGTGCTATAATGGTGTCATGCCTGACGTTCGACCTCGCGTTGTCATCGATACCAATGTCCTCTTCGAGGGTCTTACCCGACAAGGTGCAGCAAGCAGTTGGGTGATCAACGCTTGGCGTGCCGGTCTACTCCAGGTCTTCGTATCCGATGCCCTTGCCTATGAGTACATGGATGTGCTCACCCGCAAGTTGTCGGAACAGCGTTGGCGTACTGTACGGTCGGCGCTGATCGACTTGTTGGTGCAGGTCGAATTCACACCGCTCTATTTCACATGGCGGCCCACATCACCTGATCCTGGCGATGACATGGTTATTGATTGCGCCATGAATGCGAACGCCATCGTGATCACCCACAATATCGCCGACTTTCGACTTGCCACCGATAGGCTTGGATTGCGTGTCATGCGCCCATCGCAACTCGTCGATCTGTTGGCCTGACGCCACACCCACGAACAAATATAGGAGCGAATCATGAGCCGTTTGACACTTCGCTTGCCAGAATCCTTACACCAGCAACTCGAAATACTGGCGCATCAAGAAAAAACATCACTGAATCAATTCATCGTTTATTCGCTAACGCGCCAGGTGGCAGCAACTTACACCGTCCGCGCAATACCACCCGAAGAAATCGAGCGCCAGCGAATGCGATTCGATGCCTTGCTCGATCTGTTGGGGCCAGCATCACCGGCGGATGTCGAAGCCGCCCTCGCCTCACGAATTCAGGTCGAAGCAGAGCCTGATCTGAACCCCGAAAGCGTGCGCCGCTTGCAAGCTCGCATCGCCGCACAATCCACAAAGAACTAAGCTTGAACATCGACTCCCCCGACCCCACCCTCTACGCCGTCCACACCCGCGCCTCCGGCCCCTCCGGTCGTCTGCCCCTCGACGCCGACATGCT
>JAYRVO010000036.1:0-43254 GCA_041918515.1 Chloroflexota bacterium | reverse complement strand
CGGCGACCACGCCTCAATCCGGTCATCAAGACCAAAATCGCCGCCAAACCTGCCTGATCTCGGCTCGATTACTCAATTGTAAAGGTTCTCCTTCAGCCCAACTTACGTCGGGCCAAGACTCCTTTTGTCAAAAGTCCAATTCCATCCGCGTCCACAAATTTGGAATTGCTGACCCCCGTGTGGGTTTGGTTCATTCTGTTGCACTCCATCCACCCAAAACCGCCAGCGTCCGACACAACGGGCCGGCGAATGAAGGTGCTCAGCGCAAGGGAAACACCTGAATACGATCGTTGCCGTAATCGGCCACATAGATCTCGCCCTCTGCGTTCACCTTGAGACCACTTGGCTCGCGCAGCTCGTCCTCTCCGCTGCCCAAACCGCCCCACTTTTGCAAAAAGTTCCCGTCGCCGCCGAACTTCTGGACGCGATGACCTTTGTATTCGGCTACGTAGACATTGCCATCCCCATCCACGGCCACGCCATAGGGAGCATTGAATTGGCCGTCCTTGAACCCCAATCCGCCCCATTTGAGCAAAAATCGCCCTTCAGAGTCGAACTTCTGGATGCGATGGTTGTAGGTATCCGCCACGTAGATGTCGCCGTGACTGTCCAAGGCCAGGTAGGACTGCTGATTGAACTGGCCGTCGCCGCTCCCGGCGCCGCCCCATTTGCGCAGAAAGCGCCCTGTACCATCGAACTTCTGGATGTCGTTTCGCTCGTAGTCGCCTACATAGATGTTTCCCGCTGCATCAACGGCAATGCCCAGCGGAGCCATGAACCGGCCATCGTCCGCGCCCCGGCTGCCCAACTGCAACAAAAAGGCGCCGTCGCCGCTGAATTTCTGCACGCGGGCGTTGTGGGTATCTGCCACATACACATTGCCCTCCCCATCGACGGCCACCCCGCCATAGCCATCCACGCCTTCCATCAGCTTGAACTGGCCTTCGCCTGCGCCTTGACCGCCCCAGGCGGCAAGAAACTCGCCGGTGGGATCGAATTTCAGGATGCGTTGGTTGCCGCTATCGACGATAAAGAGGTTGCCGGCCGGGTCAAAGGCCAGGTCGACTGGTAACCGCAGGGGATCCGCGCCTTCTGTAATCGATCTGAGCTCTGCCGGCTTGGTTGCTTCGTCGCCGGTTCTGGCAGGCACTGTAGCAGTTGGGGGGGCAGATGTGGGTGGAACAGGGGTCGGTTGGGATTGCGCTCCTGCGGTCTCGCTGCCCGCTGCAGCAGTTGGGAGGGCAGATGTGGGAGGAGCAGGGGAGACCGGAGTAGCGCAGCCCGCCAACATAACAACAGCCAGCCATGACAGAATCATGAGGGTAAAGGCCCGGATAGGCATAGACGATACTCCTTGCGAGCGAATAATCCGATGTTTTGATATCGCAGATGCATTACTTCCCATCGCGAGACGTACGGCGTTCAGTTACGGGCGATCTCTGGCTCGCCGTGAGACACCGCCCCTATCTTGCCACGAGTCTCGCCGGATCCGTGATCCACTCCGACCAGGAGCCAGCATAAAGACGGCCTTCGCCCAGGCCGGTGTGTAGCATCGCCAACAGGTCGTGGGCGGCGGTGACGCCAGAGCCACAGGAGCAGACGACGCGCTGGCTGGGAGCATCGCCGAGCACGGCTGCAAAGCGAGCAGCCAGGGCTTCGGGCGGGAGGAAGTGGCCGTCGGGGGCCAGGTTGCCGGCGTAGGGAAGCGAAAGTGCGCCGGGGATGTGACCGGCCACCGGGTCGAGGGTCTCGTTCTCGCCCCGAAAACGGTCGGCCCCGCGCGCATCCAGCAGCCGCCAGCCCGGGTCGAGGCGGATGGCGTCCACCTCCGTCGCCGTCGCCAATAATTCCGGCCGGGGGTGCGGGATGAACACCCGTTCCGGGCGGGTCTCCTGACCGGCCACCGTGGGCCGATCCTCCGCCACCCACGCCTGCCAGGCGCCATCGAGCACGGCCACAGCCTCGTGCCCAAGCCAACGCAGCATCCACCACAACCGGGCGGCATACGCTCCCCCGGCGTCATCGTAGGCCACTACCTGCACGCCCGGCCCTACGCCCCAGCCGCTTAGCGTGCGGGCGAAAGCCTCCAGGTCGGGCAGGGGATGGCGCCCGGTGACGCCCGCTATGACCGGGCCGGCGAGGTCGTCATCCAGGTGGGCGTAGACCGCGCCGGGGATGTGCCCGGCCAGATAGTCGCGCCGCCCGCGGCCCTTATCGGCCACGGCGAAGCGGCAGTCGATGACAGCCCAGTCGGGGTCAGTCAGATGGTCGGCGAGGTCGGTGGTGGAGATGAGGGTGGTGTAGGGCATGGGGTGTGTTGCGTATTGTATGACATCAGATCGGGCAAGATCACTGACCGGCAGCCTGGATGCGCTCGGCGATCTCCTTTTCCAGCCGCTGGATCTCCTGCTGGAACTCAGTCTCCTGCTGCGCCAGCGCCTTCAACTGGACTTCGCTGGCTTCCAGGTCATCCACGTAGCGAGAGCGCAGGCTGCCTTCCTTGCCGGTCTGGCCCAGCGCGCCCATATTGGCCTGAATCTGTTGCTGCGTTTTGTAGATTTTATCGCGCTCGCCGGCGACTTCTTGCAAGCGTCGCTGGAACGCCCCGATCTGCTCCCACAGGCGTAACAACTTGGCCACAAAATCGTGCGAGGTTTGGTCGATGAGGCCGCGCTGCAAATAGCGGCCCAGGTTTTCGTAGGATTGCTTTTGCAATTCCTCGCGACGCGACAGCAGCCGTCGCTCCTGCACCCGTAGGCTGGCCTCGCTCCGGCCCGCAGCCGCCAACTCGAAGCGTAGGAACTCGTCCGTGTGCTCTTTCGGCTCGGCGGAGTCGAACAGGCTGTACATCTGCGAGCGCGGGTGCTCGACCAAAACCGTCAGGGGCTTGGGCGTGCTGTTACTCAGCCAGACCTGGCGCCAGCGGGTTTCCCATTCCTCGATGCGAAGAAAAGCGCCCTCGATCCGCAGCCCGCGCAGCTCCCGCCCCTGCCCGGATTCCTCGCGCAACTTTGCTCCCAGCTCGACCGCATACGGGGCCACAATCTCGCCGCCCTCGGCAGTGAAGGGCAGGATGGCCTCGCCCACATAGGCGCCGTCTTCGATCACGGTGGCGGGGCCGCGCTCCAGGGTGAAGCCGGTCTCGTTGTGCAGTCGCAGCGTGGCCACGGGGTGTTTGGCGAACTTGGCGGGGTTGTAGATCAGGTCTTTGCGCCGCGCCAGCCAAGAAGCCAGGATGGGCGCCATGGCCGATTGCCCGCGACCCACCGTCACCGGTGTCTGGATGGCGTATTGGAACAACTCGCCCAGGTCCTGGCCCGTCGTAGCCACGGGCGCGGCGGCCTTGATTTGCTCGAGACTTGCTTTGCGCATAGCCCGCGCGGGCGCGGGCACGGATAGCGCCATCGAAAGCGCCCCCTCGGGCGCGGCGCCGAACACGACCTGGTCGAACTCGACCGGCCCGGCCGCCACCCGGCCTTCTTCCTTCACCACCGGGCGTTGGGGTGTGAACGGTGTGTAGAGGTCATAGACGAACGAGATCGGCATCCCGGCCACCAGTGCCAGCGAGATCTCCTGCAGGTCCTCTTCCAGGCGGTTGTCGAAGATGCCCCACCCTTGCAACAACGCTCGCTCGCCCTCCAGCACCAGCCGATAACTCACGCGCCAGGTGGGGGCCGGGGCCACGTAGCTGACCGAGAGATCGTGCTCGCCGGGGGTCAGGCGGATGGTCACCTGGCGGTGGGTTTCAGGGCTGAGCGCGGTGTCAAGGAAGAAGCGGAGGTCTCCGGCCCCGCGCGCGTCCAGGATATCCACACCCTGCACCCGGCCCAGGGCGAAGCTCCGCACCTGTTTTCCATCTTCGGTCAGCAGCGAGACCAGAGCCGTAGCCAGGGGCTGCCGCTCCGGCGCTTCGTCCAACCCGATCAACGTGCCATCCGCCGTTTCGCCCTGGTCGAGCAGCAGCGTCACCCGGCGTCCGCGCAGCCCCACCAGTAGGTCGCCCAGGCTGCGGGCGTCGCTCAGGCTGATGCTGCATCCAGCCAGGCGCTCCTCCCGGCTCTGCGGCGTGGCGTATTCGATGCCCAGCACCTGACCCGCGCCCCAATCGATGGCGGTCAGGCTTTTGAGCACGTCGTTCATCTCCTCGGCGCGGAAGGTGAGTTCGACTTTGTCGCCGCTGAGAGTGGCCCGGCGCTGGAAGAAGCCGACGCCGTGTTTGTAGAGGGTCATGTGGGTGATGGGAAGCATTGACATAGGTCGCCTCAATGGTTCGCTTTCGCAAGAAGATGTTCGTATCTGGTTAAGAGATCAGGGTTTTCGAGCGCATCGGCAAACTGGCTTACCCAGTCCTGAACATAGGCTTCGTCCAACTTGCCACGGTGCTCGGCAAGCAAGGATGCCACATCTATCCAGTCCTTTTCACGACCAGCTACAACTTTCTGGATGATCAAGTCTTCTACTGTACACACCCAAGCCTCCCATCCGCCCATGTCTCGCCGTAAAGCCCGCTCAATGATGAGTTCTTCATAGCCTGGCAGCGCAAGCAAGAAATCGACGATAACATCGCCAATGTCTACAGCGACGATGAAAGGATTTGGCGGGGCGTCCCGTCGTGTTGGCGTGGGAAAGGCCTTGCGCAATGATGCGCGGACGCCAGCGTAGTCCTGGTTGGGGACGAGTAGTTTGAAATCGACATCGTAAGTGGCGCGAACGACATCCCATTGCGCCAGCGCCAGCCCACCGATCAGTGCATAGCGATAGCCCTGCGTCTCTAAATACGCGACAGCAGCCCGTAATGCAATCTCAAGCTGTCTTTGCACGTTCTTTCCTCCATGCTTCCAACCGCTGCACGCGCTCGTAATACAAGTCCAGAGCAGCAAGGTGCTCTGCTCGTTGAACCGCGCTTTGTTCTGGGGCCAAGCGCCAGCAAAACTCCACCAGATCGACATACCGTCGCCATGCCTCACCGGGCGGAAGCGTCCCCGCCTTACGGACGCGTTCTGCCTCCTCGTATTCATTCCAGACGCGGTGCAGTTCATAGGCCCGGCGGTAGAGTTCTTTGTCGATCATAGCGTCATTATACCGCAAAACTGCCAGCGGCTCGGTCAGGAGATCGACCCTAGCACCTCCTCTGCTGCCGCCGCCACCTGCCAGACCTCCAAATTGGCCAGGCAGGTGCGCGCGGGACAACCGTGGCGACGGGCCACGCTGTGGCCAATATAGGCGCAGGGTGAGCAAGGAATGCCCAACCTTACCACACGGCTGGGGCTGGCGGGCGTCCACGGCGCCCAGGCCAGGTGATTGCTGGGGCCAAAGATGGCGACGATGGGCGCGCTTACGGCCGCGGCCAGGTGCATCACCCCACTATCCGCGCCCACGAACAAGGCGCAGCGCGCAAGCACGGCGCCCAATTGTTTGATCGAAAGTCGCTGACTGAAATCCACCAGCGGCGACTGCGCGGCGGCCAGGACGGCAGGTGCATCGTCGGTGGCTGTGCCCACGAGCACGACAGGGAGATCATGGCGATCGCGCAGGTGGGTGGCAAGGGCGGCGAATTTGGGCGGGTCCCAGCGTCGAGCCAGGGAAAAGCCGCCGGAGCCAGGATGGAGCACGGCGAAGGGGCGCTCGGCCAGGCCCGCCTCGGCCAACAAATTCGCCGCCGCCTCATGGTCTTCGGGAGCAAGAGCGAGGTCGAGAGTCGTATCGGGGTCGTGGGCGCCCAAACGCGCGGCCAGAGCCAGCCAGTATTCGACTTCCCGCCGGCTGCCGAAACCATCATCACGCACGGGATGCGTCAACCAGCCGCCATGGCCATTGTCCAACCCGACCGTGGTCGCGGCTCCGGTCGCCATGACCAACAGGCGCTGCTTGACCCGGCCCAACGGCGTGGTCAGATGATGGAAGTTGACGATGATGTCGTAGTCGCGGCGACGCAGGTCGCGCATCCGCCCCAGCAAAGGCGACCAGGCTGTGGGGCGGAGCACGCTCAATCCCTCGAAGCTCGTCTTCGGAAATAAAACCACCTCATCGACCAACGCCGAACCCCGGAGCAAGTCAGCCGTGTGCGGGTTCACCAGAACATCAAGCCGGGCGGCGGGAAACGTGTGGCGCAGCGCGCGCAACGCCGGCGTTACGTTGAGCACGTCACCCAAATCGGCCAATTTGATGGCCAGGATGCGTCGAGGCAAAGAAGATGGAGGCGAGGAGTAGGCTATCATCGTAGACGCTTTGAATGACGCGCTTTGAAAAGCGCGTCACTTGCGGACACATATACATCAGTTTTGACAGAATGACAAAAGAGGCATATGATGTCCTGTATATGACTACACGAAAGGACGAAGCTTATGCCACAACAACTCGGATTGTTTGACGAAGTGACGGATGAGATCGACGCCGGAGTTGTCACAGAGTCCGTCGTCGAGGCGTCTGATCAATTCCGCGGCGGCAGCAGCCTGACGGCAGCCCTGGCGCCTTATCGCGCCTATCTGCTGAGCATGGACATGTCTGAGCACACCGTCACGGCTTTTCTGGGCGACATCCGCTTGCTAAACAAATTTCTGATCACCACCGCGAAAAGCCAGCGGCTCAGAGACATTGGCGCCGATACGCTCAATCAGTTTCTGTATTGGCTGCGGTTCGAGCGCACAGACGACGAAGGCGCGCCCATCCCATGCAGTCCCAAGTCTTACGCCCGCCGCGTCACCTCGCTCAAGTCCTTCTTTGGCTGGCTAGCCGCCACGGAAGTGCTACCCACCGACCCTTCCGCCCCGGTGATCCAACAGAGCGCACAGGCGCCCTTGCCCTATGTCCTCACCGACAACGAAATCGAACGCCTGCTGCGGGCGACGCGCGATCTATTGTGGTCGCCAACCAAGCCGGACGCTCGGCCGCATCTGTTGGTGCTGCTTTTGTTACAGACCGGCCTGAAGAAGAGCGAAACGGTCAATATTCGCATCGACGATGTCGACGCCTCGAACCCGCGCGAGCCGGTGGTCACCATTCGCTACGAAGACGGCCGCCATCCCCACAAAGAGCGCAAATTATTCCTCGGCCCTGGTTTTCTGCCCGTACTCAACCAATATCTGCGCACCTACCAACCCAAGGAATTTCTGTTCGAGTGCACCGCTCGCAATCTGGAGTATGTGCTGGAAGATGCCGCCAATCTGGCCGAGATCAAGGGCGGCGTTTCTTTCGAGACCATGCGCTGGACTTCCGCCGTCCGCGCCTATCGCTTCGGCACATCTTCGGAGGCCTTGCGCCTCAAGCTCGGGCTGAGTTCTATCACCTGGCGGGAAACATTGGAAAAGATCAAGAAACTGGCCAGCCCTGGACTTTGAGGTGGCGATTCCCGGTGGCTGTTGCCCCACCCGTGCTCGTTATCGGGCGTTCTGTGCCCCCAATGGCAGGAATAGCAGATGAGAGGCCTGGTAGGATTCGTGGCTGGCCAGATAGTCGCCGCTCCAGCCGCCGACGACGTGCAAATTGGGGCCGATGATGGCGGCGACGGCATAGCGCCAGGGGCCAGGGCGCGGGGTGTCGATGGTCGACCAGGCGTGCGTGGTTAGATCGAAACGTTCGTGGAGGCCCAACTGGTTGCCTTCTCCCCCGCCAATGGCATAAAGTGATACGCCTTCGGCGCCAACGGCCAACCCCGCGCGCGGTTCTGGCAAAGGCGGCGCTTCCGCCCACGTATTCTGAGCCGGATCGTAGGCCCACATCTCAGCTCGCTGTCCAGCGCCATCGTGGCCGCCCAGAACGTAGATGTGATCACGCAAGAAGGCAGCGCCAACAAAAGCGCGCGGGCCAGGTAAAGGGCTGATCTCTCGCCAACGATCGGTCTGACGGTCATAGACCAGGGCTGTGTCCACCACCCGCGCCCCATCCCAACCCCCAAAGACGTAGATACGGTCGTCGGCGCCCACCATCGCCAGGCCGCAGCGAGGGCCAGGTAGAGAAGCAACCTGCCGCCATTCACGACGGGCGGCGTCATAGGTATCCATCCGGTCGAGCGCGGTCGCGCCAGCGCAGCCGCCAGCGACGTAGAGTTGCTCGCCCAGGGTGGCGGCTCCGGCTCCGCGCGCAGCCACAGGCCGCGCGGGCAGGCGCTGCCAGGCGTCGAAAGCGGGATCGTAGATCTCCACCACGTCGCTGTCGCCCGCGCTGGTCTCACCGCCGATGATGACGAGACGTCCGTCGAGGAGGGCCGCCGCCGCACGGCTGCGCGGGGTGAACATGGCGGCGCGGGGCGTCCAACGGGGTGCTTCCTGGCGCGCGGGGGGCATCGTGCGGGCGGCGCCCAGATCCGAGGTAAAATCGGAGGGCTGGGTGGCGGCAATCTCCGGCTTGCGGTCGGGCCAGAACGCCAGCAGTAAAGCCAGGATGAGGACGAAGGGCAGGGTCGCTGTTTGCCAGCGGCTCCAGGTGGGGGCGAGGTCTGGCCAAGCGGGGGGCTGCGGCGGAGTGGGCGGGGGGGAAGGCAAGGCCGGAGTTGGCGCCTCCAGCCCGGGCACCGTGATCCACCCCCGCCGCACAGCTTCCATGGTGGCTTCGGTGCGAGATTGCACACCCATTTTGTCGAATATATTGCGCAGATGCACTTTGACGGTGTTCGCGCTGATCGTGAGCCGCCCGGCAATCTCATCGTTGCTCAATCCTTCTGCCAGGAGCGCCAGTATCTCGAGTTCACGTCGCGTCAGCAAAATCTCGTCAGCCATAGGACGATTATACCAGGTGCAGCGAACTTGGGAAGTTGCGCGGTAGCAGAAAAATCGTTTTGACGCCTGAGCCAGACAATGGTAGACTTTGAAGACCCTTCAGCCCGCTCATTCTTCGGGGAAGGGTTTTTTGTGACGACAGTGAAACGAGGAGAATTCATGCACCGACGACCACTCATTGGCATTACGACCCAGACGCAAGAACCGATTCCTGGCGTGGCCCCACGCTGTTGGATCATGGGCCATACTTACATCACTTCTTTGTCTTCGCAGGGGGCGCTCCCCTGGGTCATTCCGCTGGTGGCGCACGATCTGGAAACGCTCCGCGGCATCTACGAGCAGGTGGATGGGGTATTCCTACCAGGGGGGATGGACGTGGATCCGACCCACTATGATGAGGACCGGAGCGAGTTGTGCGGTCGCATCGATTCCGATCGGGATACGGTGGAGATCACGCTGGCGCGGTGGGCGCTGGAAGATCACAAACCGCTCTTGGGCGTCTGCCGCGGCTTACAGGTGCTGAACGTGGCCGCGGGCGGATCGCTCTACCAGGATGTGTTGGCGCAGCACCCTGGCGCGATCAAGCATGATTATTATCCCTATCACGGGGAATTCACGCGCGATCGCCTGAGTCACGACGTGCAGATCGAGTCCGGTTCGCGTTTGGGCCGGTTGTTGGGAGGGCCTATCTTCCCAGTCAACAGTATGCATCATCAAGGGATCAAGCGCCTGGCGCCGGGCCTGCGCCCCACCTCTTTTGCTCCCGATGGCCTGATCGAGAGCATCGAAGCGCCCAACGGTCAATTTGCGGTGGCCGTGCAGTGGCATCCTGAAGAGTTCGTGCAGAGCGATCCGGTCACTCGTCGCCTGTTCCACGGCTTTTTGAAGGCTGCCAGCGAGTGGCAACAAACGCACGAGCACAAGGCTGTGATCGCCGTGGCGGAGTGGGATGTATGAATCGCGAACACCATCGCTGGTATAGCCCTGCTTTGGGCAAAGATATGGAGTTGTTGATGTTCGGGCACGCTGGCGCGCGGATGCTGGTCTTCCCGACATCGAAGGGCAAGTACTACGAATGGGAGGATCGGGGGATGTTCGAGACGCTGCGCGACCCGATCGAGCGCGGCTGGCTCCAGGTCTTCTGCGTCGATAGTGTGGACGAGGAAAGCTGGTATGCACAATGGAAATGGCCGGGCGACCGCGCCTGGCGGCATGTGCAATATGACACCTATCTGGTGCGCGAAGTCATCCCCTTCAGCCAGCAAAACCCCAATCCCTTCCTCATCGTCACCGGCGCCAGTTTTGGCGCCTATCATGCCGTGAATTTTTCCTTTCGCCATCCGCATTTGGTGGGCAGAGTGCTGGCGATGAATGGCATGTACGACATACGCAGCTGGATGGACGGGCATTACGACGACAACGTCTATTTCAACAATCCGGTCGATTTCATCCCCAAAGAGTATGATCCCGCGCGTCTGGCGGCGATGAAACGCATGGATATCACCCTGACCACCAGCGAGGACGAGCCAAAGCGCGGCGACACCGAATATTTCTCGCGCTTGCTTTGGAACAAGGGCATCTGGCACGCCCTGCGCATCTGGAAGGGCTGGGCGCACGACTGGCCGTGGTGGCAGGAGATGGTGAAGTTGTATCTCGGCGGGCCGGCATGAGGCGACAAGCCCAACCCTGAGCGCAACGAAGGGTCGCAGGTTTCGTCATCCGAAATTCACAATCCGAAATTCACACTGAAGAGGATAATCTATGACAGTCAAAGTTGGTCTATTGGTGGGACGCGAGTGGTCGTTCCCGCCGGCTTTCATCGAAGAAGTCAATAAACGCAACAAGGGCGTGGTCGCTGAGTTTGTGCAGCTGGAAGGCACGATGATGGACGACAAGCTGGATTACGCTGTCATCATCGACCGCATCTCGCACGAAGTTCCCTACTATCGCAGCTTTCTCAAATACGCCGTCCTGCAGGGCGTCACGGTTGTCAACAATCCCTTCATGTGGACGGCGGACGACAAGTTCTTCGGCGCGGCTCTGGCCACCAGACTGGGCATCGCCTCGCCCAAAACGGTCGTATTGCCCAACAAGGACTATGTGCCGGGTATTGTCCATACCGAAAGCCTGCGCAATCTCAAATACCCGCTGAACTGGCAGAGCATCATCGATTACGTGGGCATGCCTTGCGTGTTGAAGGATGCACATGGTGGCGGCTGGAAGGATGTCTTCATCTGCCACAGCATGGATGAGCTTATCTACTACTACAACCATACGGGCCTGCGCACGATGGTGCTGCAAGAGTTCATCAAGTGGGATCACTACATTCGCTGCATTTGCCTGGGCCAGGAAGAGGTCATGCCCATCAAATACGATCCGCACGAGCGCAAGTACATCCAGGAACACGAACACATGAGTCCTGAGCTGGGCGCGCGGGTGGTCAGTGATTCGCTCAAGCTGGTGAAAGCGTTGGGTTATGACATGAACTCGGCCGAGTGGGCCGTACGCGATGGCATCCCCTACGCCATCGATTTCATGAACCCGGCCCCTGACATGGATATCTACTCCCTCACGCCCTTCTATTTCGACTGGGTCGTCCAGCACATGGCCGACATGGCCATCCGTCTGGCCAAGCGCCCGCGCCCGCAAAGAAAGAACTTGCGCTGGGATGCGTTGTTTACGGCGACCCGGGGGGATTGACATGACAGCAGCGGCAATCCAGTTCTACCACGATCTCCTCGATGATGCCATGGCGCAGGATTCGCAGGCACAGCTGGAGGATCAGATGCGCCGGCGCAATCTGTTTTTCGGCGACCGACCCCTCAGCACGGTCCTGCGCCCGCGCTTTCTTAGCTTTCAGCAATTCCGCTTCCTGCAACTGCGCGTGGCTCTGATCCTCAGCGCCTTCGACAAAATCCACCGCGCGGGGCTGGCGAGCGCCAAATTCCGCAAGCAATTCGGGTTGCTGGAATGGGAAGAGGAGCTGGTGCAGACGGACCCCGGCTATCGCAGCCCCACCCCCCTCTCGCGGCTCGACGCCTTCTTCATCCCCGACACCTTCGAGATGAAGTTCACCGAGTACAACGCCGAGACGCCCGCCGCGCCCGCTTACAACGACGTGCTGTCGAGCGTGTTCCACGGCCTGCCGGTGATGGGCGAGTTCATGAAGCGCTACCAGGTGCGGCCGCTGCCGGCGCGCGTAGACGTGCTGCAGGCGCTGCTCGATTCCTATTGCCAATGGTTGGGGCGTCGCGCCCGCCCGCGCATCGCCATCCTCGACTGGAAGGAAGTGCCCACTTACAGCGAGTTCGGCCTTTTCTACACCTATTTTCAGACCCAGGGTCTGGAGTGCAAGATCTGCGACCCGCGCGAGGTGGAGTACCGGGATGGTCGCTTGTACGACGGCGATTTCGAGATCGACCTGATCTACAAGCGCGTGCTCATCTCCGAGTTGATCGACTGGGGCGGGCTGGATAATCCGGTCGTCCGCGCCGTGCGCGACCGGGCGGTGTGCATGGTCAATCCCTTCGCTTGCAAGATGCTCTACAAAAAGGCCAGCCTGGCCGTGCTCAGCGACGAACGCAATAGCCATCTCTTCGACACCGACGAATACCAGGCCATCCAGGATCATGTGCCCTGGACGCGGGTGGTCGAGGAGCGCCACACCCAGCATGAAGGTCAGCGCGTCGATCTGATCCCGTTCGTCCATGCCAATCGCGAGCATCTGGTGCTGAAACCCAATGACGAATACGGCGGCAAGGGCATTGTCCTGGGTTGGGAGGTGGACGATGCGACCTGGGAGGAGGCGGTGCAGACCGCCCAGGCCAGCCCGCATATCGTGCAAGAGCGCATCGCCATCCCCACCGAACCGTACCCCAGCCTGATCGATGGCCGCGTGCATTTCATCGACCGCCTCTTCGATACCGCGCCCTTCTGCTTCTATGGCGAGTTTATGTCAAGCTGCCTCACCCGCCTCTCCACCGTCGCCTTGCTCAACGTGACGGCGGGCGGGGGATCGTCGGCGCCAACGTTTGTGATCGACCGGCGCTGATATCAGCCAAGCCCGCACTGTTCGTGATTCTATCCTGGTGGTGGGGTGCTCGCCCCCCCGCCGACCATAAATAGAAGTTCACGTTGCCCCCAAATTGGCTCACGCAAAGCCGCTAAGACGCAAAGTTTTTATGTTTTCTTGGCGTCTTTGCGCCTTTGCGTGAGATAAAAAAGCACAGGTGAATAGTTACTTCGGCGCTTATAGCTTGTTTTGCGCTCAGTTCTCAGCCACCGCTTTCTTCACGAGCGCGCTGATCCTTGCCTCTTCGCTGGCAGTCAATTCCTTCAAAGCGAAGGCGGTCGGCCACATCGCGCCTTCGTCGAGGTTCGCCGTGTCGCTGAAGCCAAGCGTCGCGTATCTCGTGTTGAACTTCTGCGCGCTTTGGAAGAAGCAGACGACTTTGCCGTCCCTGGCATATGCGGGCATCCCATACCAGGTTTTCGGCGAGAGGGCGGGCGCGCTGGTTTTGATGATCTCATGGAGTCGCTCGGCTATGGTGCGATCCGGTTCCGGCATCTCGGCGATTTTCGCGAGCACGTCGCTTTCCCCGGCCGCCCTGTCCTTGTCCGCGCGCGCGGCTGCCTTCAGCTCTTGGGCGCGCTCCTTCATCGCCGCTCGTTCCTCATCCGCGAATCCCCTGGACTTTTTGCCGGTCGCCGTGGTGCTCTCGGCGGGTTGCTGCGCGTCCTTGTTTGCAGGTTGGTTCATCGAAAACTCCTCATAACTGACTGGGGTTGAAAATCTCGCCGCAGATCGAATGCGGACTCGCGCTATTCTACAGATGGCTTGCAGCCTGTCGAAAAAGTGAATGGGACAACGTAAAGCGTGAAGCGTGAAAACCTGGCTGCCAGCGATCTCACGTTTCACGTTTTACGATCTTCATATTGTTAGGTAGCCTTTCGTTTCTCAAGTTTATCGAAAATTTCTACCGCAGATTTTATTCCATTTTCGGTTTGAATTTGTTTTCCTAATTTTATAGCGCGTTGACGCATGTCTTCATTTGTAACCACTTCTCGAATAGCATTTGCGAGTCTTTCGGCAGTGAGTTTTTTTCGTGGAATCGGTTTTGACCCAACGCCCAAATCTGCAACCCGTTGACCCCAGAACGGTTGGTCGCCAAAAAAGGGAATTATTACAGATGGGACGCCGGCATTAAGTCCAGCGGCAGTTGTACTTGCTCCACCATGATGAATAACGGCGGACACACGCGGAAATAACCATGAATGGGGAATGGCGTCAATCATAAAAATTGAGTCGGGTATATTTGCCTTTTGTAATCCACCCCAGCCCGAAAGTAAGATGGCGCGTTGATTAGTCAGTGCCAATGCCTGAATGACCAAGTCTGTTATTTGTTCAGGATTCCGATTGCTCATACTGCCAAATCCGATATACACAGGAGGAGAACCAGATTGCAAAAAATCAAGAAGTGCAGCAGGGGGTTGCCAATCATCCAATTCATCTACAAACCAATATCCAGTAATGTGAATATTATCATCCCAATCTGAAGGTGCAGGTATCACCGAAGGACTAAAACCGTAGAGAATGGGCATATTATGCATGGTCTTGGAATTGTAGGGACCCAAAAGCGGAGCCGCTGGTATGTTCAACACTTTTTTCCGCGCTATAGTGTCTGCTGACCGAAATCCCTGCCACATAAGTTGGCGAGTAAGTTGATGCGAGAAGCGGTTGAGTAAAGTTGGAAGTTTTGGCGTAAGAACACTGGACAATTCCTGAGTAGGGGTGAAAGGAACTACATAGGCTTGAACAAGTGGAATATCTAATTTTTCCGCAATTGCAATACCAATGTATAACCCGCCCATTCCAGATAACACAATATCCATACCCTGTGCCGCCATTAGGCCACCTTCAGCAAAACGAAGTGCTTCGCGTTGGGCTTCTTTTGCCATTTTCGCCATTAACAAAAGGAAGTTTCCTTTTTCGGTCAGTTCTCGCATTTCACTGTTTTCAACAGCATCTCTTACATCGTTTCCAAATGACCAAAATTCAAGACCGTAAGATTTGACCAATGACTCGAAATTACTATGACTTACAAGACGAATATAATGCCCTGCATTCTGTAATCCTTTTCCTAACGCAATATAAGGCTGAACATCCCCGCGACTTCCGGGAGCAATAATTACAATACGCATGGTTTCTAAATCCTTTTGCTTTTTCTGTCGAACAAGATTGTATGCGGCGGGCGGGGGATTTGGCAGAAAAAAGCCGAAGCGTAGAAAAAATTCAACGAGGCCGAATCCCTTCGGACGGAGGCTTCGCCCTCGCCCGTCCGATGCAATGTTAGGCGCATTTTATCAGAAGGCGGTTGCGATTATACCGACAATCGCCATGCCGATCCCAAAGCCTTGAAACTTTGAAATTTTGTCTTTCAAGAAAATCACAGCCAGCATAATAGTCACAATTGATAAAGCAGATGCAATCGGCGTGATTAATATTGCGTCACCGATCGTCAAGCCGTAATTTACAAGTGCTACTGCGCCAAGTTCAATGATGCCCATTGATAAAATTACAAATTTCGTTTTGGTTGAATTATCTGTCAATATAACTTTTTGCTTGATGGCAACAGAGAAAATTAATAGAAATACCACAATCCCCAATTTTACAAGCAACGTGGTCAATAACCATCCAATTCTTTCGGAAATAATCTCACTGATATTCCAAAAGATTCCAAAGAAAAAAGCTCCTAAAACTGCTTCTTTTACTCCCAATGACAGTTGTAGTTTTTGACTTCTAATACTACCCCAATCTATAGAGGCTAGAGTTGCCCCAGCGATAATCATAGATACGCCTATGGTTTGGGTAGTGGTGAGACTTTGCTCCATGAAAATAAAAGCAAACAACATTGTAAAAACTGCCCATAAATTCATGGTTGCGGCAATGATTGATACGTTACCTTTTTCAAAGCCTTTGAAGAAAAACAAGTAACCAGCGGAATAAACAATGGACGCAACGGGGGACAAAATGATTGCCAAAGCGGGAATGGTAATTTCTGTTTTGACAGCAAAGGCAAGAAGAAGGATGGATATTAAACCAGCCAACTGTGACCAAAACAAAGACTTGAAAGAGCCTATTTGTTTAGAGAAAACACCGCCAAGAAAATCGTAGATTCCCCATCCAAACATACCGCCTATCCCCAACAATATGCTTAAGATGGTGGTATTCATAGATTGATATTTCTCTATTCCTTATTGAAGATCAGACGTTAAGCGCCTAACGGCTAACGTCAACCGCCGGGGGCCGCCAACTTCCAAGGCAAGCCGAACTCATCCCCGGTCGGCTGAACGTGGGTGTTGGGCAAGTCTGGACACTATTCATCTCAACATCCAGACCTACTGGTACACCGCTTCTTGGGCATCCGGTGGTGCCTCTTATTGGGGCATGACGGCTGCCTCCGCATGAAGCCTCAAACCAAGTGCCTTTGTGACTTTTAGAATAGTATCGAAGCCAGGAACCCTTTCTCCTGACAGAGCTTTGTAAAGGCTTTCGCGCGATATGCCAGCATCGCGCGCGACTTGTGACATGCCCTTAGCGCGGGCAATATCACCCAAAGCCTTGGCGATAAAGGCGGCGTCACCATCTGCTGCTTCAAGGCAAGCCTCTAAATAAGCTGCCATCTCTTCAGGGGTGCGCAGGTGTTCAGCAACATCGTAGCGAGTTGTGACAGTCTTAGTCATAATAGGTTCCTATAGATTTCGCGCCAGGCGTATCGCGGTTCTGATGTCTGTTGCTTGTGTACTCTTGTCGCCGCCAGCCAACAAGACAATCACCGTCTGACCTTGTTTCACAAAATACACTCGATAACCAAGGCCATAATCGATACGCAATTCTGAAACGCCTTCACCAACCGGCTTGACGTCTCCCGGGTTTCCGGTAGCCAGTCTCTCAATTCGTACAAGAACACGAGATCGCGCCTGAATGTCGCGCAAGCCATCGAGCCATTTAACGAAAGCTTCAGTCTTACGGATTTCGACCATATCAAAATTGTATCCAATAGGCTACACCTTGTCAAAGTGTAGCTCTCTGTGCATGCTCCGTCCGCCTAACGGCCAGCTTCACCTGCGGCTGCGGCCTCACGTAACCATCAATCCGACGAGCTCCTCCCGGCGCAGCCGTCACCTGGAACTTGGGTTAGGCCGGTGCCCCTGGCTGCGCGCTCGCAGTGAGACCCGTGACTCATGATGGCGAACTTACCTATGCCGCCACAGACCGCCTTTGCTCGACAAGCTTCTGTTGCAGCCACAGATTCGCCAAGGTCTCGACCTGCACCCCGCGCTGCTGAGCCTGCTTTTCCAACGCCGTGAATAGCTCGATTTCGATCGGCACAGCGCAAGTTAGCGTGAACTTGACATCGGGCAGGTCGGGATTGTCGAAGGCGGTGAAGTCGTGCGTATCCCAGAACTCGCCCATACCTTCATCGGTATCTGCCTGTGAAATGTTGCTGAGTCTATTTGCGTCCATAGGTTCTGCGCTCCCGTTCGTTCATCTCTCGCGCACTGATGATGACGGCTGTCTTGCTGGTCAGCTTGTAGATGAAGAACACGGCCAGATAGCGGCCACCCAAGGTTTGCCCGAAGCAAGCAAATACATCTTCTCCTTCGGTGTGGCCCTTCTCCGCAAAGCGAATGCGGGATATACCCAGCAGCACCTGTCGGGCTTCACGATAGGTCACGCCGTGCTTGACTTCAAGTTTCGTCTCGATGTGCTCAGGGCACACGATGGAATCAATCTGCATGACTCATAGCCCCAACAATCTTACGCTGAAATCGCTGCGTGGTATTTGCCGCGCCTACATTATACCATACTGAATACCATACTGAGGATCTTACAAGGTTTTGTTCCCGCAGCGAGGCGGTGAGGCGTGGATTTTCCTGGTGGTTGACCGACAGTGTTGATTTTAAATGCCTAACGATATAAGGCATATGCGGCGGCGTAAGAGAATACAATCAGCTTGCGGACGGGACTGAGCTGCCACATATGCCATAGTTGAACGAAGCCGGGTGCAGAGAATCGTTGTTCTGGGAATTGAAGGCGTTCCGAGCAGGCGTAGCGCCGCTAACCACGACGTCTACAACCGCCATGATACTCGAAAAGGGTTGCCGTGGCAAGGGAAACGTCCACGAAGTTGCTGGCCTAACGAAAAATGTCACCTGCGCCTGCGGCTGGCAAACCTCACGCGCCCCCCTGACCTTACCGTCGCAGGCGTCAGATGGAATCTTCCAGCGCGGGGCGCAGCCCCCAACTCAGAAACGAGCGCACGGCACGCCCGTTTCTGAGTAAGCAAATGTTAGGCCCCGCGTCTTCTATTTCATACCGAGAAAGCATAGAAGATCATGCCCTTGGGATGTTGTCCGATAGGTTCAGGCATGTCGGTTTGCATGAGCTGCCTGACAAGCGTGTCGGGAATTACGAGGTCAAGATTGGGAAAAGTCCCTCGTCGCATCGCTTGTTCTATTTGTTGGCACATTGCTGTTAAGAAAGCTTGGGCATATATACCACCTTCCTGCTTTATGCTTTTGCCACGGGAAGTGACTGTACCGACAATCAGTGGATTCCACTCAAGCGTGTAGGGATGGTCTATTCGAGAGTTTGTGCGCGCGACCAGCATAGTAAAGCGTGAACCAGTGCCCTCGGGTTCTATGGCGCTTACGATACAACAGTAGTGATTCATCTAGCATCTCCTTCGTCATGGTCTGAAATGTCTGAAATGCCGCCAAACGAAAAGGTTCACCTGCGCCGGCGGCGGGGAGAAGTCAGAATCAACCTCGGGACTTGAGATAATCTATTTTAACCGGCTGAATCTCTGGGGCGGGGAGAATCCCCCGCCGTCCGTGTGCAAGCGGTTGTTAGCCTGCTCTCACCTGCATAGAGCTTTGCTTTCCTTGCGAAAACGCTTGTTCAAACGCCGCTTGATTTCTTTTCTCTCACCGGCGCGCCATTTCAAATATTTCCGCCATCGGGTAATGGCATCATATTCATCACCTTAGTTCAATATTTGTTTCCGCCCCATCATAGCTTTTATGCCTTGATACTTTTCTTCGTGGTTTTACCGGAGGCAATTCGTACCGCTGGTTTCTTTTCCGTTATCAATGACCGCAAGGCTTGATTTACACTTTCTGATGTCGGAAAGTAAGCCCTAATATCTGGCTCTATCATAACCGCACCATCTTCTAACGTGAAATACTTGACATCCACTGTCCCATCATCTTGATATACCTTTACAGTGTGACCTTGACGGTAGGCTTCATAATACTTACCGCGCACACCTTTTTTGCCGCTAAAGTTATATTCTGGCAACATTTCTGGTTCTGTCGGGGGAATATTATTATTCATGGTCTTTTTCATACTCTTTCCGCTCAGACGTGGTTGCCTTTCGACAACTAATGATACGAACGGTTAGTGATGTTGGCGTTTCGTTTCGGTCTGTGTGGACGACCAACAATATACGATTACGAAGGGATACTCCAATACTGATGTACCGTTCTTCGTTTTCAGAATGCCCTTCATCTGGATAAGTCAGTAAAAATGGATCGTTGAACAGCGTTTTGGCTTCTTCAAAACTCACCTTGTGATCGGTAAGATTTGTCCGTGCTTTTTTCTTATCCCATGCAAATACGATGTTCATCTACTTTTCACTTCCTACGCAGAGGTTATCGTATTTGGGCTATTTCCGCAATACCGAAATGGCAATATGGTACGGCTTGAGCAGGCTAATAAGGCATATGCGGCGGCGTAAGAGAACACAATCAGCTTGCGGACGGGACTGAGCCGCCGCATATGCCGCAGTTGAACGAAGCCGGGTGCAGAAAATCGTTGTTTTGGGAATTGAAGACGTTCCGGGCAGGCGTAGCACCGCTAACCACGGCGTCTACAACCGCCATGATAATCGAAAAGGGTTGCCGTGGCAAGGGAAACGTCCACGAAGTTGCTGGTCTAACGACCCGGTTCAGCTGCGGCTGCGCCTCACGTACCTACAATCCGGCGAGCTCCTCCCGGCGCAGCCGTCACCTGGAACTTGGGTTAGGCCGGTGCCCCAGCCATGCCCACCAAACGAGACCCGCCCCCCATGACGGCGAGCCGTGCTGACCACGCGTAGAGAGACCGTGACCAAGCCGAGAACCAGGACCAGCCCCGAAGTGAACCCACGTGAGCTGGCCTAGAAATACCAGGCAGGAGCATCGCTCATCATCCAAGTTAGTCCTGGATAGTGGCTAGAAACGATCAGTTCGATGATGCGGTCAGTTTTCTCCGGTGCGTTATCTGGCGTCAAGTCCTTGAGTTCTACACCGATTAGATTCCCTAACCGATCACCAGATCGAATCATCGCTGCGTATGTGACAGTAATGCGTTTGAGTATGCCAAATGCGGCGTAAATGACGTTATCCTTGCTTGCGCGTTCACGACCAGTATCTGTGTTGCCTTCGCAGTATCGAATAAGTGCCTCGAAAAAGCGTTTTCCATAGTCGAGCTTGCAGATATATGCGAATTGCTGGGCAAACTCACGCATACTATTCTCAGACCCGAACACTGTCTGCAAACAGTTAACAATGAGTTGCTCGTCGTTGAAGTCTGCACGGCGTTGCGGAAATCGCCGACTCGCTTCCATGAGTAAACGGCGTACTCGTTCGCTAACGCAAGGTATTCCTACATGCGGGTGGTCTTTTTGTAGGTTCGCTTCCCAAGGCGTTCTTTCCGCCGTCCTGATTCGGCTTGCCTGTCGCACAAGGTATTCATCCAAACGCGTTCCACTATTAGCACAGTGTTCAAGCGCGCCCATAAACCATTGCCAGTCACCAAGTAGTCTATCAGTGGCTTCTCCGTCCACGTCGAATGTGCCCACTATGTCGGCCAAATTGCACAGTACCAGAGCTGAGATGATTCTTTTTCGGTCATCGTAGCTTTCGCCCGAGTTGATAGTACCCAGAAGTATGGGTATGGACGCTTCTCCTGTGCTCAAAACACCAAATTGGTCGTGATCACGGATGATGATCATAAGCAAACGAATGTCATCCTCGCTCTTAAGGAGATCTCTGAGCTTTTCGCGATCTTCGGGTTTGATATATTGAGCAATATACCAGCCGATGACAGGGTGGCGTTCGCGTATGATCGATTTTCCGATATCGTGGTAGAGAGCCGCAAACCGCATCAGAATATCGGTTTTCTCGCTGTCACCTATCGTTCTACGGATGACCGCTACCGCCTCAGTCAGATTATTGCGTTGAGTGCGAGTTGCGCGACCAGGAAGGAAGATGTCGGTAGGGTTCGAAAGGAGTTTGTTCATAGCATCCAGCACGGCAGGCCCGTGTCGAGGATATCTGTCATCAGTGACCCATACCTTCTGAAGGTATTCTGAGAAAGGGAATGGTTTCAAGAAGTCAGCTAGGTTTGCCGGGATGGATTTTGCTTTGAGAAGGGCAAGATCCGCTTCTGAAAGTTGCGGATATCCCTTCTTGAGCACTTCATTCGCATCTTCCAAGGTTGTTGTGACAGACATTGTTGTGCTCCATAGCTCAGTTGATTAGGCTGAAGTTTGCCCCGATGGCGAGAGATGCGTCATAAAAACGATATAAGGCATATGCGGCGGCGTAAGAGAACACAATCAGCTTGCGGACGGGGCTGAGCTGCCACATATGCCATAGTTGAACTCAGCCGGGTGCGGAGAATCGTTGTTCTGGGAATTGAAGGTGTTCCGGGCAGGCGTAGCACCGCTAACCACGGCGCCTACAACCGCCATGATACTCGAAAAGGGTTGCCATCGCAAGGGAAGCGCCCACGAAAAGTAGTCATCTGCACAAATGGGCGGGCGAAATGGCGCCTTCAGGCCAGAGAGGCCAAGCTGTGCATCCATCGGCCCCCACACCTTCCGCCAAGCGACATGAAATGTCGCCTGCCACCCACTTCCTCGAAGCCGGCGGAGTCTACCTTGAGTGCAGCGAAAGGACCTCCGCACCGTACGCATCACGTTTCAGAGCGGAGGTCAGGTGACAACCACCCCACTCACCCCCCCATACCCATCCGCCTCCTTCTCCGCGTTCTCGGGGTCATCCACCCAGCCTTCGCCATCGATCAGGAACTTGTAATGATGGCGGCCGGGCGGCAGAGACGGTAGAGTCGCGCGCCACTGCCAGGGTTTGGGGTTCTGCATCGGGGTCGCCGCCGGGTCCCAATCGTTGAAATCACCCACCACTGCCACACGTCGCGCCCGGCGGTCGTAATAGATGAAATGAACGCCGTCGGCGTCGTAGCACGGCGAAAGCGGCGCTTCGTCCAGGGCGCCGAAACGTTCGCGCAGACCAGCAGCCACCGCCCGCCCCGGCGTGATCACCCCATGCCCCTGCCGCTCCTCCGACTCGTGGGGCAGCCGCGTGGCGGTGCTGACGATCAATCCCTTCACCCACTCCGGCGCCAGATGGGGATTGGCCTCCAACATCTGCGCCGCCACGCTGCTAACGATGGGCGCGGAGAAGCTGGTGCCGTCCACATGCTGATAGTACGGCGTCACGAACTTGTTCGCCACCATCTTGTCGCGCAGCGCCTGCCGTTGTTGCTCCACCGGCGCCTTGAGCAATGAAGGCGCCAGGCCCAGCACTTGATAGGTCGAAGCCAGCAACGCCGGCAGCTCGCCATCGCCCGCGCGCCACAGCCGGTCGAGGATCAGATTCTGCTCGGCGATGTGGGTGCCCGGCAGCACGGGCGCAGCCAGCCAAATGCCGGGGGCCACCACCTCCGGTTTGAGATCGCCCGACGGCGTGCGGCCCCAATTGCTGCGATACATGCGGGCCTGGCCGCGGTCGAGCACGTTGCGGTCGTCGATCCCGCCCACGGTGATGGCCTCCGGCGCCGAGGCGGGCGGGAACAGATCCGCTTCGCCGGCGTTGCCCGCCGCCGCCACCACGATGACCCCGCGCTGCACCAACTGCTTGACCAGGCCATCGATGACGCTGTGCCGTCCCAGGCCCGAACGATCGCCGCCCACGCTGAGATTGGCGATGCGGATCTCGTAGCGCTCGTGATTCGCCAGCAGCCAGCGCAACCCGCGCGTGATGTCGCGCTCGCGCACCCGGCCATGCGGATCGCTGATCTTGACCAGGACGACGCGCGCCTCGCTGGCGATGCCGGCATAGCGCCCTTGGCTGAGCGCGCCATTTCCGGCTGCGGCCACGCTCGTCATCAGCCCGTGCCAGGAGACAAGGCGGGGTTCGCGAAAGTCCACATCCTCGACGATGTCGTCGGTAGTGGCGTCCACCATCGTCACGATACGGTTGCTGGGTTGCACCAGGTCGGGGTGGGGATAGAAGCCGCTGTCGAGAAAGCAGATGGTGATGCCCTTGCCGGTGTAGTGCGGGTTGGCGCGCAGGCGGATCGGAGTTGGCAGCACGAACAGGTCGGGCTGTCCATAGATGGGGTGATCGGCCACGAGCAGGGGCACATCGGCCTGACGACGTTGGCTGGCCTGAGCTTGCTGTTCGTGGATGCAGCGCGGGCAGGCGCCGTCGGCGCGTCGCCAGCCGGGGAAATGCTGGCGGATGGTCTCGATCACGGTCGGCGCCATCTGCCAGTGTTTCTCGAACAAACTCGCGGCTGCCAGGCGTTGGCAGAGCGGGCAAATGCGCTGTTGGTCGCTCAAGGCCGGCAGGGTCACGACGAGGCGCGGGGCGTGGTCGGACAGGAGGGCGTCGATCTCGGCGGGGGGCGGGGGGCGTTTGAGTGGCGAAGGCTGGCTGATCCACAGAGCTGCCGCGGCGGCGCCATAGCGCACGGTGTGTTCCAAGTCCCAGTTGCGCACCAACCCCAGCAGGCAGGCGGCCTTGAAGACATCGCCGGCGCCTGTGCGATCGACCGGCGGCAGCGGGAACGAGGGGAATGTCTGCATCGCCTGTTCGCGGCTGAAAACCTGCATTGGCTCGCTGCCGTTGGTGATGATGACGCGCCCAACACCCGTACGCAGCAGTTGAGCGGCCAATTCGGAGATCTGGTCGAGGTCGAAGTCGGGCTGAGCGCGGCGCAGATAGGTGGCGCTGGTGATGATCATGTGGCTGAGGCTGACGAGCGGGTCATCGACGCGGACAATGTCGCCTGTCACCACCGTCAGGCCCAGCAGGTGCGCGATCTGCGCCGCCTTGACCGCGGCCTGGCCTGCTTCGACATCCGTGCTCAGAAATCTGGCCCCAGCCAGCATCCTGGCCTCGATCTCCGTCCAGCGCGCCTGATCATGCCAATACCGCACGGTGTAGCGTTCACGGTCGGGCATGACGAAGATGCGCGAAAACGGCGTGCGCACGTGATCCGAACGATGGAGCCAGTGGGTGTGCACGGCCGGGTGACGCTCCAGCTCGCGGAAGACGAGGTCGGCGTAGGCGTCTTCCCCCAGCTCGTTGCCGAGGATGGCGGGTTGCAGGCCCCACGCCGCCAACGCCAGGGCCACGTTGACGGCTGTGCCGCTGGCCCGATAGTAGTCGGCGGTGACTTCGCTGGCGCGGTCGGGTGTGGGCAGGCGCGGGACTTCCACGCGGTTCACGACTTCGACGGCGCCGTAGCAGATGACGTCGGGGAGGGGAGGGTGTTCCATCGCTGGGAAGGCAAGGACAAGAAGGGACAAGCACGACGCCCGCGACCTGTGCAATTCGTCACGAATGGTTTGGGGAGGCAGGATCGGCTGTAGTATACTCGGATGTAACGCACTTCGTAAGCGGCGTGCACTCGATGGAGTTGACAGATGCGGAAAATTGCTATCGCCCTCACCAAAGGCGGCGTCGGCAAGACGACGACGGCAGTCAATCTGGCGGCTGGGCTGGCCCTGGCAGGGCAACGTGTGTTGCTGGTGGATGTCGATACGCAGGATCAGGCGGCGACCTCGTTGGGAGTGCGCCCGGACGCGGGGTTGGCCGAGATGGCGGGGGGCGAGATAGCGCCGGATCAAGCTCTGCACGAGGCCAGGCCGGGGTTGTGGCTGCTGTGTGGGGGGCGCACGTTGGCGGGGTTGAAGCGGCTCATCGCTCGCAAGGAATACGGCGGTGAGCAGACGCTGGCCGAGGCATTGGCGCCATTCGAGGGCCGGTATGATTTCGTCTTGCTCGACACCGCACCGGGCTGGGATGTGTTGACGGTGAATGTGTTGTTCTACGCCGACGAGGTGCTGGCGCCGGTTTCGCTGGAGGTGATGACGCTGCAAGGGTTGCTGGAGTTCACCAAAAGCCTGGCTGCCATCCAGCGTTATCATGCGTCCCTGGCGCTGCGCTATGTCGTACCCACTTTCTTCGACCGCCGCGTGCGGAAGTCCGAGGAGATCCTGGCGCAGTTGCAGTCGCACTTTGGCAACGCCGTCTGCGACCCGGTGCGCTACAGCGTGCGGCTGTCGGAAGCGCCAGGCCATGGCCAGGCGATCTACGAGTATGCGCCGCGCTCTCCTGGCGCCGAAGATTATCAACGACTCACACAAAGGATTTTGTTAGATGGCCGAACGTAAATCGACTCCCGATGTGTTGGGCGAGATTCTGGGCAGTCTGACCCCGCCCGACCCCGCGATCCCGCCCCAGGCAAGCCCACCCCTCGGGCTGAGCCTCGGGACGAAGCCCGCGCCCCCCTCTACGCCCAAACGCCGTCAGGCGCCGGCCGAGCCAGCTCCCCCGCCCGCGCCTGAGGTCAAGGCCCCAGTCAAGTTTCCGTCGCCTCTCTTCCCCAAACCAGAGCCGCCCCGCCCGCAGTGGGAGTATCTGCGCCTGGTTTTCCGTGATTACGACGGCTGGCGGCCCTATGCCCGCAACGGTCAGGAAATCGCCAGCTGGAAGCAAGGCCCCGGCATCGATGTCTACCTGGCGCAGCTCGGCGGCGAAGGCTGGGAGCTGGCGGGTGTGGCGACGGGCGAGCATGGGCAATTGCACGCGTTTTTCAAGCGGACGAAACGCGCTTGACACACCATTCCCCAACATTTCCCCAACGAGGTGCACCATGAGCAGCCAAGACAATGCCAGCGACACCGCTGAGATCGGCAGCGACACCGCTGAGATCGGCAGCGGAACGAAGCCACTGCCGCCGCCCCCTCCACCGCCGCCACCACCCCCTCCACCTCCTCCACCACCGTCAGACTTCGAGAAGGCTGGTGAAATCATTGTGACCAAAGATGAGCAAAACGAGAAATATAAAGATGCAACTGCGGAAGAGGTTCTCGAAGATCAATAAAGGCAGGGCTTGTCCGGTTCTCACATCCAACCACGTCGCATAGCATCCAAGATTTGATTATGTCATGCTGAACGCAGTGAAGCATCAGCGGGTCGATCACTCAAAGTTGTTGCGGTTGAAAGCCAGCGAAGCATCCATTCGCTGCGCTCAGAGCCTGTCCTGAACGCAGTGAAGGAACAGGTTCTCGCGTTGCCAAAAAAGCCATCTGCCATGAAAGTCGAGATGCTTCGCTTCGCTCAGCATGACACATTATCGAGGGGATCCCTCTTGATCAAATGAGAAACGGAATGCCCTGCAATAAAGGTTAAAACGGCCGAAACGATCCGATCGTCGGGGGTGATGGAGGAAAAGCGGTTGTGGCGCCAGGCGCAATTTCGTTGCGTACGAGCGCCTCGACCACTATAGAGTGGTTTTTACTGCGAAGGAGCAGAAAACATGTCAACACCAATCAACCGATACCGGGTGGCCGCCCTGTTGACGGTCTCGTGTTGTTTGATCCTGCTCGTGGTGGGCGTATCGGCGGCAACAGGCCGTGTGGCGGTGGCTGCGCCCGACGCGCCCGCTAATCTCCCCAACCCCAAAACCATATCCGGCAGCCCGCTGCGCATCACCGTCGGCGCCGACAGCAGCGTCCAGGTCTATTACAACAATTCGGGTCAAGTGTATGGCTGGGAAGATGGCAGCGCCGATAGCGGCGTCTGGCTGCGGGTCGGCAACGACATCTTTGGCCCCGATTCCTGCTTCAGCAACCGGCTGACCACCGCCATGTTTCGGGTGCGGCCGTGGTCGCAGGTAAGCCAGAGCGGGCCGAGCGGATCGGGTTCGGCGGGCGACCCGTGGGTGATCACGACGGTGCTTGATGCCGGTGGCAGCGGCGTGCGGGTGACACAGCGCGCCTTGTATGTCAACGGCCAAACCTATTTCAAGCTGGAATGGGCCGTCGCGAACAATTCCGGCGCCAGCCAAAACCTGAATCTCTTCCACGCCGCCGACAGCTACTTCGGCAACAACGACTTCGGCTACGGCTACCATGATGCGGCCAGCGGCGCTGTGGGTGGCTATATTCCGAGCGGACCGTGGTACATGCTGTTCGTACCAATATCGCCGGCCACAGCTTACAAAGAAGGTTGGTTCTACGACATCTGGGGCGGCATTGGCTATTGCGGCGATAACGAGACCTGCCCCGTCTCGGGATCATGCGAGGCCGGGCCGGGCTTCGACAATACCATCGATACCGACCCGCAAGGCGTGGACAACGGTTTCGGCTTGCAGTGGCAGCGCACGGTGGGGGCGGGCGGCAGCGCCACGGTGGGGGATTGGTGGACGTTCGGGGGCAGCCCGAACATCCCCGGCCCGAACACGCCCACGCCAACGCCGACCCCAACACGCACGCCGACGCTTACTCCCACGCACACACCGACGCCCACTCCCACGCAGGCACCAACGGCGACATCGACGCGCACGCCCACGGCGACTGCCACAGCATCGCGAACGCCGACGCCGACTCGGACCCCCGGTGGCTGCGGCGACCCGGGCGAAGCTGGAACCGTCGTGCGCACGCTGGCCTATCACCAGATCACATCACTAAGCCCCAATGGCGTCTGGACGACCGCGCGCGGCGCCATCATCAGCGCCAACGGTCAGCGCGCCGCCTTCGCCGCCGGATACGATCCGACCCGGTTCTACGTGATGAATGCCGACGGTTCCGGCGCGCCGCTCCAGGTTGACGTACGCACCGGGGCGGACGGTGTAGGGGCGCCGGAAGTTGATCTCAGCGCTGATGGCTCGCGGCTGATCACCGTGGGGGCCGAGAAAGACTACTGGGTTGTGCGGGCAGTCAACGCCGACGGCAGCAACCTCCATCCGGTGATCACTCTGGGCCGCTACCTGGGCTTCCGGCTGTCGGGCGACGGTAGTCAAGTCTTCTTCCTCAACCCGGAGGACTTCGATCTGAATAGCCAGCACTACAAGGCCGGCCTGTATGCGGTCAGCGTCGACAATCCGGCGCAGGTGCGCAAGATCGTTGATCGCGATGCTCTGGCCCAACTCTATGGCGTCGCTTCCGATGGCGTTCGCCCCGTAGGCAGCGCGTTTGGCGCCTCGCGCGATAGCAGCCGCTTCGTCTTCGCCGCCTCCATCCCCGACCATGGGGCGCGCGTCCTGCTCGTCAACGGCAACGGCAGCGGACTGGCGGAACATCCATTCCCCGACAACTACTTCTGGCAGGCGCCCAATGTCGGCATCAGCGGCGACGGCAGCAAGGTCTTTTACCTCGGTCAGAAGAATCCCTGCTGCTCTGCCCCCCGTGAATTGGGCGTGTTCGGCTACGGCAGCGGCGCCAGAACTGTGCTGAGCGATTATGGCGGCCCGAACACCGACGGCCAGATCGCCCAGCTCAGCTACGATGGCTCGAAACTGTACTATGTCGGCACGCTGTACAACACCGACGGCAGCGACCGCCTCGAATTGGCGATTCCGGGTCCTAGCTACAGCAGCGACCCGCCGTCAGTCGTCAGCAACTACGGTCTTTTCCTCGCTTCAATGAATGAGAGCGCCACGCGCTTCCTGTACCGGATTGATTACAACACCGGTCAGCCGGTCCAACTTGCCCGCTTGGACCTGAACCCACCCGACTTCGGTCTGGCGCCTGCGGTCACAGACCCCAAGATCGCGCCACCCTACGTCCTGGCCGACGGCAGTTCGGCAGCGACGATCAGCGCCCGCGTGAACACGAATCAGACGCTGGTGCGGGTCAACGGCGTGTCGCTGCGCGATGGGGTGAGCGATAGCACTGTCCTGAACGGCGGCACGATCCTGCTCGATGACGCGACCCAGGGGGATGTGAGCGCAGGGGATGGAGTCTTCACCAGCAATCGAGTGTGGGCGTCCGCCGCCGCGCCGCTCGGCCCGCGGCTGGTGCGCATGAAGGCGGAAGTGCGCGCCAGCAACGGCCGGCGTTATTCAACGGCGCTCGACGTGGCGCAGCTCGATGTCGTCAACCAGGCGCCGCCGGGCATGGGCACCTGCACACCGACGCCGACCAGCACCTCGACCTTCACGCCTACGCCGACGCTTACTCCCACGCCCACGGCCACCGCCACCTTCACGTCAACGCCGACGCCGACCCGGACCCCTGGCGGTTGCGGCGGACCGATCGAGGCGGGAACGGTCGTGCGCACCCTGGCCTATCACCAGCTCACATCCTTCACCAGCTTTCCGCAAATACACGGTGGCAAGCGGGGCTCCATCCTCTCGGCAGACGGGAGCCGCGCCGCTTTTGTGATCAAGGGCGCTCCTTCTCACGTTTACGTCGTCAATGCGGATGGCACGGGGCTGCGCGAGGTGGACACGGTTCCCGGCGACTGGGCGCCGATAGTGGACATCAGCGCCGACGGATCGAAGGTGTTGTCGAGCGATGGCGCCAAGGTGCGCATCGTCAATGCGGACGGCACGGGGGCGCACGAGGTCATGGATCTGACGGGCTTTTATTACGTGCGGCTGTCGGCGGACGGGACGAAGGTGTTTTTCAGCCTCGACCGGAATGCTGCCATCAACGGTGCGCCGTTGGCAGCGGGGCTGTACGTTATCAATGCGGATGGCACGGGGCTGCGGCGGATTGTGAGTCCGGAAGCGGTGTATGCGCTGTTTGGGCGGGCGGTACCGGATATTCCGTTTGCATTCTATGCGACGGCGTTGGACGTGTCAGCGGACGGCCAGCGAATTGTGTTCAACGTGATGCCGGACTGGAACCCGAACTATCCGCGGACGGACCGACTGGTGCGGGTGAATAGCGACGGGAGTGGCCTGCAAGAGTATGAGATTTTCGGGAGCGAGCATCCGCTTCTGGTGAACCTGGGAATCAGCGGGGATGGGAGCAAGGTGTTTTACGTGGCGGCGAGGACGGCGGGGTGGGAAGTGTGGGTGATGAACTGGGACGGGACAGGCAAGCGACAGCTTGACACAGTAGGGGGCTGGAACGGCACTGAAGGCGAGGTCGTGCAGTTATCGTACGATGGCTCGAAGCTGAACCTTGGCTCCTTCAACCGCCTCTACAACACTGACGGCAGCGGCGTGCTGCAACTGGCGGCCTATGGGGCCACTGTGACCGATCCCCCTGATCCGCCCCTGATGGTGGGCTGGGGTGATGGTGGCTTCCAAAGAAGCAGCATGAGCGGCGACGCCAGACGGTTCCTCTTCACCTTCGATCAGGGGGCCTATGTAAACGGCGTACAGGTGCCAGCGCAATTGGGCCTGCTGGAGATGAACCCGACCAACCTGGGCCAGGCGCCTGCTCTGGCCGATCCGAAGATCGCGCCACCCTACGTGGTGACCGGAGGCTCGAAAACCACCATAAGCGTCCGCATGAGTACAGCCAACACGCACGTCCGCACCAACAGCGTGGCTTTCCGCAACGGGATCGAGGTGAACACCAACGTCATCGATCAGGTCGTGCTATTCGATGATGGCAGCCACGGCGACGCGACGGCGGGCGATGGCCGTTTCACCAACAATGCGGTCGGCGCCGGTGCCAGCGCCCCACTCGGCCCGCATACAGTACGCGTGAAGACCGAGGTGCGCGCGGGCGATGGCCGCCGCCACGCCACCGCGCTCGATGTGGCGCAGCTCGACGTCGTCAACGAGGCGCCGCCGGGCGTGGGCACCTGCACGCCCACACCCACCCAGACGGCGATCCCCACCGACACACCCACGCCCTCGCGTACGCCCACCTTCACCCCCACCCCAACCTGGACTCCCACCCGCACGCCAACGTGGACGCCCACCTTTACACCTACCCCGACGCCTACGGCGGCGCCCACCCCGACCCCCACGCCTCAACCCGACCTGACCATCAGCCGCCTCGAAGTCAATCAGGCTCTGCAGAACGACGCCGGCAGCATCCCGCTGATCGCTTCCAAGCGCACAGTGGTGCGGGCTTACATCGATCTCGGCCCCTCGTCGCGCCCGCTGGCTGGGGTCACGGCCCAGCTCAAGGGTTATCGGGGCAGCACGCTGCTGGGGACGGTGGCGCCGTTCAATCCGGGCGGCAGCATCACCGTGCTGCGGCCCATCGACTGGAAGCAGATCAACCACACGTCGAACTTCGAGCTGCCCTTCTCGTGGCTCACCGGCGACGTGCGCCTGGAGGTCGAAGTCAATCCCGACCGCACCGTGTTCGAGAGCAACTACGGCAACAACATCGCCTCGACCAACGTTCGCTTCGTGAATGGCGGCGACCTGCGCATCGCCTGGCTGCCCATCCACTACAACCCCACCAGCTACACCGGCCCGCAAGATCCCTCCGACCGCATCGCCAAAGGCCAGGCCTGGCTGGTTTCGACTTTTCCGGTCAGCCACACCCGCGTGAAGTACTACCCCTGGCCGGGCATCAGCTGGGGCGGCAATGTCAATATCGGCACGGGCGGGGTCAAGATGCTCAACTACATCGTGCGCCTGCTCCAGCTCAGCCAGCCCCGGCCCCGGCCTGATCATGTCTACGGCTGGCTGCCGACCAGCGTCTTTTGGGGCAACGGCCTGGGCCAGTTCCCAGGCAAGGCTTCCTTCGGCAACGACACCGATGGTCGCTGGCGCCGTACTTTCACCCACGAGATCGGCCACAACTACGATTTTGGTCACTGGGACAAGAGAATCGAAATCCACGGTTTCGATGTCGCCGCTCGCGAGGTGCGGGAGGACACCCGGCTCGACTTCATGGTTCCCGGCCGGCTGGAGAACGAAGCCTGGATCGCACCAGAGCAGTACAACACCCTCCATCGGCTCATCGCCACAGCCGCCGAGCAGGATACGCGTCCAGCTTCGGTCATGGCCAGCGAGTATCTCCTCGCCTCCGGCCTCATCGACCAGAGTGGCGCCAGCAACTTCGAGGTGTTCTACCGCCAGGTGCAGACCGATCCGCTAGACAACCCACCGCTGGGCGATGACTACTGCCTGGAACTGTACGACGCTGGGAACACGAAGCTGTCGAGCCACTGCTTCGAGGTCTCCTACGGGTTCGGCGATAGCACGATCCCGGTGACCTCCTACCCCTTCGCCCTCACCGTGCCCTTCGTCCCCAACACGAAGCAGATCGTGCTCAAGCATGGCGAGGCTATCGTCGCCACACGGGCCGTCAGCAACAACAAGCCCTCGGTGAACGTCGCGCCTGTGAGCGGCGGCGCCATCAAGACCCTGACCTGGACAGCCAGCGACCCCGACCACGACGCTCTCAGCTACACGGTGCTGTACAGCAACGACGACAAACAGTCGTGGTACGCCCTCGCCGCTGACGTGACGGGAACCACCTACAATCTGGACACGGCCATGCTGCCGGGCGGGACCAATGCCTACATCCGCATCCTGGCCAGCGACGGCGTCAACACGGGCGAGGGCGATGCCGGGCCGTTCAGCGTGGGCGGGAAGGAACCGACCGCGCTGATCATCTCGCCCGCCGATCAGTCAACCTTCCTCCTGGGCGAGACCATCACCTTCACCGGCGATGGCTTCGACCCTGAAGATGGCTCAGTGTCCGACGGCTCGCTAACATGGTCATCGAACAAAGACGGCGTGCTCGGCACAGGCCGCACGCTTGAGCGCAACAACCTCAGTGAAGGCGACCACACCATCACTCTCGCCGCCGCCGACAGCCAGGGCAACCAAAGCTCCACCGTCATCACCCTGCACATCCGCCGCCCCGTTTTCCCGGTCTATCTGCCCTTGCTGCTGAGAAGCCAGCCGCCGCTTCCACTTCCCACGATCACGCCAACCCCGATGCCGACCGCCACTCCCACACCTACGCCTCCTCCCTCCAGCGGCGGCATCAATGGCCAGGTGACGTACCACGGCGCGGCCGCGCCGCACTTGCGTCTGGAACTCTCGCACTATGATGGCAGTTCCTGGTCGACCGTGGCGACGACAACCACCGGCGACGATGGCCGCTACTCCTTCCTCGGCGCTGCCACCCTATCAGCGGGTGAATTCTACAGCGTCGATTACCTCAACACGCCCGATGAACCCAATCCCGGCCTCGGCTATCTCTGGTATTGGTACGGCAACCGCCTCGACGCCTACATGGCCGGGCAGAGCGTGCCTGGTGGTGACTTCGACGTGGCCGACATCGTCCTCGTCTCGCCGGCGGATGACGCCAGCGTGACCCTGCCCGCCCAATTCTGTTGGACCCCGCGCGGCGTCGCCGGCGACAACTACCGCCTGGTGATCTGGGATCCTGAAACCGGCGAGACGGCGATGACGAACTTCCTCGGAACCGTTGCCTGCACGACCATCACCGGGTTGCCATCTGACTGGCCGTTGGGTGAGACCTATCGCTGGTGGGTGCGCGTCTATCAGGGATCCAACCCGCTTGCCACGCCCTTCAACTACGGCGGCTCGTATGACGATCATCCGGTGACGATCCAGCCATCGGACACAGCGGGGCTTATCAGCGGTGGGCAAACTTGGAACATCCTGCGGGAAGATGACAAGGCGCTGCCGGCGAGAAAATAGATCGTTCATGCGTAAATGGCGTGCGGTTGCTGCTCGCGACCGCACGCCGCCCCTTCTATCCACTATTTGACGCCGCTCATCCCACCTGCTATCATCCGCCAGACCACGGGGCGGTGGCGAAATGGCATACGCAGCGGACTTAAAATCCGCCGTGCATAGGCACATGTGGGTTCGACCCCCACCCGCCCTACTTTCCCCATCGTCTCAGCCGCACAACCAAGTCATATCGATCGCTAGGTTGATTTGTTATGAAGGTCGTGAAACGTGAGAAAACGTCGACAATTTTCACGCCTCACGTTTCACGCCTCACGTTTCAGGGCTGAGCATCATTTCTTTGGTTAGCCATCCATAATACTGGACGCCAGGGGTAGCTGCGCTGCGGCCAGAACCTCACTTACCGACGAAGGTCATTCTTTTGGGAGGACGCCCCCATGAAATACGAAAAGCCCACGCTCGTGAAGCACGAAGAGCTGAAGCAGGTCACTTTCAGTTCCCACTGATCGTCGCGCTCCTGTCTGATCGGCCCCACCCAGGGTCATGATCAGGCGCGTCGACGCCGCCCCGCGACCGGTGAGACCCTGATCCTCAGATCATCGATCCGGTTCGCCATCTCCCCAGCCGGCCGGCTCACCCCGGCGCTACGACCCTGTGGTCACCCCAGGCAGCAGCGCAGCTACCCCTGGCGCCCAAGACTCCCGCCCACTACCGATGCCGGCAAAAATCTTCCTCATCAACTTTCGCAACGAGCGCGACATGTATCCCCCGTTCGGGATCATGTACGTCGCCGATGCCCTCTTGCAGCACGGCCACAACGTGCGCATCTTCCACGAAACCGCAGACGGCAAGGCCAGATTCCTGGAAGAAGTGCGCCGGGAACAACCCGATTGGGTGGGGTTCAGCACCATCACGGGGCCACAACTCCAAACCACCATCGAGGCCACACAGGCCATCAGAGCTTTAGGCATCCCCACGGTCTGGGGCGGCGTCCATGCCACCATCATGCCTCAGGAGATTCTGCGCGAAACCTACGTTGATTTCGTCATCGTCAACGAAGGCGAGTTGACAGCGCAAGACTTCACGACAACACTTTTGGGAGATCGTGACTATACGAATGTGCCCGGCCTCGCCTGGAAAGACAAAGAGGGTCGCGTTCACATCAACCCCGAACGCCCCTTCATCGCCAACCTGGACGACTTCCGCCCGCGCTGGGACCTCCTGGCCGACATCCCTGCCTACTTCCTCCAATCCGGCCCCTACACGCGCGCCATCCCCATCTACATCTCCCGTGGTTGCCCCTTCCGCTGCGGCTTCTGCTACAACGAAGTCGTCATGAAACGAACCTGGCGCCAACACTCCGAAGCGTTCGTGATCGAGCAAGTACGCTGGCTACAACAAAACTACGGCATCGACGCCGTCGACTACGCCGACGACTACCTCTTCGGGCGCATCAAAGCCATGCAAAGCATGGTCGAACGCGTCGGACTCCCCTGGAGCGGCCAGGTCCGGGTTCAGCTCCTCAAGCCCGACTTCGTGCGCTGGATGGCCGCAACAGGCTGCCAGTGGGTCAACATCGGCGCCGAATCAGGATCACAGGCCGTACTGGACAGCATCCACAAAGATCAGAAAGCCGAACAGATCGAATGGGGCGTGCACAACCTGGCCGAGTATGCCCCGCACATCGAAGCCAACCTCAGCTTCATCCTCGGTCTGCCCGCCGAAGGCCCCCAAGAGCGTCGCGCCACCCTCGATCTCATCGAAAGACTATGCGAAATCAATCCAAAGGCTCGTTGCTCGGTTGCCATCTACATGCCCTATCCTGGCACCCCCCTCTGGCCCGACGCCCTCGCCCGCGGCTACACCCCGCCCATCGATCAAATGGGCTGGGCGGAATTCGACATTCACAAGGGCAACACCCCCTGGGTGGACGAGGCCGAAGGTCGGGTGATGTCCGAGATCTGCGACATCCTCTTCGTCGGACGCAGCCACGGCCACTGGCTCCTCGCCCCCTACTACGGCCTCCTGCGTTGGCGCTGGCGGCATGATTTCTTCCGCTGGTACGTCGAAGGCGCCATCAAAAACGCCGGCGGCCATCTCATCCACCGCGTCACCCCCCTGCGATCTCTGCGCAACTCCCTTATGCCCCGTCTCGTCCGCTACAACGCCAACACTCACAAAGGCCCGGCCCCCGAAATCGCCTGACCTCGATCTCGCACCCACCCTCTAAAACTCTCCCCACAAAGGGGCGCTTGCTGGCGCCCCTTTATTTTCGCCCACCCTTCGACATCGCTCAGGACAAGCCCTTGCGCCTTGCGCCCCGCCATGCCCGCCCTTCGACATCGCTCAGGACAAGCCCTTCGACATCGCTCAGGACAAGCCCTCGCCTTGCCATCACCTGCCCAGGCCCTCTTTGCCCTCCTGCGCGGAGAAACCCCGCCCGCGGCTGGCCTCGATTGGGACGCCATCAGCGTCTACGCCCTCGCCACCGGCCTCGGCCCCTTCCTGCTCGCCAACGCCGCGGCGCAGCTTCCACCCCTCCTGGCCGCACGTCTGCGCCTGGCCGCCCGCCACACCGAAACCCGCAATCGCACCCTTCTTGCTGCTTTGGTCCTGCTCCTACGCGCCTGCCGGTTGCACGACATCCCCCTCCTCATCCTCAAAGGCGCCTACCTCGCCCCTGCCCTCTACCATGATCTAAGCCTGCGCGGGATGAGCGACGTAGACGTGCTCGTTCATCCCGCCGACTTCCCCCGCCTACAACTCCTCCTGGCCGATCTGGGCTACGCCGGCAAACACACCAACCCCGAAACCGGCCCCGGCATCGTCAAACACGAATGGACCTATCAACAAGCTGAGAATATCGGCCCGGTTGTCAACCCCTACCTCATCGCCAGCGACAGCTTCCATCTCGAACCCCACACTTCCTTGGCCGAAAGCTGGTTCGGACTGCGCCTGGACATCACCGCTGGCGTGTGGGATAGAGCCATCGGCTGGGAACTGGACGACATCCCCGCCCTTGCCCTGGCTCCAGCTGACAACCTCCTTCACATCGCCGTACATTTCATCTTCCACCTGCTCATGGGCAAGCCCGCCCTCGTGCAACTCTACGACATCCGCCGCCTTTTGGAGACTCACCCCGACCTACCCTTCGATTCGACACCCGCCTCGACCCAGGGATTGCTGGCACGGGCGCGGGCGACCGGCGCCACCGCCCATCTGCTCGCCGCCTTGCGCCTGGCTCAAACCGCTTACGCCGCCCCCATCCCCCCCGGCTGGCTCGACCAACTCGCCGCCGCCAGTCCCCCCAACCAGCGCGCCCAGGCCGAAACCCTCGACCTCGACGCCCTCTGGCGTCTGACCCAGCAGCCCCCCCTCACCACCCTGGCCCAACGCCTACGCCGCGGCATCCACGATCGCCGCTTAGCCGCGGCCTGGGCCAGTAACTCCCGCGAGACGCTGCGCGTCTGGCAAAGCGCCCTCGCCTTCCATCGCACCGATACCGCCGCCCTCCTCCTGCGACGCCTGCGCCCCACCTGATGATCACCCTTCCCCACCTCATCAGCCTGCTCGTTGCACTCCCCCTGCTAATTTTCAGCCTGCGCCGCCTTCTCTTTACAATTACCGCTCTCGCCACCCCAGCAACGACCGCCCCCGAACCCGCCGCCAGCCCCCCTGCGCCCGACCTCCTCGTCCTCATCTCCTGCCGCAACGACGGCGCCAGCCTCCCCCCATTGGTGCAGGCCCTCTTCCAAAACGGCTACCCGCTCGATCACCTGCGCCTCCTCCTCATCGACGATGGCTCCACCGACAACAGCGGCGCCATCATCGACCACCTGACCACCCTCTCCCCCGTCGTCACCGCCCTCCACTTGCACCCCAATCGCGGCAAAGCCGCCGCCCTCAACGCCGGCCTGGCCGCCGAACCGTGGGGCGACCTCATCGCCATCTACGACGCCGACCATCGCCCCGCCCCTGGCGGCCTGACCGCCCTCGCCGCCCCCTTCGCCGACCCTCGCCTCGGCGCCGTCAGCGGCCGCACCGAAGCTGCCAACGCCCTCGCCTCCCCCAGCGCCTACTACGCCGCCATCGAACGCCTCGTCCACCAGCGCCTCACCCTCGTCGCCAAAGATCGCCTGCACCTTGCCCCCGCCATCCTCGGCTCCCACTGCGCCTATCGTCGCCCCCTTCTGCACACCCTCGGCGGCTTCACCCCCGGCGCCTTCCTCGAAGACACCGACCTCACCGTGCGCATCGCCGCCACCGGCTACCACACACGTTATGTCGAATCCACCCCCGCCTATGACGAAGTCCCCAGCACCGTGCGCGGCTACTGGCGCCAGCACATTCGCTGGAGCCGTGGATTTCAAGACGTAGCCATCGCCCGCAGCCGCGGCCTCCTGCCAGGACGCGCAGGCGACGCCGCTTCACCACATCCCCCGCCTGGCCCCCTCCTCCGCCTCGAACTTTTTCTCTTCAGCCTCGGCTACCTCGACCGTCTCGCCCTCCTGGCCGCCGCCGCCCTCCTGCTCGGCGACACCCTCTTCCGCCTCCGTTTTGATTTCCCCCTCTGGTTCTTCCTCCTCGTCCTCGCCCTCCCCTACCTCCAAGTCCTGGCCAGCCTTTGGCGCGTCCGTCGCCCCCTGGCCTGGTGGGTGCGACTACCCTACCTTTTCCTTCTCTTTCCCATCGACCTCCTCGTCGTCGCCCGTAGCGCCTTCGACACCCTATTCAATCGCCCCCGCCGCTGGACCCCCACCCCGCGTCATGAATCGTGAAATATAAAACGTGAAAACATGAGCACTAGGTCGGTTGGATTTCCCGCTTCTCGCTTCCTGCCATGATCTGCAAGCCCGACGAACACATCATCCTCCTCGGTGGCGGCATCGCCGGACTGGCCACCGCCCTGGAATTGGCCCGCCGCGGTCGCCGCGTAACCGTCATCGAAAAAGACAAAGAAGTGGGCGGCCTGGCGCGCACCCTGGTGCACGGCGATTTTCGCTTCGACATCGGTGGCCACCGCTTCCACAGCCACAAACCCGAAATCATCGGCTGGATCAAAGACCTGATGGGTTCCGACCTGCTGCGCGTACCGCGCATCAGCCACATCCACCTCCAGGGCAAATTCGTCGACTACCCCATCCGCTTCCCCAACGCCCTCAGCATCTTCAGCCCGCCGCAAGCCGTGCGCGTCATCAGCTCCTACGCCGCCGCCGCCGTACGCCACCGACTCAATGGCCACACACCCGACGTTTCCTTCGAAGACTGGGTGGTGAGGCGCTTTGGCCGCGCCATGTACGACGTCTTCTTTGGCCCCTACACCGAAAAAGTCTGGGGCATCCCCTGCACCCAGCTCTCCGCCGATTGGGCCGCCCAACGCATCAGCCTCCCCAGCCTCAGCGAAGCCCTCAAGCGCGCCCTCATCCCCGGCGCCGAACCGCCGCCCACCATCATCTCCCATTTCTGGTACCCGCGCCAGGGCTTCGGCATGATCCCCGACCGTATGCAACAAGAAATCGAACGCCTCGGCGGTCGCGTTCTCACCGGCGCGGGAGTCACAGCCCTGCAGCCAGAGCCACAAGGTCGCTGGCAAGTCGTCATCCAGGAAGACGGCAGCGCGGCGCAGACGCTCACAGCCGATCGCATCATCTCCTCCATCCCCCTCAACTTACTCCTGCGCACCCTCCCCGCCCCCACCGGCGCCCACGCCATCGCCCGCGACTTCCAACTTGTCTACCGCGACATGATCCTCCTCTTCCTGGCCCTCCGCCTGCCCCAGGTAAGCGAAGACAGTTGGACCTACTTCCCCCAACCATCGCTCCTCTGCGGTCGCACGCACGAACCGCGCAACTGGAGCGAAGAAATGGCGCCCGCTGGCTTCACCTCGCTGGCAGCTGAAGTCTTCACCAGCCGCGGCGAGCCGACCTGGGACATGCCCGACGATCAACTGATCGCCCGCGTCTTGCAAGACTTCGAGAACATCGGCTTTCTCAAACCCAATAGCCTGCACGATGCTTGGGTGCTGCGCGTGCCCTTCGCCTATCCTGTCTACTACATCGGCTATACCGACAAAGTGCGCGCCGTCAAAGACTTCCTGAACACCCACTTCCCCTCCCTCCACCTGGTTGGTCGCACCGGCTCCTTTCGCTACATGAACAGCGACGGCGTCATCGAGGACGCCCTGGCGCTGACAAACTTCCTCACAGGGCAACAAAACGAATACGTAGATGTGAGCAAAAACTACAAGGTGGACTGAGCGCCTGATCATGACCTCCGCTCCCAGAGTGTCAGCCATCATCCCTGCTCTCGATGCCGGGGCCTTCTTACCCGATCTCCTGAAGGCGCTGGGCTGCGGCTGCGCCGGGCAGGAAGAGGGCTGGCGCTCTGGCGTTTTGGACGAGATCATCGTCGTCGATGACGGCTCGACGGACAGCACCAGCGCCATCGCCCACGCCGCCGGCGCCCGCGTCCTCGCCACCACTCACCCCCGCTCTGGTCCGGCCCTGGCCCGCAACCTGGGCGCCCTCGCCGCCACGGGCGACATCCTTTTCTTCCTCGACGCCGACGTCATCCCCCACCCCGATGCCGTCGCTCGCGTCCGCTCCGCCTTTGCCGCTGACCCCCATCTGGACGCCCTCTTCGGCTCCTACGACGATCGACCCAGCGATCCTGGCTTCCTCAGCCAATACAAAAACCTGTTTCATCACTACGTCCATCAGCAGGGCGCCGAGATCGCCAGCACCTTCTGGACGGGGTGCGGCGCCATCCGCCGCGAAATTTTCCTCCAACTGGGCGGCTTCACCGACGACTACGGGCGTCCGTGCATCGAAGACATCGAGCTAGGCTATCGGCTGGCGCGCAGGGGAGGACGCATCCGTCTCGACAAACGCCTCCAGGTCACCCATCGCAAACGCTGGACCCCCACCAGCCTGCTTCGCACCGACATCCGCGACCGCGGCATTCCCTGGGCTGAGCTTATCCTCAGACATCGGGCCTTCGTCAACGACCTCAATCTGCAAACCCACAACCGCGTGAGCGTCGTCGCCCTCTGGCTTCTCCTTTTCAGCCTGGGTCTGGCGTTCTGGCATCCATCCTTCCTCATCGTCAGTCTGGGGCTGGCGGGTTTACTCCTCTCTTTGAACTGGCCCCTCTACCGTTGGTTTGCCTCCCAGCGCGGCTGGGTCTTTGCCCTGCGCGTCATCCCCTGGCACTGGCTCTACTACGGCTACAACGCCATCGCCTTCGGCCTCGGCCTCCTCGCCTACACTCGCTCCACCATTGTGCGCCACCCTCCCCACCCCGATCGCCCCGGCGCCCTCGTGAACATGACCGAGATAGCCGATTCGTGATGCCAATCTCTGCGTATCGCCTACAAAAAGCGCCGTAACACACTACGCAGTATGCAATACGCAACACGCCCCATGCCCCCCCGCCCGCGCATCCCTCTCTCCCTCCTTGCCATCCTCTTCGGTGGCTTCGCCCTACGCGTCGTCGGCCTCGACGGTAGCTCCTTGTGGCTGGATGAACTACTGCAGTTCCACATCGCCCGCCAACCCACCACAGACTTTGCCGCGGCGCTGAAACTGGGCGCCAACATGCCGCTGGACTACTGGCTCACTCGGCTCCTCCTGCTGTGGGGTCGCAGCGAGACCTGGCTACGCCTGCCCGCCGCCTTTTGGGGCGTCCTCAGCATTGCCCTTTTCTACACCCTTGCCCGCCGCCTTCTGCCCCAACCTGTTCCCCTCCTCAGCGCCCTCCTCCTCGCCCTGGCGCCACTCGCCGTCCGCTACAGCCGCGAGATGCGCCCCTACAGCCTGCTCCTCTGCCTCACCCTCCTCGCCACCCTCCTCTTCCTCGAGGCCCGCCGCCGCCCCCTCCTCTGGATTCCCTACGTCCTCGTTCTCCTCACCCTCCTCCACACCCACCTCTTCGGCCTCACCCTTCCCCTCATCCACATCCTGGCCTGGCTTATAGCCGACGGCCGCCTGGCCCTACGCCAGCGCCGCCTCGCCCCCCTCATTCCCGGCGCCGCCGCCTTCCTCGCCGTCGCCATCTTCTTCTTCCTCTCCCCCTTTCGCCCCGACTACCTGCTTCGCTTTGGCCGCGCCTTGGTCGGCGGACTGAGTGGCCCGACAGCCGCCACGACCCTTGTTCTCCGCCCATCAGCGCAAACATTTCCCTCCCTCGCTCGCCTTCTCAGCATCCTGCCCTACGACTTGACCGGAAGCTGGCCCCTCGGCCTCCCGGCGCTGGCGCTCACCCTCCTCGGCATCTTCAGCCTGCGCGCCCGCCCACGCCTCATTGCCTTCCTCCTCCTCTGGCTCCTCCTGCCCAGCGCCATCATCCTCTATGCCCTGGCCCAGCGCAACCAATTCTACAGCGTCCGCTATCTCCTTCCCGCCTTCCCACCCCTGCTCCTTCTCATCGCCGCTGGTTTGCAAGACCTCTTCCGGCGACTCTCCACTACTCTTCTCTCCCTCCGCCCCCGCTCTCTCCTGACGACATTCGTTGTCCTCCTGCTCCTCGCCACCCTCCTCCCGGCCCTCGCCAAAACCCTTGCCAGCGATCACGAAAACTGGCGCGCCGCCACCGCCTACCTGCGCCAACTCGACCTGACCGACACCCCTTCGACGATGCTCAGGGCAGGCCCTTCGACTACGCTCAGAGCAAGCCTCATCGTCGCACCCGTCGCCGCCCCCTACCTCGACTACTACCTGCCGGATGCCACCCTCGCCGACTACACCGCCAGCGACATCGCCGCCACCGCCCCTTACTTCCGCCAGGTCCTCATCCTGCAATCCCCCTTCAGCCCCATCGACCTCCAGGCCACGCCCCTCCTGCAATCCGCCGAATACCTCGCCTACTTCGACCCCCTCATCGCCCTCCATCGTTTATCTGAAACGACCATCCGCCAATTCGGCGCCATCGCCGGCAACCGCGGCGCCGTCCCCCCCCACCTCCAACATCCCAGCACCCCCGCCCAACAAGGCGAACTGCGCCAACTGGCCCAGAACGCACGCAACGCCAACGACTGGGCCTCTGCCATCGCCATTCTCAACACCCTGCTGCCCTGGCAGGCGAACGACTCCGGCCTCTGGTCCGAACTCGGCCTTGCCTACCTGCAAACCGGCCACCCCACCACCGCCCTCCACGCCTTCGAAAGCGCCGTCGCCCGCGGCCCAACCAACGTCTGGGCCTACATCCTCTTGGCCAACACCCTTCGTGACCTGAATCGGCCCACCGACGCCCTCGATCGCGCCCAACGCGCCGTCGAACTTGACCCGACCCTCCCCAACGCCTGGACAGCCCTCGGCTACAGCCAGCTTGCCCTGAACGACGCCCCCGCCGCCCTCGACTCCTTCGCCCGCGGCCTCGACCTCCAACCCGACCCCTCCGCCGCCCTCAGCCTGCACCTCGGACGCGCCAGCGCCCTTGCCGCCCTCCAGCGCCCCGCAGAAGCCGCCGCAGCCTGGCGCGCCGTCCTCGACCTCAATCCACCCCCACCCTTCGCCACCCAAGCCTGCGCCCAACTCGCCAACGCCCATCCCGCTTGTCGGTGATCAGTTGATCGGTGATCAGTTGATCGGTGACCAGTGATCAGTTGATCGGTCTCCCGGTTTCCCTTCCTCCCTGCGTCCCTCCATCCCCCCCTGCGCCTCCCCCCCTCCTTGCCGCCATCCCGCGTTCATCCGCGTCCCATCGTACCAGCCCCCCCGGCGGGTGGCCCCCCGCCGGGGCGGCGGGGTCCGGGGCGCCGGGGTCCCGGCGGGGGGGCGGGGGCGGCGGCGAGGGCCTCGCGGGGGG
>JAYRVO010000035.1:0-4230 GCA_041918515.1 Chloroflexota bacterium | reverse complement strand
CCAACGTCGAGCTGCGCTACTATCCCTACGGCGGCGTGCGCTACAATCCGGGCGGGCAGGTGACGACCTACCGTTTCACCGGTCAGCGATGGGACAGCGGCACGGCGTTGTATTTCTACCAGTCCCGCTGGTACGATCCGGTCATCGGACGATTTCTCGCCGCGGATACGCTGGTCCCCCAGCCGGGAAATCCGCAGAATCTCAATAGATACAGCTATGCCCTGAATAATTCTGTCAGGTTCACAGATCCGACGGGACACTTCGAGATTGACGCCATTAGAGCTTATCTATATGGCGAGTACGGAGAAGATGAAGGAGACAAGATTCTACAAGCATGGCAGGCCGATAAAGATTGGTGGGGATTGTTGGGTAAGGCTCAGGGCGGTGACACACTCTATCGCTACGGTTACGACGACTCAGGAAGACCATCCATGGATTCCTATCAGTTTGAGGGTGAAGGGCAAACGCTACTCACGGGCTTGTCCACCGGCAAGGGCTCTCATACCGATATTGGTCTCAACAACGTGTATGCGAACAAAGGCGTAGGGCTGGCAGGAATACACGTGAATAAGAATCTTGGCGTGGAGTACCTGGGATCAACGGCGAACATGACCACATGGTTTCATCGAGTGAGTTGGGGTGAGGATAAACTTCTGGACTCAGTACGAACCGTTATCTTCACTGGTATTGGTCTGATAGGTGGGCGGATCCCCACAGTCGTTGGATTCCTCAGTGGAGTGTTCGGTGACGAAATAGATGCCCTACCTGGCACTCAGGAAGACGATTATCAACTCCGTGTCTGGATGGGGAGACAGGAGGGTAGGATGATCGAATCCTTCGAGGTGGACCAGAACTGGAGGTTCTCGAGGCTAGATCTGACTTACGTGCCAAACGGCTTCAGTGTACAGACTTGGTGGGCGTGCGACAATGGTCGGCGCCAGTAGCCGACAGATTCGGTCGTTCGCTGCGAAGTGGCTAACAGCCCATTGAGAGGGTCTCAAAGGAGTAGAGTATATGGATCAATTCAGGCGGCATCTCCGCTTGTTACCTGATGTCATAGAAATCGCAATCGGAGCGGCTATTGCGCTCCTCTACTTGGTTTTCCTTGCTCCGATACTGCCATCTAGTGTTCGTATTGGCACGGCAGTTCTGCCGGGAAGCTGGCTATTCCCGATCATTCTTATGGTCTGCCTTATTCCGCTCCAGCGGCCAATTCGTCGTTTTCTGGTACAGTGGTTGGCACAAAAGGGTTGGCATGAAGATCATTAAGGTGGACGGGTTTGTCTAGCAGCCTGTCGGAGAGAGCGACTTCCGGTCGGCGCCAACCTGTGGTAAAGTAGAGGCTGGCCGGTTGGCCAACAACTTCGCCCCAGGAGGGCTTATCATGGCGCGTCAGTTCATCACGGTTGACTACGAAGCAACACTGAAACAAACCGTCACACTTGAGGAATGTCTGCCGGTTGAGCATCTGGCCCGCTTCATCGTGCGCATGATTGCCCTGCTGGACCTGAGCACCATCTATGCGGGCTATGCCGCGGTGGGCGGCGCGGCGTTTGCGCCGGAACTGCTCTTGGGGCTGCTGTTCTACGGCTACGCCACCGGCGTGTTCAGTTCGCGCAAGCTGGAGAAGGCCACCTACGAATCGATTCCCTTCCGTTTCATTGCGGGCGGTCTGCATCCCGACCATGATACGATTGCCCACTTTCGCAAGACCTTTCTGCCGCAGATCAGCGAGTTGTTTGTCCAGGTCTTGCTGGTGGCCGCCGATTTGGGCGTGCTGAAGGTTGGACATATCAACGTGAGCTTTGACGGCAGTAAGATCCATGCTGACGCCTCCAAGAGTCACGCCGTGAGCCATGACCGGCTCCTGGAACTCGAAAAACAGTTGCGCAGCGAGGTCGCCGAATTGCTGGCGCTGGGCGCACAAGCAGATCAGGCTGCTCTGCCGGAAGGCATGGACATCGCCAACGAGGTGGCCTTGCGGCAACGGCGTCTGGGCAACCTGGCTGCGGCCAAGCAAGTCCTGGAGGCCCGGGCCAAAGAGCGCTATGCGGCCGAGCAGGCCGAATATGAAGCCAAGCTGCAAGTGCGCCAAGCCAAAGCCGAGGAGACCGGCCACAAGCCCGGCGGGCGCGCACCGCAACCGCCAACCCCCGGCCCACGGCCGGAAGACCAATACAACTTCACCGATCCCGATTCACGCATCATGAAGAACAGCACCGACCAAGGCTTCAACCAGACGTACAACGCCCAGGCGGTGGTGGATCAAGCTACCATGCTGGTAGTCGGCAACCGGGTCACCAACCATCCCAACGATAAGAACGAAACGCTGTCCGACCTGGATGCGGTCCCGGCCGCCGTAGGCCGCCCCAAGGCTGCGGCGGGCGACAACGGTTTCTACAGCGCCGCCAACATCGCTGGCCTGGAAGCGCGCGACATCGAGCCCTATCTCGCGACCGGTCGCGAGCCGCACCACAAGAACTGGCGGGAGTACTTCGCCGAGCAGCCCGCGCCGCCGCCCGCCGATGCCAGCCCTGTGGTCAAGATGGCCCACAAACTGCGCACCGAACTCGGCCAAGCCATCTACCGCCTGCGCAAATGCACCGTGGAACCCGTGTTTGGCATCATCAAGGAAACTCTGGGTTTTCGACAGTTTTCGCTCCGCGGTCTGGCTGCAGTCGCTGGCGAATGGTGTCTGGTGTGCCTGGCCTTCAACCTCAAGCGGCTACACGTCTTGGCCGCCAATTAAGCGCACCACAGCTCGTTCGGCGCGCCCGCGACCCGAAAAAACGTACCGTTCACGCGGTGGCTCACCACTCATCGTCCGCCCAGGCTTGTTTTGTGGAGCATATATGACACACGAAGGCATTCAAGCACACGATACCGACTTGTTATGTTGTTGCATGACAGTAACAGGCTCGCACTAGATGCCTCTCCGACAGGCTGCTAGGCCCCAAAAATAGATCAGCCCAATAGCGAGTCCTTGGAGACCCTCAAGTAGTTCGGGCAAATAACGAAATTGCAAGAAGAATGTGCTGTCCACGAACATGTCAAACACTTAACATAAAGCGTAGAGCGCCATTTTGGTCGATCCGATGTGTGTCCCCCTGTCGCTAATGGCCATTTGTGGCAGAAAATGCCCCGACGATCCGCTGGCGCCGCGGCCGGGACTGTTCAAGATGTTAGTGGACACTACAAAGTTCAGTTTTTATGCCGATTTTGGCATATCGGCCACTATTTGCACAAAAGTTACGCTAAAGAAAAGAAACTCCACTATCGCGGTCACTTGTGTCCTATTCCAGACAATCGGTTGTGGATACGGCTATTTGCAGCGCGTCCTGGGCTGGCAATCGAGTGTACAGTCGGTAGAAGACAGGATCTTCGGCCCACTCTATGAGATTGGCTCTCAAAGCCGGAGGATCGGTTATCTCGACCAGTGACCATTGTTGGTCGTCCTGACCTACGCTGAACGTGGCTTGAGCTTGCGCCATAGCTTCTTCCCACTTTTCCCATCCAACTATCCAGGCCAGTAAGTCTCGCAGTGACGATTCTTTGGAGACGTCGGTTATTTCATACTGAACACTGGCGCGTGGCCAGTGGTTCTCAACTATCTCCACCACCACTTCTGTTGTCCCTCGCCGATAGTAACGCAGTTGAATATCTGACTCCATTGGATCTCCAAAATCCGCATGATAGGTGATCTGAGCATCTTTGCCAACCGTATCTGGTAGATATTCTGGAAGGCAAATTGTGAAGGGCACGAGGCTTTGAGCCTCGGTGAGCGAGATCCCCACGCGCGTCTCGTCTGCGGGCACTCCCTCAAAAGGGGGGAGGCAGGAGGCCAGAACCAACAGGGCAAGTGCAAGGATGAGACTGCGAGGCTGCGCGAGCGCCATCAGTTTGCTGCCTACAGTTTCGATCATGTCGTCACCTCCGCTTCTTGAGCTATCGTGCTGCCAGATTCTGTCTCACCCAGTCGTCCGCTCGGTCAACTGTGAGAGCACTTTGGGTTCGCAGGATAGTTACCGAGGTCAGGCTGTCGCTTAGCTCGAACGCCTTCAGATGTAAGTTGTAGTCCGACGAACCTACCGCCTCACGTCCGAGCAGAGTCTGTCTGCCCTGTTCAAAGAAAGCGCGCCCGCCCGCGAGGCCACCGAGGAAGTGGCGCACTTGATTCTCCCCTGGTTCTCTATAGGTATCGGCAAAACTAGTGTTGGGATCGCGGAAGTT
>JAYRVO010000034.1:0-11278 GCA_041918515.1 Chloroflexota bacterium | reverse complement strand
ATGCGACCGTCGCCTCGGTCGTCGATACCGCTCGCAAGCAAGGTGAGGATATCTTCGCTACTCTCATGTCGCATCTGGCTCCAACTGCGTCGATTCCGAACACGCAGTCGGGCTAGACGAGACAAGGTGAACTGTTACCAGCCGCAGATTTATTCATCTGTGGGAGGTTGAGTTGTAGAAGGGTATAGTATAGCCAGGTGAAGTCACAGGATAGCTTAGTTCTGTCTACAAAGTAGGTTGTATCGATAGGCCAGCAAGGAACAGCACTGAAATGTATCTCGCCTATCGATCCTTTCCGGCCAATGACGAGTGTTTGACCTCGGGTAATTGCTTGATTGTGCCATCCAACTACGCCATTCGAACCATATACCGGAACCTCTCCTCCTTTCCGATTCCAGTCCGGCAAGCTATCACCATACTGAAACTCACAAATCTCGCCAAGCGCAACCCGTCGGTAACTCATGCTAACAGCCTCTGTAGCTCATGTACTTCATCGCGCATCGCTGTCTCTAGTCTCAACAACCTCGCCAACGTCACCTCCGGTCGCTCGTAATAGGCCTCGTCCGACTGTATCTGGTGGTAACGGCTGGCGGTCAGGTCGTAGCCGTTGGCCTTCACCTGCGCCTTGCTCACCCAGAACTGGCGGCTGAGCTGGTCGATCTCGGCCTGCAGCGGTGCGATGCGGGCTTCCAATGCGGCCAGTTCGGTCTTGGCGGCGTCCAACTCAGACCTGACAGGTTTTGGAAAACCTGTCAGGTCTTCGCCAGTCAGGTCTTCGCCATCCCCAGCGATCACACTCTCGAAGGTCAGGCGGTTGATCTCGCCCAACAAGCGCAGCCGCTCGGTCTTCAGCGGGGCCGCCTCTTCACGCAGCGCCGCCAGCCGGGCGCTGCGCGCTGCCTGAAAGTCAGCGTCTTTGCGGTTGCGCCAGCACAGCAGGATGTCGGGGATGTCGTTCTCGGCGGTGGGCTGGCGCTTGTCGTCGAGCGAAAAGCCATCGTGGGCCATGTCGTAGAACCAGATGTCTTTCGTGCTGGCGCCTTTGGTGAACAACAGCACCGCGGTCGAGACCCCGGCATAGGGCTTGAACACGCCGCCCGGCATCGACACCACGCCATCCAGCCGATTGTTCTCGACCAGCTTCCTACGCAATTCCTTGTGCGCCCGGCTGGAGCCGAAGAGTACGCCGTCGGGCACGATCACGGCGCCGCGCCCGCCCATGTCCAGCGCCCGCAGGATCAGATGCACGAACAGCAATTCCGACTTGGTGGTGTCGCCTGGCAGGTCGGGATGCACGTCATCCTTGTCCACCGCGCCCTTGAAGGGCGGGTTCATGAGGATGACATCGTACTCTGCCTGCTCGTCGAAAGCTTTGGACAGCGTGTCCATGTAGAAAAAGCGGGGATGCTCGATGCCGTGCAGCATCAGGTTCATGCTGCCGATGCGCAGCATGGTCATGCCCGAATCGTTGTCGAATCCCCGAAAGAACCCCGTCTGCAAAAACTGCCGTTGGTCGGCTGTCAGCAGGTCGCCCACCAGGTTATGAGCTTGGCCCTCGGCGTCGTATTCCAGAACGCCGGGCGAGGTGTGTTGCTCCAGCACGTGCTGATAAGCGTTGACGCCAAAGCCGCAGGTGCCGGCGGCTAGATCGCCTATCCGCTCATACGGCTTGGGGTCGATCATCCCCACCATCATGCGGATGACGTGACGGGGCGTGCGGAACTGGCCGTTGCGCCCGGCTACGTTGAGGTGGCTGAGCAGGTATTCATAGACGTCGCCCTGCACGTCCTGGTTTTGGGCCGAGATCTGCATAGCGTCAATAGCTTTGCAGGCTTCGATCAGCAGCGCCGGTTTGTTGATCTTGAATTCGGCGTTGCCCATGTAACGCTCGAACGAGCTGCCGGAGTTTCCCAAACTCTTGAGCCAGGGAAAAACCTCCTCGCGGACGTGCTTGAGCGCTCTGCCCGCCTCCATTCGGCTCCAATGGTTCCAGCGCATCTCCGTCGGGATGCCGGTTTGGTAAGGCTGGCTGCGGCGAATAGCCTGGCGCTCGCGCTGGTTTTCCTGGTCATCCAGCCGCTTCAGGAAGAGCAGATAGGAAAGCTGCTCGATGGCATCCAAGGGATTGGTGAGACCGCCGGTCCACAGCTTGTCCCAGAGGCCATCGATCTGCGAACGGAGTTTGGGGTCGGTGAGCATGAAAGGTGTCTAGCCTTGTTCGAGTCGGGCCAGAAAGTGGGCCGGGGTGAGGATGGGAATACCTTCGAAGGGATGGAGAACAAGGAGATCGGCGTCTCCCGTGACGATGGCGTCGGCCTGGCCGGCGACGGCGATTTCGAGGAACTTGTCGTCTTCGGGATCACGACACACAGCAATGCGCTGCTGCGGATCGATCAACTCGCTGCGCAAGACGATCAGCCGCACCACAGCGTCCAGATTGCGATCGGTCAGGCCATATTTCTGGCGCAATCGTGGCCGATGCAACACCTGCACCAATTCATCCAGTGCTGCCCGGCTGATCAGCGACGTGTACTCGCGCTCTCGCAGCCTCTCAAGCACAGGGCCTACACTTCCCTGCGGATTGATGATGGCGCGCACAAAAACGTTCGTGTCGACAACGGCCTTCATGATCCTCTAGTTTTGGCGCTGCGAACTTCAGCAATGGCGGCTTCCACATCAGCTTCGATCTCCTCGTCGCTGAAGGCAGCATTTCTCTCAGCCAACCTTGCCATGGCCCAATCAAATTCGCGCAAGATGTCTTGCCCGCGCCACGCCTGGAACTTGAGAAACTCCTCGTACGGAATCAACGCAGCCTCAGGCCGGCTGCCGCGCATGAGGATATAGGGCGTATCATTTTCTGACACGTCGTCGAAAACGGATCGGAACCGCCGCTGTAACTCGGTGACGCCGATGATTTTTTGCATAGTGGCTCACTCCATCTCAGGATACAGGCTTGAGTATGTAGTTTACTACATAGCTCCCCCTTCAGCAACTCGCACTTTGGGCGCCCATGCGTTCAAACGGAGCTAGGTTGTACTTCCAGGCTTGCGGCCATCTCCAGCAGTTCGTCGATCTGCGGCAAGGTGAGCAAACGATCGGCCGCGTCAGCGCCAAAGGTCGTGAGAGGCGGCTCATACAAATCGGGCAGTTCCAGCCGGCGTTTCCGGACAAACACAGACTGCACGGCGCGCAGGAAGCGGGTTTGATCAGCGTTGAACTGCTGTCTGGCGATGAAGCGATCAAAGCTTCCCTGCACGATGTCTCGGTAATCCGGGATGCCGTCCAGCTCCAACAGGTCGCGCACAAATTCCATCAGACTCCCCACCCGCAGGCCGTAGGCTTTGCGGATGTTTTCCTCGCTCAGTTCCACCCCAGGGCCGCCCAGTTCCCGGCGCAACGTGCGTTCCAGGTCCAGCAACTGCTCGTCCGATACAGGTTGATCTCGTTCGATGGCAGCAATGGTGGGGTGGCCGGCCACAAGTTCGAGGATTCGTTCCTCTACCAACTGCCGATATCTCTCCACGTAGATTTCCTGCGCTCCACCAAAGAGCAGGATGTATCCGCGCATATCGATGAAGTCGGGAAGATCGAGCTCCAGAAAGGCGTTTGGGGTGGCCTGGCGAAAGCGCATCTGATCGGCCAGAGTGTCCACAATGCGGTCGAGATCGGCCGGCAAGGCTGTTGCCAGACCAGGAGAGAGGGCAAGCCGCATGGCCTCGGCTCGCTCCGGCTCCTCGCGCACGAAATTGGGCAGGCGGCTCACATCTTCAGCAACGGCCTGCACCGAGGCGGTTGTGTCTTTGCGGGTCAGTATTTGCAGCTTGAGCCGTTCCACCTTGTGCGTGAAGGTCTCCGCTGCCACGTCCACACGGGGCACATCGCGCAGCAAAGGCCCCACCCGCACGCGCAGGAAGTCGAGTCGAGCGGGCGTCAGGTACTCCCAAAAGGCATCATCCCACGCTTCCTGAATTTCCGGCCACAGCCGGCGCACTGTGAAAGAATCTGTGGGAATGCGCTCTACCATGACTCGCAGATCGGCGGTCGTGCGTTGGACTGGCGGCGACCAGCGGTCGGGCAAATAGCCCTCCAGGAGTTGCAGGCGAGTGTTGAATAGCGCCACCAGCACGGGCAGGCTTTGGGCCAGTTCTGGCTGCGGCGTCTTGCTGAAATCATTCTCCCAAAAATCGATGATGAGAAAGTCATCCTTGCGCCGGTTGGGCAACCACTCCGGACGCCGGCAGGACGCCAGTGTGCGCGTGCCTCGCCCGATCATTTGCTCGAGCTTGATGCGCGACTGCACCGGACGCATGAACACGAGGTTCACGACTTCAGGCACGTTCACGCCTGTCTCCAGCATATCGACCGAGATAGCGATCCGAGGCAAGCTGCTCTTCTTGAAGTCGTCGACCAGCCTGCCACTGTACTCTGACTTGTAGGTGATCACCTGCGCCAAATCAGGAAACTGGGGGTACATCTCGGCGAAGGCGCCGGCTAATCGCAAGGCATGTTCTTGGGTCATGGCAAAGATGATGGTTTTGCCGGGAAGCTGGCCAGATTCGTCCTTGTAGCACTGGTCCATGATCTCTTGCCACTGCTGGCGCAGCGTATCCCGATTGCTCACACGTTTTTCCAGGTCAGTGCCAGCATAATCCAGCTCGTCCGGGTCGATGCCCTGCTCGATCAGGAGATTGCGTTCCTCCTCGCTGAGATCGACGCCGCGGATGCCTTTGCGCTGAAACCGTGTCTGTGCAGCGTACAGCGTGTAATCCACCAGATAGTTGTCCCGAATGGCTTCTTCGTATGAGTAGAAGAAAGTCGGTTTGGCGTCGAAGCACTCGAATTCCAGAAACGTGTTGCGGTCGATGAAAGCAGCAGGCGTGGCTGTGAGGCCGACCATGCGGGCGTCGAAGTATTGGAGTACGTCGTTCCATTTATTGAATATGGAACGGTGTACCTCGTCGAAGATGATCAGGTCAAAGAAAGCGGGCGTGAATTGGCGATAGATATTGCTCAATGTCTGCAGCGTGACGACAAATAATCGTTTCTCCCCCGCCTGGGCCGTGGTTCCAGAGGTGAGGCGCATGGCTGGCTCGTCGGGGATGAAGTCTTCGAAGCCTTCGTTGAGCGCTTGCGTCACCAGGGCATCCCGGTCGGCGACGAAAAGAATGCGTCGCGCCTGGTTGCTGCGGAGGAACACACTCACTAACGACATCGCAACCCGCGTCTTGCCTGTACCGGTCGCCATCACTAACAGCGCTTTTCGTTTCCCCTGCTCAAACGCTTCGCCCACCCGTCGAATGGCTTCAACCTGGTAGCTGCGGTCGGTGATGGTTGTGTCAATCGGCGTTGCAGTCAGCGGCAACCCGTTCTCACGCAGATAGAGCAAACTCTCCAGATCTTCCGGCGAAAAAAACCCTTGCACCAACCGCTTGTTTTCCCGCCCCACGTCCCAGAAATAGATATCGTAGCCGTTGGTCATAAAGGCAAACGGCCGATAACCCTGCTTCTTCTCGATCTCGGTCACATAATAGCGCGCCTGCGTTTCAGCCAGACGCGCATCAATGCTCGTACGCTTTGCTTCGACGATGGCAATGATGTCGCCATTGGCGCGATACAGCGCGTAATCACTGATCCCTTCTTGCGATTCATTCAGAACTGGTTCTGGTTCGCGCAACAAACTGACCGGAATCTCCAGGCCAACCTGTTGTCGATCGTTCACCTCCCAGCCAGCCTGCCGCAGCAGCGGATCGATCAAGGTACGGCGGGTTGTCGCTTCGGTCGGGTCTGGCATTCTGGCGGTCTCACAACGAGGAAGGCGTGGCAGCCAACTTGCTTCGAAGGCGGGAAATGATTCGTAAGTGTGAGAATTCTAACAGCGGCCAGGATGCCGGGCCAAGTTTGGTCACACCTGACAGGTCTCCAAAGACCTGTCAGGTGTTATCCCCAGTCCCCATCCGGCGCTCGAGACGGCGCAACCCCAACGCCAGGGCGATGGTCATCACCAGGTAGAGGAAAGCGACAACGTTGTAGGTCTCGAAGAACTTGAATGTGCCCGCGGCGTAGACCTTGCCGCGGAAGGTGATGTCGGCCACCCCCAATACGGAAACCAGCGATGAGTCTTTCAGCATGGCGATGAAGTCATTGCCCAGGGGAGGCAACACCCGGCGGATGGCCTGGGGCAGGATGACAAAGCGAAGAGATTGGAAGTGGGTGAGGCCAATGGCGCGGGCGGCATCCGTCTGACCTTTGTCGATAGATTCGATGCCGGCGCGGTAGATTTCGGAGAGAAAGGCGCTGTACCCCACCGTCAGCGCCACGATGACGCGCAGCGTGAAGTCCACCTCGCGCACCTGCAAACCAGAGAGGGCGCCCGCCAGTCGGGGGAGAATGCCGGCGTCGCTGAGCAGAGCGCCCATGCCATTCATAAACTGGATGACGATGGGGGCGCCGACGAAGACGATGTAGTACAGGAGCACCAGCATGGGTATGCCGCGGATGATTTCGACATAAAAAGTCGATGTCTCCACGAACAAACGCTTGCTGGATAGCCGGGCCAGGGCCACGAGCAAACCAACGACCAACGAGGCGGCATAGGCAATGACGGTGACTTTGATCGTCACGATGATGCCTTGCTTGACCGCGTCGAAAATGGCCGTATAGTCGGCATCGGTGAGCAGCTTCCAGGTGAAGAGGATGCCTAACACGATGGCTGCCAGAAGCCAGTAGGGTATACGCTGCAAGAAGCCGCGGATGGCTGAAGGCTTATTGGCCTGTTCGGGTTCGGTGGAGAGGGAGGTTTGCATCGATATTCCTCGCATGCGTGAGCAAAGGGAATGGCGCTCAAAAAAGATGCGTGACCTGGGTTCGGCAGGTCACGCATCTACTGTCATGCTGTAGGCAGCAGCCTTGATCGCTGCTGTTATTCCCCAGAACTGTACTCGTAGAACCACTTGGTGTTGAGCTGATCGAGAGAGCCGTCGGCTTTCAGGGCGGCGATGGCGGCGTCGAAGGGCGCCTTCAGGTCGCTGCCGGGGGTGAAGATGAAGCCGAAATCCTCAGAGGCCAGAGGTCCGCCCACAACCTTGAGTTTTTCAGGATTGGCGCCGATGTAGCCTCTGCTGGAGGCTGCGTCCATCAGCACCATGTCGACGTCGCCGCTGAGCAGGGCCTGCACCGCGGCGCCAAAGGTCTCGAGCAGCTTGATGCGTGGGTTGTTTTCGTCGCCGTCGAGGACGTTATAGACCGCGGCGTAGAAGTTGGTGGTGCCGGCCTGTGAGCCAATGAGAAGGTCTTTCTGCGCCGCGAACTCCTCTGGCGTCGTGAAGCGATTCTCGTCAGCGCGCACAAGCATGAACTGCTCGGAACGCATGTAGGGGTCGGAGAAATCGACCTGCTTGGCCCGTTCTTCGGTGATGGTGATGCCGTCCATGCCGACATCGAACTGACCCTGGCGAACGGCTTCGATCATGGCATCCCAGGCTGTGACCTCCCACTTGACTTTGCAGTTGAGACGCCGGCAGATTTCGTTGACCGCGTCATATTCCCAGCCCACGGATTTGCCCGTGGCCGGGTCCACAAAATTGAGGGGGACGTAGTCATTGCCGGTGACGGCCACGACGGTGCGGCCGCCGAGGTCGGGTAGAGAGCTGGCGGCGGGAGCAACAGCCGTGGGCGAGGCGGGTGCAGCGGCGGGGATGGCGCATGCCGCCAGGATCAGGGTGGTCAGCAAAAGGGCGCCCAGTATGCCCAGGCGTGGTTGTGTCTTTGTCATAAATCCTCCAGGATGTGGTTTGTATTGTATGGTTTTCGCAATGACTGATCGTCAAGTTGGGTGATTATAGCCAACTCCGAATGGAGCACCAACTCATGACCGGGCGACCTCCGTTCCCCGGCCGGTCTTCATCCTCAACACCCCCCCACTCGCCTGATGCCCCTGCCCGATCACCACGAACGCGTGCCGGTCCATCTCCAAGACGGCGTCGCGCAGCCGGCCCACGTCCGGGCGACTGATCGTGCAATATAACACCGTATGCTGCTCGTTGGTGAACATCCCCTGTCCCGCCCACGAGGTGACGCCAACGCCCAGGCGTTCGAGAATCGTCCTCGCCACCACCTCCGGCGCATCGGTGACGATGACCGCCGTCCGCACCACACTCGGCCCTTCCAGGATGTAATCGGTCGCCGCGCCCCAGATAAAGAGCATGATCAGTGAATAGAGCGCATTCTCCCAGCCGAACACCGCGCCCATGACAGCAATGATACCGCCGTCGATCAAGATAAACATCTGGGTGATGGGGATGCCGGTGCGCAATTGCAGCACCCGGCTGATGATTGTCGTGCCTACGAACAGGCCATGCCCGCGCAAGGCCAATCCGGCGGCAATGCCACCCACCACGCCCCCGAAAATAGCCTGCAACAGCCGCTCATCTGTCACGCCGCCGGCAGGCAGCCAGGTCGCCAGGAAATCCACCCCCATCGTGTACAGGAAGGTGACATAAAAGCTGGAGATCAGAAAGCGCCAGCGGCCCAAATAGACGAAGCCCAGCACCAACAGCGGCAGGCTGAGGGCCAGGATCGTCCTCCCTTCTGGCCAGCCGGTGAAGTGATGGATGATGAGCGTCGTGCCCGAAACCCCGCCGGGCGCGATGTTCGACGGCGCCAGGAAGAGACGAAAGTTGAAGGCCTGGATCACCGCTGCCAGCGTGAGCAGCAGAAAGCTGCGGCGGGACAGGCGCCAATCGACCTGTCGGAGCGCGGCGGCGAGGCGGGTTTTCATGACGAAGATGCCTTTCCCAGCAAAGCATCTAATCCAAGCCGGTGCAAACACGCCGGCGTCGGCGCGCCCGTATCCGGATCCCACGCCATCAACTCGTAATACCGGCGTTTGGCCCAGTCGAAAGCCTCCTGCGTGACCTCGATCCCGGCTAGCGGCCCGGTCTCGAAGGCCCGCATCACCCGCTTGGGCAGCTTGTCGTCATCGGCCGTGAAGCCCTCGCGCAGGTTGAAGAGCCGCGCCAGGGTCTGCGCTCGCTCGCCCACCGCCAACACATCCGCCACCGTGAATTCGACGCCGGTCACACCCGCAAGCGCCGCAGCCAGATGATAGTAACGATAGCTGTAGAACTGGCAACAAAGCGCGCAATCCTGGAAATGCATCCAGTTCAGTTCCTGGTGGAACAGGCGCAGCTTGGCCTCGGTCAGCGACGTGGCCGGAAGCGGCGGCAGGGGATCGGGCAGGATGTCGTTGACGCGTTCCAGGCTGTCGCCGGGGCTGGCGAAATCGGTGTCGTGCACATTCATCATGTGGTCGGCCCCAACCGGCGCAATGGCATAGCCCACGCCCAATACATGCTTCAGCCGCGGCTCGTGCATTGGCAACTCCTGACCCTTGATCGTGAGGTCGAAATCCGCCGTGGCCGGACCAAAACGTTGACTCATCCGGGCCACGCCCTCGGCCAGCACGTCGCCAAAACCCTCCCGCCGGGCGATCATCTCCACCGATCGCACCACCAGATCACCGTCGCCCCAACGATAAGCCAGCCCGCCCGTCTCCTTCTCGCTCACGATACCGCGCGCGAACGCCTCCATGACGAAGCCGATGGAAGCGCCGCACGAGATGGCGTCCAACCCGTAGGCATTGGCCAGTTCGTTGGCCTTGCTCACAGCCACGTTATCGCTGACGCCGCAAGTGGGGCCAAAGGCCGCCATCGCCTCGTATTCAGGGCCGCCATAGGCCGGGTTCAGCTTGTGATAGGGATTGGGGTCGTCGAAGCTGAACACCTGTTTGCACTCGACCGGGCAAGCCTGGCAGGTATCGCGCTCGGCATTGAACATCTCGTAATTGCGCTGTCCGCTCAGCAGTTCACGCTCTTCGAACACCGGCTGCCCGAAATTGCGGGTTGGCAGAGCGCCCACCGCGCCCCAATTCATCAACGAGTTCTGCGTGGCCCGGCCCGGCGAAGTCGCCCAGGCCATGAGCGTCTTGTAATTGGCGCCCAACCATTTACCCACGCCCGCCACCTGTTTGCGGTCGGCCACCGGCAGATTCAACGTCCCCCGCACCGCCACCGCCTTCAAGTTCTTCGACCCCATCAGCGCGCCCAGGCCGTTTCGCCCCGCTGCCCGGTTTACATCGTGCATGATGGCCGCGTATTTGACCAAATTCTCACCCGCCGGACCGATCTGGGCCACGCGCACGCGCTCGTCGCCCAATTCCTGCCGGATCGCTTGCTCGGTGGGCAGCGTCTGCTGGCCCCAGAGATGCCCGGCCGGCCGGATTTCCACCTCTCCGTCCTTGATCCACAGATACACCGGCTGCTCCGCCCGGCCGTGGACGACCAGCGCATCGAAGCCCGCCCGTTTGAACTCGTGGCCCCACCAGCCGCCTGCCTCCGAGCTGGCAATGGCGCCCGTCAGCGGGGATTTTCCGCCCACGCCGTGCCGCCCCGCGCCCGGCAGATTACTGCCCTGCAAGATGCCCGGCGCAAAGATGAGCAGGTTGGCTGGGCTGAGCGGGTCGGTTCCGGGGGGCAGGTCGCGCAGCAGCAGATAGGCGACCAGCGCCCGCCCGCCCACCAACATGCGGTAGAGTTCATCCGGCGGGGTTTCGATGCGAATGTCGCTGGAAGATAAATCGATATGGAGGATTTTGCCGTATGTGCCGCCGAGCATGGATAACTCCTGATCTCTCACGAATTGCACGAATGGACGAATGACACGAATTATTCTTAATTGGCGATACGTTCGTAATCAACACTTGGTGTACTGAAGTTGATGAGAATACCGAGCTTGAGGCCGGTTGCTTTGAGATATGAGGTCGTCTGCTTGCGAAAAACGTCCGTAAGCTCGCTGACCGCTTTAAGCTCCAAAATAATCTTGCCGTCGATGACGAAATCTAGTCGGTGCTTCCCAACCTCACGCCCTTTGTATCGTACTGCGATCTCTTTCTGCTTCTCAAAAGCAATCCCCCGCAACTCGAACTCATAGGCCAGCGCCTCCTCGTACAGACTTTCGAGAAAGCCTGGCCCCAGCGTGTTATGCACTTCGAAAACAGCACCCATTATCCGATATGACAATTCTTGATAGATAATCTTGTTTTCCATAGATAATTCTTAAAAATGAAAGAATTCGTCAAATTCTGTATTAGTCAGCCACATGTTGAAATGCTCTCAGGCTTTGGTAACCGCATATGGAGACGATTCACTTCCGGCAAGGTGCTAGTTTCTCTGGCCTTTTGAAGGCTGAGTCCCAGTTCTTCTGTTTTCTCCAAGCTCAAGAT
>JAYRVO010000033.1:0-18868 GCA_041918515.1 Chloroflexota bacterium | reverse complement strand
GGGGGCGGAGGGCGGAGGGCGGAGGGCGGAGGGCGGAGGGCAGGGGGCGGAGGGCGGGGGGCGGAGGGCGGAGGGCGGAGGGCGGAGGGCGGAGGGCAGGGGGCGGAGGGCGGGGGGCGGAGGGCGGAGGGCGGAAGCGGTCAACAGTGATCTGCCACGAGCGATGCTTCGTTGCGCTCAGGGCAGGCTTTGTCAGTTAGGACTTGCCACCCCTCGGGCTGAGCCTCGGGACGAAGCCTGCCACTTGCCGCTTCAAATGCGTTCTTTGCTGAGGGTGACGAGGTCGGTCAGTTCTTCGTCGGAGAGATCGGTCAGCCATTTTTCTTCGCCGCTGGCGATGATGAGATCGGCGAGGCCCTGTTTGCGCGTGATCATGTCGTCGATGGCTTCTTCGACGGTGCCGGCAGTGATGTATTTGTGAATCTGGACGTTGCGGGCCTGGCCGATGCGGTAGATGCGGTCGCTGGCCTGGTCTTCGACAGCGGGGTTCCACCAACGATCGTAGTGGAAGACGTGGTTGGCGGCGGTCAGGTTCAGTCCCAGGCCGCCAGTTTTCAGGGTCAGCACGAAGAGATGCGGCGCATGGGGGTCTTCCTGGAAGCTGGTGATTATTTGCTGGCGTTGTTTGAGGGGGATGCCGCCATGAAGATAGAGGACGGGTTGGTCGAATTGTTGTTGGAGGTGGGCGGTGAGAAGATGGCCGGTTTCGGCGAATTGGGTGTAGATCAGGGCGCGGTCGCCTACGGCCAGGACTTCTTCCAACATTTCAGTCAGGCGGTCGAGTTTGCCGCTGCGGCGCTCGTAGGGGCCGGGGGGGAGGTGGTTGGCGTCGATGGAGATGGGGGCCAGGTATTGGGCGGGGTGGTTGAGGAGTTGTTTGAGACGGGTGATGAGGTTGAAGATGTGGATGCGGCGAGCGCGGCCATGCAGGTCGCGCACACGGGGCAGGCTTTCGCTGACGATGGCCTGGTAGAGTTCGGCTTGTTCGTCGCTGAGGGTGCAGTAGATTTTGAATTCCAGGCGTTCGGGCAGGTCTTGGATGACGTTGGGGTCGCTTTTGAGGCGGCGGAGGAGGAAGGGGCGCACCATGCGCTGGAGGCGCGCGGTGACGTCGGGGTCCTGGTAGCGTTCGATGGGGGTGGCGAAGTGTTTGCGAAAGCTGGTCTGGCTGCCGAGGTAGCCTTTGTTCAAAAAGTTGAAGATGGACCAAAGTTCGGCGAGTTGGTTTTCGATGGGGGTGCCTGTCAAGACGAGTCGGAAGTCAGATGACAGACGGTTGACGGCCTGGGTGACCTGGGCTTCGGGGTTTTTGACTTTTTGCGCTTCGTCGAGGATGAGGCCGTGCCAGTTGACGGTTTCGAAGAGGTCGATGTCGCGACGCGTGAGGGTGTAGGAGGTGAGGACGACATCGTAATGAGAGACGACGGTGGGAAAGGATTCGTAACGGGGGCGGTCGCTGCCGTAGTGGATGAAGGTGCGCAAGGTGGGGGCGAAGCGGGCGAATTCGCGACGCCAGTTGCCCAGGAGAGAGGTGGGGCAGATGAGGAGGGTGGGGCCAGGCAGGCCGTCGCGCTCGCTTTGTTCGCGCAGGAGGAGGGCAATGGCTTGCACCGATTTGCCCAGGCCCATGTCGTCGGCCAGACAGGCGCCCAGACCTAGATGGCGATGGGTGTGGAGCCAGGTGTAGCCGAAGCATTGGTAGGGGCGGAGGATGCCGTTGAGGATAGTGGGTTGGGCGGAGGCGCGCAGTTTTTCGTCGCCTTCGGCCAGTTCGCGAATGAGGTCAGGCAGCCAGCCTCCCACCGTGCGCTGCACGACAGGAAGCCCGGCGATCTCGATTTTATCATCGAGGCCCAGGGCAGCGCGGAGGGCTTGTTGCAAGTCCATGCGTCCCTCGAAGCTTGCGCGTTCCCAGAAGCGTTCGGCGGCTTCGATTTGTTCGGGGTCGAGGCGCAGCCATTGGCCGTTTCTCTGCACGAGGGGTGAGCGCAGGGCCACCAAGTCGGCAAAGGCGGCGCGGGTGAGGGTGGCGCCGCCTAAGACGAGTTCCCAGCGGTAGGCGATGGGGCGGTCGGCGCTGGAGGGGTCGCGGACGATGTCGGGGGGTGCGGGTGTGAGGGGGGTCAGGTAGTGGCTGAGGCCAAGGCGGGCGCCGGCGGCTTGCCACCAGGGGGGGAGGAGGAGTTTGAAGCCGCTTTGTTCGAGGAGGGGGGAGGCTTCGCGCAGGAAGGTGTAGACTTCGCGGGTGCTGAGTTCGACGAAGGTGGGGGCAGGGGCTTGCAGGCTGCGTTCGATGGGCTGGAAGGTGTGAGCGGCGCGGCCCAAGCCAGCCAGGAGTTTTTCTTGGGGGCGGTCGAAGCGGCGTTGCCGGTAGATCAGGCTGTCGCTGGGGGCTTGCCAGACTTGGTCGGCGGGGACCAGGAGGTTGGGGTCGTCGCGGGCCTGGAGGGAGTATTCGAGGCGCCAGCCGCCTTCGGGAACGTACCAGGGGGTGGGGCGATCGGGGTCGGCGGCTTTGGGGGGGGCGACGAGTTGGAGGGCGATGGCAAAGGTGGCGTCGCCGGTCTGGGCCAGGTTTTTTTGCCAGGCGCGTAGTTCGATGACGAAGGAGTCGAGAGGGGGGGTGGATTCGCCGATGATGGGGTTGGGGAGGAGGAGGGCTTTGAGCCACAGGCTGGGGGGCATGCGGTCGTGGAGGTAGCCGAGGCGGTGGGATGCATCGATGCCCCAAGAGCGGATGAGGTGGTCGCTGAAGTAGCAGATGAAGTCGTCGAGCAGGTCGAAGGGTGGACATTCGATGCCGTCGGCAGCAATTTCGCTACGGCAGACGGGGGGCATGGCGCGGGCGAGGGCGATGACGTCATCTTCATAGCGTGCGCCTTCGATCACGGGTTGCCAGATGGCGCGATAGAAGATGGTGCGCTTGCTTTCGACGGCGGATACGGTGGGCGCATATTGCTGAAGGGCGAGTATCTCGAGGATGATGCCAAAGGCTTTTTGCCAATAGCGCAGGTCCGAGCCAAGTGTGATATGGTCGGGGCCTGGGCCAGCGTCGAGGGCGCCGAAGAGGGTGGCGGCGCTGGCCAGGGGTAAGCGCAGTGCTGGGATTTTCCACGGGGCGAGAACGGGGATTTCGCGGTCGAGTGTCCAGTTGTGGGCCAGTTCGGGGCTGGGGAGGGGGCCTGTGCGGGTGGTGGGGAGATGGAGGGTGAGGAGTTCGCTGGCAGGGCTGGCGAGGGGGAGGGGATCAGGGCCGGAGCCAAATGTTTGCAGGAGGCCGCGCAGTTTGCCGAGGTCGGCGATGGCGAAGGGGTGAGGGCGCGGGCGCGGCTTTTCGGAGAGGCGGCCGCGCTGACGCACAGGCGGGGGGGCCTCGCGCGTTTCCGCCCATAAGAGGGTGATGGGTTCCTCGTCGACGCTGGCGGGAGGACGCCAGTGGAGGTGTAGGACCAGGTGCATGACGCGGCTACAGTTGACTAGATGAAATCGTCAAGCGCGGAAGGTAAGCGTAAGCGCTTTCGCGTTATGATGCGTGAACAGCCCAAAGGTAAGAGAAGGCATCAAGACCGACAGGTCTTAGGGTGTGACCGCGTGCGCCGCCCAAGAAGCGGTGCTCGTATCCCGGGAGGTTCTACAAATACCATCGGCGTCACCAGGCTAGGCCGCGCCTCGACCGAAACAGGGCTTCGCCACACGCTGTACAATCACCAAGTTGTATTATGGTCAAGACGCGGGAATTGTCCAAATCCCGCCCAGGGCCGGAGTTGCCTTGTCGTGCGGATGCGCGCGATCCGGCAAGGCGCCCCCAATCAGGAACCAAAAAGGCGGGGATGGGGGGATTTAGAGATTTGATCTTGAGAAAATCCCCTCATCCCCAAATCCCCACCGCGTCAGCGTTCCACCAACGCTGCTTCCCCGCTCTGGGACTTCAGGTCTTCCAATAACCAGCGCGGGCGCACATGCCAGAAGCGGGGCAGGGCCTCGTCCCAATGGGCCAGGAGGTCGGCGGCGAGGGGGCTGTCGGTGGCTGCCAGGTGCTCGCTGACCATGCGGTAGAGGGTGGCCCGTGCTTCGGGGTCGTCCACGCGGGTGAGAAAGACCAGCTCGTGGTTCAGGCGGTCAGGAAAGGGCGGTAGACCATCACCGCCCGCGTCCAGCACGAAGGCCTGGCCGCCGGTCATGCCAGCAGCAAAGTTGTTGCCGGTGCGACCCAGGATGACGACGGCGCCGCCGGTCATGTACTCGCAGCCGTGGTCGCCCACGCCTTCGATGACGGCGTTGCCGCGGCTGTTGCGCACGGCGAAGCGTTCACCAGCGCGGCCGGCCGCGTAGAGTGTGCCGCCGGTGGCGCCGTAGAGCACGGTGTTGCCGACGATGTAGTTTTCGGCCCAAACGAAGGCGGCGTCGGCGGGCGGGCGCACGACCAGAACGCCGCCAGCCAGTCCCTTGCCCACGTAGTCGTTGGCGTCGCCATACAACCGGAAGCGCACGCCCGCGGGAAGGAAGGCGCCGAACGATTGTCCGGCGCTGCCCCGGAAGACGATGTCGACGGTGTTGGGAGCGAGGCTGGTCAGTCCGACCTGGGCCAAGCGCCCACTCAGCCGCGCGCCCACGGTGCGATCGGTGTTGCGGATGGGTAGATCGCGATAGATGTCGCGTTCGCCGGCTTTGAGCGCGGTCAGCACGTCTTCGGCCAGGCGGTTGCCGAGGGCGTTGGGTTCGTCGAAGTCGCGGCGGCCCAAATGATGATAGGGGACGGGCACGTCGGGTTGGGCGAGGAGGGGGCTGAGGTCGAGCGAGTCCAGGGCGGGATCGCCGGTGATGCGCTGTTCCAGCAATTCGGTGTGGCCGATGACGTCGTCCAGTTTGCGAAAGCCGAGTTCGGCCAGGAGTTCGCGCACTTCCTGGGCGATGAAGGTGAACATGGCTACGACGTGCTCGACGCGACCGGCGAATTTGGCCCGCAATTTGGGGTCTTGGGTGGCGACGCCGACGGGGCAGGTGTTGTTGTGGCAGACGCGGGCGAGGATGCAGCCTTCGGCGATCATGGCCAGGGTGCCGAAGGAGAATTCGTCGGCGCCGAGGATGGCGGCGATGAGCACGTCGCGACCGTTGCGCAGGCCGCCATCCGTGCGCACGATGATGCGGTCGCGCAGGTTGTTGGCGCGGAGGACTTGTTGGGTTTCGGCCAGGCCGATCTCCCAGGGGATGCCGGCGTGTTTGATCGAGGAGAGGGGCGAAGCGCCGGTGCCGCCGGCATGGCCGGAGATGAGGACGCTGTTGGCCCGGCCTTTGGCTACGCCGGCCGCCACGGCGCCCACGCCCGATTCGGAGACGAGCTTGACTGAGATGTCGGCGGCGGGGTTGACCTGGCGCAGGTCGTAAATGAGCTGGGCCAGGTCTTCGATGGAGTAGATGTCGTGGTGGGGCGGCGGTGAGATGAGGGCGACGCCGGGCGTGGTCAGGCGGATGGCGGCGATCTTGTCGCTGACTTTGTGGCCGGGGAGATGGCCGCCTTCGCCGGGTTTGGAGCCTTGCGCCATTTTGATCTGCAGTTCTGCGGCAGAGGCCAAATAGGCCGGGGTGACGCCGAAACGCCCGGAGGCTACTTGTTTGATGGCGCTGTTGCGTTCGGTTCCCAAGCGTGCGGGGTCTTCGCCGCCTTCGCCGCTGTTCGAGCGTCCGCCAATGCGGTTCATGGCGATGGCGAGGACTTCATGCGCCTCCTCGCTGAGCGCTCCCATTGACATAGCGGCGGTGCTGAAGCGGCGGAGGATGGCTTCCACCGGTTCCACTTTGTCCAACGGGATGGGGGTGCGGCGGGGTTTGAAGGCCAGCAGGTCGCGCAGATCGGTGGGTGGCTGAAGGTTCAGCATGTGGCTGTAGCGCCGATAGATGGCGTAGGCTTCGGTGAAGCCCCCTTCGTGCAAGCCCGCGCCGGGGGTGCGCACGGCCTGGTGCAGGAGGTCGATGACGTCGGGGTTGAGGGCGTGGTGTTCGCCAGATTTGCGGTATTTGAAGAAGCCCCAGTGTTCGAGTTTGTCGGCGGGGGTGTTATAGGCCAGGTCGTGGCGATAGAGGAGGTCGTTGGCGAGTTTGACGAAGCCGATGCCGCCGATGCGGCTGGGCGCGCCGGTGAAGCAGCGATCGACCACGCTGCTGTCGAGGCCGATGATCTCGAAGATTTGGGCGCCGGCGTAGCTATCGACGGTGGCGATGCCCATTTTCGACATGATCTTGAGCAGACCGGCTTCGAGGGCTTTGAGGAAGTTATGCCCGGCCTGGTCGGTGCTTTCGATGCCTTTCAGTCGCCCATCGGCGGCCATGTCGCGGACGGTGTTCAGCCCCAGCCAGGGATGGACAGCGCTGGCGCCGAATCCGATCAGCGCCGCCACGCGGTGGACGTCGGTGGCGTCGCCTGCTTCGACGAGGAGGCTGCCCTGCATGCGCAAGCCGCGGCGGATCAGGTGGTGATGGACGGCGCCCACAGCTAATAAGCTGGGGATGGGAACATGATCGGGGCCGGCGGCGCGGTCGGTCAGGAGCAAGAGGTTGTGGCCGTTGGCCAGGGCGTCCACCGCTTCCTGGCACAAGCGATCGAGCGCGGTTTCTAGGCCGCGTACATCATGTTTGACGGGGAAGGTTATGTCCAGCTCGACCAGCGAGAAGGGCAGGCCGTCGTGATGGGCGTCGAAGGCGACGTTGGCGGGGCGACGCAGGCGGCGCAGGGTGGCGATGGCTTGGCGGTCGAGGAGGGGGCTGTCGAGTTGGAGCAGGCGTGCGTGCTGCGGCGTTTCTTCCAGGAGGCTGCGGCGACGTCCCACCAGGGTGGTCAGCGACATGACCATGTGCTCGCGCAGGGGGTCGATGGGGGGATTGGTGACTTCGGCGAAGCGTTGTTTGAAGTAGTGGAAGAGGGGGCGAGGAAGGCGCGAGAGTACGGCCTGGGGGGTGTCGTCACCCATCGAACCGATCGCTTCTTTGCCCGAAGTGGCCATGGGTTTGATCACGACTGCCAGCGATTCGGCGGTGTAGCCGAAGAGTTGTTGCAGAGGCAGGAGTGCGGCGGGGAGATCGCTTTCTTTGGGCGGTTCGACGAGGATGCCTTCTTCGTAGACCGGCTCCGCCTCGGCGCCTTCCTGTCCGAAGTCATCGCCATCGACGTGCTTGAAGGCGGCTACGCGGTCGAGGTGATAGAGATGGGCGTGAACCCACTGGCCGTAGGGTTGGGCGCTGCACACCTCGGACTTGGTCTCATCGTTGAGGAGTAGGCGTCCGCGGCGGGTGTCGACCAAAAGCATTTGGCCGGGGCCGAGCTTGCCGCGTCGGGTGACCTGGCTGGCGGGGATGTCGATGACGCCCGTCTCGGAGCCGGCGATGACGAGGCCGTCTTTGGTGCGCAGGTAGCGCGAGGGGCGGAGGCCGTTGCGATCGAGGGTGGCGCCAGCGACGCGGCCATCACTGAAGACGAGGGCGGCGGGGCCATCCCACGGCTCAGTCAGGCAGGCGTGGTAGCGGTAGAAGTCTCGCCGCTCCTCTGGCAAGCCGGGGATGCGTTCCCAGGCTTCGGGCGCCAGCATCATGAGGACATGGCGCAGTTCGCGCCCGCTGCGCACCAGCGCTTCGACGGCGTTGTCGAGCATGGCCGAGTCAGAGCCGTCGATGTCGATGATGGGGCTGATGGCTGCGCCCCAAGCATCGTCGCGCAGGGCCAGTTCGCGCGCTTTCATCCAATGGACGTTGCCGTCCAACGTGTTGATCTCGCCGTTGTGGGCCAGAAGGCGGAAGGGTTGAGCGCGTTTCCAGTTGGGGAAGGTGTTGGTGGCGTAGCGCTGATGGTAGACGGCGATGGCGCTGCGGAAGTCGGGATCGGCCAGATCGGGATAGAAGTTGGCAAGCTGTGATCCCAACATCAGCCCTTTGTAGACGATGGTGCGGCTAGAAAGAGAGGGGACATAGAGTTGGATTTGTTCGGCGGCGGCGGCGGATTCGATGCCGCGGCGAGCCAGGTAGAGAACTTTCTCGAAGGCATCCCCGCGATCGAGGAATTCTGGGCGGGCGATGAAGGCTTGCCAGATGACGGGGCGCGTTTCAGCAGCCACTTTCCCCAACGCCTCCAACTGGGTTGGAACCATCCGCCAGGCAAACGCCTCCAGCCCGACGATCTGCAGGTTGCGCGCGACCATGGGGTGCCAATCGTCGGGCCGCAGGTGGCGGTCGGCAAAGAACATGCCCACGGCCAGGTCTCCGTGCTTGATTTGGTCGAGGCCAAGCATGTGGCCGAACAAGCCGACGGGAATCTGCGCCAGGATGCCAGCGCCGTCGCCTGTGCCGGCATCGGCAGCCACACCCCCGCGGTGTTCCAGATTCGCCAGCGCCTCGATGGCCATGCCAACGATCTCATGGCTACGTCGGCCGTTGATGTCGGCGATCAGGCCCGTGCCGCAGGCGTCGTGTTCGTGGCGAGGGTGGTAGAGGCTGCCGCGCAGGGCGGTGGGTGAAGGAATGTAGCTCATGGGCGCGTCTCGTTGCAGAGAAACGGAAAACAAAAACCCCTGCGCTGCGTGTGGAACGTGGGGCAGGGGCTGCGTTGCCAGGGGGCGGCGTCGTCGCCGAGGATGAAGCAAAAATTATATGCAGGGGGCGGGGGCTTGTCCAATCTCAACGCGAGGGGTCCCTTTCTGAACGTAAGCGTTTACATCCGCTGCGGGTATGGCTTATTGCAGGCTCAACCCCGTGCCCCAATCCATTTTTGACGCTCTTCCCCGCCCGTGCTACACTCGCTGCCGCTTGTTCGCAGGCAACGCAGCTTGCCCTCCCGTCCAAAGGGGAGGGCATTTTCATAGTCGCCCTCCACCTTCTGCCCTCTGATCTCTGACCTCTGGAGACATCATGCTCGTCCTCAAATTCGGCGGCACATCCGTCGGCAACACACAAGCTTTTGCACAGGTGGCGCAGATCGTCGCCGACGCTCGCGCCAAAGACGCTAACGTCGTAGTCGTCACTTCCGCCATGAGCGGCGTGACCAATACTCTCATCCACGCCGCCCGCTCAGCAGCCGAGGGTTACGAGCAGCCTTATCGCGAAGCCCGTAGCGACCTTCTCCTCAAACATCAGTTGGTGGCCGGGCAGCTCATCGAAGATGGCGTCGAGCGCGCGGCTTATGGTCGCCTGATCGACGAGCGTTTACGCTCCTTCGAGCGACTTTGCCAGTCTATCTACGTGCTGGGTGAGCTGACTGCCCGCGGGCTGGACGTGGTCTCTGGCTTGGGCGAGCGCATGGCAGCGCCTCTGCTGGCGGCAGTGTTGCGCGCCCATGGCATCGACGCCGAATGGGTGGACGCCGGCGAGATCATCGTCACCGACGATAGTTTTGGCTCGGCCACCCCCCTCTTGGAACCCACTTGCGCCCACACCAACGCTCGTCTGCGACCCCTGTTGGAGCAAGGCAAGACGCCGGTCGTCACCGGTTTCGTGGCGGCCACCGCCAGCGGCATCCCCACCACGCTGGGCCGGGGCGGATCGGACTATTCGGCGGCCCTCGTTGGCGCCTGCCTTTCGGCGGATGAAGTGCAAATCTGGACGGATGTGAACGGCATCATGACCGCCGACCCGCGCGTCGTCCCCAGCGCCACCACCTTGCCAGAGATGACCTATATCGAGGCGGCCGAGTTGGCCTATTTCGGTGCCAAAGTGCTGCATCCCAAAACCATTCTGCCCGCCATCGAGGCCAAAATCCCCATCCGCGTCGCCAACACCTTCGACCCCAGCGGCCCTTCGACCCTGGTGCTGCCCCAGACCAGCAACGGCGGCTCGGTCAAAGCGATCAGCGCCATCAAGAAACTGACATTGGTCAATGTAGAAGGTCGCGGCATGATCGGCGTGCCTGGCATCGCCGCGCGCACCTTCAAGGCCGTAGCCGGGGTGGGCGCCAATGTGTTGATGATCAGTCAGTCGTCATCCGAGCAAAGTATCTGCTTCTCGGTGCCCCAAGGCGACACCCCCGCCGTTATCGACGCGCTCGAACAGGAGCTGGCGCAGGAACTATCGCGACACTACATCGATCGAGTGCGCGCAGTTCACAACATCGTCATCGTGGCCATCGTCGGCGCGGGGATGCGCGGCACGCCGGGCATTGCCGGACGCGTGTTCAGCGCCCTGGGCGAAGCTGGGATCAACGTCATCGCTATGGCGCAGGGATCGAGCGAGGTCAATATCTCTCTGGTCGTCTCTGAAGCCGACGCCGACAACGCCGTGCGCAAGATTCACGACGCCTTCTTTGTCACCACGAACAGCTAATCTGCCCTCTGCCCCCTGCCTTCTGTTCTCTGCTCTCTGCTCTCTGCCCTCTGTTCTCTGTCCTCATGCACTCCATCCCCCTCATCCAGTTCGGTCTCGGCGGCGTTGGCCGCGCGGTCGTGGGACGCGTCTTGGCTGCGCGGCCTGATTTCGAGCGGCGTTATGGCCTGCACCTGAGCTACATCGCGGTCTGCGATAGCCGAGGCGCCGTCATTGCCGAGCAAGGGATTGGCGATGACGATTGGCAGCGCATCCTGACCGCTAAAGACCAGGGTCAAAGCCTGGACGAAACCGAGCTGGGTTATCGCCACGAAGGACTGGACGACATCGTAGACGTGGCCGGGACGAGACATGCCATTGTCATCGATGTCACAGCCAGCGATGAAACCGTGGCGGCCCTGCTCCTGGCGCTCGACCGCGGCTACGCGGCGGTGTTGGCGAACAAAAAGCCACTCACCCAGGATCACGCCACCTTCCGCCAACTCACCGCCGGCGGACGCCTGCGCTACGAAGCCACCGTGGGCGCGGGGATGCCCGTCATCGCCGCCTTGCGCGAGAATCTGATCGCCTCGCACGACGCCATCCACCGCATCGAGGGTTGCTTCAGCGGCACGCTGGGCTTCTTGACCACCGGCTTACAAGCCGGGCAGGCATTCTCGTCCCTCGTGCACGAGGCTAAGGCCAAAGGCTTCACCGAACCCGACCCGCGCGACGATCTCAGCGGCATGGATGTGGCTCGCAAAGCCCTCATCCTGGCTCGCACGATGGGCTGGTCGCTGGAAATGGCAGAGGTGGCCGTCGAGTCGCTCTATCCCCCTGCATTGGCAGGCGGCAACGTCGCCGATTTCTTGGCCGCCGTTTCGTCGTTGGACGCCGAGTACAGCGCCCGCGTCCTCGCCGCCGGCGCCGAAGGCAAGACGCTGCGCTACGTCGCTTCGCTTGCCGATGGCAAAGCCAGGGTGGGCTTGCAAGCCGTACCATTGGAAAGCCCGCTGGGGCGACTGCAAGGCACAGACAACCTCGTCGCTTTCTCCACCGCTGTGTATCACCCGAACCCGCTGGTGCTCCAGGGCCGCGGCGCCGGCGCACAGGGCACGGCAGCGGGCGTGCTGGCTGATATCGTGGCGCTGGGACAGCACATGCGCTAACCGACGTTCTATCAATTCATCACAACTCATCTTCACCGAGTCAACCCTATGTCACCCATCCCTGTCGGCGTCCTCGGCGCCACCGGCGCTGTTGGCCAACGTTTCATCGCCCTCCTTGCTAATCATCCCTGGTTCCGGCTCACCGACTTGCTTGCCTCCGAGCGATCGGCGGGCAAGCGCTATGGCGACGCCGTCAACTGGGTTCTGGATACGCCCCTGGCTCCCCATGTGGCCGATATGCCGATCAAGCTCGGCCGGCCCGGCCAGATCGAGGCCCGCGTCCTCTTCTCGGCCCTGCCGACCGACGAAGCCCAGGAGATGGAGCCGATCCTGGCTGCGGCTGGCCATTTCGTCTTCTCCAACGCCTCGGCCTATCGTATGACCCCGGACGTGCCCCTGGTCGTCACCGAGATCAACCCTGACCACTTGGCATTGGTGAAGACACAACAGACTCAGCGCGGCTGGGACGGCTTCCTCGTCTGCAACGCCAACTGCACAGCCACCCACCTGGTGGGCGCGCTGCACCCGCTCGACCTGGCTTTTGGCCTGGACAAGGTCTTCGTCGCCACCATGCAGGCAGCCTCCGGCGCTGGCTACCCCGGCGTCCCCTCCCTCGACCTCATCGACAACGTCATGCCGCATAGTTACGGCGAAGAAGACAAAGTCGAAACCGAGCCGCTCAAAATCATGGGCAAGCTGGCGGGAGACGCCATCGAGCTGGCGGGATTCAAGATCAGCGCCCATTGCCACCGTGTGCCAGTGGTGGATGGTCACTTCGAGGCCGTCTCCGTCGCTCTGCGCCGCGCCGCCACGCGCGACGACCTCATCTCCGCCTTCCGCTCCTATCGCCAGCTGCCGCAGGAACTCGGCCTGCCCAGCGCGCCCGACCCTGCCGTCATCGTCCGCGACCAGCTCAACCGCCCCCAGCCGCGGCTCGACCGTATGGCTGGCAACGGCATGGCCACCGTCGTGGGCCGCATCCGGCCGTGCAACCTCTTCGACTGGCGCTTCTCCCTCCTGGGCCACAACACCATCCGCGGCGCCGCTGGCGGCTCCATCCTCAACGCCGAATTGATGGTTCATCAAGGATACATCTCGTAGGGGCGGTTCATGAACCGCCCCTACCACCCCCACACCGCCCCCACACCGCCCCCACCACCCCATCACTTGTCACCTTGTCACCCCGTCACCTTGTCACCCCGTCACCCCATCACCCCATCACCCCATCACCCTGCCACCTTGTCACCCCTCACCACCCTCCACGACCTCACGGGCGACTTCGTCGTCTATCGCAATTTAGAACCTTACGACCCGCGCGTCCCCGGTCTGTCTGCCGCCTGGCGCGACATGGGCTTGCCTGGCCCGGCCATCCTCCGCAAACGCGACCCGGCCTATCCCCACGCCGCCGCCTGGATCCTGCGCCGCTTTCATGACCTCCACGCGCCCGACCTGCCCCCCACCGAACTGCTGCTCATCGGCGACACGCTGGGCAGTGATGGCGGGGCCTTCAAGACGCTGGTGGGCGCCACCGGCTGGGCAGGATCAGCTTTCATTGGCGCCGAGGACCTCAGCCGCGCGGGCCAGGCCGATTGGCGGGGCGACCTCTATGTCGCCAATCGCTGGGAGGCTCTCGCCGACTGGCTGGGCCACATCACCGCGCGCGGGCTGAGCCTGGACGCGCGGACGATCGTGGTGGTGGACATCGACAAGACCGCCCTGGGCGCGCGCGGGCGCAATGATCGCCCTATCGACGCCACCCGACTGGACGGCATGCACCACACCGTGCTCAGCGCCCTCGGCCCCGACGCCGACTGGGACGCCTTTGCCGCCATCTACGAAGAACTCAATCGCCCGACCTACAAAGAACTGACGGCTGACAATCAAGACTACCTGGCCTATATCTGCATCATGGCGGGCGCAGGCATGATGCCGCTCGACCGGCTCCAGGACGCCTATCGGTCGGGCGACATCCCAGACTTCGATACGTTCATCAGCCGGGTGCAAACCCAGGCCCACACTCTGCCGCCCGCGTTGGCGACCATTCACCAGGCTGTGTACAACGCCCATCGGGCCAACGACCCCACCCCCTTCAAGGACTTCCGGCGCCAGGAATACCTGGCCGCTGTGGCCCGGCTGGGCAACCTGCCCGACGATGCGCCCCTGGCTGCGCGGTTGGCGGATGAAATCTGCCTGACCCAGGAGGTTTGGGATGCCTGCCGCTGGCTCCAGGCGCGCGGCGCGCTCGTCACATCGCTTTCAGACAAACCCGACGAAGCTTGCGGCCCCACCCCTGACATGGCCGCCCAGGGCTACCGCCCCATCCATCGCACCCCCACCCACCTGATCGGGACGCCTCTGGCCCTCTTCTGAACCGCGATGGCTCACATCCGTCCTTTTTGTGGCTGGCGCTACACTCCTGAGATCCCACTGGATGACGTAGCCTCGCCACCCTACGACGTCATCAGTCCATCCGAGCGCGCCACGTTGGCCGCGCGCCATCCGTACAACGTCGTCCACCTCACCTTGCCCCAGCCCCATCTGGAAGCTGGCCTTAGCGCCTACGACAGCGCCGCCCACACCCTGCGCCTCTGGCAAGACCAGGGCATGTTGCAGCAAGACCCCACACCCGCTCTCTACCTGCTGCGCCAAAACTTCCACCTCCCCGATGGCCGGGCCACCGAACGTCGGGGTTGCATCGCCCAATTGCGCCTGGCGCCCTGGGGCCAGGGCATCCTGCCCCATGAACGCACCTTCCCCCAGGCCAAAGCCGACCGCCTGGCTCTGCTCAAAGCCACCGGTCTGCACGACAGCCCCATTTTCACCCTCTTCCAGGATGACGACGGCGCTGTGCGCCAGCGCCTGGCCTTTGGGCAAGCCCGCCCCCCCGATGCCACCTACCGCGACGACCGCGATGATCGTCATGATCTCTGGCGCCTGAGCGAACCTGATCTCATCGCTGACCTGACCCGATTATTGGCCGAGCGCACCCTTTATGTCGCCGATGGCCACCATCGCTACGAAACCGCCCTGGCCTACCAGGTCTGGCGTCGCGAGCAAACCGGTGATGCCAGCTCCGACCAGCCCCACGACTTCTGCCTGGCCTATTTCGCGGCCATGGAAGACCCCGGCACGGTCATCCTGCCCACCCACCGCTTGGTCACACACGGACGCCGGATCGATTTCGACCCGCTTCTTCAGGCCCTGGCCCTGGATTTCGACCTCCTCCCTTTCGCCGACGACAAAGCCTTGATCAGCGTCCTCGACCGTTGCCTCCCTGGCGAACCTGTCTTCGGCCTGATCCTGGACGCCCAAGCGCCCTATCTGCTCCGCCTGCGTCCGCACTCTGCCCAACGTCAGGTCCTTCTGGCCGCACATCCCGCAGAGGTAGCAGCGACGCCTGTCGCCATCCTGCAAACGCTGGTGCTCGGCCCCTATTTTGGCGTCAGCGTCGATCCCCAAACCCAGAAGGCCCAGCTCCAATTCGAGCCGAATGCAGCCATCGCCGCTGACCACGTCCGCCGCGGACGCGCTCTGGCTGCCTTGCTGACCACCCCCACCAGCATCGCCCAACTACAGACCCTGGCCGACGCCGGCCACGTCACTCCTCCCAAAGCCACCTACTTCTACCCCAAACTGCCATCGGGATTGGTGTTCAGCCAAGCCGGGCCGCACACTACACCATGACAGGCAATTCCGGCGTAAACGCCAGATTGCATCCCACAGGCGCGATCTCCCAAACGCCGGCGCAGGGAACGACATTGCGATGGTCGAAACGCTGGCGCAGCGGCGCCATCCGCTCCTCGCCCAGCCCCAAATGCCGGAGCAAGACCTCGATCGGGAAACCATGTGAGACGGCGGCCACGGCGCCGTCGCTGCCATCGGCCTGCAACTGCGCGTAAAAACGACTCATCCGGGTCAGAATCGCCTCATAAGTCTCACCCTTGCGCGATTCGACGATGTCCGGCGTGGTGATGATCGCCAAACCAAGCACTTCGCTCACGATGGTCGCCGTTTGCTGCGCCCGCAACATCGGCGAGGCATAGAGCTGCCGGATGCCCCGACCTGCCAGCCAGACAGCCAGCGACTCGGCTTCTTGCTCACCTTGCCTTACCAGCGGCGGGCCGGGCGGGATGTCGTAACGGATGTCCTTGCGATCCCAGTCGGGTGTGGCATGGCGGGCGAGATAGAGGGTGGGGGACATGGGGCAAGTGGCAGGTCGCAGTTCGTAATTTTCACTGTTGATTGTTGACTGTTGATTGTTGACTGTTAGCCGGGCATTCGGATCAGCGAAACATATCCAATTCGTGGGGGCGGAGTGAATCGCTCAGGCGGCCAACGCCAGTACGGTAGGGCGCGCCGCGCAGGTGGATGATCGGCGAGCTTTCGTCCGCCGCGCCTTGCAGAATGCTGGCGGCGGCGGCCAATTCGTCCGCCGCACCCAACACCGTCACCTGCAAGGCGTGGCCGAAGAGATCGGGTTGGCCGCGCAGGTCGGACAGGGGCAACAGCCCGGCCACGCCGATAGCGACGCCCACCGTCCCCAACCGCCAGGCCCGACCATGACTGTCGTTCACGATCACCGCCACGTCGGCGCCAGTGGCAGCCATCACCGCTGCACGCACGCTGCCAGCCGAAGCATCGGGGTCGCGCGGCAACAGCAGGACGATGTCAGCATCTGCATCAGCGTTGGAATGATCGATCCCGGCATTGGCGCAGACGAAACCCAGTCGGTGCTCCACCACGATCAAATCGGCGCGTAACCGCAGCACACGATTCGATTCACCCAGGATCAACTCGACCAAGCGTGGGTCCTTGCGACAAACGCGGGCCACCTCCTGCGCCTCTGGCGAAGGTTGCACCTCACTCAAGCGCACACTACGCCCTTCCGCCTTCGACACGATTTTGGAGGCCAGCACCAACACATCGCCATGTTGCAGCACGATCCCGGCCGCCTCCAACCCGGCCAACGTCAGCGCCCCCACATCGGCGCCCGGCGCCACGAGCGGTATCCCCGGCAAAGCCGTAGCGACCAACTGCCTCACGCCGGCAACCCCGTGACGCGAATACCTGCGCTTCGCACCTTATAAGCAGCATTGATCGCCACCAACACCGCCGTCAATCCCTCCACCACCGCGGCATTGGCCAGCACCCCTGCCTGAATCCCGCGCAGACCGGCCGCCTCGGCCAGGGCGACAGCCACATCACGCGCCGCCCGGCTATCCCCGCACACCAACACATCGCAATCAATGGCATGATCGACGTCGCCCAGATGATGCGCGCCCACATTCTGGAACGCCGCTGCGATCGTCACCCCCTCGCCGCCCACCTGCGCCTGCGCCTCCAGCGCGGCCGAACCACCCGGCGGCGGCGTGTACCGACCCTTCTTCTCGCCCAAAAGCGGCGCCACCAACGTAATCAACGTCTTCCCTGCCAGCGCCGGGCGAATACTGTCCAAAATCATCGCCTGCGACTCATACGGCACCGAAAGCACGACGATGTCCGCCAGTTCGCAAGCCCCCAGATTATCCGTCCCCCGCACAGCCTCCTTCCCCAACCGGCGATTCAGCTCCACCGCCGCCACCGCCCCCTTCTCGGCTGATCGCGAACCAATGATCACATCCAACCCTGCCTGCGCCCAGCGCCACGCCAACCCCGACCCTTCGGCCCCCGTCCCGCCAACGACAGCAATCGCACCTAAACTCTGTTGTTCCATGAAACTCGACTCCTGGGAAAAAAATAATACCGCATATTCCGTAAAAACTTGGAATAAGGGATAAGAAATACGCGATACGCAATACGCAATACGCAATACGAAACAGATTATCGAACGCCCGACCTGAGCGACAACGGAGTATAGCACGCTCGCCCACACTCCCGAAACCACCCGCCCGCCATTGTGAAAAAACTGTCATCGAAAACAACCTGCCGCTTCATCTCCTTTTCACCCTCCTAAGCTATACTCGTTACAGGTGAAGCCGCGTACATAGGCCCCCTTTACTCATTGCTAACCCGCCGCCCCCACGCCTCCTCATTTCCCCTCCTGCGGTGGCCGTCATGCAGCGCCAACTGCTCATCATACCCCTCGCCGCCCTCCTGCTCCCTCTGGCGGCCTTCCTGAGTTCCGCCCATGCCCCCACTGGCATAGGCCAACTCATCGACATCCCCCGCATCGCCATCCCTCCCACCATCGATGGCAACCTTCAGGAATGGTCATCCATCCCTGCCCTGGCGCTCGATGCCACGACGGCATCGTACCAGGAAGGCGCCCCGCCTCCGCCCACCCCCGCCGATGCCTCCCTCCAACTCCTCCTGACCTGGGACGCCACCTACCTCTACATCGCCGGCCGCGCCTTCGATGACACCCTTATCGACGACTCCGGCGCCGCCATCTGGCAAGACGACGAAATCGAAATCGGCTTCGACGGCCGGCACGACCTGGCCGGCCCCAACGAAGGCGACCACCAATACACCTTCAACCCTGATGGCCGCATCACCGACTTCGGCGTCGCCACCACCCTCAACGCCGCCATCGTCACCCTGCCCGATGGTTGGGCCATCGAAGCCGCCATCCCCCTCAGCGTCTTCGACAACAACCCCATCACCCCCGGCAAAGTCATCGGCTTCACCTTTGGCCTTCGCGACGACGACGACGGCGGCTCATGGGACTACAAACTACTGTGGCAGGGCACATCCACCAGTGAACATTGGGACCAATTCGGCCGTTTGCGCTTCGCTGGCAGCGCCGCCATCCAGACGCTCATCCTCAGCCAGGGACTCAACGGCTACAGCGGCGCCACCGACACCTGGATCAACTCCTTCGATCCCAACGCCAACTACGGCAACTTCAACCTTCTAGAAATGCGAGCCGCCGGCCAATCCGGCGCCCTTCTCCATTTCGACCTCTCGCGGCTCCCCTCCCAGGCCGTCATCCAGCGCGCCCTCCTGCGCCTGCAAACCGAAGCCCGCTCCAACGGCAACGCCGCCGACATCGGCGTCTACCGTATGCGTCGCCTCTGGGACCCCAACACCACCACCTGGCTCCTCGCCTCTGCCAACACCCCCTGGGCCAGCCCCGGCGCCACCGATCCCCTCCTCGACCGCGACGCCACTCCTCTAACCGTCGTACACATCGACACCCTTGACGCCGCCTACGATTGGGACATCACTCTGGCTGTCCAGGGTTGGCACACCGTCCCTGCCAGCAACTTCGGCCTCTTCCTCACCGGCCTCCCCGGCTCGCGCGTCGCCTACACCGCCCACTCGGCCCAATCCACCTCCCTGGAAAAACGCCCCCAACTCCTCATCGAATACGTCGTCCCACCGAACCCCCCCCCCCCCCCCCGCCCCGCCGCCCCGCCGCCCGCGGGGGCGGCGCGGGGCGGGGCGGGGGGGGGGCCGGGGCGGGGGCGCGGGGCGGGGGG
>JAYRVO010000032.1:0-9280 GCA_041918515.1 Chloroflexota bacterium | reverse complement strand
GGCGCGGGTCTCGGCGCTGATGCCGGTAGCGCGATGGGCGCGGGTCTCGGCGCTGATGCCGGTAGCGCGATGGGCGCGGGTCTCGGTGCTGATGCCGGTAGCGCGGCTGGCGCGGGTCTCGGCGCTGATGCCGGTAGCGCGATGGGCGCGGGTCTCGGCGCTGATGCCGGTAGCGCGATGGGCGCGGGTCTCGGTGCTGACGCCGGTAGCGCGGCGGGCGTGGGCCTTGGCGCTGTTGATGCTGGTAGCGCGGCGGGCGTGGGTCTGGGCGCTGACGCCGGTAGTGCGGCGGGCGTGGGTCTGGGCGCTGATGCTGGTAGTGCGGCGGGCGTGGGCCTTGGCGCTGTTGATGCTGGTAGTGCGGCGGGCGCGGGTCTGGGCGCTGATGCCGGTAGTGCGGCGGGCGCGGGCCTCGGCACTGATGCTGGTAGCGTCGGTTGAGTCAACATGAGCGCCGACTTGGATATCGCGCTCGCAAGGCGCTATCGCCAGACATTGCGCTATGGAACCAGGCTCTTGATGCCGTAGGACAAACGAAACACTGAGCGGGCGCTGGGTTGCCCACCGATTGCGGGCAACCCAGCGCCTTTGCATGATGCCACCGGAGGCGGTAATGCAGAATTCGACGATGTGGAACCAAATCACAGAAGCCGTCAGGCAGCCGCCGCGACGGACGGGGTTGTGGGCGTGGTTGGCTGCCCAGGTGGATCTAGCCCAGTACCGGCCCCAGGCCGCGCCGGGAGTGGAGATCAGCCATTTGCAAGGGCGCGAGGGCGAGTATTACGTGATCAAGAACCCTACCGCCAAGACCTATTACCGATTGAATGACAAAGATTACTTCCTTTGGCAACAAATGGATGGCTCGAAAAGCATCAAAGAGCTGGTAGTCGCCTTCTTTGCCGCCTATGGCTCCTTTGCCTTCCCGCGCGTGGCGGCGCTGGTGCGGGGCCTCAAGGCGAACCGTTTCCTGGTCGATCAGCCGGCAGGCGTCTATCAAGAGACTCGCCGTCAACTCGAGCACCGTCGCCCTGACTATTGGCTGAACTCGCTCTGGCAGGCGTTCATGCAGCGCCCCTTTGCCATCGATGGCCTGGACGGGATTATCGGCGGCGTCTACCGCAGCGGCGCTCGCCTGCTCTACACTCGCCTCGCCCAGATTCTCTTTATCGTCGTCAGCGTTCTGGGCCTGGTCGCCTTTGGCCGCCTGATTGCAGCGGGCGGCCATAACATGTTCAAAGCCGGCGGCTCAGTGCTGCTCGGCGTTGTCAGCCTCATTATTGCCAACCTGGTCGTCATCTTCGTACACGAAATGGGCCATGCCCTGACCGTCAAACACTATGGCCGCGAGGTGCGACAGGCCGGGTTCATGATCTACTTCGGGATGCCCGCCTTTTTCGTCGATACGACCGACATCTGGATGGAGGCCAAGCGCGGTCGCCTGGCCGTCACCTGGGCGGGGCCATATGTCAACCTCGTTTGCAGCGGGCTGGCAGCCATCGCCCTCACCCTGTGGCCGGGCATGGTCGGCGGCGACTTCCTCTTTCAATTTGCCTTTCTTGGTTACATCATCGTCTTCGTCAATCTCAACCCGTTGCTACAGCTCGATGGCTACTATCTGTTGATGGATTGGCTGGAAATCCCCCTGCTGCGTTACAAATCCCTCAGCTTTCTGCGCGACGGCCTGCCCAAGAAATTCCGCCGCCCCCTTCCCAACACCCCCGGACGCACGCGCGTCGCCTTGCCCGCGCTGTCGGCATTCTCGCGTGAGGAACGCATTTTCACCGTCTTTGGGCTGCTTTCGGCGATTTGGTCGGTCTATGCGATTTATCTGGCGGGTTCCTTTTGGCAACGACAACTTACCAACTCGGTCAGCACTCTCCTTCGGCAGAGCCAAGGCTTCGGCCAAGGCTTCGCTCCCCTGATGGCCGCGCTCGCTGGCTTGACCATCAGCCTCCCCTTCGTCCTCGCTCTGGGCTTTGCTGCCTTTGTCATCGGCCGCGGCATTCTCAAAGGGCTGGCGCGCAAGGGTTTGTTTGCCAGCAACACCCGCGTCGCTGCGCTCCTGGCCATAGGCGCCATCGTGCTGACCCTCGCACTCCGCTGGTTGCAGGCGCCGATACTGGCGACGGGACTCAGCCTGGCCGCGCTGGTCGTCGCTTTGATCATGGCCGGTCGCAACCTCCAAGAATACGCCGGTTCGCGGCTGGTTTGGCCCTTCCGTCTGCTGGGGAGTTTGGCGGCGGTGCTGTTGGCTCTTGACGTGGCGCTGGCAGCAAATGTTTTGTCGCCAACCCTTGCCCACTTCGACGAGCTTGGGCTTAGCCTGCTCGCACTGGCGGCGTTGGCCTGGGCGCTGATCCAATTAGTCGGGCGCGGAAGGACGAGTTTTGGCCCCGCCTGGGCCTTGATCTGCCTGGGGCTGGCTTCTGCATTTGCCGCCATCCTGCCGCCAATGGCGCCATGGCGCTCGGCCGAATGGCGCTTGCTCGGCTTTCTCCTGCTGGCCTCGGGACTCTTTTTGCACGACCTGGCCTCGCGACGCCTTTCGCTGACGCTCGCCCGGCCCGAATTCGCCGCCAATCTCGATGACGCTTTCAATGACGCCGTGCGTTTACAACGGGCTGCGGGCTGGATGATGGCCGGTATCTTACAACTGGTCGGCGAGATTGCGGGCCAACGGGCCGAGAGGCGAGTGCGGTTGCGATTGCAAAGTATGGCAGCAACAGCTGGCTGGCGCATCACAGTGAGCAATGAGCAGTTAACAGTGGGCAGTGAGCAGTTAACAGTGAGCAGTGAGCAGTTAACAGTAGGCAGTGAGCAGTCAACAGTGAGCAGTAACAGGACGCTGGGCGAGGAAAGCCGCGAGTGGGCGGGCGCTCTGAATCTGCTGCTCAACCTGACGCAGTTGGAGATTGGGGACAGGCTGACGAACAAGACCCTCCAGCATGCCTATGACCTGCTGCCGTGGGAGGAACGCGAGATCGGAGCCGAAGTTTTGCTTCCTTACATAGAACGAGCGGCGGCGCTGAGCCGGGATTTCAGAGACACGCGCAACGACTACACCGCCTTGCTGCGGCAGATGCCGCTCTTTGCCAGCATGAACGCCCATGAAGTGCAACTGCTCACCCGGCGACTGAAACTGGCGACGCACCCTGCCGGCGAGGTGATCATCCGCCAGGGCGAAGCCGGCGACCGCTTTTACATCGTCAAACAGGGCGAGGTGGAGGTCAGCCGGACGGACGCGCGCGGCGTAACCGCGGTGGTGGCGCGGCTCCATCGGGGCGATTATTTCGGCGAATTAGCCCTCTTGAGTGACGCCCCCCGCAATGCCACCTGCCGCGCGCTCGCGCCCACACAGACCGTAGCCCTGAGCCGTCGTGATTTCGATTTGTTGGTCAAAGAACGCTTCGCCTTGCGCGAGAAGCTGGACCGGTCGATTGCTCACGCCGACCTGCTGCGCCACATCCCGCTCTTCGACGAGTTGGACGGCCAGCAAATCCAGCAGCTTGCCGCGCAATTGCGCCCGCAAGAGGTCGAGGCAGGCTTCGAATTGATCCGTCAGGGCGAGCAAGGCGACGCCTTCTACATTATCGAGGCGGGACGGATGCAAGTGACGATTGGCAAGCCAGGAAGCGAGCGCGTCGTGCACGAGCTGGGACCGGGCGAATATGTGGGCGAGGTGGCCCTGCTTCACAAGGTGCCGCGCACGGCCACCGTGCGATCTCTGACGCCGGGTCGGGTGCTGGTGTTGGGCAAGGAGTCGTTCGATCAGCTCGTTTCCGCCCACTTGCTGGCCAGCCGTTTGCTAGAGCGCGCCGCCAGCCGGCATCTGGTCGATGCGCGGCGCGCGGGGCTTGCGGCAGCCTGAGAGCCAATGGGACGATTTGCTGTTGCCGTCTTGTCCCCCTTACAATCGGAGGACAAGGAGACGCTATGAACTGCTGGCACTGCGACCGCCCGGCGCATGGCTCCTGCCGATTCTGTGGCCGAGCCGTCTGCAAAGAACACGCACAGGTCTTTCCGCATATCGAAGCGATTTATCGTAACGATCAGGGGATGTATAAGGCATTGGTGGTGGCCAACGCCCTTTTTTGCGGCGCCTGCCAGCCGCGCGAGGACCCCATCGACTTGCCGCCCTTACCCTAACCCGGATGAGCCGGAACCAAACTAATCGTGAACCACGAAGACACGAAGACACCAAGCTGTTCAGTCTTTTCTCCTTCGTGTCTTTGTGACTTGGTGGTAAGTTTTCTTGCTCAGCGTGCAAGATCAGCTAACATAGCCGGAAAGTCTGGAGATTGCCCGCGACCCCGTCGGTGGGCCGGGGATCGTCCAGCAGGCGGGCGGGGAGGGCGTCATCGGCAGCAGCGACGCCGCCGGATTGCATCGAATCCCAGGAGTGCCAGATCGAGAGGATGGCCGCAGCGACGCCCGCCAGCCGAGAAACTCGATCAGCGTCAGAATGCGCAAGGCCAAGGTCAGTAGACGAGGGAGGCCTTTGTCGAATCAGCAGCGGAATATCATATTCCTTTTATAAATTCTATGGCAAATTCACTAAATCCCATTTTACGAAAGAATGAATGTGCATTTTTATTATTAATACCACTCTCCAATAGAATCCTTTTTGTCCCCATTTTTCGAAGCTGATCTTCAAGCCATTCATATGTTGTTGTTCCATAATTCTTTCCTCTTTCATCTCTATCTATAATTATATCATATAGTATTGCATATTTAGTTCGAGGATTTACACACACTATAACTAGCCCCACTATTTCATTACATTCATTTCTTATTGCAATATAATCCACGTTTTCCTTATCATTTTTATATTCTTCCTTGAATATATACTTGATATTTTCGTCCCATGTTAAATTTTCGTTTATCCTATCAGATTCAACATCTCCCATGGCAATATAATCTCTATCAGTATTCCTTTCAAATATTTCCGCAATCATATTTAAATCTTCATCATTTTCGATAATTTCAAATGATAATGTTCCATTATTGCTTTTTGGGGAATAAATTCGCAAATGACCCATATTTCGCCGTCCTTAAAAGCAAAGATGGGATAATGATGTTTTCAAATTAACTACTCTATGTGTACTTGTTTGCAAACAACGTCACCGGCACATGGGACGCGGATAAACGCTGATGAACGCGGATTTTTCTCCCAATTCACGGCGAAGAAGCATTTTTTCCGCGCTCGTCCGCGTCCTATTTTCGGAAACTGTCAGGTGGCTAGCACAATTTCAAGAGGAGCGGCTACGTTTGTAAACCGGTTGGCAACTCTGTTCTTTCCGTCTCGAAAATCATCGTTATGCTCTTTCGCCTTGTAGCCCACTGGTTCAACAATGTCAGTATACACAACAACCCATCGATCAATTCGCCCGTCGTATCTAGTACTACAACGAGACTTTGAGTTGAGCGAGACGGCGTTTGCGATGAGCGAGATAGGCCGCATGGTTACGACGCTGACGGTAACCAATGATGTCGAGGGCGAATTCAGGGTTGAACTCAGGCATAGGCAGAACCGCCTTTAACAACAAAATAACCTGCGGCAACGACAGTGCCGGGGCCTCCTCCTGCAGGTTGAGCTTGAGACGCACTAAGAAGAAGTGGGCGAGGATGCACAAGGTCATATGGTGATGCCATCCTGTCCAGCTTCGAACTTGATAGTCGCCCAGCCCGATTTCTTGTTTACCTTCCTCAAAACAGGTTTCGATAGGCCAACGCATACCGCTCAGCCAGACGAAGGTTGTAAGCGCAGTATCCATAGGGGCATTCGAGAGGAAACATTTTAACTCACCCGTGTTGATATGGCGTCGCAAAACCAGCCAAACAGCGGGGCCAGGGAGGCTGTTGCGCATGCTGACCACCCGCAGACAGGCGAAATCAGCCACAATCGGCCCTTTTGTGCCCTCTTTGACTGTATGGCGAGACCAGATTGAAGCCGGGAGTGCTTCAGCAATGGCTACTACTGTTTCCGCTGGCGGCTCCCCCGCTTTGCAGCGAGTGAGCGTGGGCTTGCGCCCGTGTCCAGACCACTCCGGCACCGCTGTGTCAGGTCTTTGCTTCCAGACTTCGGTGTCATGCGGCACTTCGGCAAAGTAGTGAACGTACTCTCCCACTTCATCCAGAAATGCTGTGTCTCTGCCAAATGCCTCATCGCAGGTCAGCCAACGAAATCGAAGGACCTCCGCCTCAGCGACTGCCTTGACCATGTCCAAGCCCAGTTGCGGCTTCGTCTTGAATGTTACATCTGCCGGAATCCCGCACTGTTGGCTCTGTTTGACATAGGCTTCATCCCGCAACCACTCCTCTGGCAGATACAAACGACGATCCAGCAACGTATAACCGGCAGCACTGGCATAACCTAGAAAAACTCCTGCCTGACAATTCGCCACCTTTCCCAATTCCCCACACCACTGCCGCTTCACCCCCGCTGAATCCTCTCCTTGTTTGGGGAAATCACTCCCATCCAGAATAAGAACACCCTGCTTGTCTCCCAAATCCACGTCTACCTCTTGCCAATGACGGTGCAGAATCTCTTCATCCGACCACGCACCCCGACTGATAAACTGCTGTGATGCCCGCACGGCGTTCTCATCGTCGCCTTTCATCTGTATTATCATCGTTTCAATCGATTTGTTTTCGACATCCGGCGATAACAAACCCTGCAAATACTGCTTGCTGTGCTCTCGTTGTTCTCGCCGCTTGAATAGCGGACTGTAGATGGCATGGTATATTTCCAATTCGGAAAGCAATTTTTCCTTCAGCGCGTCAGCCTTCAACTCTATTTGCGCCAGCGGCTTGATTACGGTTTCTATCATTCTGCTTCGCCTCCGCACTAAGGTTTAGCAGAGCTCACCTGCTTTTTCAAAGTCTCGTTGTAGTACTAGCGCGCCCTTCTGCGATACTTGGCAAATACATTTGCGTTTCAGATACCCTGGCACTTGATAATTCGATATATTCATGATTAAGATCGATCCCAGTGTAATTTCGCCCAAGTTGTACAGCGGCGATCGCAGTAGTGCCTGAACCTACAAAGGGATCTAGTACCAGGTCTTCTGGTTTGGTAAAGAGCTTTATAAACCATTTTGGTAATTCCAGTGGAAATACTGCGCTATGGTCACGATTAGCACATTCTGTCGCCATATGTATCACATTTGTGGGATATACCAAGTCGCGCCCTAACCAATTGGATACGTTTTTCCCAAAACCACTTCCCACTTTCGACTCGTCTCGCGTTTTATCCGTTTGGCTAAGGCTGGATAGGCGATCTTTTGCCCAATCACCTACGGGGACCATGACCGCTTCCTGATACATATGGAATTTCTTTGTCTTGTTGAACTGAATCAGCCTTTCCCAATTGTCTCGAAATCGGTTGGGCCATTTTCCTGGGTATGAGTTTTTCTTATGCCACATGAACTCCTCGGTCCATAACCAACCCTGTTTTTTCATTTCCAAGATCAATTCAAGCACATAGGTATGCCGCTCCCCATCTACAACCCGCTCTTTGATATTCAAGACAAAGGTCCCTGTAGGTTTCAGAACGCGCAAAAGCTGTTCGGTTTTCGGCAAAAACCAACTGACATATTCATCCGGGCTAACCCCACCGTAGGTTTTTTTTCGCTGATCTGCGTAAGGAGGTGAGGTGAAGATCAGATCAACCGAGTTATCCGGGAGATCTTTGAGAACTTCACCGCAATCGCCAAGCAGGAATCTGTTTAGAAACTCCATGTCTGCTTCCCTCGATATTAGAACACTTATTCGCACGTCGAATATAGCCAACTATCTTGGGAAAGTCAAGGTTGAAATCATCCAACTCATGCAGTTCATATCCTCAGCCCGCCCAACGACAGCGGTTCAGCTGCGGCTGCGCCAGCACGTAACCGTCAATCCGGCGAGATCTTCCCGGCGCAGCCGTCACCTGGAACTGAGGTTAGGCCGCTGCCCAAGAAACAGACCCGCATAACGAGACCCACCACCCATGATGGCGAACCGTTGTCGATCATCATGCGCTACGGGCGAAGATCGGTTGGCTAGACGCCCAAGTCAGGCGGCTGGTGCTGAGAAAGGAATCTCGCCATGTCGTTGACGAACGCGCCGGTAGCGGTTTCGATGCGGGCAGTCAAGGTGTCCGGGTCGCTCAGGTCGAAGTCGCCAGCCAAGTCACATTCAACGATTGAATCAATCCCGCTGGCGGGTGCGACCACACGGTACGCGTTCCATTGGCTGTTTCTGAACAACTCCCAGTACTGCCGCTGAACCTTCCGGTTGCGGGCTACCAGCCAGGCTTCGAACCTGAACGCCTCGTAGTTGAAAACAATTGCTACCTTTAGATCGCGTTGTTTGAGCGATGGTGGGAAGAGTGCGAAATACGTCATGTCCATGTAGCCCTGGTAGAGACCAGAGACAGCAGAATCCCCGTAGCTGTTCGCAAAGCGCGTGCGCAGGCCCATCATATAGGAGAGTAGGGCTTTATACGCCCGCTGGATCGCTCCCTTCTCAAGTTGCTTCCGCAACTCCTCTGCATCGGCCTGTATCGGGTGCATGTTTGGTTCCTTGCGCGTCGCTGAAGAACCCTGAAATAGTTGAGCGTTAGCTTTACTGGCAAGTCGTGCGTCATCCTGTTGGTTGACCCACAGCTTTCCGCCAGCCGGCCCAACGGCGAAGTTCAACGGCGGGCGGCGGGTTCAGTCCGAAGGTTAGGGACAGAGTTCGCCGGTGGGATTCAAGTTTGCGTGCGGTTTCAGGAGGGCCCAACGCCCCTCCTGAGCCTGTCGAAGAGCCTGCCCTGAGCGGCGACCGGAGGTCGCTTGTCGAAGGGACCGTCCGCTGGAACGTGATGTTAGCCAATTCTGCGGATGGAAGCAACATGCTGGCCTGCACAACCTGCGCCAGGAGCGACAAGCTGGTCGATGCCCGTCCGCCGCAGCGACCCTTTCATTCTCGCACTTGCTGGCCGAAACGCAATTCTGGCCCCGGCCTTTCGCGGCCCGTCCGATACGGCTAACGGCAAGCATGACCCGCGCTCGGAGCATTAGCGGAGCGCGTCGGGTTCATGCCGGTGTTGAGCGGCGGACAAGATCGACTATTTCCTCTATTTCCTCCGCAGAAACTTTCACCTCTGCTTTGATGAATGTACTACGACTTTAGTTTCCGCTAAATGCTGACGTGACAAAGGCGGCTGGATGGTTCATGATTGCAAGAAACCATTTCACAACCTCTTGCAAGGAGAGAACCATGCCAACCGCCGTACGAGAGACTATACAAGTGC
>JAYRVO010000031.1:0-40857 GCA_041918515.1 Chloroflexota bacterium | reverse complement strand
GGAGTACAAGGACATCGTGCTGACGAGCGTGCTCAAGCACCTGGAACTGTCGGTGCAGACCGCAACCAAGGCCACGGCTGCGGGCAAGTTTGCAGGCGGTCTGCAAGTGGCGACGCTGGCGAATGGCGAAATCGGCATTGCCCCGTTCCATGACTTCGACGCCAAGGTGCCGCAGGCCCTCAAAGACGGCCTCGCCCAGGTCACCAAGGACATCATCGACGGCAAGATCAAGGTTAACAGCTTCAGCACACTGAAGTAAGCGGATTGCGCCAAGAAACCCTAAAGGTTTCCCCCAAACCAAGAAACCCTAAAGGTTTTGGGAAACCTTTAGGGTTTGATCCACAAGCAAACTGGCGGCTCAGAATTTCTGAGCCGCCAGTTTTATTCTCGGCGACTTTGTGATAGACTTGGGGCCATTCAGCGGGAAACCAGTATGCCGGTAGACTAGGAAACCAGTAGACCGGTATACCGGGAAAAACTTTTCCCTCCCGGCATACTGATCTACCGGTGTACCGGTCTACAGGTGTACTGGTTTCCCGGTTCTCTCTCTTCCCAACAGGATTTGCTATGGCGCCTATCCTCGAACTCCGCGGCATTACCAAACGCTTCCCTGGGGTGTTGGCAAACGATCACATCGATTTGACGCTGGAGCAAGGTGAGATTCTGGCATTGCTCGGCGAGAATGGGGCGGGCAAGTCAACATTGATGAACATTCTCTACGGGCTGTATCAGCCAGATGAGGGCGAGATTGCCGTTCGGGGCAAGAAGATCAAAGTGCATAGCCCGAACGACGCCATCGCTGCGGGCGTGGGCATGGTGCATCAGCACTTCATGCTCGTGCCGGTGTTGACCGTCACCGAGAACGTAATGCTGGGCGTCGAGTCGCTCAAAGGCGGCATCTTTCTGGATCGCAAGAAGGCCGCCGCGCATATTCGCGAGGTTTCAGAGAAGTTCGGTCTCGCTGTCAATCCCGACGCCTACGTCAAAGATTTGCCGGTGGGCGTGCAGCAGCGGGTCGAGATCATTAAGCTGCTCTATCGCCAGGCCGACATCCTCATCCTCGACGAGCCAACCGCTGTGCTCACACCGCAGGAAGCTGATGAGCTGTTCAAGATCATGAAGTCGCTGGTGGCGCAGGGCAAATCCATCATCTTCATCACCCACAAACTGCGCGAGGTGCTGGCCGTGGCCGACCGCATCAAGGTCTTGCGGTTGGGCAAGGTGGTGGGCGAGGCCGACCCCAAGACGGCGACACAATCGCAACTGGCCTCGCTCATGGTGGGCCGTGAAGTGGATCTGAAGGCGAAGAAAACCAAAGCCACGCCAGGCGATGTGGTGCTGCAGATCCAGAATTTGCAGGTACTGGATGACCGCGACAACCTGGCGGTGGCCGGCGCTGCGCTGGAAGTGCGGGCGGGCGAAGTGGTGGGCGTGGCCGGCGTGCAGGGCAATGGCCAGACCGAATTTGTCGAGGCGCTGACGGGACTGCGCACACCGTTCTCCGGCAAAATAACCATCCTGGGGCGCGACGCTACTCGCTCTGGCCCTCGCCAGGTCACCGAAATGGGCGTGGCCCACGTACCTGAAGATCGCCAGGCCGACGGGCTGGTGCTGACATATCCCGTAGCCGACAATATGGTGCTGAACACCTATTATTTGCCGCCCTTTGCCAAGGGGGTGGTCATTCAACAGGCAGCGGTGGAGAAAGCGGCCAGCGAGCGGGTGAAACAGTTCGATGTACGCACGCCCGGCATCGGCACTTCGGCGGGATCGCTTTCGGGCGGCAATCAGCAAAAGGTGATCGTAGCGCGCGAATTTTCGCGCCCGATCAAGCTCCTGATCGCATCGCAGCCGACGCGCGGCCTCGACGTGGGATCGATCGAATACATCCATTCGCGCATTGTCGAAAAGCGCGACGCCGGCTGCGCCGTGTTGCTGGTCTCGACCGAACTGGACGAAATCCTGGCTTTGTCCGACCGCATCGCTGTCATGTATCGCGGCCGCTTTGTGGCCACGGTCGATGCGGCGCGGGTGAACAAAGAATATTTAGGCTTGTTGATGGCCGGCGTCAGTCCCGACCAGGCCATCGCCCCCGAATTGGAAGAAGAAGAAGTGGAAGCTGTGTTTTAGATGAAGGACGAAGGACGATAAACGAAGGCATTCTTCGTCTATCGTCCTTCGTCTCTGGTTCACACTGCGTGAGTTTTCTGCAAGTCTTTGGAGTAAAGCCATGACCCAACTCGCTGCTTCTCCGCCTGTCGCGCCGCCTCGTGGGCGGCGGGTTCTGCAGTCGCTGGCCATTCCGGCGTTGGCGATTTTCACGGCGTTAGTGGCCGGCTCGTTATTGATTGTAGTGACCGATCTGGGCGTGTTGGCGGCCTTGCGCAATGCCCCCGGCTCGGCCTTCGGGGCAGCATGGAAGGCCATCGCCACGGCGTATGGCTCGCTCTGGCAGGGCTCTATCGGTTCGCTGTCGCAGATTGTCAGCGCCATTGGCAGCGGCGACAGCAAAGCCATCACCCAAGCCTTCTACCCCATCACCGACAGCCTGGTGACGTCGACGCCCTATATCTTCGCCGGCCTGGCGGTGGCGGTGGGGTTTCGGGCGGGCTTGTTCAACATCGGCGTCGAGGGCCAACTCTACATCGGCGCCATCTGTGCCGTGTGGGTGGGATTTGCGGTCAAAGGTCTGCCGGCCATCCTCCACATTCCCCTGGCGATTCTGGCGGGCGCGGCGGGCGGCGCTTTCTGGGCCTTCATCCCAGGCATCCTCAAGGCCAAGACTGGGGCGCACGAGGTCATCAACACGATCATGATGAACTACATCGCCTTCCGGCTGAGCGAATGGCTGCTCAGCGACAAAGGCCCTCTCAAGCGCCCAGAGTCAGCCAATCCCGTCAGTCCCTTCATCGAAAAATCGGCGGAGCTGCCACGCTTCTTCCCCGAGCCGATTCGTTTTCATATGGGGTTTTTCATCGCCCTGGCTGTGGCTTTGTTCGTCTATTGGTTCTTGTTCAAGACCACCTGGGGTTTCGAAGTTCGCACCGTCGGCCAGAATCCGGACGCCGCTCGCTACGCCGGCATGAGCATCACCCGCAACATCGTCATCGCCATGTGTCTTTCGGGGGCGCTGGCGGGGCTGGCCGGGGCCAATGAAGTTCTGGGTGTGAATCACAATTTGGCGCTGGCGTTTTCGTCTGGCTACGGCTTCGACAGCATCGCCATCGCTTTGGTCGGCAAGAGCCATCCGTTAGGAGTGGTGCTGACGGCGTTATTGTTTGGCACCTTGCGCAGCGGCGCCACCCGCATGCAGAACCTGGCGCGCATTCCGGTCGAGATCATCGATGTCATCCAGGCGTTGATCATCGCCTTCATCGCCGCTCCCGCCATCATCCGCACCATTTACCGGCTGCGACAAGCCGGGCCGGGCGAAGGCGCTGTATTCACCCGCGGCTGGGGCAAGTAGAGGAAGAACACTCATGACGACGACAACGGCAGTCTCCACGAAATCAATGGCAGCGCAAGCCCATGCCCGGCGTGATCGCATCTATGGTGTTGTCTTTGTTCTGATCGGGCTGGCGACCTATTGGCTTTTTGCTTCAAGCGTCGATCGGGGCCTTGTCTCGACGTATGGCCTCAACCTGGGTCCGGTGCCCGCCGATCAGCGCCTGGCCGATTGGGTGATCCCGTCATACGCCACAGTGACGCTGCTGGCGGTGCTGGCCGTAGCCATGGGCGCCTATCAGCTGGCGCGGGGATTCGGACGGCGCACCAGCGTATTTTTGGGCCTGATCATCGTATTCTTCATTTTCTCCTTCCTCACCTGGGCTACGCGCGATCAATCCATCAACCTGGTGGGCATGCTCAAGGCCATGGTGCAGCGAGCCGTGCCCCTCACCATCGGAGCCCTATCGGGCATCCTCTGCGAACGGGCGGGCGTGGTCAACATCGCTATCGAGGGCATGTTCCTGATGGGGGCGATGGTCGCCGCCCTTGTCGGCAGCGTCACCCACAGCCTGTGGATTGGGCTGATGGCCGCCATGCTTGCCAGCGCCATATTGGCAGCCGTGCATGCCGTGCTTTCCATCCACTACATGGTCGATCAGATCATCAGCGGCACCGTGATCAACATCTTCTCGGTCGGCATCACCAGTTTCATCTCCAGCAAATTCCTGCAAGTCTTTCAAGAGCTGAATAACCCTGGCACATTCAAGCCCATTTCGCTGCCGGTGTTGAGCAAGATTCCCGTGATTGGCCCCATTTTCTTCGAGGGCAATATCTTTTTGTTCGGGGCGTACATCCTTTTGATCGTCGTTCATGTCGGCTTGTTCTACACGCGCTGGGGCCTGCGCACCCGCGCGGTGGGCGAGCACCCGCGCGCCGCCGACACCCTGGGCATCAACGTGTTCCGCACGCGCTACGTCGCCGTGATCTTGGGTGGGTTGGTGGCGGGGTTCGGCGGCGCTTACTTCACCCTGGGTTCGGTGGGCCGTTTCGACGAAGTGATGACGGCCGGGCGCGGCTTCATCTCGCTCGCCGCCATGATCTTCGGCAAATGGAATCCGTTCGGCGCTTTCGGGGCCAGCCTGATCTTCGGGTTCGCCGAGTCGTTGCAGGGCAAGCTGTCGATTCTGAAAGTGCCCATCCCGTCGCAGTTCCTGCTGATGGCGCCGTACATCGTCACCATGATCGCCCTGGCCGGCCTGATCGGTCGCGCCATCCCGCCGGCGGCGGATGGAAAACCGTATAGCAAGGATCACTGACTCCTGCATCTGGTTCCCTTTTTTTGGCGGTGGCGACCGAGAGGTCATCTCTTGCTCACTGACGCGTGTTGTTGCGCCCAGTTCTCGAAATCAGCGCGGGGCCTTGGCTTCAAGTTCATCGCGCCTTCCAATACCATGACGCCAGCGTGTCTTTGTGTAAGGACAGTGTGAAGACCCCCTTGACATACGATACTAAATATGGTACTATCGGAGTGTTGATAGCATGAGCCAGAGGGAAAAACTCCTCTTCAGGATCAAAAACAACCCTCGAGCCGTCAGATTCGAGGATCTTGACCAATTGCTGCGCGACTACGGATTCGCGTGTCGGCGCGGCAAAGGGGATCATTGCATTTACTACCGCTCCGGCCACTACCCAATTACGATTGATCCAAGACCTTCCGCCGTCCATCCGCGCGCTGTGAAAGATGCACTAAACGCGATCGAGAGAATCCGGGAGGATGAGGGTTGACGATTGGCCAAAGTCGGGCGAGGAAACTTGAAATAGGGGTGAACAGGATGATGAACAAGACCGTCGCAGACTACATGAATCTGCCCTACACCATCGAGTTGCAGCGCGATGCAGAAGCAGGCTGGTTCGTGCGCATACAAGAGCTGCCAGGGTGTATGAGTCAGGGCGACACGGCCGAAGAGGCACTGGCCATGATCCAGGACGCCATGACCGGCTGGTTGGAGGTTGCCATTGAAGAAGGGCTGTCCATCCCCGAACCCCGTCCGGAAGAAGACTACAGCGGCAAGTTCGTTGTGCGCGTGCCCAAATCGCTTCATCGCGACTTGGCGTTGGCCGCCGAGCGCGAGGGCGCCAGCCTCAACCAGTTCATCAACACCACCCTCGCTCGCGCCGTCGGCAGGGCAGAATCTGCGCCGTCGGAAGACGGGCTGCGCAAGTTGCCCGATTTGATGACCAGGGTGGAACATCTGCTTGACAAGCTGGACAATGAAGCTAACCTGGCCTGGGCCGGCGCGGGCGACGGTGAGCCGTTGCGAGTCGCTCCTGTTCTCGCGCTACACGAGCCAACTGCGCCTTACAAGACGAGCGCTGATAAGGAGACCGCATCATGAAACCCCGCGACCGCGTCCTCGCCGCCATCAATCACGAAGAACCCGACCGCGTGCCCATCTGCATCGGCGTCAGCAACGCCACCGGGATGAAGATGAAGCCGTATCGCGAGTTGAAGGCGCTGCTGGGCATCGACGCTCCCGACAACTACATCTACGATTGGCCGGAGCTGGGCACGGCCGCGCCGGACGAGGCAACCATGATGCGGCTGCACAGCGATGTGCGCGGGGTGCTGGATTTGGAGCCGGATTATGTGCTGGCCCGCAATCGCGCTCGCCCGCCGCACACGCCCTTCATCGATTCCTGGGGCAGCGGGCAGATCGAGTTGACCGACGATGTCTGGTTCCCTGGCGTCCATCCCCTGGCCGACGCCTCCACCATCGCCGAAATCGAGAACTACCCTGGCTGGCCCGACATGAGCGACCCCAGCCGCGTCGCCCATGCCCGCGCCCAGGCGCAGAAGCTGCGCGATGAGGGCGAATACGCCATTGTCGCCACACCCTGGCTGTTGTTCCCCTTCGAACGCGCTCACGCCATGCAGGGGCTGGATCGCTTCATGATCCACATGGTCAACAACCGCGATTTCGCCTTCGCCCTGCTGCGCAAGCTGACCGACATCTGCAAAGAGTTGATGGACAACTTCCTGGCCGAGTGCGGCGATCTGATCGACATCATCAAGATCGGCGACGACCTGGGCACGCAAAGCGGGCTGATGATCTCGCCCAAGATGTATCGCCAATACCTGGGGCCGCTGCACGCCGAATTCATTGCCTTCATCAAGGAGCGCACGCAGGCCAAAGTGCTGTTTCACACCGACGGCGATGTCATGGACCTGATCCCTCACTTCATCGACATGGGCATCGACATCCTCAACCCCGTGCAGACCTCGGCCGGGCGGATGTCGAACCTGGCCGAGCTAAAGCGGCGTTTTGGGCAGAATATGGTCTTCTGCGGCGCCATCGACACCCATCGCGTCCTGCCCTACGGCACGCCAGAGGAAGTGCGTCAGGAAGTGCGCCGGGTGATGAACATCCTTGGGCCGGGCGGCGGCTACATAGTGGCCTCGGTGCACACGATCATGAACGACGTGTCCGCCGAGAACATCCTGGCAATGGTGGATGCGGTGGAGGAGTTTGGGCGCTATCCGCTGTAGATCAAAATTGTAGCCAGGGGCGCGCTGGCACAACGCGATAGCTCAGATCGGTGACAAACGTACGCAATTGCTGGTGCCAGCGCTCCCATTCTGCGCTGTGCATGGCCTTGCGCAACATTCCTAGATCGCCGGCGTAGAGGACGATCAGCCGTGCCGGATATTTGCCCCACTGGGTGTGCATGACCTCGCCTGGCTCGAACCCCAACGCCTGCATCCCAGGCAACCACTGCTGCACCATGAAGCGATAATATTCCCGCTCGCGGTAGTTCAGATAGTTGTAGGTGATCAGGAGCTTGTAACCGTCCATGGTGTTTACATTTCTTCTTGCACGCTGTAGCGGAAGCGCTTGCGGGCGTTCAGCATGGCCCGGCGCAGGGTTTCGTGTACAGCTTGCGGATCGAGGACGTTGCGGAGCTCGACCTGGGACAGCGACTGATCGGAACTGTGGATGATGATGTCGCCCACATTGAGCGCGCGCTCGCCCAGACTTTGTTCCAGATCGATGTCTTGGATGCGGACAAGCTCGATATCGTCGCGGTCTTTGCTGAGCAAGCCGCGGATGATGCGCACGCGTTCGCTGGTGATCTGATAGTATGTCACCAACGAGAGGAATGGCCGGCCCTCCCACAAGATTTTTTCTTCGCTATCGGCGGCCGGCGCCAGGCTCTGAGCAATCTCTTGGCGAGTGGACAAACCGGCATCTGTGAAGGCTTCGTCCAGGGCCACCAGAACGCCATCGGCAATGGAATTGACCAGGGTGTCCAACTGATCCTGGGGGATGGCCGCCACGGAGATGCCGCTCTGCGCGATAGATTGCCAGATACGGGTGGTGATGCGTGCTTTGGCTTCGGCAACGGTGGCCATAGGGATGCTCCTTGGCTGCGATAGCAGCGCTACTTGCCGGCGGCGGCGAGGGCTTGATCGATGAGAGCGGAGAATTGGCTGGCCGGCTGGGCGCCCAAAACTTGCTGGCCATTGATGTAGAAAGTGGGCGTCGATTGCACGCCCAGTTTGCGGCCTGCGGCCAAATAGTCATTCACATTCCGACGCTTCTCGCCGCTGTCGAAGCACTTGTTGAAGGCGCCCATATCAAGCCCTGCCGCCTGAGCAATCTTGCGCAAGTTATCTTTGCTGAAGGCGCCCAGGTTTTCGCCGTTCTGGTTGGCGAAGACGGTGTCGTGGAAGGGCCAGAACTTTTCCTGGTCGGCGGCGCAGAAGGCAGCCGCGGCCGCATCCACCGATTCGGGGCCGATGAAGGCGAAGGGATGGAACTCGTAACGAACATTGGGGTTGTTGGCGTAACGCGCGATCAACTGGGGAACAGTCTCCAGCGAGTGTTTGCCGCAATACGGGCATTGAAAGTCGCTGAAGTCTTGGATGACGACAGCTGCGCCCTCTGGCCCCCAAGCCAGGCCGTTCGCGTTCGGCGGATTCTCGGTGAAGACTTTGGCCAGACTGATGGGCTTGGGCCGGTTGACCCAAAGGATGAGCGCGATGAAAAGGACAGCGGCAAGGGCGACGATGCCAAGAGCAATGTAACGATTACGTTGTCGTTGCGCTTCGCGTTGCTGGCGCGTCGCACGGCGGCTGGCTGCCGAGGCAGGAGGCGTCGATGTTTTCGTAGGTTGCTTAGCCATATCACGGTGGGAAAGAGTCATACGGGAGACGATGGCGGAACTGCATGGCGCATTGTACACGCTCAAGCAGCCATCGCCAATTCGCCCGCCGGCTTCATGTCGCTTGCTATACAAAACAGCACCGGAAGAAATCTCCGGTGCTGTTCCAGGTGCCCCCGGTCCGACTTGAACGGACACGCCCTAAGGGCATAGGCCCTCAACCTACCGCGTATGCCAATTCCGCCACGGGGGCATTACACTCTCGATTATAGAAGCCACTCCTTCTCTTGTCAACCTCGCGACCGGGCCAGGGTGCGGGGCGTTCACTCCTGGTCTGACGGCTACCAGCCTTCGGCGATACAACGCCGTCTTTGACAACTCCGCCCCTCGCCTCGTATCATCAGGTTTTGCTGCCCCCACCTTTACCAGGAAAAATCCTTCCATGATGGAACTCGGACAGCTCCTTCGCCAAACCCGTGAGGCGAAGGAGCTTTCACTTACTGATGTCGAAGCACGGACGCGCATCCGCCAACGTTATCTGGCGGCGTTGGAGGCGGGCGACTGGAACGAACTCCCCAACGAAGTCGTCGCACGAGGCTTCCTGAGCACCTACGCCGGTTTTCTCGGCCTCGATGCCGCCGATCTTCTCACCCAATTCGGCCACAACGCCCCCCGCCCCGCCCCTCCACCCTCCACCTCTCCATCCACTGTTCCGGTCGAGCCGCCCCCTTATCGCCCGGTCAATCTCGACCTTTTCGACGATGGCGCTGGCCGCGTCCGCCTCTATCGCCGTCTCTTGCGCCTGGCCCTCCTCCTGCTCCTCGCCCTCGCCCTTGGCTTCCTCCTCATTCGTTTTGGGCTCCCCCTCCTGCTCGGCGACGCCGCTGTTCTTCCTGCCCCACCCTCCGCCACCCTCCCGCCGCCTGCCACCGCCCCAGCAACGCCCCTCATCGTCCTCACCGGGCCGGAAACCCCAACGCTAGAACCTGCTACCATCGCTCCCCCCACCCTGAGCACCGCCACCGCACCTGCCGCCACCCCTGCGCCCACGGCCACGGCGACCATCGTCGCCTCGCCTACCGCCGTTCAGCAACTTAGCCTCCAGATCGCCATCACACAGCGCTCCTGGCTGAGCGTTCTGGCCGATGGCAAACCCCAATTCGAAGGCATCCTGGAAGCAGGCGCCAGCCAGGTCTACACCGCCACCCAGATCCTGCAACTGCGCACCGGCAATGCCGGTGGTGTGCAGGGAACCCTCAACGGCGAAACCTTGCCCGCGCTGGGTGAACCAGGCGACATCGTCGAGATCATCTGGATGGTGGAGAACGGCGCCGTCATCCAGGCCACCCCCACCCCCCAACCCGAGGGCTGATCTCTCTCCCGGCCCCTTCCATCTCGGATGCCTCGCCCGCCCTCCTACTACCTCCTCACCCTGGGCTGCCCCAAAAACCAGGTCGATAGCGACGGCATGGCCGCATTACTCGCGCGGCAGGGCTATCGCTTGACCGACAACCCGCGCTGGGCCGACGTGCTCATCGTCAACACCTGCGGCTTCCTGGAGACCTCCGCCGAAGAATCGATTGCCGCCCTGCAAGACCTCAGCCAACGCAAACGCCGCGACCAGGTGCTCGTGGCCGCGGGCTGTCTGGCCGAGCGCAATGGCCAGGAGATCATCGCCCGTGTGCCCAGGGTGGACGGACTGCTGGGCACGCGACGATGGATGGACGTGGCGGGCCTGGTCGCGCGATTACGCGCGGGGGTCAACAGCAATGGCAAGGGCCGCCGTCAGCTTGAGCGTATCGAGATGCTGGGCGATCCCGACAGCCGCCCCGACTCGCCCACCCCGCGAGCGGCCATACAAAACGCCAGCGCCTACCTCAAGATCAGCGACGGCTGCAACGCCCCTTGCGCCTTCTGCTCGATTCCTTCGTTCAAGGGCAAACTGCGCTCGCATCCGTTCGAAGCAATAGTGGCCGAAGCCGAAGCGTTGGCAGCTGCCGGGGTCAAGGAATTGATCGTCGTCGCCCAGGATACAACCGACTACGGTCGCGATCGCGGCGAGCCGAACAGCCTCCCTCGCCTTCTGCATGCCCTCGCACGCAGAGCGGCCAACTACGACCACGGCCTCCGCTGGCTCCGTCTGATGTACGCCTATCCCGGCCACGTCACCGACGAACTGATCGAGACGATGGCGGCGACGCCGTCCATCCTCCCCTATCTCGACATCCCCCTCCAACACGGCCACCCCGCCACCCTGCGCCGGATGCGTCGCCCCAGCAATCTGGACATGGTCCACGACACCATCGCTCGCCTGCGTCGCGCCATGCCCGATATCACTCTGCGCACCACCTTCATCGTCGGCTACCCTGGCGAGACCGAAGAAGAATTCACCGGCCTGCTGGACTTCGTACGCGCCATCCGCTTCGACCGCGTCGGCGCCTTCACCTTCAGCCCAGAACCAGGCACCCCCGCCGCCGCCCTGCCCGACCAGCTTGCCAACGAGGTCAAGCAGGAACGCTGGCAGCGCCTGATGGCCGTGCAGCAACCCATCTCGTTGGCCTGCAACCAGGCGCAGATCGGTCGTGTCTTGACGGTGCTGACCGAAGGGCAAGATGGCGACCTCACCCTGGCCCGCTCCTACCGCGACGCCCCGGAAATCGATGGCTACGTCCTCATCACCGGACAGTTCCCGGCAGGAACCATGCTCGACGTGCGCATCACGGGCGCGCTGGAATACGACCTGGTGGGCGAGCCAGTGGAGCAAGCCAACATCGCACCGCCGCCAACAGGACGGGGAACGGCGCCGGTCTCACCCATCGCACTGCTCTAGCCAGCGCGAACCCTCTGACCGGCCGGACGCCATGCTCTTCCCCACCCTCCTCGTCCTCGTGCGCGGGGCCGGCGACCTGGCCACCGGCGTCATCTATCGGCTGCATCAGGCCGGGTTTCCGGTCATCGCCACCGAGACGCCCCAACCGCTGGCCGTGCGTCGTACCGTCGCCTTCGCTCAGGCTGTCTACGATGGCGAGAACACCGTCGAAGGTGTGACCGCCACCTGCGTCGCTGCTCCCACCGCAGCCCTGGAGATGGCCCAACGCGGGGACCTCCCCATCCTACCCGACCCAAGCGACGAGGTCATCACTTTTCTGCGCCCGGCCATTTTGGTGGACGCCCGCCTGCTCAAGCGCCCCGACGCCGCCCGGCTCGATCAGGCTCCCCTCGTCGTTGGCCTGGGACCGGGCTTCGAGGCCGGGCGCAATTGCCACGCCGCCATCGAAACGAACCGGGGGCATCGCCTGGGGCGGGTGCTGTGGCAGGGCGCGACCGAGGCTGACACCAGCATCCCGGGCGAGATCGTCGGTTTTCGCCAAGAACGATTAATGCGCGCATCCGTAGCGGGTCTTTGGAACCCATCCGTGGGGTTTGGCGAGCGCGTCGAGCCAGGCCAAATGCTTGGCTGGATCGAATCCACCGGGGTCAACCAGCCGGTGCTCGCCCCACTGACCGGGATCGTGCGCGGGCTGCTGCACCCTGGTCTGCTCGTCGAACCCGGGGCCAAGCTGGGCGACATCGACCCCCGCAGTGACCCCGAAGCCCTGCACACCATCAGCGATAAATCATTGGCTGTGGGCGGGGCCGTGCTGGCGGCGGTATTGGCGTGGATGAATCGATCTCAGCGCCGCGGATGATCACGACCTTGTTGCGCCGCTGTGTGGCGCAATGCAGCCAAGTTGGCGCGAATCTGGCTCTTGATGATCTGGATCGTCATGTTCTGCCCTCTGGAAAATATGTGCAGATATGCGCGCTGGTGATCCGATAAACTGTCGAGAGCGAGTTGCAGGCTGGCATGGTTTGCAGTAAACTCACTTTTAATTTCATTGAGAGGCAAGACCATGAGCGGACTCGACGCCCTGCAATCAGTTCAATATGTTTCTCTCCAGGAAAAGCGCTATGCTTTGGTCGAGGTGGATGATTGGGAGAGTATGCTGGAATGGCTTGAAACCGTTGAGGATATAGGCATTGTCCATGAGGCGCTGACAGCACTGGAAGCTGCTCATGGTGATCGAGAACAGGCCGGTTTTCTGCGCTGGGATGATGTCCAACAGGAATTGGTGTGAAGCCGTACACACTCTTTGTCCGGGCTTCTGCCCATGAAGAACTCAAAAAACTCCCTGGCAATGTACGCCAAGTCATTCGCCGGGCGATTAGCGCTCTGGCCGATGATCCCAGGCCATCGATAAGCAAGGCGCTGAATAGAATGAATGGTGGGCGTGAGTGGCGCCGCCTGAGTTTGGGTCGGTGGCGAGTCATCTATCTGATCTTTGAAGGGGATAGAGCAGTCGAAGTCCTGGCCATGCGGCGGCGTCCACCTTACGATTATGGGGATCTGGGCCAATTGGCCGAAGCATCGACGCGCAAGCTAAACTGATCATGATCGAAGGCGTCATTCACCCTATGTCGCTTGCCGACTATGACGCTGTGCTGGCCCTCTGGCAGGCGGCGGAGGGCGTGGGGTTGAGCGCGGCGGACGAGCGCGGGGCCATCGCCCTCTATTTGGAACGGAATCCGGGTCTCAGCTTCACGGCCTGGGAGGGCGAGACGTTGGTAGGGGCGGTGTTGTGCGGGCATGATGGCCGGCGGGGCTTCATCCACCACCTGGCTGTGGCCGAGTCGCATCGGCGGCGGGGAATTGGACGGATGCTGGCCGAGCGATGCCTGGAGGGGCTGCGCGAGCAGGGCATCGACAAGTGCCACCTGTTCGTCTATCGAATCAATACGCAGGCGCAGGATTTTTGGCAGGAGATCGGTTGGACGCGACGCGATGATCTGTATATCATGTCAAGGTCGCTCCGAGATTGACTTCTTCCTTTCTCCCTGCCGCTCCCGCTGCCCCCGACACCATGAGAACGCCCCTGCTGCCCCGCCGCGTCCCCGAAGCGCCCGTCGTTGGCGCCAAAGCTGCATTCACGCGCACGCTCACCGAGGCCGACGCCGCCCTTTTCATCGGCGTGACCTGGGATATCAACCCCTATCACACCGACGACACTTATGCGCAAGCTTCGCCTTTTGGCCGGCGCATCGTGCCTGGGTTGCTGACGTTCAGCTTGTTGACGCATTTGGGCGGCTTGTGGGCCTTCCTGGCCACCGAGATGCACGCCGAGTTCCTGGCCCCGGTCTACATCGGCGATACGATCACAGCCGAGGCCGAAGTGGTGGAGGCGGACGAGCGTCGGGGCTGGGTGCGGTTGGCCGGGCGCTGCACCAACAGCCAGGGTGTCGAGGTTGTGCGGGCGCAGATCAGCGGTTTTCCAGGTCGCTTTGAATCGGGAGACGGCCGGGTATGAACATTGTCGTCTGGCAGCAAGGCGCTGGGGTTATCGCTTGAACTGACTGCCTAACCGCATAGTCATTGACTGAACGGGCGAATAGCAGTATGATTTGCGATGCAATCATCTCAAGCCGTATGGCAAATCGAGGGAGAAAGACATGCTTACCCGTCTCAAAGTGACCGGTTTCAAGAATCTGATCGACGTCGATGTACGCTTGGGGCCATTTACCTGTATTGCCGGAGTAAATGGTTCCGGCAAGTCGAACCTGTTCGACGCCATACAGTTTCTCAGCGCACTGACGAATGAGACGCTCCTGGATGCGGCCCTTTCAGTCCGGGCTGAAAAAGGTCGGACCGCAAATATCAGGAATCTATTTCATCGCGTTGGTGAGGATTATGACGATGAAATGGTTTTCGAAACTGAAATGATTGTGCCCCGGATTGGTGTAGATGATTTGGGACAACAAGCCGAAGCAGCGATTACTTTTCTTAAATACCGTATTGTTATTGAGTATCGCTATGATGAAGATTTACCTTCTCGTGGTTCACTACAGCTGAAAAGTGAAGATCTTACGCACATCAACATAAGCAGTGCTTATGCCAATTTACCATTCAAACACACGCCAGTTTGGAGGAATTCGGTCGTCAAGGGCCGCCGGATGAGCCCATTGATCTCGACCGATACTGCAAGCGGAATGATCAGGCTGCATCAAGATGGAAGTGGTGGTCAGCCAAGGTCCTATCGCGCAAGTAGTTTGCCACGGATAGTGCTTTCGTCAGTGAACGCAATCGAAAGCCCGACTGCCCTGCTGGCCAGACGAGAAATGCAATCGTGGCGATTACTCCAGTTGGAGCCGTCGGCATTGCGCAAACCCGATGAATTCACAACGCCCCCAGGACTGGGATCAGACGGTTCGCACTTACCGGCAACGCTTGACTACCTGGCGCGCGTCAAGAAAAACGGCAATCAGCCAGTACCCAGCGGACAAGCCCCTCATGTTTATGATCAAGTTTCATCTCGCCTCGCTGACCTGATCGACGATGTGCGTGAGATCCACGTTGATCGCGATGAGCGTCGCCAACTACTTACCATTGAGGTCAAAGATCGATCCGGTACAACTTTACCGGCCCGTTCACTTTCTGATGGAACTCTGAGATTTCTTGCCCTCGCGGTCATACTCCTGGATCCCGAAGCAAATGGGGTGATATGTCTGGAAGAGCCAGAAAATGGCATCCATCCCGAGAGAATACCTGCTATGTTGCAGCTTCTGCAGGATATTGCGATGGACTCTGAATCTATACTTAGCTCGGACAATCCTCTTCGCCAGGTGATTATCAATACGCATTCACCGGCCGTGGTTCAGGGTGTGTTGGATGATAGCCTTCTTGTAGCCGAATCGAAAGAAATGGTTCGGTCTGGCAAACGCTTCAAGGCGGCTCGTTTCAGTTGGTTGCCAGATACCTGGCGACAGACTGCTGACCCCGATGTTCATTGTGTCAGTCGCGGCAACCTCCTGGCTTATCTTAGCCCGGCGAGTGCATTTGGTCGTTACAATTTTTCCGCGCAACCAGCAAGTGGACGAACCAGGCCCAGACGCGTCATGGACAGACCGGATGTGAAAGCAACGATGCTTCTCGATGCAGATGATCTGCAATGAACGAACTCCGTTACACCCTGATTACAGATGGAAGTTCTGATATCGCGCTCGTCCCGATTCTCACTTGGCTACTGCAAACACAAGGTGTGAACCTGCCTATTCAGTCAGTATGGGCAGACCTACGCGGAGTGGTCTGGCGCGGACGGCCGACCCTGGCAGATAAGATCAAAAAGGGGCTTGAGTTGTTTCCATGCGATCTGCTTTTCATCCATCGTGATGCGGAAAGAGAACCAAGAGAAAAGCGAATCGAAGAGATCGAGGCAGCTCTATCCCGCCTGAAAGCCACAGCGGTGCGCGCGTGGCCTGTTGTGTGTGTGGTTCCCGTGCGTATGCAAGAAACCTGGCTACTCTTCGATGAAACTGCCATCAAGTTGGCTGCCGGCAACCGCACTTATACAAAATCATTGGATCTGCCGCCGCTGAAAAACTTGGAAGAATTCCCAGATCCGAAATCTAAGCTGCACGACTGTCTGTGTCGCGCCAGCGGGTTGGCCGGTCGTCGGCTACGCAGTTTCTCCCCAAGCCAGCGAGCACAGCGTGTGCCGGAATTCACCTCTGACTTCGCGCCGCTGCGCGCCCTACCTGCGTTTGCTGTCCTTGAGCAAGACATCGGATGCCTGGTGCAACGCCAGGGTTGGGATCAATAAGCAGATCGTTGCCTGACGCATCGACGGAGGTGCTCCAAGATGAACCGCCCGATCAAAGCCCTGGGCGAGATCGCCCTGCGAACCGGTCAATTGGAGGCGATGTGGCAATTCTATGCTCACGTCGTTGGCCTGGAGCCAATGGCCAGATGGGATGACATCGCCTTCTTCCGCATCGCCCCCGGCTATGGGGGACACACGAACGTCCTGGCGCTGTTCGACGAGAAGCGACCGGGCAACGCTTCCCACCAGGAATGGGCGGCGGTGGACGTGCGCCATACCACACTCCACCACCTGGCTTTCACCATCGATCAGGCCGATTTCGAGGCGGAGCGGGAACGATTGATCGGCCTCGGGCTGGATGTGCGACTGTCCGAACACGCCTGGGTGCATTGGCGCTCGTTGTACATCAATGATCCTGACGGCAATGTGGTGGAATGGGTCTGCTACGACGAAACAGTAGGTTGAACGACCATGAACCTTGCCGACGCTTTGCGCGTACAACCCGACGCCCTCATCGCCTTCACCGGCGCCGGCGGCAAGACCACCGCCATGTTGCGACTGGGGCGCGAGTTGGCCGCACAGGGGTTACGCGTGGTGGCGACCACCACCACCCGCCTCAGCCTCGACCAGCTTGACCTGTTTCCCGCCCATCTCGTCGCTCCCGACCTTGCCGACCTCGCCGCCGACCTCGACCGCTTCGGCTTCGTCCTCGCTGTGCGCGGTCTCGACCCGGCCCAGCACAAAGCCCTCGGCTTCCCGCCCGACCACATCGCCGCCTTTCGGGAACTGGCTGATGTCGTGCTGGTCGAGGCCGACGGCAGCCGGGGCCTGCCGATCAAAGCGCCCGCGCCAGGCGAGCCCGCGATCCCGCCCGACGCCACCCATGTCGTCACCCTCGCCCACCTCACCGCCCTCGGCCAACCCCTCGGCCCCCACGTCGCCCATCGCCCCGAACTCGTCACCCGACTGACCGGCCTCAAGCCCGGCGACCTGATCACCCCCGCCGCCCTCGCCCGCCTTCTCCTCCATCCCACCGGCCCCGCCCGCGGCGCGCCAGATGGAGCGGAACGGCATCTGCTGGTGAATGGGTGTGAAAAGTTGGTTATTGGAGATTGGTTATTGGCGCAGGCGCCAATAACCAATCTCCAATCTCTTTTTTCCCGCCTCGCTCCCGCCTTCAACTCCCTCCTCCTCGGCCAGCTTGTGCACGAGCCGCCGGTGCTGGCCAGCTACGGCAAGATTGCCGTCATCATCCTGGCCGCAGGCGCCTCCACCCGCTTCGGTTCGCCCAAGCAATTGCTGGATTGGGACGGGCAGCCCTTGCTGCGGCACGTCGTTCTGCAGGTGCTGGCCGCTCCTTGCCAGCAGGTCATCGTCGTCCTGGGCGCGGCGGCCGAACGCATCGCCCCCACCCTGGCCGGGCTGCCGGTCGAGCTGGTCGAGAATCCGGCTTGGGAGCAAGGCCAGAGCACGAGTATGCAGGCCGGGCTGCGAGCATGTCGGGCCGGAACGCAAGCGGCGCTCTTCGTCCTGGGCGATCAGCCCTCCCTCCCTCCTCGCTTGCTTCAAGGCCTCGTCGAAACCCACCGCCGCACCCTCGCGGCCATCGTCGCCCCCCGCCACCTGGGGCAGCGCGGCAACCCGGTCTTGTTCGACAGGCGGCGCTTCCCCGATCTGCTGTCGATCAGCGGCGACGCCGGCGGCCGGGTCTTGTTCGAGCGTTATCGCCAGCAAATCGCTTGGGTGGAAGCAGGGCCGGAGGTGTTGCAGGATGTCGATCGGCCGGAAGACGTTCAGATATCGATGCCGCCCGGCGCGCCTCCATTTGCATTCGATCAACAGGGCCTGCTTGCCCCTGCTTTGGCGACAAAACTCGCTCGGATTTTCCCCCTCGCCCCATCCGGCGTGCTATAATCGCCGCTGCCTTTTCCACCACACACCATCGCCCCGACCTCCGGGGCTTTTTGCTAACAGGAGCCATTTACGCCATGAGTCTTCAAGACCGTTTCGGCGCCAAAACCACCTTCGACACCGGCAGCGGCCAGGCCGTCATGTATCGGCTGGATGCCCTGAGCGAGCGCGGGATCGCCGATGTCTCCCGCCTGCCCTACTCGATCAAAGTCCTGCTGGAGGCCGCCCTGCGCCAGTGTGACGGCTTCGAGGTGACAGAAGACGATGTCATCGCTCTGGCCCGCTGGCAGCCACAGCAAGACGAGCGCAGCGAGATGCCCTTCAAGCCGGGTCGGGTGATCATGCAAGACTTCACCGGCGTGCCGGGCGTGGTCGATCTGGCGGCGCTGCGCGATGCCATGGCCCGCATGGGTGGCGACCCGGCCAAAGTCAACCCGCTCATCCCCGTCGATCTCGTCATCGACCACTCGGTGCAGGTCGATAATTTCGGCTCCAGCTTCGCTCTTTTCTTCAACGCCGAGCGCGAATTCGAGCGCAACCGCGAGCGTTACGAATTTCTGAAATGGGGCAGCAAGGCTTTCGCTAACTTCCGCGTCGTCCCGCCTGCCACCGGCATCGTCCATCAGGTGAATTTGGAATATCTGGCCCAGGTGGTGATGGGGGGACAGGGAGACGCGGGGACGCAGGGAAATGGCGACCTCCCGGTCGTTTTCCCCGACAGCGTCGTTGGCACCGACAGCCACACCACCATGATCAACGGGCTGGGCGTGGTGGGTTGGGGCGTGGGCGGGATCGAGGCCGAGGCGGTCATGCTCGGCCAGCCCATCTACATGCTCACCCCGGATGTGGTCGGCTTCAAGCTGACCGGCAGCCTGCCCCACGGCGCCACTGCCACCGACCTTGTGCTTACGATCACGCAAATTCTGCGCAAACACGGCGTGGTGGGCAAATTCGTCGAATTCTACGGCCCCGGCCTCAGCCACCTGAGCCTGCCCGACCGCGCCACCATCGCCAACATGGCCCCCGAATACGGCGCCACCATCGGCTTCTTCCCGGTCGATGACGAGACCTTGCGCTATCTGGCCGGCAGCGGCCGCAGCGAAGAACTGGTGGAGATGGTGGCCCGCTACACCCAGGCCCAGGGCATGTTTCGCACCGACGACAGCCCCGACCCCATCTACACCGAGACGCTGAGCCTGGACATGAGCACGGTGGAGCCGAGCCTGGCCGGCCCCAAGCGCCCGCAAGACCGCGTGCGCCTGGCCGATGTCAAGACTAACTTCCGCCACGCCCTCACCGCACCGCAAGGCCCGCATGGGCTGGGCGTCCACGAAGACAGCGTGCACGCCCGCGTGCCGGTCGATTTCGACGGCGCCCGCTTCGATCTCAAACATGGCGATGTCGTCATTGCCGCCATCACCTCATGCACCAATACCAGCAATCCCAGCGTCATGATCGGGGCCGGACTGCTGGCCAAGAAAGCCGTGAGTCGGGGCCTCAGTATCAAACCCTGGGTCAAGACCAGCCTGGCTCCTGGCTCGAAGGTTGTGCAACGCTACCTGGAGGCGGCCAATCTGCTGCCCTATCTGGAGGCCCTGCGCTTCCACATCGTCGGCTTTGGCTGCACCACCTGCATCGGCAACAGCGGCCCCCTGCCCGACGCCATCCACCACGCCGTGCGTCAGGGGCATCTGGTGGCGGCGGCGGTGCTTTCGGGCAACCGCAACTTCGAGGGCCGCGTCAGCCCGGATTGCCGCGCCAACTATCTGGCCTCGCCGCCGCTGGTGGTGGCCTACGCCCTGGCCGGGACGGTGGACATCGACTTCGCCACCGAGCCGCTCGGCCACGATCCCAACGGCCATCCCATCTTTTTGCACGACCTCTGGCCCAGCCCGGAGGAAATCCAGGCCGAGATCCGGCGCTCGCTGCGCCCTGAGATGTACGCGCAGGAATATGGCAATGTCTTCGCTGGCAACGAAGCTTGGAACCAGGTGGCCGTGGCCGAGGGCGACCGTTTTGCCTGGGACCCGACCAGCACCTATATCAAGGAGCCTCCCTTCTTCCAGAACCTGAACGCCGAAGTTCCACCGGTGCAGCCCATCGCCGGCGCCCGCGTCCTCGCCTACCTGGGCGATTCGATCACCACCGACCACATTTCCCCGGCCGGCGGCATCGCCCCCGACAGCCCGGCCGCCCACTACCTGCTGGCGCACGGCGTGCCCAAGCACGACTGGAACCAGTACGGCGCCCGCCGCGGCAACCACGAGGTGATGATGCGAGGCACGTTCGCCAACATCCGCATCCGTAACCGCCTGGTTCCGGGCGTCGAGGGCGGCTACACGGTGTTCCAGGCCGAAGGCGGCAACCACAGCGAGCCGATGAGCATCTACGACGCGGCCATGAAGTACGGCGAGCATGGCATCCCCCTCATCATCCTGGCCGGGAAAGAGTATGGCAGCGGGTCGAGCCGCGACTGGGCGGCGAAGGGGCCGCAGTTGCAGGGCGTCCGCGCCGTGATTGCCGAGAGCTACGAGCGCATCCATCGCTCGAATCTGGTGGGGATGGGGATGTTGCCGCTGCAATTCCTGCCTGGCGAGACGGCGCAATCGCTGGGCCTGACCGGTTTCGAGCACTACGACATCCTCGGCCTGGACGATGCCATGCAGCCTGGCCAGGTGTACACCGTCCGGGCGACGGCTGGCGACGGCTCGGTCAAAACATTCCAGGCCCGCAGCCGGGTGGATACGCCGGTCGAGGTGGAGTATTACAAGAACGGCGGCATCTTGCAGACGGTGTTGCGGCGGATGGCGCGGAGTTGACGCCGACTACCTATCCGCACGCACTTCGTGAAAACGAATGATCTTGGGTCGTTCCTGTTCCTCGAAGTGACAACGAACCGCACCCTGCACCATCAGCTTTAGTTCATCACGTGTATCAGACTCGGTGAAAATCGAGTGACTAAGCGCGCGAGCAAGATATCCCCCTTCTGGCGCTGCTTCGATGAGAAAAACGATCTCGTTTGACATGGCAATCTCTCTATATGATCCTTGTTGCTGAGCTTTAGCCCAAGGATAGTCCATTCATTTAGCACCGGCAACCTCATGATATCATACTCCCACCACGCTAATAGCTTGTTCTTGCGCGGCCGCTTAGAAAGACCAACTCGAACAGGTCTGGGTAAACACCCAACTTGAACAAAGTAGGGAGAGAGACGTTGAACGACCTACTCAGGATCATAAAGTTCCGGGCGGCGCCTATGACGGTCATATTGACGCTAGGGCTAGTGCTATCGATTGCCGGATTAGCCCGGGCGCGAGAGAACATGGTCGCCCCAAGTCGAGATACATCCACTGCGCCATCACGAGCACAAGGCCCCACTGATCTCGCCGAACTACAAGCTTTCCTAGACAAGCTCTTCGCGAAGGATATGGCAAAGAATCACATCGCCGGGGCCGCTGTCGCAGTCGTCAAAGACGGCAAGTTGTTCTTCACCAAAGGTTACGGCTATGCCGATCTTGAGAACAATATCCCCGTTGACCCCGAGCAGACGCTCTTCAAACTTGGCTCCATCACCAAACTGTTCACATGGATGGCGGTGATGCAACTCGTGGAGCAGGGCAAATTGGATTTGGATGCGGACATCAACACCTATCTCGACTTTCGCATCCCGGACACCTACCCACAGCCAATCACCCTCAAGCATTTGATGACTCACACCTCAGGGTTCGAAGATCTTCATGCCGAGTTGGTGACATTGAAGGAGAAAGACCCGGCGCCCCCGCCCGCATGGCTGACTTCCCACATCCCGGCGCGGGTGCGCCCGCCCGGCGAAGTCGCGGCGTATTCGAATTACGGCGCGGCGCTGGCGGGATACATCGTGGCGCGGGTATCGGGACAGTCCTACAGCCAGTATATTCAGGAACACATCCTCGACCCGCTGGGCATGAAAGGCACGACCGCCCAGTGGCCCACGCCACCCGAATTGCGCGCGCGTGAATCCGTGGGCTACATGTACGACAAGGACGCCTATCAGATATTCCCGCAATTGTTAAGTCCCGAAGACCTCTTTCCCGCTGGCGTCATGCGTTCCACGGCAACGGACATGGCGCGCTTCATGATCATGCACTTGCAGGATGGCTTCTATGGCGACGCCGCCACTGAGATACGCATTCTGGAAGAATCCACGGCGCGGCAAATGCACAGCACGTTATACGCGCCCGACCCGCGCATGTTGGGCAGCGTCTACGGCTTTTTCGAATTCAGCGACAATGGTCAAGGCGTGATTGGGCACAGCGGCAGTGGTGAGCCGATGGAATCCATGCTGTTGCTCCTGCCTGACCAGAACCTGGGCGTGTTTGTCGTTTACAACAGTCTCGGCGCGGGTGAACTCAACCGACAGCATTTCGGGTTTCAGCGGGCGTTCTTCGATCATTACTATCCCGCGCCCGCGGTCGAACCAATTCAATCTCCGACGGATTTTGCGGGACGGGCTGATCGCTTCACGGGCGCATACAAATGGACGATGAGTTCATACACCACGCTTGAAAAATACTTTGCTCTCACGGGTCCGACCGTTTACGTCAAGAATCCCGGCGACGGCACGTTACTGCTCGATTCGCCGTACGGCGAGTGGCGGATCGTTGAAGAGGAACCGCTCTACTTCCGTCAGGTGGACGGTTCGTTCCACATGGCATTTCGCGAGGACGACCAGGGACGCATCGCCTACCTCTTCACCGACTTTACGCCAATGATGGCATTCGACAAAGTATCGTGGTACGAGACGCTCGCATTCAACATGCCCCTGTTGCTGATCAGCCTCCTCTTGTTCCTGTCCATGCTTTCCGTCGCCTTGATCCGCGCGATTCGCAATCGCCGCGCGAGCAGTGACAAGAATTCCGCGCCGCGCGGCGCCCGCATTGCCTACCGGCTCATCGTTGGGATCAGCATTCTCAACCTGCTGTTCATCGTCGGCAACGTCATCTGGGGCGAAAAACTTGTATTCGGAATCCCGTTCGCCTACAAGGTCGTGCTGGGATTGGGCGTTCTGTCTGCCGTGCTGACGGCCGGCGCGCTGGTCTACGCCGTGCTGGCTTGGAAGGAACGCTATTGGGGCCTCGCCTTCCGCATCTATTACACGCTGGTGATGGTCGCGGCGGTCGCTTTCATCTGGTTCCTGAACCAGTGGAATCTGCTGGGCTGGCGATACTAGCTGGCCGGCGTTTCAAGGCTGGCGGCGATGTCATCCACCCCCGCCAGCCGATGGTGGAGAATCCTGTTTAGATGCAATCAGTGGCTAACCCGCCCACCGGCGCCGTCACTTTCCTCTTCACCGATATGGAGGTCGAGCGCGGCGATTATGAGCGGGTGTGGGCGGCGTTGCAACAGCAGGTGGGGGAAGATGCTTTTCGGGATGCGTGGGCGGCCGGGCGCAGTCTGGCGGCAGCCGGGGCCAGTGCAGACTTCCGAAATCTGCTACACGATGACTTCTACCAGACCGCTGCCGGCGATGGCAGCGTCGGTGGTGGGTAGGGGGAGGCCATAAACGCGCGCTGTAGCGGCAATGACGCGATCGGGTAGGTCGGTGACCACTGCTGGGCCGAACTCTCCCACGACTTTTGCCACTTCCAAATCCAGCGGTACAACATAAATGCTGTCATTTTGGTCTTGCGTCAGTGACAGAAGCCGTTCGACAACATCTCGGCTCACACGTTCGCGTTGCAAAAGAAAGGTCGCCTCGACCAGCGTGATGCTGGGCACGAGAACTTGAGCCCGGCCCTCCTCCATTTTGGCGAAGATGGCACGCGCGGGGCGAGGAAGATGCCGGTCCTCGGCCAGATACCATAGCAGACATTGTGTATCGGTGACGTAGCGTTTCACGGTTGCACCGACTCCAGCTTATGCCACATCTCGCGCCTGGCCGCGGCCAACGCTTCAGGCGAAACATCGTAACCCTTGAGCAGACCGCCCAGCTTGACAATACGCAGACTTCGCGGCGCCTGCTGTGTTGTTTCTTTTCGTCCTACCTTGAAGCGCAGGAACTCGACGTATTTCGCCAGATCCGCCAGGCTTTCCGGCGGCAATTGCTGCGCCTGTTTGAAGATCAAATCAAGTGTGTCGGTGCTCATCGTTCACCTCCAAAATGCTGAAACGTTAGCCTGAGTATAGCACAAGGGGGTGAGAAGGCGGAGCAGAATGTAGACGGCGAATGGAACCCGGAAAGGCAGCACGCCGGAGTTGGCCAGATTGGGTCTCACGCCTGCAACACCGCATACAGACTTAAATCACCCTCGCGCCCGTCGGCTTGGAACTGATCGATCACGCGCAGCCCGGCTTGGGTGGCCAGCGCCTCGATCTCGGCCGCGTCCAATTCATGGACATAACGATGCCCGGCCTCATCCTGCCGCCAGTCGAGCAGGTAATCGCCCGGCTCCACCTGGTCGATGGCCAGATCGACGGTCGCCCACGGCAGGATCTTGCGAGACATGCGGGCGTTGTGGCTGAAACGCCAGGTCGAGAGGATGAGGACGCCGTTCGGGGTCAGCAAGCGGGCGGCGGATGTGACGAAGGCCGAGCGATGGACGAAGCCGGGGATGTGATGCAGCAAGGCCAGGGCGACGATGGCATCCCACGCCCCCGCGGCCATATTCGTCCAACCGGTCTCGCTCAAATCGGCCTGCCAGAACTCGGCCCTGGTGCTGGCGAGACCGGCTGCCTCCCGCCGGGCGATGTCGAGCAGTTCGGCGCTGGCGTCCAGCCCCCGGTAGCGCACCTGCTCCAGCCGCCGATCGAGGAAGCGCGCAAAACGGCCGTTGCCACAGCCCAAATCGAGCACCTGACAGACGGGCGGGAACTGTGCTATGATGCGTTCCCAGCCCGGCTGGCTGCCAAAGCGCGTGGCCGCAAAACCGGCAGCATGTCGTGCGTAGAAGTCGTGGTTGATCTGCCGCAGTTTGCTGCGAACCTGCTCGTTCATGGAAGATGAAGATGCTGCAAACGTTCGAAGCCTCACAAGCGCCTATCTTCCCACAGGAACGAGGCGGCGTGCAATTGCCGACCTGCCCCTTGTTGAAAAAGCCGTAATCCGATGACGCTGATCACCCTCTCGAAATGGTCCATCCAGGCGGGCGGCACCCTCGGCGTCGATGCTGACGAAGGAGTTCTGCTCGATACCATGGGCTGGTTGCGAGCGTTGCCAAGACTTTCGCAGGAGCAGGGGTGAAATCGGTCCGTCGCTGGCGCTCTTCAGGTTGGCTCCCGCGCCTGTCCGAGCCTGGCAGGACCGGAGTCGGGGCTTTTCTCTTCGTCCTGCTGCTTGTGTGGCTCCTCTTGGGAGGGACATTATGGAGCCAGGCGGGATTGGCCTTCAGCGCCGACGGCCTCGTCCACCTGCATCGTGCGGCGGCCATGACGCGCGCCTGGTCGCAGGGCGTCTTCTGGCCCCGCTGGTTCCCGGATGTCTATCAAGGCTTGGGCGCGCCCGTCTTCCATTTCTACAGCCCGCTTTTCTACATGGGCATGGCTGCGCTCCACTTGACCGGCTTGCCGCTCGATCTCGCGGCCAAAACACTATTCTCCAGCGCCTTCGTGCTCTCCGGCCTGGCAATCTGGGCCTGGCTTCGTCGCCTCCTCACCCCCACTGCTGGGCTGATTGGCGCTTCGCTCTACCTCTCCCAACCCCTCTTTTACCGCGAATTCTACTTCCAGGGCGACTATCCCCAGCTCCTCGCCCTCCTGTGGCTGCCCGTCGTCTTCTGGGCCTTCACTCGCCTGCATGACGAGGGCCGTTGGTTCGACTGGCTCCTGGCGCCCTTCAGCCTGGCTATCCTGGTGCTGACCCACAACATCACCGCCGTCCTCGGCGCTGGCGCGTTGGCAGCTTATTGGCTGGCCCTGCTCCTGGCGCGGCCCCACCGGCGGGGCTGGCTGGCTGGCTTGATGGGGATGATACTGGCCGCCGGACTGAGCGCCATGTTCTGGCTCCCGGCTCTCGCCGATGCCGACCTCGTTCACTTCACCAACCTGCGTCAAGGCTTCTTCGCTTTCAGCCGCCATTTTGTGCGCTGGCAAGACCTGCTGGCCGCACCTCCACTGCTCGACAGCCGCGCCGGCAACCCTCCGTTCCCGCACATGCTCGGCTGGGCCGCCTGGCTGGCTCTGGCAGCGAGCGCGCTCGTGCTCGGTGGCGACCTCCTGCGCGACCGCCGCCCCCAACCCGCGCGCGGTTGGGCCATCGTCGGTGGGATTCTCGTTGCCGCCTGCCTGACCCTCACCCAAACCTGGAGCGCGCCCATCTGGGAAAACGCGCCTTTGCTGCCACTCCTTCAGTTTCCCTCGCGCCTGCTCGGCCCCGCCGCCATCGGCGTCGTCCTTGTCGCCGGATCGGCGGCAGCGGTGTTGCCAGAACGCTGGGCGACTCGGCTCCTTCTCCTTATCCTCATCGCCGTCATTGCCAGCGCCAGCGTCTTCCTATTTCCCCGCCAACCCTATGCCCGCTGGCTCAGCTTCACCCCCGCCGATACGCAAGCCTACGAACGCGCCACCGGCGCTTGGGGCACGACCGGCAGCAACGAATTCCTGCCCCGCTGGGCTTCGTCGCCACCTCCGTCTCCCCCTGCCCTGCCGCCTGGCGCCACCTGGACGTGGGAGACGCCGCAACGCGCCGTGCTCAAGAGCGCCGCCAAACCTCTCCCAGCCGGCGATCTCACCCTCCCCCTTTACTACTTCCCTGCCTGGGTCGCATCGGCAGAGACCGAGCCTATCCCCCTGCAACCCACGGCTGACGGCCTGACTCGCGCCACCTTGCCCCAACCGACCCACGAGTTGACCTTCACCTGGCGCGGGACGAGGGCGCAGCGCCTTGCCGCCTGGATCAGTGGCATCACCCTCTTCCTCTGGCTGGCCTGGGCCGGAGCCACGGCCCGGCGGGGCAAACGTCTGTCATACCGTCTGTCATACCGTCTGTCATACTGCCGGCCATATCGCCGGCCATCCCCATCTCCTGCTCCGGCCCTGTCTCGCTCCTTCCTCCCCCACCTCGTCCTCCTCCTCGCTATCCTGGGAACGTTCGGCCTGGCCCGATCAGGTTTGGGCTGGCTCCAGCGCGCTTCGCCGCCCGACGCCGTCCTCGGTGTCGAACACCCCTTGCCTATCGATTTGGGCGGCGAGCGACCCCAAATCACATTGCTGGGCTGGGATAGGATCGAGAATGTCGCCCGGCCCGGCGGACGAGTACAGGTGCGCCTCTACTGGCAGGGCGCAGACGGCCTCGCCGCCCCCCTCCACAGCTTCGCCCACCTCTACACCCCTGCCACCCGGCAAAGCTGGGTCATCGTTCAAAACCAGAACCCCGGCAACATCCCCACCCGTCAGTGGATCCCCGCCCTCTACTACGTGGACGACCTCGTCCTCGAACTCCCCCCCGACCTCCCACCCGGTCTCTTCTCTCTGGCCGTGGGCATGGTGGACGAGACCGGCAACCGCCTGACCGTCCCCGGCAACCCCGATAGCCTCGTCCTCCTGGACGACATCAGCGTCGCCCCTCTCGCCGCTGGCTCCCGCCAACCCCTGCGCCCGACCACGCTCGCCCCCGCCGTCTTCGGCGACGCCATCCGACTCCAGGGCTACGACCTGCTTCCTGACCCCGGCGGCCCCATCCTCCGACTCTACTGGGAAGTCCTCCATCCCCCTGTCGTCCCCGTCGTCGCCTTCATCCACCTGATCGACGCCCAGGATCGCATCCTCGCCCAATACGATGGCCCACTGGCCGCCGGTCTGACGCCCCCTGACTCCTGGCGCCCTGGCGACCTCCTCATCGACCGCCGCAAACTACAACTACCCGACGGCCTCCCCCCTGGCACCTATCGCTACCTCGTCGGCCTCTACGAACCCGCCGCTGGCGTCCGTCTGCCTGTGCGCCCCGAAGACAACGCCAGCAATGCTTACCAAAACGAAGCGCTAACCATCCCCCAGCCCATTCCCTAGCCCGTCCCCCAACCCGTCCCCTAACACGCATCGCATCCTGCCCGTTCATGATTCCGTCACATCCTGTGCATACGGATGTGTGGTCAGCGCAAAGGCGCCGCCATCCGTCGTGATCTCGACGCCGGCATTATTGGGAATCGGCGCCAGGGGGAGGGTGGCCAGAGCGGACTGGACGCCTGGCGGGTAGGTGACGCCTTGCGGGACGAGGACGATCTGGGGGCGGGTGTGAATCAGGAGATCAGGCTGGGGCCAAGCGCCGGTGCCGGGAAAAGGCGCTGGCAAGAGCGAGAGGGGGGCGGGGAGATCAGCCAACAGGTCGGTTTGGGTCATCTGGCTGTTCTCGAAGGGCAGCAAGGCGGTGAAATCGCGATAGCGCAGGAGGAAGAGCAGCGAGTCGTCGGCGTCGGCGGAAGCGGGCAACTGGCTGAGGGTGACGTCTTCGTCGAGGGTGAGGACGGCGCCAGGTTGCAGCGCGGAATGCCCCGGAGCCAATGCCGGGGTCAGGGGGCAGAAGTCGGGGGGCAGCGGCGAGGCAGTGGCGCGGGTTTGCAAAATGAGATCGGGGCAGCGATGGCCGGGCAAGGTCGCCAGGAGATCAGGCAGAGGGTAGGCGGGGGCGTCGCGGGCGGTGGTGAGCAGGATACGGTTGCCGTTCGGTGTGACGAGGAGAAAGTCGGCGGCTTGTTCTCGTCCCAGCAGATGGAGGTGCAAGCGGCCATCTGGCTGGGCCTCGCGCCACGTTGCGCCCACCCACACGGGCAGGACGATAATCCCAGCCAGGGCGATGCCTCGCTGAAGCTGCGGGCGCCAGGTGGGCGGCAGGAGGGTGTCGGCGTGCATCTCCTGTCGCAGTAGCCACCACAGGAAGCCCAGACTATAGAGACAGAAGCCGAGGACGGCGAGGAGACGCCCGAAGGCGCTGATCTCCAGTGAGGCGAAGGGCACCACCGCCGCTTTTTGCACGATGAAGACCGTCCACCACAGGCAGGCATGCGGCGCCAGGGCGATCAGCCGCGCCAAAGGCAGCCAGGCCAGGCCGGCCACTATGCTGAGGCCGCCGCCCACGAGGATGACTGGTTGCACCGATAGGATGAGAACGTTGGCCAAGAAAGAGATCAGCGACAGGCGCCCGAAGTAGGCGACGATGAGGGGTAGGGTGGTGATTTGGGCGGCAAGCGTGACCAGCAGACCTTCGGCCAAGAGGTTATTGGCCAGACGGGGCAAGCGCTTGCCGATGCGGGCATTCCACCACCGCTGCAAGGGGCGGCTGTGGAGGATAAGTCCCAGCGTGGCCGTGAAGCTGAGCTGAAAGCCAACATCCCATAGGGTGAGGGGATTGAGCAACAGCATGACCAGGCCGGCGCCGAACAGGGAGAGCAAGGCCAGGCTCTGGCGTTCTTGAGCCACCGCCAGCACATAGACGCTGCCCATGATGGCGGCGCGCGTGACCGCGGGGTCGGCGCCGACGAGCAGGGTGTAGAGGACGATGCCGGTGATCGCCAGAGTCGATGCCAGGCGTTTGCGTCGCCTGGTCAGGCGCACGAAGACGGCCAGCAGGATGCCAGAGACGAGGGCGATGTTGCTGCCGCTGATGACGATGACGTGGCTCGTGCCGGTGAGATTGAACTGGGCGTAGAGGTCGCGAGGGATGCCGCTTTCGATGCCCAGGATCATGCCGTTGGCCAGGGCGGCGTAAGGTTCGGGCAGGAGGGCGTCGAGGAGGGCGCTGGCGCGCGCCCGCAAGCCGTAAAGCGCGGACAGCAACGGATTGCCTTCGCCCGTCGCTGTCAGTTCCAGGTTGGCGCGCGAGACCAGGGTGTGGATGCCTTTGCGCGCCAGATAGCGACGATAATCGAAACCAGAAAAGAGGGGCGGTTCTGCAGGCACGCCCCGGATGCGCAGCCGGTCGCCGTAAGCGTACAGTGTGTCTTTGTCGCCGCGGACAAGGGCGACGCCGGTCACGTCGTGCTTTTCTTGACCCTGCCAATAAGCGTCCACCCGCACCCGATATTGATGATAGCTCTCGCGTTGTTCTGGATAGCCGATGATGACGCCCTCCATCATCGCTGGTCGGCCATAAGGGTTGTCGCGATTGTAAAAAGCCAGATCGCCCGGCCCCAGGCATGGCTCGAAAGGCCGCGCGGTGTAGCGCCAGGCGCCCAGCAGAGCCAGGCTGAGCAACAGCAGCGGGATCACGATCCGGCGCCTATTCCACCCCAACGCCATCGATCCCACCAGGAAGGGCAGCGGCGCCAGGAGGAGCAACGGGTTCGGCGTCAGTCGTTCGCTCGCGCAGACGAAGACACCCCTGGTAACAAGTTGTTCACCCAACGCCACGCCTGCCGCCAATCCCACGGCGGCGTAGATCGGCAGATAGGGAGAAGGGAAGCGCTCAAGGCGCGGGAGGGGGAGGGCGGACACCCACGCTCAACAGAAAGGGTCTAATAGCGGGTTTTGCGGGCGCAATTGGCGCAAGTGGTGGCCGTTGGGAGGATTTCCAGCCGCTCTGGATCGATCTCGTTGCCGCACACCTGACAGCGACCGTAGACGCCGGCCTGAGTGCGCTCCAGCGCCTGGCGCAGCATTTTGATCTGGGCTTCGATGCGCTCGCGACGAGCCAGGTTCATCTCCCAAGTCATGGCGCCGGTGCTGCCGGTGCCAGGGCCGAGATCAGGCTTCTCCGCCAACTCGACTTGTACCTCGGTCAATTCAGCCTCGGCGGCGGCCAACTCTTCGCTCAAACGTTCGTGGGTCGGGATCATGACGGTGCTCATGGTTGCGGCTACCTCCAGCCAGGATGCAATGTACTAGGCGCTGCGCTTGACAGGCGATCTACCAATCAGACAGGTACGCGATGCGACGCTGCCCTGCTGTCAAAAGTTCCACTCTCTGCTCTCGGAACACCCACTGCGGCCCCCTGGCGTCTCGGCTTAGCCGTAAACGCCGGAGTGCCCAGAACCCTGCTCTGGACTACCAAAAGGCCAGTGCAGAAAATGGCGTGCGAAGCGACAGTGCTTGCTCTCAGCAGTATGGCACAAATTGCCTAGCCTGTCAACCACCTTTCATTTACATAATGCGATCCATTTGCGATCAACCTTCCGTCGATCTCCGCCCATAGCGCTGTTGGAAAATGCCCCCTACGCCCAACAACACCAGCGCGCTGCCCCCCACCATCCACGGCGTAATGGGTTCGTGCAGGATCAGCGCGCCCAGGATGACGGCCACCACCGGATTCACATAAGCGTAGGTGGTGGCGATGTGGATGGGTAGAAGGCGCAAAGCCTGGAGGAACGACGTGAAGCCGATCAGCGACCCAACCGTCACCAGGTACGCCCAGGCCAGCCAGGCCGAGGGCGCGGGCGCTGGTCGTGGCTCCTGCATCAGCAACATGGCGGCGGCGAAGCCCAGGCCGCCAAAGAGATGCTGGTAGGCTGAATTCACCAGCACGGGCCTGTGCACGGGGCGCCGCTGCTGGAGGACCGAGCCGAGCGACCAACTCAGGGGGGCCAGCAGGAGGGCCGCCAAAGCCAAGAGATCGGCCTTGTTCGCCCGCACCAGTTGTGGCGCCGTCAGCACCAGGATGCCGCTGAACCCCACCAGCAACGCCAACACCAACCGTCGTGATGGTAGACGCCGGTCGATGACGGTCTCGATCACCGTCACCCAAATGGGCACCGTGCTGATGATCAAAGCGGCGTAGCCCGAATCAGCGCGTTGCTCGGCCCACACCACCAACCCATTCCCACCCGTCCACAACAGTAATCCCGACGCTGCCAGCAAGCCCAACTCTCGCTTCGTCACCCGCAGCGGATAGCGACGCAAGGCCGCCCAGCCAAAGATGATGGCGCCGGCCAGCAGGATGCGCGTGGCGCCCATGGTGAACGGTGGAAAGCCGGAGCCAGATCGCACCGCCACGCGGATCGCCAGATAAGTGCTGCCCCAGATGACATAGACAGCAGACAGATAGGCCAGGCCCTGCCAGGGGGCGCCGCCTGCGCTCTGCTGGTCTCGATTCTGCATATCTCCCATCCTAATTTATCACAGCCTGGTCAATATCTCCGGCCCCTTGGGCATCACCGCCACCGTGTGCTCGAACTGGGCGGACAACTTGCCATCCGCCGTCACCACCGTCCAGCCGTCTTTCAGCAATTTCCATTCGTGCGTACCCAGATTGATCATCGGCTCGATGGTGAAGACCATGCCAGGGCGCAGCCGGGCGCCGCGCTTGTCCATGCGGGTATGTGAGATCGAAGGTCCTTCGTGCAACTGCCGGCCGATGCCGTGCCCCCCCCATTCGTGCACCACCGCCACCCCCTGCGCGTCGGCATAATCGTGGATAGCGTCGCCGATGTCGGCCAGAAAGTTGCCCACACGCGACGCAGCAATCCCCAATTCCAGACATTTTTGGGTGATCTCGAGCAGCCGCTCCGCATCTGGCGAAACCTGGCCCACTGTGTAAGTCACGCAAGAATCACCACAATAGCCTTTGTAGCGCAGCCCAATGTCGATGGCGATGATGTCGCCTTCCTTCAACACCCGCCCGTTGGGGATGCCGTGGCAGATTTCCTCGTTGAGCGAGGCGCAGATCACGCCCGGAAACGGAGGATGTTTAGCCTCGCTGCCCCGATAGCCTTTATAAAGCGCCAAAGCGCCATTCTTGACGATGAATTCCTCAGCGAGGCGGTCGAGATCACGGGGAGTGGCGCCGGGGCGGACATATTCGCGCAACATGGCGAAGGTTTCGGCTACCAGATGACCAGCAGCCCGCATTTTATTGACCTCGTCCGGTGTTTTGAGGACGACTTCGTTGGCTCTTTTCTTGAACATGAGATGGCAATCACAGCAAAGATAGCACCTCATTATAGCGCACATGGTCGAGAGCAGCCTAGCCACCCCCGACCATGTGCAAACGGTGAACAGTTGCGTGCCGACTCGATCAACCGCGTTCTGCGACCGTCACACTCATCTCGTGCAGCTGCCCCCCGCGCACGATGCGCACCGCCACGGCATGGCCCACGCGGTCGCCGGCCAGGACTGCTTGCAGATCATCCACACGGCGCACGCGCTGCCCATCGAGGGTGACGATGGCGTCGCCCAGCACCAGCCCGGCGCTGTCGGCGGCGCTGCCAGGCTCGACCGAGGTGATGAGAGCGCCCGTTTCCTGGTCGATCTGCGCAGCGATGGCTTGGGGCAGCCGCGCCGTCTGCACGCCCACGCCCAGGTAGCCGCGACGCACTCGCCCGTGCTCCAACAACGACGTGACGATGCGATGCAAAGTAGGCGTGGGAATGCTGACGCTGACCCCGCGCGCCAGGTGCGAGCTATTCAGGCCGATCACGCCGCCATCGGCGCCAACCAAGGGGCCGCCAGAAAAGCCAGGATACATGACCACATCGGTCTGTAAATACGTGTCGATCTTGCCGCCGGCGCCGGTGCGCCAGGCCCCGCCCAGCGCGCTCACCACGCCCAGCGTGCTCTGCAAGGTCGCCTGCGGGCGCCCGACCGCCAACACCAGTTGCCCAACGCGCAGGCTCTCTGGTTCGATCCAGGCGGGCGGGATCAGATGGGCGCTCGTGCGCAGCACAGCCAGGTCAGTGGTGGGGTCGCGCCCAACGACTGTGGCGGCGGCGGTCTCGCCGCCGGGCAGGCCAAGGCTGACGCCCTCCCTGGCCTCGACCACGTGATTGGCGGTGACGATAAGCCCCTCTGCCGACCAAGCGATGCCGCTGGCTGGCAGACGGCGCCTTCCCTCCACGCGTACGACGCTCTGCCCAGCAGTCGCTGCGGCCTGCGCCAATCCATCGGAAACTTGTTGTAACAAACTGGTCATGGTTAGGAACCTCCAGAGAAGAGACATGGAAACGACGATGCTTTTAGCATACACCCTGCCCGCGCGCCGTGCATCGCCTTTTTGCAGAGGGCGTTGCCTGGAAAAAAGTAGAGGTGAGACTCGGCGTCTCACGCAGCCCTGCCACTCCTCCTACAACAACACCAACCCCAATCGCGTCGCTCGCACCACCGCCTCCGTCCGGCTTTGCGCGCCCAGCTTGCCCATGATGGCGTTGACGTGAAACTTGACCGTGTGCTCACTGATGCCGAGCTGATGCGCAATCGCCTTGTTGGGCGCGCCCTCGGCCAACAGACGCAGCACCTCCTGCTCGCGCGGGGTCAGACTTTCGGGTAGGGGCGCGGGCGGCGGTGGGGCGACCGGAGGCAGGTCATCCTGCAAGGTAGGATCGAGCACGACCAGTCCCGCCGCAACGGCAGAGAGGGCAGTCGTCAAAGTTTGGGGGCGGGCATTGCGCAACAGCAGGCCGCGCACGCCGGTTGCGCGTAGATCGGTGGCGAAGGCGCCCGCATCGCCCGCATCGGGCAGGAGCGCCGCCACAGGAGGAATTCCTGCACTCAGGCTCGCTATCGCCTGGCTCGTTGTGCGCACTGCCTTCGGGTCAGGATCCCAGCCCAGGTCCCACAGCACGACATCGGGGCGATAAAGATCGAGCGCGGCCAGCAAATCGATGGCGACAGGCTCTTGCCCGATCACCCGCACTCCTTCACGGTCATCCAACACCGCTGCCAGGCCAGCGCGGACCAAAGGATCATCCGCAAGCAAGAGGATACGCAGAGGAAGCATAGCAATAAGAGTGTAGAGGAAGCGTTGGAAGTCCGCAACCACAGCACGCGCCGCGCTTCGCCCGCTAACGACATTGCGCAATGCCAGCAGACCGAGTATGATGGTGTTGTTAGCAAGAACACATTTCCGTCTTCAGTCAAGGAGAAGGCCGCCATGGCCGAAAACACCAAACCCTGCATCGCCATCACCAAAGCCGGCGCCCCCTGCAAACGCCCTGCACAGCCAGGTTCTGATTACTGCGCCATCCACGCCCGCAGCTCTGTGAGCGCGCATCCTGCTACAACTCCGGCCGCCCCTGCTTCCCCCACCGCTTCCATCAACCAGACCGAATTGCGACAACTGGCCGAAGAACTGAACGCTTTGGCCGAAGAACTGCGCAAATTTGCGCCCGCATTCACCCCGCCGCCTTACTCATCCCAGGGCTTGCGCGATCTCTTGAAGCAGATCTTGGAGCGCCTCGCCCCTGAACAACGCCTGCAAATCCTACAAGACATCCGCAACAGCTTCGAAGGAACCTCCATCGACGATTTCAAAGACATCGAGACCTGGAAAGGGATGTGGTTCACGTTGAATTACCTGGCCTCTACCGAAGCAACCAAGCGCAAAGATTGGCTGCTCGAACGCCTCGTCATGTTGCCCGGCATGAATGCTGCCACCGGGCTGAAGGACATGTTGGCGCAAACCCCACCGGAGGAATTCCTGAAGCCGGACACCTGGAAGGGAATGTGGTTCATCGTCAACTACGAAGTGCAGAACCAGGCCGCTGGTTGGCGACGCCGACTGTTCGGCTCATCCGCAGAATAAAACCACCGAGAGGACAACCGTGATCCAACTGGCGGCCATGTCGGCGCAAGAATATATGGCCTGGCTGGATGGCGCCATCGCCGACTACGCCCAAGACAAAGTCGCTGCGGGCAACTGGTCGCCGGCAAGCGCCCGACAACGCGCCGAAGCCGAGTACGCGAAATTGCTGCCGGACGGCCTGCTGACCCCACGCCATCATCTCTTCACGATATTGGCCGGCCTGCAACCACAGCCGGTTGGCATGATCTGGTTTGCCGAAGAGGACTGGGGCGGCCGTCGAGTGGCCTTCATCTACGATTTCCTCATCCACGAGCCTTTTCGGCGTCATGGCTATGGCCTGGAAGCCATCCTGGCGCTGGAAGAGAAAGTCAAGGCGCTCAGCCTGGACGTCATCGGATTGCACGTCTTCGGCCACAATCGCGCGGCTCTGGCCCTCTACCAGAAAGCTGGTTACGAGATCACCAACATCAACATGGCCAAACGGCTGACGCCCGCATGACCTTTGCCGCCCTCATCCCCGCTTACAACGAAGCCGCCCGCATCGTCCCCGTCATCGTTGGCGCCCAACAACATTTGCCCGTTTTGGTGGTGGATGATGGCTCCGGCGATGAGACGGCAGCCCTGGCCGCGCGCAGCGGTGCGCGCGTGCTGCGGCAAACGCCTAATCAGGGCAAGGGCGCAGCCTTGCGCGCGGGATTTCGTCACGCGCTCGATGCGGGCTACGAAGCCGTCATCACCCTCGACGCCGACGGCCAACACGATCCCGCTGAAATCCCCACTTTCTTCCGCGCTTACGAGGCCACCCACGCCGATCTCATCATCGGCGCCCGCGATTTCGGTCAGATCCCGACCGTACGTCGGCTTGCCAACAGGCTGGGTCGTTGGTCCTTCTCGTGGGCCATCGGCCAACCCATCCTTGACAACCAATCTGGCTATCGTCTCATCACGCGTCGCTTGATGGAAGCGACATTGGCCAGCCAGGAACACGGCTTCGAGTTCGAGGTCGACATGATCGTGATCTGCGTCGAGCGCAATTATCGCCTGGGGTGGGCGCCCATCCGCACGATCTACGCTGGCGAGAGCAGCCACATCGACCCCCTCCACCACATCGTACACTTCAGCCGGGTGGTTTGGCAGACGCGGCAGCGCATGCGCAAAAAGACATGAAAAAGTGCGACGCACCAATCAGGTGCGTCGCACTTGGGCTAGGTGGGTGGAGAGGTCTTACTTGATTTCGACCTTGCCGCCCTCGGCCTCCAGCTTGGATTTGGCGTCCATCGCCACTTCCTTGCTGACGGCTTCCAACAGGGTCGCGGGCGCACTCTCGACGACGTCCTTCGCTTCCTTCAGACCCAGGTTGGTGAGTTGGCGCACGACCTTGATGATGGGGATCTTGTTGGGGCCGGCTTCTTTGAGGATCACGGTGAATTCGGTTTGCTCTTCCACCGGTTCGGGGGCAGCGGCGCCGCCAGCGCCAGCGCCCGGCATGGGGCCAGCGAAGGCCACGGGTGCGGCGGCGGTGACGCCCCAGCGCTCTTCGAGCATCTTCTTCAGTTCGGCGGCTTCCAGCAGGGTCAGCGCGCTCAGTTCTTGATACAGTTTTTCGAGATCAGCCATTTTGGGTTACTCCTTCGATTAGGTAGATGTATGTATTCGTAGTCGCGACTTGAGTCGTTAATGCGTCCAAAACAACTCAAGCCCGCAGTGAGCGGAGCGAATCGTCGTTCCTACGAATACTCAGATAAATGATTGCGATTGCTCGTTGCTCAGGCGGCTTCGGCCACGCTGCCGCCCTCTTTGTCGACGCGCGCTTGCAACAAGCCGATGAGATCACGGTGCGGCGCGGTAATGATGCCGGCGAGCGTAGTCAGCGGGGCGGAGATAGCGCCCAGGAGCTGGGCGAGTTGCACCTCGCGTGTCGGCATATCGGCCAGGGCCGTGGCGCCAGCGGCATCGATGACAGAATGTCCCAGCACACCGCCCAAGATCTTGAACAGATCTCCGGCTTCCTTGCTGAAATCACGCAGTGTTTTGGCGCCCGCTGCCAGGTCATCGCCCAGGATAGCAAAGCCAACCGGCCCGATCAAAGCGTCTTTCGGGACCGGGCGTTCCATCTCTTTCAAGGCGATGGACATCAGCGTCTTTTTGGCCACGACGAAACTGGCGCCCGATTCACGCAGCGACCGGCGCAGTTTTTCAAGCTGGGCCACGGTCAAGCCGCGATAATCGGCCACGACGATGGCCTGGCTCTTGGCGATTTGCTTCTTGTACGCCTGGAGCTGTTCGTTTTTGTGTTCTCTAGTGACTGCCAAGTGGGATCACCTCCTTATGGTAAAAAATAAAAATGCCTTCGCGCAGATGGCACGAAGGCAGAATGGGCAGAGCGGTCGGGCGACCCTCCATCGCTTCTTCCTTCGCCTCGGCAGGAGATTAAGTTCGAGCTTGAGTTGGCTGAACGCCTGCTGTCATCGACGCGGGAGAAAACTTATGCAATTGTGAGAGTGGGCTGTCGTTGGTTGACAGCCCACGTAACGATCAAGCGAGCGCGCGCAACGACGACAAGTCGTTCACATCCACGCGCACCGAAGGGCTCATAGTTGTGGTCAGATAAGCTTTCTTGATATACGTGCCTTTGCTGGCCGTAGGTTTGTTGCGCAGAATCGAATCGACCGCCGCCCCCAGATTATCGAGCAAAGCCTGCGTCTCGAAACTGCGCTTGCCGAAGGCGATGTGGATATTGGCCGTCTTGTCGACCCGATAGTCCACGCGCCCCTTGCGCGCCTCATCGATCACGCGTTTGAGTTCGCCCGGCTGGACGATGGTCCCGCTCTTGGGGCTGGGCATCAAGCCGCGCGGGCCAAGAATGCGGCCCAAGCGCCCCACTTTGCCCATCACCGAAGGGATGGCGATGGCCATATCGAACTCCAGCCAGCCGCCCTGGATCTGTGCGATCAGATCGTCCATGCCGACATGGTCGGCGCCGGCTTCGCGGGCGATGTCAGCGGCCTCGCCATCTGCGAAGACGAGAATGCGAACGGTCTTGCCCATTCCGCGCGGCATGACGACAACCCCACGCACCATCTGATCGGCATGGCGAGGATCCACGCCCATGCGCATGTGTAGCTCGAACGTCTCGTCGAACTTGGCCGTGGCGTGCTTCTTCAGTTCCGCGATGGCTTCCTCCGGGGCATAGAGCTGCGTGTCGTCCAGTTGTTTTTCAGTGTTGAGATAGTTTTTGCCGTGTTTGGCCATTTTTAGACTCCTGTGGTGCAGACGGGCCTGTTAGCCCTCCCACATGTAATGATTAATCTTCGACGATATCCAGACCCATACTGCGGGCGCTGCCCTCGATCTGGTGCATAGCGCCCTCGATATCGATGGCATTCAGGTCCTTCATCTTGATCTCGGCGATCTCGCGAATTTGCGAGCGCTTGACCTTGCCTGCCTTTTCCTTGCGTACGCTGCCTGAGCCTTTGGCGATGCCAGCAGCCTTGCGCAGCAGATCGGCGGCGGGTGGGGTCTTGGTGATGAAGGTGAAGGAGCCATCGCTAAAGACGGTGATTTCGGCGGGAATGATGCTGCCCGCCTGGGTGGCGGTGCGAGCATTGTATTCTTTGCAGAAACCGACGATGTTCACACCATGTTGGCCCAAAGCCGGACCGACGGGAGGCGCCGGGGTGGCCTTGCCGGCCGGGAGTTGTAAAGTGACGATTGCTTTGATTTTCTTGGCCATGAGAACTCCGAAATACAACCTAAACTTTCTGCAATTGCAGGAAGTCAACTTCGACCGGCGTCTCGCGGCCGAAGATAGAAATCAGAATACGGGCCTTGCCGCGATCCAGATCGATCTCGTGGACGACGCCCTGGAATTCAGCAAAAGCGCCCTCGGTCACGCGCACCCGCTCGCCGACCTTGAAGTCCACCTGGACGCGTGGCTCTTCGGCTTCGATGCGGCGCATGATGCGGCCGATTTCTTCGTCGCTAAGGGGGGTGGGTTGATTGCCGATGCCGACGAAGCCGGTGACGCCAGGGGTGTTGCGAACGATATACCAGCTTTCGTCGTCCAACAACATTTGGACAATGATATAGCCAGGGAAGACCCGGCGCTCGACCACGCGACGTTGCCCTTCCTTCAGTTCGATCTGCTCTTGGGTCGGCACAATCACTTGAAAGATCTTGTTGCCGACGTGCATCGATTCGATCCGGTGCTCAAGGTTCTTCTTGACCTTGTTTTCCATGCCGCTGTAGGAATGGACGACATACCAGGAGCGGTCATCACTCTCGATATCAGCAGGCGCGCTGGTTTCTTCCTGTTCTGGCGACGTCGGAGGGACGGGCGCCGGCTGGACGTTGGTCGTCGTCTTGGCCTTGGCTTTGCGGCGTTCGCTGGTCGGTTCGGGCACGGCGGCTTTCCGAAATGCGGATGATGGGAGGAGAGGGAAGGTTAGAGCTTCAACAACAGCGACATCAGCTCGGAGCCGATGGCGTCGGCTACACCCAGGATGACCGCCATGATGGCAGTAACTGCCAGCACGATGCCGCTCAGTCGCAGCCACTCTTCACGCGTTGGCCAACTGACTTTGGCCAATTCGGCGCGGGTCTCGCGAAAGTAGCGAACGACAGGATTGACAGTAGGTTGAGTGGTTGGCGCCTCGTTGTCAGGCATTGGCAAACGAACTCCTGGACGGGATGGGACAGGTTTCCCTTCAATGAATCAGGCCCTTTACGGTTCAAGACACCGCTCCGAACGGATCGAAAGCGGTGTCTTGAACGAAAGAGCAGGCGAGGCAGGTTTTGAACCCGCAACCTGCGGTTTTGGAGACCGCTGCTCTGCCAGTTGAGCTACTCGCCTAGATTAAGAAGACAGATGAGGAAACCTTGCAAGAATATCCTATTTCGTCTCGCGATGCAAGCGGTGACACTGACATCGCGGACAGTACTTGCTCAGTTCCATGCGTCCGGTCTGATTGCGGCGATTCTTGCTGCTGATGTAGTTGCGTTCTTTGCACTCGGTGCAGGCCAAAGTGACGAGGACGCGATTGCCTTTCTTAGCCATAGTTCGAAATCAAGAGAGGAAACAGGGAGCAGGCGCATCGGCCTGCTCCCGAGAAGATACGTATCAAGAAGGGGCCGTCGATACAGAGATCTGCGGCCCGTGAATCAAACAATCAATAGTGTGAGAGGGAATCGGTGGGCTGGTCTCAATCGAAAACCTTCGTGATCACGCCCGCACCCACGGTGTGTCCGCCTTCGCGCACGGCAAAGCGCGAACCCGTCTCCAAG
>JAYRVO010000030.1:0-7538 GCA_041918515.1 Chloroflexota bacterium | reverse complement strand
GTGCAGGCCCTTGCTGCGGTCGATGGCCGGCGATGCCCCCCGCGTCCCCAGCAACACGAACATCGTCGCTCCCGTGGGGAACAAGCCCACCCGCGCCAGCCCCAGAGCCACGCCGCCCAGCACATTCTCCGCACCCACGTGCGCCAGCAGGCCCTTCACGTTCTCGGCGCGGCGATCCACCGTCACCACCGGGATGCCTGCATCGATCACCGCCTGGATCGCCTCGCCCACGCCTTCGGTCGTGCGCGGGCTGACGATCAAACCATCCAGTTTCTGGGTGATCACCGATTCGAGGTCGGCGACCTGCTTCTCGGTCTTGTCCTGGCCGTCGAGCGTGATGATCTCGACATTGCCCATCTCGGCCGCCGCCGCCTTGATCGAGCGTTCCATGTGCACGAAGAAGGGGAAGTTCAGGCCAGGGATCGAGAAGGCGATCTTGTAGACCTTCGCTTCCGGCGCTGGCGCCTGCGTCGCCTCGGGCGCGGTTGTAGGCGCGGCGGCCGGGGCAGGTGCAGGGGCAGGCGTAGCACAGGCGCCCAGCAGTAGCGCCACCACCGTCAGTAAACTGATCAAACTGAAGAAATTGAATCGCTTGTTCATCTTTGCAAACTCCATGGAATGGTTGAAATCCTAAAGATTGAGCAATAGTGAGCGAGGCGAATATCGATCACGATATTGATTATCGGTTTCCTCCTTTACGAGAGACACCTGTCAGATTTTGCAAACCTGACAGGTGTTGGATACAAGCAGCAAAGCATTGTCAGCGGCGGCGGCGCTTGATCGATTGATCGAAAAAGACCGCCAGCACAATGATCAGCCCAACCGCAATCTGCTGCCAATAGGGATTGACATTGAGCAGCGTCAGGCCATTGGAGAGAACGCCGATGAGCACGATGCCGACGACGGTGCCGAAGATGCCGCCTTCGCCGCCGAAGAGGCTGGTGCCGCCGATGACGACGCCAGCGATGACCGTCAATTCATAGCCGATGCCCGCCACCTGCTCGGCCGAGTTCAAGCGCGACGATAGCAGGAAACCGGCAAAACCGGCGCACAGGCCACTGATGATGTAGACACTCATCAACAACCGCGAGGTGTTGAGGCCAGAAAGCCGCGCCGCCTCCTGGTTGCCGCCCACGGCGTAGATGCGACGGCCATAGCGCGTGTATCTGAGCATGACGAAGCCAATGATGGCCAATGTGAGAAAAGCGATCACAGGGATGGGCACCGGCCCTACGAATCCCTGGCCCAAGATCTTGTATTGCGGGCGAAAGGCGCTGATCGGCTGACCTTCGGACCACAGCAAGGCCGCGCCCCGGAACACCGACATCCCGCCCAGCGTGACAACGAACGCCGGCACCTTCAACTTGCTGACACCCAAGCCTTGCAACGTGCCAGCGATCAGGCCCACAGTGACGGCGGCGACGATAGCCGCCGGCACCCCATAGCCTGCTGCTTCGCCCGCCGCGCCCACGCACAGCAGCCCGCGACAGCCCTTCTCGACCGACGCCGCCACCAACCCGGCAAAGGCCAGCACCGAGCCGACCGAGAGATCGATGCCGCCCGTGAGGATGACAAAGGTCATGCCCACAGCCAGGATGCCATAGATCGAAACCTGGCGGGCAATGTTGAAGAGATTGCGCTGCGAAGCGAACTGTGGCTCGAGCACATAGAAGACGATGGCGATGGCGATGAGGGCAATCAGGGCGCCAAACTGGCCCGCCATCGCCACCCAGTCGCGCCTTGCCTGCGCGACGCCTGCACTTGTAGTCGCGGTGTCGGTTGTCACGATGCTTCTGCTCCTTCCTTGACGATGGCGTGCTGCCGTAGCGTACAGGCGTGCATGAGTTTCTCCAGCGTTGCCTCGCTGCGCTCCAGCGTGTCGGTCACCCGCCCTTCGGTGATGCAAACGATGCGGTCGCACATAGCCAGCAATTCTGGAAATTCCGATGAAATCATGATGATGCTGATGCCACGGGCGACCAGCTGGTGCATCAGATCATAGATCTCCGATTTGGCGCCCACATCGATGCCGCGCGTCGGTTCGTCCATGATCAAAATCTTGGGATGCACCATCAGCCACTTCGAGATCACAACCTTCTGCTGGTTGCCGCCGCTCAAGTTCATCACCCGCCGATCCATGCTGGGCGTGCGAATCTGAAAACGGTTGATGTACTCCTGCACAGCGCGGCCTTCCTCGCGCCTGCGTACGAAACCCCAGCGCGACAAAGCGTCCAGATTGGCCAGCGACATGTTCTGGCGCACGGCCAGGCTCAGGATCAAGCCCTGGGCTTTGCGGTCTTCGGGCAAGAGGCCAATGCCCAGGCGGATGGCGTCTTGGGGCGAGTGGATTGTGACCGGCTTGCCTTCGAGCAGGATCTCGCCGCCAACGCGCGGGTCGGCCCCGAAGATGGTGCGCACCAACTCGGTGCGTCCGGCCCCCACCAACCCGGCCAGGCCCAGGATTTCGCCGCGGCGCAGGCTGAAGCTGACATCGCGCAGCACCTCGGCCTGTGGATTCTGCGCATTGCCCCGCCGCGAGAGGTTGCGCACCTCCAGCACGATGTCCTCGGCGCCCGCCGCGCCGGCGCCCAATTCCTCCTGGTGGAAGAACGTCTCCAGGCTGCGCCCCACCATCATGCGGATCAAATCATCTTTGGTGGCGTTGGCTACGGCCACATCACCCACATGTTTGCCATCTCGCAGCACCGTCACCCGGTCGCAGAGGCGGAGCACCTCTTCCAGGCGATGGGAGATGAAGATGACGCCGATGCCGTTCTGCTTCAATTCCTTGATCACCCCAAATAGCGTCTCCACCTCGGTTTCGCTCAGCGCCGAGGTTGGCTCATCCAGGATCAGCACCTTGACCTGACGCGAGATGGTCTTGGCAATCTCCACCATCTGTTGTTCGGCCACCGAAAGATTACGCACGCTGGCAGTGGGGCGGATGGTCAGCTTGAGCCGGTCGAGGATAGCCTGCGCCTGCTGCTGCGCCTGCCGCCGGCTGTAGAAAAGCGACGGCCCTGGCTCACGTCCGATGAAGATATTCTCCATCACCGTGAGATTGGGCATGAGATTGAGTTCCTGATAGATGATCGAAATGCCCAGTGTTTGGGCATGGTGTGGGTCGCGGATGTGGATAGGCTCGCCTTCCAGATAGATCGCCCCGCGATCGACGCCGTAGACGCCGGAAAGAATCTTCATCAGCGTCGATTTGCCGGCGCCGTTCTGACCGATCAGCCCCAGAATCTCACCAGCGCCAACATGCAAACTGACATCGTCCAGGGCTTGCACGCCTGGAAATGTCTTGCTGACATTCTCCATCCACAGCAACGCAGTCGATTTTTCCATACGGACCATCACATCCGCTATGTGATCGCTGTACACCATAGGAGTAAACGAAGTTGGAGGAAAAACTACAATCACAGTATAGCATAGTTGCTTTGCGTGTCAAACATACGAAAGAGGGAATATAGATTCCAAAACACCTCAGGCCCATGCCGACGGTCTTCCCGTCCCCCTCCCTCGTTCCCCGCCCAACAAAGAACCGCGGCTTCTGTTTGACGAAACGGATCGATAGGGGTACGATCATTTGCAGCTATCCAGGCCAAGATAGTTTATCAGCCAGCCGGCAGTCCAGAACGGAGTATGCTATGCAGAATCCAAAATATCTGATTGATTACGAAGATGCGATTGCTGTGCTCGTCAGAGAACTTCCAACGGAACGGGCTGCGCAACTATACGATTTTGCGCGCTTTCTGGTCGAAGATGCCAGGTCTATTGACCACTCTCGAACTATTGCAGAAGTGGGGGCAGCAGACCCAATCTCTGACGAGGAACTGGCTGCAGAGGATTTAGTTTGGGAAGCAAGTATGCGCCGCCAAGCGGATCGATTTGCCGCATTGAAAACCCAAGCTAAAGTGGATGTGAGGGCGCGAAGAACGGCCCCGATGTTCAATGAAAGAGGGGAGTTCAGCGTCGAGTGAACTCTCGCATCACTCCGTCCTTCAGCGAAGCCTTTCGAAAATTGCCTCCTGAGATTCGCGAGAGAACAAGGCGGGCGTACAAAGAATGGCGAGTCAACCCCAGCGCACGTCGATTCAAGCGTGTGGGGGAAGACGTGTCGGTGCGAATTGATCGAAATTATCGCGCCCTCGGATATATTGAAGACGATACAGTTTATTGGTATTGGATTGGTAGGCATGATGACTACGATCACCTGCTTGGATGATCGTCACCGGGAGTCTCTGCCTTTCTATCTCGACCCCAACTATCACTCCCCCGCCACCACCCAACACGCATGCGGGGCAAAGACCACCTCCACCACCTCGTCTACGCGCGGCGTCTGCAACAGGCGCTCGTTGAACAAATCCACCGCCATCATCACGCCAGCACCCATCGCCGCCGGGTTGGATTGCCCGATCTCTACCCGCACCCGCACGATCGACCCCAGGAAGGTCACACTTTCCACCCGCGCCCGCAAGTAATTCAGATTGGCGTCCTGTTTGGATGACACACTGGACAGCGAAAGCTCCTCGGGCCGGATGGCGAGACGAACCTCGGCGCCGGCGGGACGCTCTACGGGCGGGACGAGCTGCACCGGCTGGCCTTGGATGGTGCAAGTCCCCGCCGCGGGGTCGGCGATGCGGGCCGGGATGAGGTTGAGCTGACCGATGAACGAAGCCGTGAAACTGGTGGCGGGGTAATTGTAGATCTGGAAAGGTGTGCCGATCTGTTCGACCCGGCCGGCGTTCATGACCACAATGCGGTCGGAGAGCGAGAGCGCCTCCTCCTGGTCGTGGGTGACGTAGACGGTGGTGATGCCCAATTGCTGCTGGATACGCCGGATTTCGCCGCGCAACTCGACCCGAATTTTGGCGTCCAGGGCCGAAAGCGGCTCGTCGAGCAGCAAGACCTGCGGGCGGATGGCCAGGGCGCGCGCCAGGGCCACGCGCTGCTGCTGTCCGCCCGAAAGCTGGTGGGGGTAACGGTCGCCCAGCCCGGCCAGTTGGATGAGGTCCAACATTTCGGTCGCCGTGCGCTTGATCTCGTCCGCCGGGCGCTTGGCCACCTTGAGACCAAAGCCGATATTGCCGGACACGGTCATATTCGGGAACAGGGCATAGGACTGAAAGACCAGGCCCACGTTGCGCTGGTTGGGCGGCTTGCGCGTCACATCCTGCCCAGCGATGGTGATGCGGCCTGTCGTGGGCGTCTCGAAGCCGGCGATCATGCGCAGGGTGGTCGTCTTGCCGCAACCGCTGGGGCCGAGGAAGGAGACGAATTCGCCTCGCTCCACCCCCAGGTTGAAGTCCTCGACCGCAGGCCGCGGGGCCGAAGGGAAAGTCTTGACGATGTTGGTGAGTTCGAGGAAGGGCATGGAAGTGGCAGGTGGCAAGTGGCAGGTTTTCCGTTGATTGTTGACTGTTGATTGTTAGAAAGGCGGCAGGTTTCGCAATTCACAATTCACAATTCACAATCCCCATCACCGCGCGCCGGTGAATGTGCCCTGGCGCGTGTCGCGGGTCGCGATCTGAATGACCATCATCGCCAGCCAGGTAAGGCCAAAAGTGAGGATGGCCAGGGCGGCCGGCTCGTAGGCTTTGTGATTTCCAACCAGCGCCAGGTAGGGGCCGAAGGCCGGGCGACCGAGGAAGGTGGCCAGGGTCAGCTCGCCGACGACGATGGCGAAGGTGAGCAAGGCGCCGCTGAGCAGGGCCACGCGCAGGTTGGGGAAAATCACCCGCACCAGGATCGTCACCCACCCCGCGCCCAGACTTTGCGCCGCCTCGGTGAGCGTGCGCACATCCATCGCCCGCAAGCCGTTATCGACGGAGCGATACATGTAGGGCAGAGCCAGCACCATATAGCCGCCGACCAGGAGGACGTTGGTCATCATGGTCGAGTTGGTCAATGGGGGGAGGAGGGGGATGCCGAAAACGGTCAACGGCCGGCCATAAGTCTTGATCAGCCCGAACACGAGCACGATGGCGGGGATCACGAACGGCAACAGGGTGATGAACTCGACTACTGGGCGCCAATTCGGCGTTTTCAAGTGCACCCAAAAGACCGTCGGCACGATCAGCAGGAGACTGGCAAGGATGGTCGCGAGGGCCATGACGTTGGAGAAAAGGAAGGTCTGGAGAAATTGCGGGTCCGAGATCGCCGATTGATAGGCCGCAAAACTGAGCACGCCGCGCTGCTTTTGCAGCGAGAAGACGAAGGTGCCAAACAGCGGCACCAGGAAATAGAGTGCGCCCAGGGTGAACCACACCCAGGCCGAAGCGGAGGCTCGTCTCATCGCAGCCACCTCTCAGAACGGCGTTGGAGCAGGATGTAGAGGGCAATCGAGATGGCCATCACGATCACCATGCCCAAGGCCATGGCGTAGCCCAGGCCGGGATTGCGCAGCACATCCCCGCGGATTTGGGCGCCGATCTGGATGGTGACCAGTTGCAAACGACCGCCGGTGAGGGCATAGGCGGTGGCATAGGCGCCAAAGGCATTGCCGAACAGCAAGATCATCCCGCCCAACAACGAGGGCATGAGGATGGGCAGGCCCACCATGCGCCAGAACTGCAATTGGGTGGCGCCCAGATTCTCCGCCGCCTCGCGCCATTCCCGCTTCAGACCATCGAACGAGGGCGTCATGATCAGCACCATGAGCGGGAACTGGAAGTACATATAGGTCAGGCTCAGGCCGAGGAAACTATACAGGTTGAAGCCGGCGCCATAGATATTCAATCCGAATACATTGCGCAATAAGACGGTGATGAAACCGGTGCGCCCCAGAACGGAGATGAAGGCAAAGGCCAACGGCACGCCAGCGAAATTCGACGCCACCCCCGACACCGTGGTGATGATCCAACGTAGGGTGCGGGGAATCCCGCCCAGGGTGATGGCGAAAGCGATGAGAAAGCCCAGGATGCCGCCTGCCACCGCCGTCACCAGACTGATCTCGATCGTCAGCCAGTAGGATTGTGGGATAGGTGGGCGGGTCAGATCGAGCAGATTCTTCAGGGTCAGGTTGCCTTCCAGGTCTTGGAAAGCGCCCACCAGGAGAGAGAACGCGGGCAGCAAGAGAAACAACAGGGCAAAAAGGAAAAACGGCAGCAAGCCCAGCCACGCCCACGAAAAACGGCGCCACGGGGCTGTGTAGGATAAGGGTCGGATGGCGCTGGCGTCGCTGGCCATAAAGGCGCTCCCCCTGCGATGGGGTGCGTTGAGCGACGACCTGAATGGTCGTCACTCAACGCACAAACAGATGAGTTTATTCGACAGCCTTGATATTAGCGCCGACGGCGGCATCCCAACCTTTGGTGATGACTTCCTTGGCAGCGTTCTGCTGATCCAGGCTGGGGAAGACGGCGCCCGACACGTCCGGCAGCTTCGCCAACAGCTCGGCGGGGATCACCCCGCGCGCCCGCATGTCAGCCTCGCGGATGGGATGGCAATAGCCCTTCATCCATGCCAACTGCCCTTCGTCCGAGTACAGGTACTCCATCCATAGCTTGGCCGCATTCGGATGCGGCGCATAGGCG
>JAYRVO010000029.1:0-31941 GCA_041918515.1 Chloroflexota bacterium | reverse complement strand
GTCCCCGCTCGTCCGCGTCTGCCGGATCGTCGCCAACTGTCCCTGCGTCGCATCGAAGTAGTACGTGTCCTCGTCGGTGCTCGGATCAATCGTCCCGCTCAACGTCTGCCCATTGCCAATCACCCGCCCATCGTCAGGATCCACTCTCCCCAAAAACGTCAGAATACTATCTGCCACACCGGCAGCTAACACGTCTCGATGGTTGAGTAACATGTCTTCATCACCAGACCACCATCCCATCTCGATGATGGCGCCTGGAGTCTCGGCTGCAATCCAGGAGAGAGCGTAGTAGTACAGCATATTCTGCGTGAAATGGCCAGGCGAGCGATCCTCCGCCATGTTGGTAGCGCGGCGATAGCGGTCCCAGATCGCCTGAACGAACCTATCAGACGCGTCTCCAGAACCATTGGTACCTTCTACCGCTCTGCCACCATAGCGAGACGCCTTGAACCCGGTTACTGTCAGCACTTGACCCGTTTCTGGGTCTCGAGGACATTGATCGTTGTGCAGTGACACGAAAACATCAGCGCGATACCCTCGCATCCCGCTGTCTGCATAGCGAAAAATATCTACTACATAGCCGCGCTGACGGAGAATCTCTGCTGCCAGATTCGCGACTCCGATCGTATTGTCCTTCTCGTTATACCGTCCATCGCAGGAAGGAGAGCCCGGTACGCTATCGCTGTGGCCGGCCTCAATTCCAATCCGGTTGTATACCGCCACCTCTTCTGGTTGAGCCGCCGTTTCGACAAGTGGGTCTTGTCTCTGATCACCGGCCGCGATACGACTACGGTCTTTGCCCGCGATGAACTTGTACGGCGTCCCGGCATTGTCGTACTTGATCTCGCCCGATACCACGACGTAGTAGTACGCCTTTCCTGGCTCCAACCCGGCGATCGGTACGCGATGCTGTGTATCGGTCGCATCCTCCCCGCGCTCGTCATGGGCAACACCTGTCATCTGATCCCACGAGGGCCCGTACTCGATCCAGCCGGTTTGAGGTTCGGCCGTCTGCCATTCGATGACGAACTGGGTTTTGTCCGCCTCGATCTTTCTCACGCCGGTGGGCCGCGCCGGATCGATCGGTTCCGCCTGCACATCGGGCGACTGTGCTGCATCGGTCCTTCTCGATGCTGTCTCGGCTTCGAAGCCCTCACCGCCGATGGCGAACTTGAAGACCGAATTGCCGTTATCAAAGCGTCTGCCGTTGGACACAACAACATAGTACACAATCGTGCCGGGTTGCAGGCCGTTGATCACGACCCGATGCTGCGTATCAATCACCTCCGCCCCGCGCTCGTCGTAAGCGATGCTTGTCATCTGATCCCACGACACGCCGTACTCGACCCAGCCTGTTTGGGCTTCCGCCGTTTGCCACTCGATGACGAATTGGTTGGCGTCTAATGCGGTTTCTGTCACACCGGTGGGTTGCGCCGGGCCGATTGGCGTAGCTTGCATTTCGGGCGATGCAGCCGCGTCGACACTCTCTGACGGCATCTCGACTTCGAATCTCTCGCCGCCGACGGCCAGCTTGAAGGCTGAACCGCCATTGTCGAACCGTTGATCACCAGCAACGATGGTGTAGTAGATGACTGCGCCGAATTGCACATCCCTGATCGTCACACGATGATGGGTGTCGACCACCTCTGCCCCGCGCTCGTCGTAAGCGATGCTTGCCATCTGATCCCACGATGCACCCCATTCGATCCAGCCGGTCTGAGGCTGCGCGGTTTGCCAGGTGATAGTGATAGAATCAGCGCTGGCCTCTGCGGTGACGCTTTGGACAACGGGTTCATCGATGACGATAGAGGGTGACGAAAGGTCGGGCGGGTCTTCACCCTGGGCCAGCGTTGCCGCGTTGCTCAGGGGCAACAGGATGATGCTCAGAATACTGAGAATGCGAAGGACATACCAAAAGCGTTTCATGGAAGGCCTCCTCGAGGCACAAGAACGGTGTTATGGGGTTTACGGATTGAGCGTGTCTTCAATAAGATTTGACTGCGATTCTTCTTCGAATCTGACACAATTCTTCACACTCACTTGGTCATTTCAATCACCTCCTTGCAACATCATCGGCAAGAACACCTGTCCGCGCACCCGCCAGGCGGCCACAATGAACCCTTCACCCCAAACCCCCACCAGGCTGCCATCCTCGCCCATCTCCACACCCTCCAACCGCGTCCAGTCCAACCCAGGCCCTGCCCGACCCAACAGCGCCGCTTCGCCGTCTAGTGTCGTCAGTTGCGCGTTGCAGTCAGGCAACAGCCGAATCTGACCTGACGGCATTGCGCTGCCGCCCGCGTAACTCACCGCATAAACCTGGCCGCCCGGCAGCCAGCCGTGGGGCAATCCGTCCGTCAGCGCACCCAGCACGCTCACAATCACGAACATGTCGCCTGGCGCTTGCCCCTCTCCCAGGTGCAACCACAGCCGGCCGTCTGGCGCATAGATATCGGCCGGGGCCAGCGCCGGCAGCCCCCGGCCCACAAAACTTGCGCTCAGATGCGGCCCCACCGGTTGGCCGTCGCTCGCCAAGATAGCAATCTTACCGCTGGTGCGGAAGCGAAGATCGACAGGCAGGATGGCGCTTTGTAGCCCGCCCTCTGTGTGCAGGCGAACGCGCTCGGGTGATCCTCCTGCCAGGGCATACTCGACCCATAGCTCCTCCTGCCCCCCGCCCCTCAGCTCGACGCGCAGCCCCTGCCCGTCAGCCTGGGGCGTCAGCGCCATCTGCAACGCCGTCTGGTCAGCGACAGCGACCGCCGGTCGGGGATTGACCAGGGTGAGGGTGATATCGCCTGTCGTCGAGATCGGCAACGTGGCCTCGAGACGACGGTCGAGCGTATGAAGCATCAACGTTGCACCCTCAGCAACACCGAAGAGATCGATAGAGTGATCCACCGGATGGGTGAGACCCTGCTCGATAGGCCCGCCCTGTTGATTCTGAATGACAGTGCGCAACTGATACGACTGATCGGGGTTCGTTGCTCCTCGCCAATTTATGTGCAGCATGCGCACGGGCGGGCCATCAGGCGACGCCTGCCGATCGATGGCTGGCCACGGCCAGACTCGCTCCACCGGCCAGTTGCGCGGCTCCGGTTGCGGCAGCACCTGTCCGCGTCCGGCTGGACGCCACAAACAGTAGGAAGTATTGGGAGGAACCGCCGCGCCGGGGCGACAATCGAGCGCAGGCGCGCCATCCGCGGCGTGAAAGCGTCGCAGCAACGTATCCCAGTCCGATTCGCCTCCAGTGCGATCCCATTGCTCGGTGCGCGTACATGCCTCGCTCCACAGTTCCGGCTGGAATTTGTCGGCCAGTTCGCTGGCATCGTATTGATAATCCATAATCGAAGCCCGGTTCGGTTCCGGCGGTGGATTCGTTGCCTGTTCGGGATGGGTGCAGTAGGCATCTTGTGGATGCCCGCCGGGAGGAAAGCGAATGTACTCGTCGTAAAGCCCCAACAAATAGTGTCCCAGTTCATGCACCAGGGTGCGATAGCCGGTGCTGCATGACCAGGCGCCAGAGGGGCAGTCGTCGTTAACGCCGCCCCGCCGTGAGCTATCGCCATTCCACAAAGGGCCAAAGCGAGCAGTGTGGTCAATCCGGCTGCTGTCCATGCCCGCCACTGCCGCGTGAGGAACGATCTGGTTGTTGGCGGCGATGCGAATGTCGGCGTCGCGCCAGTGTTCGCCGCGATCGAAGATGGTCACTCGCCCCAACGCCATTTGGCCGTCGGTCACGTCATAGAAAAAGGCCGACGCCTGGCGCAGACCGGTCTCCAGGTCATCCAGGTAGGCGCGGTCGGCGTCCCATTCGAGCGAGACCGTCAGGTTGAAGAAGATGAGAGGACTGTCGCGATGAACGACCAGGCGGCGCTCGCCCGGAGCCACATCGCTCACCAAACCGGGATGCTGCGGACCCAAATCGGGACTTTGCTGCAAGTTGGTCAAAAAGACCTGGAACGCCCACGGGTCAGCCGGCAAGCCATCCAGGTCTTTGTCGTGGCCGCTACGCGCGGTGCGGCCCGAGACAAAGGCTGCATCCAAAGGCAGCGGCGCCAGGGCGATCAGCTCGTCTCCGGCCATCAACGACGGCAGATCGAGCACGCCGTCGCCCCGCGTTTGGCCCATGAACACACCGTTGCGGTAGACGCGAGCGCCCATGCGCGGCGTGCCTCGCTCATCCACCACGCGGGCATGATAGGCGCCGGGGGTGGGGGTGGGCGTGGAAGTAGGGGTGGGAGTAGGCTGGATGACCACGTCGGTGATGCAGCGATACGCGGTCTGCCGCCTGGCATTCCAAACCACATTCACGCATCCGAAGTCGACCTTGCCCCCCGCCAACCCCGATTGCTCGCTGATGGTTCCCAGCAACTGGCGAACATCCTGCCAACCGCGCTGATCATCACGCACTTGCAAACAGACATGGGTGACATGATTGGCATCCAGACAGTTCATCACCGCCGCCAGGTTGCCGGCTGCGTCCGATTCCAGCGCCGGAGAGCCGGCTCCGGTCTGGCTGATGATCACACCCTGGAACAGCGATTCTGGAGCGCTCCAAACGCCTGTACTCTCGCGGCGGCGATAATATACATCACCCTGTGTCCTGCCCGACACGAGATAGGTAAGATGGTACCGTCCGCGGTCGTCTACCGCCCCTGCCACCGAACCTGACCAGAACTGGTCATTGGTCAGGCGTTCGGGTGCGGCCCAGGTGGCGCCGCCGTCATTCGAGTGCAAATAGCGCACTTCAACCCACGTGGCTGCACAGCAATAGTCGTTGTCGTTATAGGCGATGTGGACATCCTGACCGTTTGGCCCCACATCGATGTCAGGATGCCAGCCGCCGTTCGCCAACCGGCGCTCTGGACCCCACTGGCCATTCACCGCCCGCACTCGATACCAGATATCTGAAAAACTCCAGGCAATGTGGACGCGACCATCCGGCCCCACTGCCAGGTTGTAAGCATAACCGTTGTTGGCGACTCGCTCTGGCGTCGACCATTCACCGTCATGATAACGGAAATAAAGCGCACCGTTGATCCCACCTGTGCCATTAGTCGTGCTCGGATCCTGGCCGATCAACAGATGCAGAGTAGCGCCATCAGGATCGACGGCCACTGAGCCGCCGCCGCCCGGTTCGGCAAAGGTGTGGAAGGGGCTGCGCGCGTCCAGCGGCGGCTGCCAGGTGGCGCCGTTGTCATTGCTCCAGGCATAGTAAAGCGCTCGATGGCCGAGGTTGAAGTACACAAGATGAAGCCGGCCATCAGGTCCACGCGCCAGGGTGTGTTGTTTGCTATAGCCGATGATATAGCCCGGCCACAAAGCTTCAGGAAGAACTTCCAGGGTGGCTGTGGCTGTCGGGGTGGGCGTTGGCGTGCGCGTGGCTGTGGGCGAGCCGGTGGGCGTAGCTACATTCGTTTCAACCCAGGCTCTTACCATGTTGTAACCCACAGTGAGCGGCGTCTGCCAAAAGGCATGATGCTCGTACCATGTTTGGCCTGCATCGCGACTGTAGAAGTTCTTGCGTTCGGTCACATTGTCGGTATTATCTGTGAGGAGCGATGGCGTGCTGCCTCTGACTCCGCTCAGATACTCAATACCGGCAATGAATGTTTGCGGCTCCGTCAGCAGCACCGGCTCTAGCAAAGCCAGATCGACAAATTGTGGATAGAAGGTGGTAATCGTCATGGGTGCGGACGCGGCCAGTAGCCCTTGGGGATAACCGTTGGCACCCACGTCGTACACCACTGCCCGGGCGTAGACGGAGTTGTTTGCTCCTGCGAAGTCGCGATAGAACCGCGCTTGCACCTTCTGTACGCGCAGCGGATACTGGTTGTCGCCCCCGCGCAGTGCCGATGCCACCACATAATCATCGGCCATGCCCTCTGTATAACCTTCAGCCGTACCACTGTCGTTCTGCAACAGAACCGTCCCTTGCGGCTCAGTAGCGGCTTGCATCCCAAGAACAGACAGCGCGACCAAAGCAACCACGGCAACGATGAACGCCAGCAGTGTGCGACCAAGACGGCAATTCATAAAAACCTCCATAGAGGGCTGTCCGCTATTGAGATGTCGGCGAAGACTACGGCAAACAAAAAAACCCGCGTAAACAACTCCGCAGGCGAGAATGCGTTTGGGGCTTCTTTTGCCGTTCTGGGCAGCCGATTGACGACTACTGTTTCAAGTTTATCACAAAAGAGCTTTGACTTACAAAAAACAAAACAGAGAAATTGCACTGGATTTGCCCGCGAGATGGCGTCATCCTGCCCCGCCGCCGCGGTGTCGTCCGCTCTCGCCAACGGCCGACACCATGAGGCAGCAGAGTACGCTTGCCCAAGTCGAAGCAGAACTGAAAGCTTCGATCTTGCTCGCCATGGCAAACGCCTCATCGGAATGATTCCGCCGAAACAAATCGGCGTAGCCACTACACAATATGACCCTGACTTAACCCAGAATCTGACAACATCAAACCTGGTAGGTGTCGTTGGCGTCTAACCCGTCTTGATCAATCGCGGCAACCAGAGTTTCTTTGGCTGCCGCGCGGCAAGCACATAAGCCGTCAACTGATTGATCGAAGCGCCTACCCAATTCCGTCGCGTACTGACTGTGCTATCCAAAGGCTCCCATCGACTCAAGTGAGGATTCCAGGCCAGCATCTTCAGCGTTGCCTCATCATAGCCGTAGCCGCGCAGGACCTCAGGATCAAAATAAATGGTCAGCGAAGCGTTCAATTGGCCGTTTGGACCGTCCGACTCAACCACATACACCGAACCGGGAACCTGCCACCAGTCAGGCGGCAGCGGCGCGGGGGACTTGGGCGGCGCCAGCAAGACAACCTTGTGATGGGCATGGTCATCGAACGGCTCAGCATCGAAGCGCACGAGGGCGGAATTGAGCGCCAGATCAGATGCATCGTTACCAGAAACGCTCTCGAATTCGTACATGACACCCACCACTTCAGCCGGACCCCGCTGCCCCGATTCGGGTGAAAGCCTGAGACAAGCCTCAGCGGTCGGGCAGTGTTCGGAGAGGGCATGGTCAGCCAAGCCCTCGTAAATGCCTGTCGTCTCAGTGTGTGTGAGGCGCGTGTGTGACCAATCGTGTGAAGTTGAGCCAAATGCGGCGGAAATCGCCACAAATGGCTTCCCAATGGCGCCGGCGTAGATGTAGGCAGCGTCGCTGTTGACCACCGGCACGATGCTCACATAGGGCGGCCATGTTTGGTTAGCTACATTGGATTCGGACGAGGCCACAGCCCCACCGCTGCTCATCATCAATCCCACAAGCAGCCCTAGCCCCACCACTAGCGCCGCAGTCGGCCCAAATCGTGTAAAATAGCCTTTGCACTGGCGACTTTGTTGGTTCATTCTCATTCTCCTTTCGTTCGATGCCAAAGACACGTGATCAGAGCAACGCCGAGATAAAGGCGATGTTGACCAGAGTGGTGGCAAACGGTGACGAGGCCGTGGTGGCCGCGGCCAAGTCGCTCTTTTTTGCCGCGCTTTCTGATCACAATGACCGTCGGGCCAGGGCAATTTCTGACACTTTACAAAAATCATCTTTGCCCAAGCGAACGACTCGCGCTTGGGCAGCCTATTTTCGTGCAGTTTTAGCCTCGGTGCACGCACGCTGGGATCAAGCGGAGCGTTTTGCGCTGCAAGCTTTGCGCATGGCCGACAATGCCGAGTTGCGCGGTCGCGCCTGCAACGAGCTTGGCATCCTCTACGACCATCTGGGGCGCTGGCAGGATGCTGTTGACTTCTATCACATCGGTTTGGCTGCGTTTGCAGCAGCCGGTGACGCCGAATACACCGCCAAGCTGAACAAAAACTTGGGAACCGCCCTGGTGCGTGGGGTCGAGGCGGGTGTCTTTGGGGCCGACCAGTTGATCGAGGCCGAGGAGCGCATCCGCCAGGCGCTTGATCATTTTGCCAGCCACGGCCCGGCTCGGCAAGAAGCATCGGCCTGGAACGAGTTGGGCACAATCTACAAAGCCAAGAGTCGTTGGGAGGAAGCGGCGGCTTGCTATGAACGTTATCGGGCCTATTGCGCGGATCAAGGCGAGGCGCTGGGCCAGGGACAGGGCCTGAATAACCGCGGCGAAGTGCTACAGGCGACTGGACGACTGGCCGAGGCGGAAGCCGATTTCCTGACGGCGCTGAGATTGGCAGCCGGCAACGCCTGGGAAGAAATCGACATCCTCGTCAATTTGTCCCGCACCTATGCTGATCAGAACCGTAACGAAGAGGCCGCGCAGACAACCGACCGGGCGCTGGCGCAGGTCGAATCGTTGCGCGCTCGTCTCCAAACTGCTACAACTCGCAGCGATTACTTCGCCGTTCAACAGCGAGCGTATGGCTGGCGGGTGCACCTGGCCTTCGAGTCGCGTAAAGTCGATGAAATTTTTGCCCTCTCCGAGCGCGCCCGCGCCCGCACCTTCGCCGATTTGCTGGCCGGACAACACGTGCAGCCGCACATCGAGGTACCGGTGCACTGGCGCCGCGAAGAAGCCATGTTGCGGCGTCGCCTCGACACCCTGTTGGCGCATCCCCTACCAGATCCCGCTCGACAGGGCGAGGCTGAAGCCAATCTCGAAGCACGCTGGCAAGAACTGCGCTGGCGCATCGCCCATCATGACGCCGAATTCGGTTCGCTTGGCTTTGCAGCGCCGCTCACACCCGAAGCTGTGCAAGCGCGCTTGCCTGCTGGTGCCGCATTGCTCAGCTATTACGAGAGTGAGGGGGAGTTGCTGGCGATCCTTGTGCAACGCGACGGCATTCGAGTTTTTCCGTTGGGCTTATCGCTGGCCGGCATCGGTGAAGCTTCATTCGATGCCAAAGGTCGCCCTCGCGGGTTGCTGACCCAGGGCGACCGGCTGGGACGAACGTGGGTGCTGGACCACTTGGGTCGAGCCTTGCTAAAACCATTGGCGCTCCACCTTACAGATATTGCCCAGCTTTGCATCCTTCCGCACGGTGCTTTGTATCACCTTCCCTTCGCGGCCCTGCGATTTGGTGAACCCGCCCATTCCCTGAGCGAAGTCGTCGGCGCCGTTTCGCAAGCGCCCAGCGCCACTGTCTGGCTCGAATACTGTCAAACTCGGCCTGTGGCCTCTGCTGGCGCTTTTGTGTTGGGCTACAACGGCAAAACATTGACCCACGCCGAAGCAGAGGCTCGGACGGTGGGCGACTGGCTGGGTTCAGAGGCGCTCACAGGTGCTGAAGCCACGCGGTCGGCGCTAGCAACGAGTGGGAGCGACGCCCGCTGGCTGCACGTGGCCTGTCCCGGCCTTTACCGTCCCGACCAGCCCCTACGCTCTGGCATACAACTGGCCGATGGCTTCCTGGATGTGCCTGCAACCTTTCGTCGCCTCCGCTTGCAGGCAGAACTTGTAACGCTTAGCGGTTGCGAAACTGGCTTGGGACACATTCAAAGTGGAGATGAGATCACAGGTCTGGTGCGAGCCTGGCTGTATGCCGGCGCCGCCGGCGCGCTCGTCAGCCTGTGGATGGTGGACGATCTTTCGACCCGTTTGTTGATGCAGGAATTCTATGCCCACCTCTTCCAGGTCGGCTCAGCGCGGGCGTTGATCCTGGCGCAAACCACTCTTGCCACAATGTCCATCGAGGCGCTGGCTGAGCGGCTGTGGAACGAAGGCATCTCGGTGCAGGCGGTCAAGACGTATCTGGAGCACCTGATCGGATTGTGGGGAACACCCCCGCCAGTTCGTCCCCTCGGCCATCCTTATTTCTGGGCTGCATTCGTGCTCCAGGGTGGGCGACTGTGATCTTTGCGCAAACGAAGCGCAGAGTTCATTCGGGCGGCAAGACAAGAGCGGTCAGAGTGGACAAGCGTGCGCGCGGGAGATCGTCGAAAGCAACGATGCCCGAGCGACCACTGGTCTGCTCAATCTGCCGCTCCCCATCATCCAACACCACGCGCACCCCGCTGAAATCGGGCCATCGGGAGGGGATGCTGATCTCGAACACCAATCGCACTTGCTCGGCATCCAGAGGAGAAGGCGTCGCAGTCACCACAGTTTCGAAATCCGGCAAATCATCGCACCTTAGAACGACTTCTGCTGTCGTCTCTCCGCGATGGGCCGGCGCCGGGCCAGGCGCCATCACAAGCGCATGCAGAGCAAAGAGCACTACTCGAGCCTGCTCGTGGATGTCCTGACTCAGCCCGGCCAGATAATCACGCCCGCGCTGCCAGCGTCCCAGACCAGCGACAGCCTGATGCGCGTGCGCCTGTAGTCGCCGCCATTCGGCGAAATTCGGAGCGGCAGGTCGTAGGTCAGCCAGCACGGCCGGAGTCAGCAAGTCGGGGCCATCGGCCAACACACGCGCCAGATGACCAAAACGTTGCCAGCAATCAGTACACGCCAGCAGATGCGAACGGGCCGACTCTAATCTGCTGGCCGGAATCGCTTCGCCCAAGCTGAAACGCACAAGCAATTGGATTGTCTCATTGTGGAGACTGTCAGATGTGGTCATTTCATCACTCGCCTTGCCCATATTGATCAGACCTGTGTTTGCCCCTTTTTCTGACAGGATGCGTTCGGCCTGTGAACCAATCAGGGCCGAAAAGTTGTGTCATGATTTCTTTCAATTCGAGATTCTTGGCGAGACGCTGGACGATGCGCTCTCGAATTTTGGGCACGCTTGCGGGCGCAAGCCCCACCAACTGAGCGATGTCAGCATCGTTCCAGGGTCGAGGCTGCCCTGTCTGCGCATCGAGGTATTTGGTCTCGACAAAGCTGTAGTGCAATATCAGTAGATCGCGATGGGTGAGCAGTCGTTCGAAGGTGGTTTCCAGGATGAGGAGGTGTTCGCCGCGAAGAATAGTCTCGTCTGGTTGCGCTGACGATGGCGCCGGTAGGGACTCGATGACATCTTCTTCGGCATCTTCTGTCATTGGCGGCTGAATGCTATTGGCTGCGCGGCGCGAGCGGTTGTTGTGCTAGTCGTTGCAAGCATTGGCAGCAATCCGATACAACCAGGCATTCAGAGACCCCCGAAAAGCGAATTGTGCAAAAGCCTTCACCGCCTGGCTGATCGCCTCATTGGCCATGTCCTCACAGTCGGCAAAGTCAACCCCTTTCTTCACAGCAAGTTTGATAAAGCCTCGCCGATAGGATTCCCAGTAGTCCTCGCCTTGTTGATGGCCTCGCTGCGTCATCATCTCGTAGAGCGAACCATCCTGATAGTAGTTCCGCACAACTATCTCGATCTCGGCATTCGTTGCCCCCGCCGAGAGATAGCGCGCTGCCGCGCGAGCTAGCTCGGCCTGATCGACTGCAGTCAAGGGCCAGCCCTCGACCATAGTCAATCGAGTCACGCCGTTAAGACATCGATGATCGAGATCACTCATTGAGGTCTGTAAGCGTCCGATCGTGCACCGGCGCCAACTGTTCCCAGGTGTAAGAACGGGCGAGGGAGCGCGGATCGGTGGCGCGAACGATGGCGGGGCGCGTGGTGGCCCATCGCAGACGTTCGACCAATTCCAGGACGCCGCCCTGCATTCGCCATTTCCAAAAACGGCTGGGTATGGTGAAAAGCCGGACTTCATGGCGGTTATGTTTGACATAACTTTCGGCCCGGATGGCGTGCGAGCCGGTGCGGTACGGAGAGCGAAGGAAGACGCGCGTGGGCATAGCGGGGGGGAGAATCAGTGAATTCGGCATCGAAGGGGTGATGAAGCTGATGTTCGCCTGCGATTATACCGCCAGCCGAGGCCGATATGCGCATCGGCACCGTGTGCAAATAGCGGGATCCCGGCATTGCCGAAAGGCTCGCTCAGCGCTATACTTATCAAACTATGGTCAATGATGATCGACAAAATGGAGGAATTGTTATGAAAGCTAAAGATTTTAATCTTTTTCCATTTCGACGGCGATTGGCGTTAGCGCCGGTAATGTCTGGCGCTGGTGCAGTCCCGCCGAGAGGGGGATCGGCCATCCCCCCGATAGGGTGGGCTTTGTTCGCCGATGACAACGAGCCGGGCCGGACGATCCGTGCAGGCCGCCGCCGCCAAAGCGAAGCACCGGGGCCAGAAGGTCGCGAGCGCGCTGAGGCGCCGCATCGCGAGCGACCCGACGCGCCGCCGCCCGCTGCGCCGCATGGCGGGGGCGCGGGTGGCGGTGGTGGGAGTGGTGGCAGTAGCGGCGGCGGATTCACGCTCCCATCCTTCAGCCAACGACCCAGCGGCGGCGGACGCTCTGGCTGCGGTCTCTCACCGATTCTACTCATCGGCCTTGTGATTCTGGTGGGGTTGTGCATCATCGTATTCCTTTTGCTCGGCGGAGGGGGCGGCAGCTCGGAACAGCCGGCGCCATCTCAGCCCGAAGTCGTGGTCGATACACCGCAAATCGATACACCGGAACCTACTGCCAGCATCGTCGAGGAGGCAACGCCAGAGCCGGAAGTTGCCACGCCGGAGCCAACCCTGGCCGGCGGTTTCATCGCCACCGAGGCACCGCTGACGACGCCGGAGCCGGGGACGCTGGCGGCGACGCCGACCGAGGCCGCAGCCGCGCCCGCTCCGCCCGGCGGCGACACTTGGACGGTGATGTTGTATGAGGACGCCGACGACAAGGTGTTGGAGCAGGACATTTACCTGGACTTGAACGAGGCCGAGCGCGTTGGCTCCAATGATCGCGTGCGGATCGTGGCTCAGATGGATCGGTTCAAAGCAGGATTTCGCGGTGACGGCGATTGGTCCGACGCTCGGCGTTATTACATCACTTTCGATCGCGATTTGCAGCGTGTGCGCTCGCAGGAGGTGGAGAGCCTGGGCGAGGTCAATATGTCGGATGGAGCCACGCTGGCCGATTTCGTGACCTGGGCGGTCGAGAACTATCCGGCAGACAAGTATGCTCTGATCTTGTCGGATCACGGTCTTGGCTGGCCGGGCGGCTGGAGTGACGATGCCCCTGGCAAAGGTCGTGTGACTGTAGACCGCAACATTCCCCTGGTGGGCGTGCTGGGCGATCAACTCTATCTCAATGAACTGGATCAAACACTGGCGAAGATCCGTTCCCAGGCTGGCATCGACAAGTTCGAGTTGATCGGTATGGACGCCTGCCTGATGGGTCATATCGAGGTGCTTGCGGCTCTGGCGCCGCACGCGCGCTATGCTGTGGTCTCGCAGGAAACTGAACCGGCGCTCGGTTGGGCTTATACGAGCTTCTTGGGCAAGCTGGCGCAGAACCCGAGTATGGATGGCGCCGAGATGAGTAAGTCGATCGTGCAGAGTTATATCGACGACGATCAACGCATCGTGGACGATCAAGCGCGGGCTGAGATGGTGGGGCGCGGCTCACCCATGGGCAGCCTCTATGGCTCGGTGTCAGCAGAGCAGGTGGCGCAGGAGATGGAGCAGAATGTCACCCTGACCGCGGTCGCTCTCGCGTCCGTGCCGGCGCTGATGAACAGCGTCAACGAGCTGGCGTTCCAGCTGCAAAACACCCGGCAGCAAGAGGTGGCCAAGGCGCGGAGCTATGCCCAATCCTTCACCAGTATTTTTGGCAGCAATGTACCGCCCTCCTATATCGATCTGGGCAACTTTGTGGGGCTGCTGAAACAGGTTACCAAGAATCGTGATGTTGCCGCGGCGGCTGATGGCGTGTTGGCAACGCTGCAGGATGCCGTCATCGCCGAAAAACATGGCGACAAGAAGGCGGGCGCCACTGGCGTCTCGATTTACTTCCCCAATTCGCAGATCTACCAACACCCTGCTGCTGGCGCGCAATCGTATACAGCGATCGCAAATCGCTTTGCCCAGCAATCGTTGTGGGATGATTTTCTCGCTTTTCACTACACCGGCCGCAGTTTCCAGGCCGGGCAGGGCGCGGTGGTGGCGCCAGAGCGGGGGGCCACGGTGCGCGGGCCAGGAACTGGCGCTATCCAGGTGGGGCCGATCAAGTTATCTGATACAGTGGCGGCGCCCGGCCGGCCGGTCGTTCTCAGCGCCAAGATCAGCGGCGACAACATTGGTTACATCTATTTCTTCACCGGTTTCTATGACAAGCAGGCAAACTCGATCTTCGTCGCCGATCAGGACTATCTACAAAGTGGGGAAACGCGCAAGATCGACGGCGTCTATTACCCCGACTGGGGCCAGGGCGCTTTCAACCTCGAATTCGAGTGGGAGCCGTTGATGTACGCCATCACCGATGGCAAGAATTCGGTGGAGGCGGCCCTAATGCCAGAGACCTACGGCGCTGAGTTAGCGGATACGGTTTACACGGTCGATGGCGTCTACACCTATGCCGATGGGGGCGATCAGCGTCACGCGCGGTTGTATTTCCGCGATGGAGAGCTGCGCCAGGTGTTCGGGTTCACCGGCGAGGGTGGCAATGGCGCGCCGCGCGAGATTGTCCCGCAACGGGGTGATCAGGTGATCGTGCTGCAGAAGTGGTTGGATTTGGATGCGCGTGGCCGCGTGGTGCGCACGGCCACCCAACAGACCGACGCGCTCACTTTTGGCAACCAGATGTTCCGCTGGAAAGAGCTGGATGCAGCCGCAGGCGACTATGTCGTCGGTTTCATTATCACAGACCTGGATGGCAACACCCAGACCGCCTATACGAAAGTGACGGTGGAATAGCGGTGCGGCCATCCCCGGCAAGTTCGTTCATCGTCCCTTTTCCAGGAGGTTCCTCAAGATGAAAGTCCTCATTGTCGGCTCGTTTTATCCTCCTGATGATGTTCCGCAGGGGGCAACAGCGCAAGAGCAAGAGGAGTTCGAGAAAAAAAGGCAGGAATTTGATGTCAAGAAGCCGCAGTTTATCGCTGCCTGCTACGCGCTAGGCGCGGCCTTTGCCCGCAAGAACTACCCGATCATGGTGGGTGTGACTTCTTGGCAGATGTTGCAAGAGGGCAACACGGTGGCAAGCTATATTCCGTTGGGGGCGGATACAGTGGAAGTCACGAACGGCAGACGGCACTCAGTCATGTTCGATGCCCCTCAAGAATCCGAGCCGCCTGACCAAACAAGCGCTATCGACACACTCCAGGATTTCAGAAAGCTCGGCAACATCGACTTGGAGGAGAAGTTCGTACGCAAAAGCAGGTACAGAACCACAGACAGAACTACGGGTAAAGTCACGGATAGGGTCAAGATGATCCCCAACATCAACGAGGTGGACGCCGTCGTGCTCATCGGGGGCACCTATGGCACATCGGGCATCGGCTACGCCGCCTATTCGATGAACAAGCCGGTGATTGCGATCACTGCGTTCGGCGGCGTCGCCAAGGATATGGCTGATGATATCTTGTTCGACGATTACAACCGTTTCGTCAAGCAGGAGGATGTGACGTCCGCTGAGGTGCGGGCTTTGAGCGCCAACTGGAGCGCGGACAAAGCCGACAAAGACAACCATGCCAATGCCGACCTGATTGTGCAGGCAACCAAAAGCATGGCGAAAGCCTATGGCAAAGCTAACAGGAAATCTCTGCACGTTTTGTTGGCTACGACGATCGGCATGGCGGCGCTGCTGGCAGCCTGGCTGATCGTTTATTTAGGAGGCAGCGGCATTGTCAACACGGCCGCCGAGAAGCTGGGTGAGCCTGGTGTTTTGACGACAACCATGATCGCCCAGCTCTGGAGTGGACCGGTCGCCTTCTTCTTCTTGCTGTACATCTCCGCCCTGTTGGGCGCTGGCCTGCGCGTCCTGGCTTCTTACCAAAGCAGCGAGATCACGCAGATGACCTTTATGGGCTTGTGGATCGATCTTGTCGTTTCTCTTGTGGTGGCCTTTGGCTTGGCGCTGCTCTATCTCATCGGCAGTATCTCGTTCACCGGCAAGGTGGTGGTGTTGGCAGGAACCGAGGCGTTCGCCAATATCTCGATCAGCATGTCGCTGCTGGGTCTGGCCGCAGGATATCTGGTGCCGTTGAATCAACTGCGCAAGCGCCTCGAGAAGATCGTAGCAGAGGAGGAGAAGTAGTGCGACGGAGTGAAATCCTCATCATCGGCGGCGGCGTCATCGGCGTCTGCGCCGCCTACTATCTGGCCGAACGCGGAGGCCAAGTCACCCTGGTCGAGAAGGGTGAGATCGCCGCTGGTTGTTCGTATGGCAATGTCGGCCTCGTCACCCCCAGCCATTCCATCCCCCTGGCCGCGCCTGGCGCGCTCAAAAGTGGGCTGAAATGGCTGCTCGACTCGGAAAGTCCGTTCTACGTCAAACCACGACTCGACCCCGCCCTGGCTTCCTGGTTGATCCGCTTCATGGCCGCCAGCCGCGAGGTGCCCATGCGTCGGGGGCTGGTCGTGTTGCGCGACCTGAGTTTGGCCAGCCGCGCTTTGTTCGATGAATTGGCCGCGCTCGATGGCTTTGCTTTTGGCTACCAACAGCGCGGCCTTCTCGTGGCTTTTCTCAGCCAACAGGGATTGGATGGTGGTGGCGAGGAAGCCTATCTCTTGCAACAACATGGCCTGGCCGCGCAGGTGTTGGGCGGGGCGCAAGCGCGGGCGATGGAGCCGGCCCTGCGCCCGGAGATCACCGGCGCCATCCATTTTGGCGATGACGCCCATCTGGACCCGGCTGCGTTCGTGCGCGGGCTGGCTCGGCTGGCCGAACAAAAAGGGGCGCAGATCGAGACCGGGGTCGAGGTGGTGGGCTTCGAGATCACAGACGGGAGAGTCAAGCGTGTGCGGACGACGAAGGGCGACATCGAGGCCGAGCAGGTCATCCTGGCCGCGGGATCATGGTCGCCAGGCATGGGCCGCGACCTGGGCATTCACTTGCCCATCCAGCCGGCCAAAGGCTACACGCTCACCGTCCGGCGCCCGGCCATCTGCCCCACCTACCCGCTGATCCTCGGCGAGGCGCGCATGGCTGTGACCCCGTTCGCGAACACCCTCCGTTTCGGCGGCACGTTGGAGCTGGCCGGATTCGACGAATCGATCAACCGTCGTCGCGTGGCTGCGCTGGAACGCGGGCTGCGCCAGTATCTGCTGGGTGTCGATAAGTTGGATATGATCGAGCTTTGGCGCGGGCTGCGACCCTGCACGCCCGATGGCCTGCCCATCCTCGGCCGTGCTCCCACCCTCCCCAATCTGATCATCGCCACCGGCCATGCCATGCTGGGCATTTCGCTCGGCCCCATCACCGGCAAGCTGGCCGCGCAACTGGCCAACGGCGACGCGCCTGATCTCGATCTGTCGGCTTTGCGCGCCGAGCGTTTTTTGTGAGCGCACGACCAAATTCGTGGCTTAGCGGTTTGCGTTTTTGTCCCTTTTCTAGCAACCTGACACTTTGGGAATGGGACGCGGATAAACGCTGATGAAGGCGGATTTTTCTCCGAATTCACAGCAAAGAAGCGCTTTTTCCGAGCTCGTCCGCGTCCTATTTTCGGAAACTGTCAGGTGACTAGTCCCTCTTTAACTCTTTGCTCATTTTCCGACTAAAAGTTCGGTAACCAAGTCTTTCGTAAAATGATATCGCCGTTTTGTTAAATTCATAAACATTCAACTCGATAGATGTCGCTCCTTTCGCAATTGCCCACTCTTGCATTTCATCCATAAGTGTTCTTCCTATCCCGTGATTCTGGAATTCTGATTTTACACCAATGCCATCGACAATTGCATAACGTCGCGGGACAAAAACAGGAAAGGCAGGCGTATCTCTGATAATTGCGTGGACAAACCCGACAAGTTTCCCGCCTGCTTCTGCAACAAACAAGCCAACGTTCTCATCAGCGATCAGCCCCAAATAGTACACTTGTTCACGCGCCACGCCGCTTGGCTTTTGGAAAACATGAGGGAGATTGTCACGATGTAAAGCATCGATTTCGTCGAACAATTCGCACAAGGAGTTGTAATCACCGGTTGTTGCTTTACGAACGCTTATTGTCATACACGTTCCTTTCGTCTTCAAAAGGCATACTTCTTACAGAGACTGGCCAATGTTTGAGTCAATCGGCAAGGCTGAAAATAGGTGAAGCCGGCGGCCTTGTTGACTGTCCGAGTTGAACGAGAGGTTAGGCTTTTTGTTCATGTACCAACTCATAATGCTCCACCGTAGGAAATAGGTCGTAAAAATGTTGAGCGCGAAGGGCCAGTCGGGTGCAAGCGCGTGTTTGGCCGCGCTACTGCTTGAGAAAAACTCCACGGTGATTATCTTGGCTGGCCGATCTGGCTCACCCACGGATAATTAGAAAGATTCCTATCAGCAAGGGCGGGAGGTAGTGAAAAGCCGGTAGAGTATCCCCCCTGATGAGCAACTGGATCAACATCGCGATGCTGAAGACGAGTGTAGCCCACCCGGTCCACACAGGCAAAAGCCCAACCTGAAGCAAGGAGACTCCGTAAGCAGCCAGAGCAAGAAAACCAACAACTGCATAAACGTAAAAGAGAGCGTAGCCCCACTGCGCTAATGGTTCGTAATAGATTGGCACCGCACCTGTGGTGGTCATCTCCTCTGCGGCACTAACCGTGACAGCGGCACGAAAAGCCGAGAAGATCACCCACAATACTGCCGACAATAGAAATCCAACCAAGCCCAGGCGCGAGAATGCATGCTCGTTGGCTCCTTCAAGTATTGTTGTGAGCATGCTCAGGCCAGCCAGAAGAACTACGGCTGCTGTGCCCATGAAAATATTAGCCCAACGCCAGACGATCGCGTTATCGGCGACAGTCAGTAAGTGCTCTCGCACGGGCAAGGTGAAGACGCGCATGTTGCCCTTCTTGCCCACTACCGGTAGCGTCCCGCCGATTGCGAATGAAATGAAGGCCAAAATCAGCAGAAAACCAGTAAGACGGTGATCGTTGAAGAAGTCAGATGCTTCCATGTTTACTCCTTTTGTTCGACGACGCCGCTCTCACCATAGCCAAAGGCGGGGACCGGGGAGCTGCACTGACCGGCGGCATGGGGCCGGCTCGTCTGTTGTTGATCGGCAATCCTATCACGAACCACCATTTTCTCGCCAGAACGCTGCCGGGGGCCAGCCGCCGTCGAACGGTTTGCGTTACCTGCGCTGGGGCGAGGGCGGCGAATAACTCAACCATGTCAACCTGGCTCGATTTGTTCAAGTGGTAGCGATATAATCAGAACATGTCTCACATCCTGCGTATTGGTTCTCAGATTGGCGCCTATGATCCTTTTTGGATTCAAATCCGTGAAGCCGTTCATCAGCAAGCCCAACGACTTGGCGTCAACTTAATCCAAATTGAAATTACCGATCAGTCAGCACTGCTTACGCCTGAAGAACAAGTTAGTTTGGTGGATGAATTGCTCGCCGAGGATCTGGGTGCGCTGATTTGTTGGAACCTGCCACCCGATATGATCCTGCGACTGTTGGATGCAGGGCTCCCGATCGTTTACCTGTCCGAATCTCAAATTCGTCATCCGCTCTTCGTCTCACCCAAGGGACTGGATCAGGCGGCGCGGATGGTCGGCGAATATTTTGCCATAAAATTAAAGGGGCAAGGGCATGTCTTATGTGTGGGCGGCTTGATCGAAACAGAAGGGGAGGATGGCAGTACCCGTCTAGCCGGTATCCAGGAAACATTGAAAAAACATCCGGAGATCACCCTTACCCACATTCCGAGTCTCTGGCGCTACGAACAAGCCCTCCCGCAAATAGAAGTTGCCATGCGCCAGTTCGATAAACCCTTCGATGCCATTTTTGGTCTATCTGACTCGCTAGCCCTAGCCGCCCGAGATGCCGGAAAGGCGCTGGCGCTGGTTGATGAGCACACCATTGTTGCAGGGATTAACGGTGATCCACTGGCGCTGGCGGCTATCGCCGACGGCAGCATGAGCGCAACGGTGGAAACCTCCGCCTGGGATTTTGGGACACGGCTTGTTGAGTTGGCTTGTCAGGCGGCGCGCAAAGAAACACTGCCCAGTCATTTTGATTATCAAATGCGTCTGATCACCGCTGAGAATGTCGCTGAAGTAGCGTTGCAGAAACTGATTGCCATTGCCAGTATCCCTTCACGCTTGGTCGGCGTGAATCGTCAGCTCGAGCACAACCGGCTGACCCAACTCGAGACCAGCGCCGCGATCAATCGGAAAGTAGGCTCCCTGCTCGACCGTCAGGAGCTTTCGCAAGAACTAGCCAGTCTCATTCGTCTCAATTACGGATACGACCAAGTCAATTTGTACTTATGGTCAGAGCAGGAAAAACTTCTGGTGCTGGACAAACCGACAGCATCACCCGGGGAAAGAGTTACTGTTCCTCTCAATGAAGCAGGCTTGCTGGCTGACGCCTTGTTGCGCGACCAAACTATCTTTATCCCTGATACGCGTTATAGCAATCGTTTCCCGCCCGAACCCGGCTTGGAAATCCACTCGCGTGTTATCTTGCCAATCCGGCTGGGCGATAAGATTCTTGGGTTGCTCGACCTGCAAAGTAAAAAGCCAAAGGCACACCAACGCCAGGAATTGATTGGATTGCAATTGCTGGCAGACCAACTTGGGATAGCCATGCGCAACGCCGAATTATATAGCGAGGCGTTGCTTGCCAAATCTGCAGCGGAAAAGGCTGATCATTTGAAAACTCGTTTGTTGGCGAACGTCAGCCATGAATTACGGGCGCCCTTGAATGTAATCTTGGGATATAGCCAGGCAGCGCTTAAAGTCCCCAATTCCTATGCTACTGAACTTCCGCCAGCAGTCTTGCGTGATTTCGAACATATCTTTGATAGCGGCGAGCATTTGATCCGGCTGATTAACGACCTGTTGGATTTATCCCGGGCTGAAATCGATGCGCTTGATTTATTCCCGGAAACTTTTAATCCCCATCCGTTTTTGGAAGATGTTTTTCACAGCATGGCAGATCATGCTGATAACTTGGAAGATGTCGAATGGCGGTTGGAACTTCCCGCGCGCCTGCCCATGCTAAGCGCTGATCCGGTCAGGCTGCGCCAGATTCTGCTTAATTTGCTGCACAATGCGCAAAAATTTACCTCTCGCGGCAAGATTATCCTGGGAGCCAATATCGAACCGCCTCACCTGCATTTTTGGGTAAACGACACGGGAGATGGGATTCCCATTGAACAACAAGAACTGATTTTTGAGCCTTTTGTTACGGGCATTTCTTCCAAGCGGGGGGCAAAAGGGATCGGATTGGGATTAAGTATCACCCGTCGGTTGGTGGCGCTGCACGGCGGGGCAATGACAATAGACAGCCAACCAGGGCAAGGCAGTACTTTCCACGTCTATCTGCCGCTGCCGAACCTGTCCGGGCGTTCACTGCACACCACCAGCAAGAAAACCCGTCCGATACTGCTCCTGCTTTCGAGACATGAACAGGTTCCTGCTGCCTTAGCCGAGTTAAGCCAGCGCTGTGGGTTGGTCATTCGCAGGTTGCTTCCGGGCGTTAACCTGGATGGGTTGCTGGCGGAACTCCAGCCGGGGGCGTTGGCTTGGGACCTGGCAGAGGCTGATCTAGGTGATTGGACCTTAATCCAGCGACTGCGCAGCCATCCGCAGTTTTGCAACCTGCCTTTTATTTTGTACAACCAGGATGACAAGCACCCGGATTTTTCAACGGGCATGATCGATGTGATTATGAAGCCGGTTCATGGCAAAACCCTGGTCGAAGTGTTGGAAAGCCTTCGCCCCAATTACATTTCCGGGCCGGTTCTTATTGTGGATGATGATGCCCAGGCTCGCATGTTTTACCGCCAATTAGTGGCGGAGGCGCTACCCGGCTATCCACTCATTGAAGCCGAGAATGGGGCGGCCGCCCTGGCAAGCCTGGAACAGGAGACACCCTGCCTCGTCATTTTGGATTTGATGATGCCGGAAGTGGATGGTTTTACGGTGCTTGAACAGATGCGCCTCAATCCTCGCACACGGCTTGTGCCGGTTTTGGTGTTGAGCGGCAAAATACTATCTCTTGAAGATGTGCGCCGTTTGGATTATGCCCAGGTTATCTTCCACAGCAAAGAGCTATTATCCACTGATGAAGCCATCGCCAGCCTGCAACGCGTGATTTCAGGGACAGAGACCCTTTCCCAACCGACCAGCATTCTGGTCAAGTATGCGCTGGCTTATCTGCATCAAAACTATACCAGCCCGCTCACCCGGCAAGAGATCGCCGATGCGGTGGGTGTAAGCAAGAACTATCTGAGTGAGATTTTTCGCCAAGAAGTCGGCATATCGCCCTGGGATTGCCTCACCCGTTTCCGACTCCAAAAGGCCAAAGAATTGTTGCGAAGTACGGGTGATAGCATTACTTCCATTGCAACGCGAACAGGGTTTGATGACCCGGCCTATTTTAGCCGCGTCTTTCGCAAACATTTTGGCGTGACGCCCCAAAATTATCGTCAGGGAGCGGGCTGACGTCCATCCCGGTTTTCCCTCAAATCAATACAGTAGTCTTTTATCCTAAAGCCCCGTGGTATTGTCCAAGACAACCGGGGCTGATTTTGTTATCTTGTCCAAGAAATGATGAGCATGCCAACGGCACAGTCCACGATATTAATCATTGAGAGCGACTTGGTTATGCTTGAGTTGTATCGTCGCGAGTTAAGTCCGCACTTTGCTGTGCTTACCTGCTCCAGGAAAAGCGATGTGTTAGCAACCGTCCAAGCCCAACGCGTGAGCGCTGTTGTTTTGGAACCACACGCTTGGAATGGGCAAGGCTGGGATTTACTGGATAGCCTGTTGGCGTTGCCCGCTGATGTTCGTTCCTTTCCGATAATCCTTTGCAGTGTGCTTGACGAACGGAAGCGTGGACTAGATAAAGGAGCGGCTGTTTTTTTGGTCAAACCGGTCCTTCCTTCCCAACTCCTGGAAACTTTGCGCCAATTGATTAAAAACGGGCGACACAAATGACACCGCAGATACAAACTCTTCCATCTCCCTGGCCAACGCGGATGAAAAAGTGGTTCTCCGAGGAAACCCTGACAGCCTTTTTGTTCATCGTTCCCAGTCTGTTCGGTATGATCACATTTGTAATCTGGCCAACGATTAAGGGCTTTTCCCTCAGTTTCACTAATGCGACTTTGACCAAAGGTGGCGATTTTGTCGGACTGAAAAACTATACAGCCCTGCTCAACGACAAACAATTTTTGGATTCGCTGTCAATCACGGCGAAGTATGTTCTGTTTAATATCCCTTTGCAAACTGTCATTGCCATCGGGCTGGCTGTGCTCATCTCGCGCCTCACCAAGTCCACCTTTGTGCGGTTGGTCATCTTTCTCCCCTACCTGATCCCGATGCTGATGGTGACGATTATCTGGATGTCAATTTTGGACTATCTGACCGGGCCCATCAATGGACTGTTAAAAGAGTTGGGGGGAAGCAGCGCCATGATTGGCTTTCTCAATACGCAGAACGTGATTGGTTCGCTGGCCTGGATCAATACCTGGCGACACGCTGGCTACAACACCCTGCTCTTTTTTGCCGGTCTGCAAGCCATTCCCAGCAACTATTACGAGTCGGCGGCTCTGGATGGCGCCAATGAATGGCAGCTTTTCCGCCACATTACGTTGCCCCTGCTACGGCCGGTCACCGTCTTTGTGCTTGTCACCAGCCTGATCGGTTCATTCCAAGTCTTTGATAGCGCCATGGTCATTGCCACACCTGCCGGTGGACCGGGAGGCGCTTCGCGGGTGATTTACTGGTACATCACCAGCCTGGCTTTCAACCAGTTCAAGATGGGGTACGCTGCGACAGTTGCAGTTGCGCTCTTTATGCTCTCGATGTTGATTGCCTGGGGACAGTTGCGCTGGTTCAAGGCCGACAGGTCGGATATTGGTTGACAGATAACTCCATAAGGATAAATCCAAAATGGCAACCCGCGCTTCGCCTCATTATCAAACACATAAAAGGTCATCCAAACGGCGTCCCAATTTGGGCAGGATTCTCGCCTGGACCATCCTTATCATTTGGATCGTCATCACCATTTTGCCGCTCTGGTGGGTCTTCAGGATGGCATTCTCGACCACCAAAGACCTTATGGGAAATCCATCGAGCCTTCTGCCAGTTCATTTCACCCTGGAAGCGTTCAAACGTGTCTTTGGGTTGGTGGATGTGAACGAAATCATTATTCAGGGCGGCAATGTCCAGAAACTGGATTTTCTGCTGTATTTCCGCAATACCTTCATTGTTACGACAGTCATTGTTTTTGCAGGATTAGCTTTCAGCTCCACGGCCGCCTATGCATTTGCCCGGCTCAAGTTTCCAGGGCGGAATGTGCTCTTCGGGCTTTATATTGCAGCTTTGGTCATGCCGACCGTCTTGAATCTGATCCCAAACTTTATCCTGATCAACAAGTTGCACATCAATAACTCCCTGGTTGGCATCATCGCCCCCGGTTTTTTCGGTAGTGCCTTTGGCGTTTTTTTCATGCGGCAAATTTTCCTGGGTATCAACAAGGAATTGGAGGAAGCCGCAAAACTGGATGGCGCCTCTATTGTCCGCATCTTTTTCAGTATCATTCTTCCGATGACTTTACCGTCGCTGGTAACGATGTCGATCCTTTCCTATGTTGCCGCCTGGAATGAATTCCAATGGGCCTACTTTGCGGGCGGCCAGGGCGCTGTCGAACAATCAACCGTGATGACCGTCGCCCTGGCGCATTTCCGTGCGCAGCAACAAGGCGGGGTGCCCGATTTCCCCGGCATGATGGCCGGCACCCTGATCAGTGCCATCCCGATCATCGTTGCCTTTATGTTGTTTGGGCGAAAAGCCATCGACTCGATTCGCTTCACCGGTTATCGCTAGGGAATGTTCCTAAAGCGAGCCTTGCAACCTACCAAGGAGGTGCAACTATCACTGATAAAACGCTCGAATGACTCAAGTGTTTCTACTAGATATTCGAAACGACCCTTGTAATTCACCCACCCTAGTTCAAGAGGAGAAAGAACATGAGTTCCAAAAAAGTATTTGCCTTGCTAGCCGTTGTCTTGATTGCCAGCCTGGTTTTGGGCGCCTGCGCACCCGCGGCGACTCCCGCTCCAGCCGCTGCCCCTCAAGCAACTGCTGCCCCTGCCGCTACCACCGCCCCTGCCGCTACTACCGCCCCGGCAGAGGCCGCCGCGCCAGTCGAGTTGCAGTACTGGCTGTGGGATAACAACCAGCAGCCCGCCTACCAGGCCTGCGCCGATGCCTTTACCAAACAGAATCCGAACATCACGATCAAGATCTCGCAGCAGGGTTGGGGCGCCTATTGGGATGCTCTTACCACCGGTTTTGCCGCTGGCAGCGCCCCGGATGTTTTCACGGATCATCTGGCGAAATACGCCCAATTCCTCGACGAAGGTCTCTTGCTTGATATCCAGCCCATGGTTACGGCTGACAATGTCAACCTGAAACAATACGTCTCTGACCCCGAACTGTGGGTCAAAGATGGGAAACGCTATGGCCTGCCCAAAGACTGGGATACCATCGCGGTCTTCTACAACGTAGACATGCTCGCGAAAGCCGGCATTGATCCCAAGGAGATGGCCAGCTGGACGTGGAATCCCAAAGATGGCGGTTCCTTCCAGGAAGCTGTTGCCAAGTTGACCATCGACAAGAACGGAAAGAATGGCCTTGACCCTGATTTTGACAAGAATAATGTTGTCCAATTCGGCTTTGTCGCTGGGGCGGGCGATCCCGGCTCTGGCGGCCAGACCGAGTGGAGCGCCTTTGCAGCCAGCACCGGCTTCCGCCTGACTGATGCGCCCTGGGCAACTGCCTTCAATTGGGGCGATCCTCGCCTAGTCGAGACCCTCCAGTGGTGGGCCGACCTGCGCAACGTCAAGGGTTTTGCTCCCAACGCCGACGCCATGTCTGGCAGTGATAGCCGCGCCATCTTCCAGGGCGGACAGGCTGCCATGACGACCGACGGCTCGTGGTCAATTAACCAACTGACCCAGGGTTCCACCTTCAAGGTTGGTATTGGTATGTTGCCCGCCGGACCGGAGGGCAAAGTTGTCTCGCCCATCAACGGTCTATCTGACGGTATCTGGAGCGGCACCAAACACCCGCAGGAAGCCTGGCAATGGGTGAAATTCCTGGCTTCCCCGGACTGCGCCAACATTGTCGGTGACTTCGGCGTTGTCTTCCCCGCCATCCAATCTGGTGTGGATAAGGCCGTGGCGAAGCATCAGGGTAACGGGTTGGATGTCAGCGGCTTCACCGATGCGACAGCGAACTCCTACTTGCTGCCCCTCACCGCTCATGGAAATGAGGCCGCCCAGCTCGTTGCGCCGGTTCTTATGTCGATCTTCGACGGATCTGCGAAGGCGGCTGACGTTCTGCCGCAGCTTCAAGCGGATGTGAACGCCCTCTTCAAATAAGAAGTCTGTTCAGAATTGCCCTGGTGAGCGCCAGATTGTGATCCACCTGGCGCTCACCAGGTAAGTCCAGCCTATGAGCTTTCCCTACTAGAGCACCCCACTCGTCTCTCAATCGAAAATACCGTGCGCAGAAATTTTTTCCTGGCAATCATAATTTTTGTCTTATTATCTTCAGCGTGCCAATCTGCGCCAGCCTCCAACGCGACGAGGGAGATGTTGGCGCTGGATTACGCTCCGGCTCCGGCAGATAATCCCCTCAAAGGGTTCATGCCTTTTTATGACGCCTATTCATCGCAGCAGAATCCGATTGCCAACGATTTCCCGCATAGCATGGAATGGTTTTATGTGCCGCTCCGCAATTTGATGAATGGGCCGGATAGTTTTACTTTCGATACTGGACTGGAGCCTCAGTTAGACTCCATTTCTGGCAGGGGACATCAGGCGGTTTTCCGCGTGTATCTGGATTACCCCGGCAAACCAAGCGGGATACCACCCTTCCTCCTGGCAGACGGATTGCAAGCGAGCCCTTATACCTTTTTTGGCAATACCCCCGGAAGGAGCCTTTCACCGGATTATGACGATCCCAAACTGGTCAGCGCGCTCGAGAACTTCATCAAAGCCCTGGGGAAGCGTTACGACGGCGACCCGCGCATCGCGTTCATCACTGTTGGGTTGATCGGTTTTTGGGGGGAGTGGCATACGTGGCCGATGGATGGCTTCACCCAGGAGACATCCCTGCTCAAAGCCAAAGCGGATCCCACTGAGGAAAGCTGGATGCCTTCCGATGCCAACCAACTGCGCCTTTTAAAAACATTTGACGATTCGTTCAACACCACCCGCCTATTGATCCGCTATCCGATGATCAAGCCAGCCAGCCAGGAGGCAGAGCCGGGTCGTCGCGTCCCTTATCTTAGCACCACACTGAACCTGGGTTATCACGATGACTCGTTTGCCTACGAAACGATGTATGGGAAAGACTGGTATTTCATGGGGAAATTGGAATGGCGCGGCGCCGCAGACACATGGATCACCGAACCAATCGGAGGGGAACTGCGCCCGGAAATTCAACTCGGCATCTGGCTCGACACGCCTCGTCCCGACATGGAAGATTTTAGCGCCACTGTTGATGGCACTCATGCCTCCTGGCTGATCGCTCATTCCATTTTTACTTCTAAAACGATGCAGCCCGGCAGCGCAGTCTATGAGCGCGCTTTGGCTGGCGCGCGCAGGCTCGGTTATGAATTCTATATTTCTGCGGTCAGGCTGTCTGATGTAAGTGCATCGGATCCTTTTCAAGTAGATCTGCATATTGAGAATACAGGCGTTGCGCCTTTTTACTACAACTGGCAAGTCCAGCTTGGGGTATTGAATACATCGAAAGAATTGGTTGCAACGTGGGAAACTCCCTGGCGGCTCGATCAGATTTTTCCATCCACAGTTGATCGTTCGAAACCATATGTCGCTTGGAGCTATGTTAACCCCGCGCATGGCTTGCACTCCGGTGCATACACACTCGTGATGCGGGTTGTGAATCCGCTGGTAAACGGTAAATCCCTTAAATTTGCTAACACCGCCCAAGATCAGGATTTATCTGGTTGGATAACCCTAGGTTCTTTCAACGTGAAGTAGGGATGATGAAAATACACAACACACCATCGGGGAACTTGAAAATCGAAGCCAGTTCTTTGATTCTGAATGATATTGAGCCGGTACTCAATGGCAAAGTCCTTGCCAGTTATCGGGGTGAGATTCTTGAAAATAAATCGGAGGTGGTCACCATCCGTTATTCATCCCCGGAGTTGGGCGATGCCTCCTTTTTCATCGAAGCTCGCTGCGAGAACTCGTCCCCCTATCTTCATTACTGGATTGAAAATTTGGATGTATCGTTTTGCCTGGATTCGTTCGGTTTTCATGTTGCATCTATAGAAAATCTCCGTGCCTATTTGCGGAACGGCTATAACAGTTGGGATGCGGGTTTTTATGTCGAACCGGAAAAACTGGCTGGCGCGGATTCGAATGATTCGCACCTCGAACGCGGATTCGCAATGACGCAACTCCTGCCACGCTCCGGTTCCGGCAGTGTGGTGCTCGGCTTTGACCGGCACGACCGCTTCCAACATACGTTTACTTTTGGAACGCAAGCATGTCCCGTTAATCTGACTATTTTGACGCTCTGGGATCGCAAACATCGTTCAAGCCTAACCACCTGCACCTCAGAACGCCTGCTCGTCATCGAAGACCTGGGAGTGGAAAAGACATTGCAAGCCTGGGCACGCGCAGTTGCCACAGCCTCCCCTTTGCCCCCGCGTCTCTCTGCGCCAAATATCACGGGCTGGTCATCCTGGTACAACCTGTACACCTATGTCAGCGAAGAAATTATTTTGGAACACTTGCACGGCGCGGCTGAAACAGCCAAACGCGAGAACTTGCCGATGCATTTCTTTCAGATAGACGATGGCTTCACGCCTGAAATGGGTGATTGGCTACAAGTGAAACCCCAATTCCCACGTGGGATGAAACCGTTGCTGGATGATATCCGCTCTGCCGGGTTTACCCCGGGCTTGTGGATAGCGCCATTCATGGTCGGCAACCGCAGCAGGCTCTTTCGCGAACACCCGGATTGGGTGGTGTATGACCGCGTAACCGGGAAGCCGCTGGTGCAATGGCAGCATTACGGTGAATATCGCTGGCATAAACGTAGTGAGGAATATTACATCCTCGATACCACTCACCCGGATGCGTTTGAATATTTACGCACGGTCTTCCGCACCTGGCGAAAGGAGTGGGGCTGTGAGTATTTTAAAACTGACTTCATGCGTTTTGGGAGCGAACACGGACCTGATCGGGCAGAGCGGCACACGCCGGGGTTGACGCGGATTGAAATTTGGCGGCAGGTTGCCGAAATGATCCGCGAGGAAATTGGTGAGGCAACCTGGTTAGGTTGTGGCTGTCCCTTGTGGGCCTCGGTTGGATTGGTGGATGGGATCCGCATCGGGAGTGATGTTGGGATCGAATGGAAAGGCAATCTCTCGGTCCAATCGCTGTTGCGCGACCTGCCAACCCGCAATTTTGCCAACCATATTCTCTGGCAAATCGACCCGGATTCGATCCTTCTGCGCGAGTGCTTTCACAATCTTACTGACACCGAAGTACGCTCCCTGGCAATTTTTGCAGGCATGAGCGGCGGGGTCATGATAACGGGAGATAATATACAGGAGTTCTCCGCAGAACGTCTGCGCTTATGGAAATTAATCTTGAGCGCAACCCGTTCAACGTGCCGTTTCCCATTCTTGGGCCAGAGTCCGATAATTTATGTTTCCGCCCCAACCCATGACGGAACACCCCAATCCGGTTATGAACCTCAGCCTTTTGATCCGGTGATAGTACAAGTCCGTGGTTCTATTTCATCAACCCATTCTGCCGTTTTTATCTTTAACACCGGCGAATATCCCGTCCAGCGCACCTTCCCTTTATCTGCGATCGGGTTGAGTAATCCAGCGCATGTCTATGATTGGACAGCCATGTGTGCCTGGGAACAGCCTGTTGACCATCTCGCCGTAACCCTTCAACCGCATGATGGCGCGCTCTTATTTCTTGACCAATCTGCTTTCGTGTCCCCGCCCTCTACTCTGCCATAGAAGAAAAAAGTGGACAGAGGATAACCCGTACAAAAGCTTGAGTGGACATCATTGGATTTGAACAATAATCAGACTACGCAGTGACGGGGGTGCATCTCAGGAGCACCGTCCCGGAAGAGAATGTGTGGGTCTCGACCAGCTTGAGCCTGACGCTGTTCTGAATCTGCGAGAACGCTGCCTTGCCAGAACCCAGGAAGATCGGGACATAGTAGAGGCGGTATTCGTCGATCAGGCCGGCGGATGCCAAGGCTGAGGCGAGAAGAAGCCCCCCGACGCCTATAGACCCGCCGCCGGGCTGCGCTTTGAGTCGTGCGACTTCGGCGACCGCATCCCCTCTTATCAGTCGCGAGTTCCAGTCGACTCTTTCGAGCGTCGATGAGAAGACAACTTTGGGGATTGGCTTCCAGATCTGAGCGTACTCAACTATGGCGCCAGGCGCCGAAGGGTCCTGGTCGGCCGTCGGCCAATAGCCAGCCATGATTTCGTACATGCGGCGACCGTAGAGGAGGGTGTCGGTCTTTCGCTCAACATTATTGAAATGCCTGTGGAGCTCCTCATCGGGCACGACCCAGCTGGGGTCACTGGCCGCAGAGTCGATATAGCCATCGAGTGAGAGGGAGGTCGAGTAAATGAGCTTTCGCATTCCACCGCCGTGGAGAAGTAGATGACTCAGACTGCCTAACGTGGCGATTCAAGCGCTCGGCCGGAGCGCGAAGGCCGAGTCGCCTGGAACCGCGTGTTAGCCGTCACACCACTCGGTTTGAGCTTGTTGCGGATATGACGTTCATTCACGAGCGGCCTTGCTGATGTGATCGGCGAGCACCTCGGGAATGCTAACCTGCGGAAAGTGCTTGCACATCAATAGCCCCACTTCGATTCCCGCCGCATGTGCCGCCAATACGTTGTTGAAAAACTTGGCAGCTTCCGTAAGGCCACCGATCGTCCACGTGACAGGGCGCTGCTGCAACTCCTCTGAAGTAGGCATGCGCATGTCAGGAAGGCCGAAATAGCGACGCACCCACGTCACGTAGTTGCGCTCAAGTCGCCGGTGGTACTCTTCTCCCAGTGAATCCCATGCCTCGGCATTTTCGTTCATCACGTTGCGAAAACGGTATTTGCAGGCGAGAATGATGTCTTCGTCGGTGCTGCCCGGCGACAGAGCCGGCAGCGGCGTCACTCCCGATGCAGGTTGCGGAAAGGTTGCTGCCGGGGCTACCTCATGCACAATGGCCCGTCGGACCAGATCTGGCTCTTGAGCCGCGAGCCGCAACGCGACTTGCCCACCGGAACTACAGCCGTAGAAGGTGGCAGGCCCAAGTTCCAGTGACTGGACCAACGCCGCCACCTCTCTTGCAGCTTGACTCATCGAATAACTTTCGAAATTGGGTGGGTCGCTCGAACGCGAAAAGCCCGGCATATCGAACGTGAGCACTCTGAACTGTGTAGATAGTAATCCGGCAACCTTGCCAAACGAACCGCAGTCGCCTTCGCCCGACGGAATGAGCACGACGGTAGGGCCGCTACCTTGCAGCTCGTAGTACCAACTGATGGTATCGATCTGACGACGAAAACCGTTCGCAGATTCGCTCTCCTGGGCAAGCGAGCGTCCGCTCCCAAGCGGCGCGAACGCTCCGGTGGCGGTGATGAACTCACGATGAGTCGATGTCATGACGAATACTCTCTGAAAATGTTGTACACCAAGCGTAGACGTTCGTTGGCTAACGGCACAGAGTTCGGCAGCGCCGCTCTCGCCATAGCCAAAGGTGGGGCAGTGAAGCCGCACTGACCGGCGGCAAATGGGCCAGTTCGTCTGCTGTTGAGCGGTGATCCTATCACAAACAACCATTTTCTCGCCAGATCGCTGCTGGGTTCAGCCGCCGTAGAACGAGAGGTTAGGCTTTTTGTTCATATACTGTATTAGTCAGCCACATGTTGAAATGCTCTCAGGCTTTGGTAACCGCATATGGAGACGATTCACTTCCGGCAAGGTGCTAGTTTCTCTGGCCTTTTGAAGGCTGAGTCCCAGTTCTTCTGTTTTCTCCAAGCTCAAGAT
>JAYRVO010000028.1:0-18563 GCA_041918515.1 Chloroflexota bacterium | reverse complement strand
GGCACCTTGTGGCTGTTCCCAAATGGCGCCAGCCATGCCCTTGATACCTTCGATGAGGCCAGGGTTGTCAGGAAGCGCAGCCATGGCCTGGCCGAATGCCTGTTGTTCTTTGGGGCGATTAGCCGCCTGCTCTTGCGCTTTATTAGCATTGGCCTCGACACCGGCATAGTCACCCATGTAAAGGTTTCCGGTTGCCTTGAGGTTGCCCATCAGGGTATCAACCCCGCCACCCAGGGCTTGTCCGAGCTTACCGACAAAGCCCTTCTCGGGGGGCGGTTCCGGCTGGAGATACTTCTCCTCCCACGATGGCGGCACCCCGCCCGCGGCCACTATCTGATCCTCGGTCTGCGGCACCGGCGCGATAACGGGCGCCTTGGGGGTGGATTGGGGTATCAGGGGTGAAACCCGATCGGACCCCATGCCATAGTTTGTCATCGCCGTTGGCGTCGGTTCGGTGGAGCCCATGCCGTAGTTGCGCATCACTAAAGGACCGGGATCAGGGCGGTCCTGGCTAGGATCGTAGGTCGGGTCCAGCGGGGAACGGAGAGCGTAAGCCATGGCGACTACCTGCTAAAATTAAACCAAGGGTCCCAGCATATTGCGCATGTACAACTGACGTTTACGAGATCTGTTGCGAGCATTCAATACCTGGCGCTGGCTATTCGCTTCAAGGTTATTGCGTTCTTCATCCGCCTTCGCCTTGGCCTCGGCTTCAGCCGCTTTAGCGTTAGCTTTCTGCATAGCCTTATAGGCTTCCGCGCTCTTTTTCGGATCGCCTTGCGCTACCACTTCCAGCACCTTGCCTACCTGTTCCACGCTCAGATTCTTGTCAAAAGCGGCACGCGCCGCGGTGGGATCAGATACGCCCGCTGCGGATACCCCAGCTAACATGCCCTTGCGCTGCTCCATCTCTTGGTTAGCCGCAAACTGCTGATCTTCTTGTCTATACTTCGCAATCCCTAGCCAGTCTTTGGTATCTGTGCCAATCGCTTGCTTGTCAAACGGGCTTTCAATGGGCGCCTTGCCATTATCGGCCCGATGCCGATTGCGCATCGCTAAGTCGTAGGCTAGATTTTCGGGTTGATTCTTAGCGACGAGTTGAGAGCCAATTAAAGCGTTAGAATCGTCTATCCCCCATACGGGAATCCCTTGCGCCTCCAATTCACGTCGTTTCTCGTCGTGTTTTTTAGCTATTGCGGCTAACAAAGCATCTCTCTGCGCTAATTGCTGTTCACTCGAATAGCCGTGGGGCTGAAAGGCTGCGTGGGCGTTTGCTCTGCGGCGTGTTTCAGCGTTGTCGAAATCTGCCAAGGCTTTTGCTTCTTGTGGGTAGTCTTGATCGGAAATAAGGTACTTACCTCCAGAGTTTATGCCGGTAAAACTACCTACCGGACTATTGGAAACGGTCCATGACTTATTGGTAGGTGGAGAGATACCGCCATAGGTGGCCTGATTTGGGCTAGGCGTGGGCGCCAATGGCGCCGCGGGCTTGGGTGCAAACATGCCGCCGACACCGCCCTGCTCAGGCATAGCCTGCTGGCCATACAGGTTGTCCTGAATAGCTGGCTGGGTTGTGGGTATGGTCGCTTGTGGGTGCAGGGCGGGCTTAGTGGATGCTACAGACGGCGTAGTACCCGTGAAAAAAGAGCCTACGGCCCTGTCGGCTTGATTATAGGCATCGCTAATGTTCTGCCCGATGGTGTCCAGGTTCCTGCCAATGGCGCTCGTTACCTGCGCCATCGGATTTGGTTGTGTTGGCATTAATGGTGATTGCTTGGGAACAGACGGATCATCCGGCATGGGCGACTGCATACCGACGACCTTTGACATATCAATCGGAGGCGGGTCAATAGCATTTAGCTTCTGTTGAACGACGGTAGGGGGAGTTACTGTCACGGGAGGTATTACAGTTAAAGGTGACTGCTCCGCCAACTGCCGTTTTTTTTCTTCTTCTGTCTGATCGAGCGGGGACGTGGCCATACGGATAAACCTCTAAGTTTTGATTGGCGTGTACTTCGGGCAGTCCTTCCCGTTCTGGGCAAACTGCGGGAAATCGAAGCGACACTTGTTTTTGACGCACGGACAACGGAAACATAAGTGCCAACGACAAGAAAGGCAGCTAGGCATGACATTTCTCTTCTACGATCTCACTGCCCAGAAGTAAGTTAATGCACTTTTTTATAGACGCTCTTGCGTCATTAAGCAAGTACACTTGCCGGGCTAGCTGAATAAAATGAGCGTCGAAGCGCTGTTCGCGCTCGCATTGGCGCTTGCCGTTCTCAATATCCCACAGTTTAGAGTTAACTCCTCGGAGTTGATTAACCAAATCTTCGAGGGCTTTATTGTTCGGGTTCACCGCAGCGCATACGGGTCGCAAGCGGTCGTACTCGTTCTGCACATTGGACAATTGATGCGCATCGGTTAACCGTTCGCGCTTAATATCCAAGATGCTAAGCTTGTCAAAAACCTCACCCCAAGCGACAGGAATCAAGGGCGCGTTCATCTAAAATGAGTAATACCCAGTTGGTAGTCGTGAAACAATATCTTAGCACCAACAGCCTTGGCGTATTCAGCCACTAAAAATCCCTTGCCTTGGCGCTGTATAGGGCTATCATCGATGACGATAAGTACATCGGGCGATAACAGTGGAGATATGGCCACCAATTCTTTCAAGTGATGCGCTGCGGACGGGTAAGGGTTCTGAAAATCAACATCAAACGAATCCAGGTAGAACATGAAAGACGCCTGTGTAGGCCAAGGCCGCTGCGCTAAATGATGCAGGCAAGACACTGAATCTTCTTTATGTATAGATACGAGGCTGCTTACCCAGGGTCCGCACTGTGGGTCAATATCGATAGTATGCACTTGACCACCGTGCCGTTGTTTTACATAACGATCGAAGAGCAGCGTACTCTGACCATCACCTTCCCAATTATCTAGTTTTCGCATCGAACCGGTTTCAATGATAATAAGGGGGTCTGCAAGTTTGTCTAAGTAAGAAAATGTTTGGCGAAAGGTAGCCGCCCTGTGCAATAGACGAGGGGCCGCGATAATCTCAAAATACTGCCAAAAGTCATTCAACAATGCTAAATACTCCAGAACAAGATCCCCGCTACAGCGAAGCCGTTCATTATCATCAGTCTGGCAATGCTAAGGCGGCTATGCCGCTCTACGAAAAGCTCTACCAGCGATGGCCCTACCATCCCCATCTGTTAGCTAGCTACGGCACCTGTAAGATGCAACTCGGGGACATAACCGGCGGGTTACCGTTGCTGGAACAGGCGCTTCACTATGACAGTAGCATGGCGTTCGCCAAAACCAATCGTGCCAGTGCGCTTTCATCTCTAGGCCGTTACTCGGAAGCGTTGGAAGCCTACGACGGACTCCCTGCAAGCGCGGACATACTCGCCAATCGCGCCGCCTTGCTCGCGCACATGAAGCGCTACGAGGAAGCACTGGAGACTTACCAGCAAGCGCTAGAACTCGATAGCACGGTAGCCCGCTACCATCATGACTACGGTTCGGTGCTAGCTCTACAAGAGCGCCATGAAGAGGCATTAGCGAGCTTTAACGAAGCGCTCAGGCTCAACCCCCGTTATGCCGAAGCCTACACCAACCAGGGACGAATGCTGCATCAACTGAAGCGTAGCGAGGAAGCGGTCATTAGCTACAACGCCGCACTCGCTATCGATGCTTGCAACATCTACGCCTACACGGGTCTGTGTTCGGCACTGATGGAACTTAAGCGCTACGAGGAAGCACGTACCGTGATTGAGGAGGCGTTGGCACAAGATGCCAACAAAACCTTCTATCTTTACCAAGCGGTCATCCTCTACCACCTCTTTGATTATCGCGGCGCCTTGGATGCTACAGGACATGCGCTCGCCTTAGAAAAGGATGCAGCGGATGCTTGGGCGCATCGTGGTTATGTGCTAATGGCTATGCGCCGTCATAGTGAGGCCCGGGCCTGTTACGATAAAGCGCTCGCCATCAACCCAGAGGGTAATGACGAGAATTGGGCCAACGCCCTGCTCACGCTCAGTAGCGGAGACTTCATGAGCGGCTGGCCTCTCTATGAATGGCGCTGGCACCGAGAAGAGGGTAAGCATTACGTCGAATCTTGGCCAAAGGCCCCAAAGTGGTTAGGTGATTGGTCCATTCAAGGTAAGACACTTCTGGTTCTCTGTGAGCAAGGGATGGGAGACACCCTGCAATTCTGTCGCTTTATTCCTCATCTCATCAGTCTTGGTGCTAAGGTCAAGCTGGTGGTGCAAAAGCCTTTGGTCAACCTGCTGCGTAGTCTTCACCCCGAGGTAGAGGTCATGACTAATGAAGGCGGTATTGGCGGATTTGACTTCTTTACCCCTTTGCTTAGTTTGCCGATGGCCCTCAAAATCACCCTGAACACCATCCCTTGCCGCCCCTACCTCATGCCTCCACAAGACATGATTCAACATTGGCGAGATGAATTAGGGGTAGCGCAACGTCCACGCATCGGATTGGCCTGGTCAGGAAACCCCAACCCTAAGAGCGACCACAAGCGCACCATCCCACTGGCACAATTAGCTCCACTATTATCAGAGGATGCCGACTTTTACGTCCTCCAACGTGACCTGCGCAAAGAGGATGACTTAACGGCATACCCTAATCTGCACCACCTTCCCGAAGCGCTCAACGGGTTTGACCAGACGGCGGCCCTGGCCATGAACATGGACAGCGTCATCACCATCGACACCAGCATTGCCCACCTGGTGGGGGCGCTGGGTCTGCCAACTTGGGTCCTGCTGCCCTACCACGCCTGCTTCCGCTGGCTAGCCGACCGCGACGACTCGCCCTGGTATCCTAGCCTGCGCCTGTTCCGCCAGCCCGCCCCCGGCGCTTGGGAGCCGGTGGTAGCGCGGGTGGTAGCGGAGTTGGGTTAGTTTCAGAGTTGTTCGCTTTCGCTTCGGGAAGCCCGGTAATCAATACTCTGCGCGTAGCTATGGGTGTTAGTAGCGGAGCGGCTGATGTTGAGGACGTTCATGGCCGAGGCGGCTAACTGCGCTTCGACTGCCGCAATTGACTTGAGGCTGTCCTGACTAAGTTCAGCGGATTTGATGAGCTGTTGAACATTGAGATTCGCCTCGCCGATCAACGCATCGGCCCCAACTTTCCACACATCTGCCGTAATGCGGTTCCCCTCCATAACGCCAAGGTATTTCGCCTTCTCCGCGTCGATCTTAGCGTTGACTCCGCTGATTTCTGCTGAGTACGCCTTGGCGGTTGCGTCGAGCTTGCTCACCTCGCCCTGAAGTTCGGCATTGAACAGATCGACGTAAGCTTTAAAGATTTCCGCTTTGATCTGCTCGGTCGTCGCTATGCCGTTGATGCGGGATACTTCGGCCTGTACCTCTGCCCCGTAGGCGTCGATGCGGCTACGGAAAGCCTCCACCAGCGCACGGTAGGCATTGACCTTAGCAGTCTCGCCCTCGATGGTCTTGCCCCAAGCGTCAAACTCGATGCCCTTGGACTGCACTAGCGCCATGTAGGCTCTGATCTGACTATCAAACGCCTCAGCCTGTACCTTAAACACCTCGATCCTAGCTTTCTCGGCATCAACCAGAGTAGCGAAATTCTGATACTCCTGACCCTTGGCCTGAACTTCTGCGCTGAAGCCCTGCACTCTCGCCACGAAGGCGTCAGCGCTTGCACGATAGGCGTCAATCTTGGTCTTCTCAGCCTCGACTACTGTACCGTAGCCTTGATACTCCAGCGCTTTTGCCTGAACTTGCCCAGAGTACGCATCGATCTGCCCACGGAAAGCATCTACATCCGTGCGATAAACATCGTGCTTAATCTTCTCGGCTTCTGTTGCAGCCTGGTAGCCCTGCCACTCAGCAGTTTTGGACTGCACACCTGCCGAATAAGCATCTACCAGGCTGCGGAAAGCATCCACCTCTGTACGATAGACATCGAACTCAGCCTTCTCACCGTCGATCTGAGCCTTGTACCCATCCCACTCAGCGGTTTTTGCGCCAACTCTAGCTACATAAGCCTGAACTTCAGAAGCGTAGATATCCGCAGCGGTTTTGAAGACATCGCCCTTGATCTTTTCGGCTTCAACCAACTTAACGAAAGTATCGACCGTCAGCCCATGCGCTTGCACCTGAGCCGCATATGCTTGGATCAAATTACCGTGCGCATCGACCTCTGCCTTGTACAGATCCGCCTTGCCCTTTTCAGCATCGATACGCGCTGCGTACCCTTGGAACTCAGCCGTCTTAGCCTGAACACCTGCGGCATAAGCATCTGTCAACGCCTTGTGCGTATCAACCTCGACCCTGAACGTATCCAGCTCAGCCTTTCCCGCCTCTACCTGCGCTAAGAATCCTTGCCATTCAGCGTTCTTGGCCTGGATCTTATTGACGTAGGCATTGATCTCGTTGGAGTACGAGTCGAGTTGTGTCCGGTAGATTTCAGTCTTGATGCGCTCACCGTCCAGGGTCTTACCATAAGTATCCGCTTCGACGCCCTTGGCCTGCACCTGTGAACTGTAGGCTTGGATCAATCCACTGAAAGCCTCTACCTCTGATTTATAGAGATCCGCTTTTGCGCGTTCCGCATCAACCAACGTCGAGAAGCCTTGATACTCGGCATTCTTGGCACCGACCGAAGCCACATAGGCATCTGTCGTTCCACGGAAAGCATCCACCTGCGACCGGAAAGCATCGATCTTGGATTTCTCGCCTTCTATCTGCGCGGTGTACCCTTGCCATTCGGCTGTCTTGGCCTGAACACGGTTTGCGTACGCCTGAATCTCACTCGCATATGCCTGAGACAAGACCTGATAGACCTCTACCTTGATCTTCTCGGTATCGACTATCTTGCTGTACTGCTCAACTTCCTGGCTCTTAACCTGAACGAGCGCCATGAAGGAATCCACCAAGGCGCGGTAAGCATCAACATCAGCACGGTAGATTTCAGTCTTACTGCGCTCCGCGTTGATCAGAGTTCCGTAGCCTTGGTATTCCGCCGTCTTGGCTTGAACGCCAGCAGAATAGGCATCGGTCATAGCGCGGTGCGCATCGACCTCTGCACGAAAAACATCCATCTCTACCTTTTCAGCATCGACTTGAGCGAGGTACCCTTGCCATTCAGCGTTCTTGGCCTGGATCTTATTGACGTAGGCTTGTATCTGATTGGAGTAGGCGTCTGTCATCGTGCGGTAGATGTCTGCCTTGGTTTGCTCAACAGACACCAACTTCCCAAAGGCATCTACTTCGAGACCCTTGGCCTGCACCTGAGAACTATAGGCTTGGATCAAACCGCTGAAGGACTCGACCTTCGCCCGATAGAGTTCTGCCTTGGTCTTCTCACCGTCGACCAGCGACGCGAAGCCCTGGTACTCAGCGGTCTTGGCTTGCACACCTGCCGAGTAGGCGTCGGTAGCCGCGCGGAACGCATCGACCTCCGCTTTGAACCCTTCGAACGCAGCCTTGCTCCCTTCTATCTGAGCAACGTAGCCCTGCCATTCAGCGGTCGTGACCTGGACACGATTCGCGTAGCCCTGAAGTTCACTCGCATAGGCGTCAGCCAGTGCCTTGTAAATACCGACCTTGACGTTCTCAGCTTCAACCAGCTTACCGTACTGGTCAACCTCCATGCCCTTGACTTGTACTTGGCTCATGAAAGCTTCGATGAGCCCGCGATATGCCTCCACATCGGCGCGGTAGATATCGGACTTGCTCTTCTCTGCCTCAACGCGGGTAGCATAACCCTGGAACTCGGTGTTCTTGGCCTGCACTAATGCCGAGTACCCCTGGATCTCCTGGCCATAACCTTCAGCCTGAGTGCGGTAGATGTCCGCCTTGGTCTGTTCGCCCTTAAGCGCACTGTCAAACATCTGGTACTCAAGACCCTTGGCCTGGACCTGCCCGGTGAACCCCTGGACATTGGCCAAGTAAGCATCTACCAACGCTTTGTAAACCTCGACCTTGCCTAGTTCAGCACGGACCTGAGCCTCGTAGCTCTGGAACTCCGTATTCTTGGCGTCGGCCTGTGTCTTGAATGCTGCGGTCAATGCGCCGAACGCATCAGCCTGGGCTTTGTAGATATCGCTCTTTACTCTCTCAGCATCGATGGATTTGCCGTAGGCGTCATACTCAAGCCCTTTGGCGCTGACCAGTTCCTTGAAAGCGGCTATGCGGCTAGCGAAGGCATCAACGGTCGCCTTGTAGTAGTCCACCTTGGTCTGCTCACCGCGCAGCACGGATTCATAGCCCTGGTACTCCAGTTGCTTAGCCTGAATCTGAGAAGCGAAACCCTTAATCTCGCTATCGAAGACACCCGCCAGCGCGTTGAAGACCTCGAACTTAGCCGTCTCAGACTTAACCTCACTGTCGAAGCGCTGAATATCTACCGCGCTGGCCTGAGTCTGAGCGTTATACCCCTGCACTCGCGCTAGGAAGTTCTCGTTCTGAATGCGATAGACATCCAAGGGGGCCAGACGCGCCTTGACCTCGGTCTCGTAGGACTGGTACTCAATGCCCCGCGCGCGAGCTTGCTCGCCATAGGCATTAACCTCGGCGGTGAAAATCTCCACCCGAGCCCGATCGATATCCACCTTAGCCTTCACACCGTCTATCTCGGCTCGGTACATCTCGATCTGCTTGATGAGCGCGTCCACTTGAGCGGTATAAACCGCCACGTTCTGCTGATTCAACTCACCGATCAGCTTCTGCGCCTCTATCTCGCTCTTGTACACTTCCAGCTTCGACAGCTCACCATCCAAGAGTATCTTGTGCGCCTGTGCCCGAATGTTGTATTCGTTCATCTCGGCGTTGTAGAGGTTGATCTTAGCGTTGAGCAACAGCACCGCGATCTCATGAATCGCTTTAGCCGCATCCAGACTACGCTGCGCTAACTGGCTGTGGTGTTGTACCAGCATGGTCTCGAGAGCGATTCCTTGAGCCAATGCTTGCTGAATGTGTTGAGCTTCCATCTCCGCGCGCTTCACGGTCTGTTCACGCAGCAGGTTAGCATTGATGTCCAGATACTTCTGCTCTGCGCGACGCACCTGTGCGTTGAGCGCACCGCCAGGGACCGCAAAGCCGCGCATGGCCCACCGCTCACTGGCTTCTGCCAACGATGCCTCGCGTTCTGCCAAAGCCGCAGCCTTGGCCGCATCCCACATCATGTCCCAGATGGCGTCAGGAATGGCGGTCCCGTTCGCCAGCATCGACTCAATGCGAGCCGTTAAAGCGGTCAACGTCGAAGAGGTGTACTCCGGTTCAACCCAAGAGAAAGTCTCCGTGGGCGCGGAGAACCCAGGGTCATTGAGCGACAGCGTAGGGATCGTCAACGTCGGTGGCGTCGGTATGGTGAACGTAGCCAACGAGGGTAAATCGGGCATCGTCACCGTGGGCATATCCGGTACGCTGATCGTACTGAGCGTCGGCGGGGTAGCCGTGAAGGATAAATCTGGCAATGTCGGCGGATCGGGAATATCTGCCAACGTAGCAGGCACCGTCGGCGGACTCGCCAACGTGTACTCGGTCAATGAAATGCCACCAGGAGCGGTATATGTCGGAGCCGGGTAGGTGAACGTAGGCACCGGTTCCGTGAACTCGGTTGGCGCAGTGATCGTAGCGAAAGTGGGCGGCGTTACCGTCAACTCAGGCGCCGTCTCAGTGAAGGGATTTGGCACGTCCCCGAACGTGAAAGAGGGCGCGGCCACCGTGAACTCTGGCGGAGCTACCGTGAACGTACCCGGCACATCCGGGAAGTCGATAGTAGGAGAGGGCTCCGTGAACGCGGGAAGTGTCGTTGTAAACGGATCAGGCGTATCGGGCGGGCTATAAGTTGGGACCGCTACCGTAAAGCTTGGCGGTAGCGCTGTCAGCGCATTGGGAGCAGTAGGCAGGTCATAAGTGGGAGCTGCCTGAGTAAACGTCGGGGCTACCGCCGTAAAAGCCGAGGGCGCATCTGGCATGGAGAAAGACGGCGGCGGAGCCGTGAACTCAGGTATTGCCAGAGTGAACGGATCTGGAGTGTCCGGCATGCTGAGCGTAGGCGCGATCTTAGTAAAGGTCGGCAAAGCCAGCGTCAGAGGATCGGGCGCATTCGGTAGAGAAATCGTTGGGATCGCATCCGTAAAACTGGGGGCTACCAACGTGAACGCATCAGGGGCGTCAGGAATAGAGAACGAAGGCTCGCTATTCGTAAAGTCGGGTAAGGTGATCGTTAGCGCATCGGGGGTTGCTGGAGCGCTGAACGTAGGCGCAATCTTCGTGAAAGCCGCGAGTGTCAAGGTCAACGGGTCGGGCGCATCCGGCAAAGTATAGGTCGGTGCTGCCTGAGTGAAAGTCGGGGGAGCCAACGTAAACGCCGACGGTTGATCTGGCATCGTCAACGAAGGCGATGCAGCCGTAAACGAGGGTATATCCAGAGTAAAGGCGTCCGGCGCGTCTGGCATACTGATCGTTGGCGCTACTTGAGTAAAAGTAGGCAGCGTCAGAGTCAGAGGATCAGGCGCATCGGGCAAAGAGAAAGTGGGTGAGGCTTCCGTAAAGCTAGGAGCCACCAGCGTAAACGCGCCCGGCGCATCGGGGTAGCTCAGCGTCGGTGCATCTACCGTGAACTCGGGCATCGTCAAAGACAACGCATCCGGCAATGCAGGTGTAGAGAAGGTAGGCGCAGTCTTCGTAAAGGCCGAGAGGGTTAGCGTCAGCGGGTCGGGTGCGTCGGGCAGAGAATACGTCGGAGGACTCAGCGTGAAACTAGGGGCCTCCAGACTAAACACGGATGGCGTAGCCGGAGCGCTATAGGTCGGTGCTACGATAGTGAACGCACCCAAAGTTGCCGTTAAAGGATCGGGCACATCGGGGGCGCTATAAGTTGGCGCTGTACCAGCAAAGGACGGCAACGTTAGGCCAAGCGTACCAGGTGCGGTAGGAGAATTAAATGTGGGCGCTACAGCGGTGAAACTCGGCGGCGTCAAAGTCAGCGCATCGGGGCGATCGGGTGGATCGAAGGCAGGCACAGTCTCCGTAAATGAAGGAGCCGTTCCCGTAAAGGCCGATGGAGTAGAGGGTGCCGAGAAGGTAGGAGCTACCGCACCAAAGGTAGGAGCTACCGCTGTTAGTGCATCGGGCGCATCAGGATAGCTCAGCGTGGGCGAAGCGAGAGTAAAACTAGGGGCTTCTCCGAAAGACCCCACCGGAATAGTCCCCATTGTGGGCGTATAGGCCAGCGTCGGGACCGTGAAGTCAAAGTCTGGCACCCCTGGAATCGTGGGAATATCCATGGGGTCTGGGGTCACGATGGACCCCATGGTGTCCAGGTTGATCGTGATCGGAGTGAAGGTCGTGCCTACCCCGATCTGATCCGCAAGGTTGCGCGTCTGCGCAACGGCATCGAGCGCAACGCTGCGGTACTCGTTAGAAGTGTCGAGTGGGGCAATCCCGGCGGGGAGAACAACTGGAATATTGGCCATCGCCTAAATCCTCCGCTGCAAGACGACCGGCAACAGATCCAGCGTCTCAAGTTCAAAATCCGCGCCCGCGTCATTGGCCAGTTGCCACTGCCAGTAACGCGCCTTGACGCCCTTGCCTAACTTGATGCGAGCCGTGACCGGTACGGCGGGCGTCTCCGCCAGGCCGTAGCGCACCGTCTGGGCGCCGCCGCTCTGGCCGACACTGACCGTCAGGGTCAGGGCACCACTGGCGCGATAACCCAGATAGGCCGCCGTCACGGTCTTCAAGGCGGGCTCGCCAAAGTCCAGCAGGCCAGTGGTGATCTGGGCATCAATCGGCGCGTCTGCGTCGGTGTCCCCCACCAGCTCATAGATGCCATCCACCTTACAGGCAAACTGGCGGTCACCCTGGGTGGCAAAGCCCGTGAAATCATAATTGGCGTAGTGATAGGACGCCTGAGTGGCCAGGTTCAGGACCAGGGATGTACTCATGAGGGCTCCGCCGCGATAGTTTCTTCGGGGAAGTTGATGTAGTAGGTCTGGCGAAAGATCGCCTTGACGTTCTCGTAGAACACGTCGCGGTCATTGGTGACGAAACTGCCCGGCTCGTAGCGCAAGGCCACCGCTACCGGGCGTTCCTCCAGCGCCAGATAGGCATCGTTGGCGGTCTTGAGCAGAGCCAGAATCAGCGCCCGCGCATCGCCCGTGACTGGGTGACAAGCCGAGGCCGTCAGCTCAAACAGGTCGGTGCGCTTGAAGCTGATGGTAGTGCCATCACAAGCCCAGGTGGGGAAGATTGCAGTCGGGGCGAGGTTGACAGCCATTAGGGTTCATCCGCGATAAATTTTTCCGGGAAGGTCAGATAGACGGTCGCGGTGTACTCCGCCTTGACCGTGTTTACCATAGGTCCCGCCGTCATCATGTAGCCAGGGTTGTATTCCAGCACCATAGCTTGCGGGGCGGTATCCAGTTCGATGTAGGCGTCCCACAAGGTGTTGCTCATAGCTAGGAGAATGGCGCGCCAATCGCCGGTCGCCGGGTCGGCCTGGGCGGCGGTTAGCTCAAACAGCGAGGCGAGCGGGAAGCTGATGGTGTCGGTGCCGCTGTCGTAGCTCCAGCCGAACAGCACATCGGCAGGGCTCCACAGTCCCCGGATGCTGACCCCCGGCGTGGGGTTGGTCAGGGTCGCCGTGACCCCAGGCGGATAAACGGGACTGGTCATGGGCATTATCCAGGGGATGAGGGGCAGGTGGCGGAATTCGATGGCGGCGGGGAGGAGGAAGCCGTCCAGTTCGACGGGATAGGCGGCGAGGGCCAGGCTAGTAGGGGGCGCCAGGATCGGCGCGCATGCCAGACCAAAGGCTTGCAGGCCGAACAAGACGGGTTCGATCTGGCCCGGCAGGTAGGGGGCGAGGGCGGCGAAGGCGAAGTAGGCGAAGTTACTACCGTAATTGGCAAACGCCTCTGTCGGCGGCGTGAAATTGGCGGTGTAGCGCGCAACACCCTTAGTGATGCGAATGTCATCGAGGTAGCCGACCAGGTTACGCGGCGTGTAAACATTGTTCCGCCCCAACCACAGATTACTACCAGACAGAGAGCCCGTATAAGTCCCCGTCCCGTTCGCGTTGCCATCGGTGTAAAGCGTAAAGGTGTTAACTAAACGCACTAGGGCAATGTGATGCCAGGCGCCATCGTTCCAGTCTCCGCTAACCGAAGTTAGAAGTAGGCCGCCAGGGACATAGAGCGCAAAATTACCTGATGTCGAAGATTCGTGGTTTACCATCAGGGTAAACCCAGGCTCGTTGCCGATCAACTGCGCATACTGGACCGACGACGACGTTTTGACCCACATTTCAATCGTGAATGCGTCGGTCCCCAGCGCTAAATCTGCCAGCATCAGGCCATCGTTGGTCCCATCAAAGTACGCACTCGCTCCACCAAATTTACTCTGGTCCGTCTCGACGTGCGCATTACCGTAAGCCGTTACAGTTTTAGGCGACGGGCTGTGATCGGTAAAGGTCGTGCTACCGTCCGTGCCGTCGCAGTGCAGCAGCAGGCTGACGTTGTCGTAATAGAGGTCGCCGGCCATGCCTTAGCCTCCTCGCCGCTGGTCGTTAGGGGTCATGATTACCCCGCCGCACTGAAGGCGCAGCCACGGGTGGCGGGGATGGGGATGGTGTCTTGGGAGCGGTCATTGTAGGGGGCATCTTCAAGATACCCTACATGCCACTCAGCCAACTCGATGATGTACTGCTTAAACTCCGCGTTATCAGCGAGCAAGCCGTTAAGATCAACCGGCTTGCCTTGCGCCACGCCGAACAATTGCACCTGCTGAGGAAACAAGTCTCCCGTGTAGCCGTCCGAAGGTATCAGTAAGAACAGTCCGCAAAAATCCAAGGTCGTGGTGCTGATAATCGGTAACTGAGGAATCTCCCCGGTATACTCCGCATAACCTTCATCGAACACCTTTTCATAAAACTTTTCATTACCTGCAAAAGCGATATGTCGCTGGTCGTAATTGTGCTGAGTTCCTGATTTAGAATAGACGCGAGAATCGTTGTCTTGCCAATAGACACGAACACCTAATTCAGAAGAAAAAACCTGCGTTAGCGTTTGGTTCAGCGTTTGGGTGCCTTCCGACCACGCGGGTTCTAGCTCCGCGTACAACCATAGCCCCTGGGTCCATACGTTGTTGACCCACCCCCACTTGTCCGGGAAAAAGGTTTGTTCAGCTTCATAAATACCTGTATGCCAGGTGTAGTTTTGAGTTCTGTACTCTGTAAAATATCTAATAGGAGATTCTGACGCAGAACTGTTAATAACATAGTCAAAACTACCCGTATACACCCAATATTCTGCTATTTCGTCACGCTTTGTGAAATAGCCGACGTTAAACCGTGTATCAACTTCGTCTTGAGATACGACGGTATCGGTAATGATTTCTAAGTTTTCCCGATCACGCAGGCCTAAAGTTGCTGGAATATTGTAATCCGTCGTTTTTAGATACGTCGCGGTTTTGTCTACAAAAGAAATATCAAAATTCTCGTTGTCACCTTTCCAATAATCAAAATAACTTTGTTCGGTACGCCAAATAATCCGCGTACCATCAAGCGTCATATCAGAACGGTTGAGCCCCGGCGTCCACATGTATTCCTGGCCATAGCCGTCTATATCCAGAACTTCGATATCGTAGAAACTCCAGGAATTCGCGGTTTTCTCCAACAAGTGCAGCGGGTTGCCGGCGCGTTCTGGATGCTCGGTTGCCGTCAAGGTGTTGAAGCTACCCATCAGTTTGTCATTCGCATACCAGAACCAGCAGCCGCCAGCCGCCTCGGCGGCCTGCGTCGGTACTTCCTGAAGGGGGCCGTTGCCGGGAACAGGCTTGATATAAGGAATGGCACCGTTCTCCGCGATCCATTTCTTGCCCTTCTCATTTTCGTACACCCACACGGCGTGCTGCTTCTTACCGTCGGTGCTCTGGGTACAGAAACCGTTGTATTGCTTACCGGGCTTAAAGACCTTGTCCTTAGTATCGAACAGCCGCCAATCGCCCACCTGACCGACCAGGGTCCCGGAAGGCTTGACACTGGGATCTGGCTCCAACAGCCAGCGGTTGTTGATGATGAAAAGTCCTTCCCGGTTATTCTCCTCCTCCTCCTCCTCAATCCACTGCCGCGATACCTCCAACTCCGCCCGCACCATGGGCTGCCCGCCATACCCCGGCAGAACAGTGATGTGCAGGGCGCCGTAGCCGCCATCCGCCAAAGGCAGATAGCGCACGGTGCGGTATTGTTGCAAGTTGTTGAGCTTCATCATGCTCAGACAGAAGTCCGCCCCCAGCCGTGCCTGGCGCGTGATAGCGTTAGGCGACAACTCGGGCACTTGCTCCAAACCCTGATAGGCGCGAAACAGGGTCCCGGCGAATGGGCGGACCAGGTCCATGCTTAGGCGACAGTCACCTGAGCGATGCCACTGGCTGACCAGATCACCGGGAAGACGTTGCCCACGGTCGCGGTCTTGCTCTCGCCAAAGTCGATGAACCACAAAGGCGTCAGGGTGCCGCCAGCGCTCTCGTTGACATAGATCAAGGCCGCGTCGGCAGGGCCTATGCTTCCACCCGTAGCGGTGATCTGAACATCCGCTGCATCAAGCATAGCGTCATTCGTAGTAACGGTCGTGACCGCCACGCTGGCCAGGTTCTCGCCACCCTGTGTCCAGCCGTTGCCATAGACCTCATAGCCGCCGGTATTGTCTACCGCGGCCTTGGTGGTATGACTGGCAACAAAGGTAGCATCGCCATCCAGTAATTCCAGGTAGAAGTTGGCCGCCTGGGGGACAATGCCCAGTTGCAGCAGCTTGGCGGCGGTATGGTTGTAAGTCGAGACGGTAACGGCCATGGACAGACTCCGGGGTTAGGGCTCGTCAGCGACGACGGCGCCATCAAGGGTTAAATAATAGGACGCGCTATAGGTAGCCTTAACCGTACCCGCGAAATCTCCCGATGAGATAGCGGATACCGATGGGGTTGATACGGTCATGGCTTCGGGCTTGTCGCCAGCGTCCAGCCCGTTGTAATGATTGTAGAGCGTCACCTGTAGCGCCTGCATGATGGCGCGCCAATCGCCCGTAGTGGCGTTGGCTTCTGCTGCGCTCAGGCCGTCAAGCGCCGCTAATGGGATCACCAGGGCATCGCCTGCATAGGTATAGGACGGCCACAGGGCCGTAGGGGCTTTATTGAAGGCCACAAGCGTAATCCTCTAGGGTTAATGGTGAAGCGACGTGACAACGCGATCTACGCCATCGTCGCGTAAGAATCCAGACACTCCTGACGAAGCGTGGCTACCCAACATGCTGCCCTGGGTGGGATAGCGCAACATGCCGCTGGGAAGAGCGAACACGGCTCCCACCGGACTATGCCAATAAGCCGCGAGACCAGTTAGCTGCGGGTCCACCAATTCAGCAGGGATGTTTATGCTGGTGCCAGGGGTGGGCGTGACTTCACCCAGATAGCGCTGCATGAAGTCAGCCGGACCTGACCCTTGCAGGAACCAAGTGCCACCCGCGCCAACATAAATTCCATCTTCGACGGCAATCATCACCCCAACTTCTTCTGGGAATGGTGGTAGGTAATCGTCATCTGGCGCATAAAGGCCGTAGTGAATTGGCTGTGAATAATAGATGACCGGGCCATCGACGACGTACAAGCGGCCTCGGTAGTAGCGCAGCATAGTGCCCATAGGCAGGGGCTCCAGAAACTGCGTCGTCAAGGTGCGTCCGCGCTTGAGGGTGGTGATGTCGTACTCGGTGACGCCCATGTTAACCTCGGCCTGGCGGAACATCTCCTGGCTGGTGGCGCTAGGCTGAGAGCAATAGATCCTGATCTTGTCGGCATCACCCTGTGGCAGGTTGGTTAGGCGCAATCCTTGCGAACCGGATAGTTCGATAGTGGTAGCTAGCGTGGACCCGGACTCCTCTCCCAGGCGCGAAACATAGGTGATGGCCACCTGATAGATCCCAGCAGTGAGCCCCCCGGAGATAGTGTTCAGGGTTGGCTGCACTTCAGGGTTGGGCGGGCCAAAGTTGCGGTAATGCGTCAGGGTTAGCAGGTCGATACGCCCGCAGACTTCGGTGCTGGTGTAATAGAGCAGGTTGCTGACTTGCGCGTAACTAAGCGGCGCCGTACCTACCCGCTCGCGCAGCATTGTGGTATCCCAGGTATCCAGTTCCACGCGCACCAGGTCGCCATCTAGGACTACCAGGAGGTGCTGGCTATTGGCCCACAAGCTATGGACGACGCCAGCCAGGCGCTTGGTGTAGCCAGCCCGGCGCCGAGGGGTACCGTGTGCATCGAGAGTGACATTGACGGCCTCGCGCAATGTTCCTACTGGGAGCGAAATCTGCGCGAGGCGTTGATTGACGCCTTTAGGCCACGGAGACAGTCTCAGAGGCTTTGCTGGCGCCTGGCTTGCCATATCAGCACGCCTTGCCTTTGGCGGCACGTTTGGCGGGCCGCTTGGGTGCCGCTTTCATCGGGGGTGCAGACTTAGCGGGCATGAACGGAGGAGCTTTGGCCATGGAGGTATCCTAATGAGGGAAGAGATTAGGGGGCGGCGTGGTAGCCGGAGGCGGTGCCGGTACGCCCACCGGCAGGGGTTCTCGAAAACTCTGCGACAAGCGCCGTATTTGCTCGATACGGGCCGTCCAGCCTTTGCCGAACGTCGGCCAGGTGCGCAGTTGGCGCAAGAAATCTAAGCGGCGATTCAGCAGCATATTAACCAACTCACCTGCATCCATACGCTGGGCAGCGGCGAGGGTGGCCTTGTTGACCACACCATTGGCCGTCACCATCAGGCAGCGCTGGAGCCACAGAATCGACTGGGCTGTGCCTGAGTTCACGGCGGCGTCGAAGACCGCTAAACGGATAGCGGGCGGCAGTTCGTCGCAACGGCACGCATCCCAGTAGGACTCACGGTAGATAGCTTGCGCGACACTCAAGGGTAGTTCGCGCATCGCGCCTTTGTAGCCGTGCGCCCGTGCGGTACGCTGCGTAATGCCGTACTTCGTCTCGCCACCAGGGTCTTTCGGATTGTTGGAGTAGCCTCCCTCGGCGGCGAGGATATGGACGATGGCCTCTGGAAATTCCATGCTAGTCTAGGAAATTGTTGTCGCTGCTAGGATGCTGATTAGTAACAGTTTTTTCGATGAGTCTCAATCTGACGCATAAGTGGTGGGCGGTATGGGTTCGGCATTGCAGAGCCTCACATAGCTCGGCCACTCGCTGCTCGACTGCGCGGAGCCTAGCAGCGTGCTCCACAACAGTAGCGTCGATATTACGAGCGACCATAAAAGCACCACCAGCGGCAGTGAGTACAAATCCAAGGAGAGCCGTCGCCACATATTGAGGAATCCTGGGTCCCGGCGCTCCACTCTCTCTGTCTGGCGGCGGTCGTACCACATGATCGCTCCCGGTTATTTGGGGAACACCCCAGTTTTGTTGGCCAAACCAACAATAATGGCGATCACCTTTTGAATCTCAGGCCACAGCGTCGCTGATTGACTGGAGACGGCCTCCAAAATCTCGCGAATGGCCTGAAGTTTGGCGGCGCCCTGG
>JAYRVO010000027.1:0-44684 GCA_041918515.1 Chloroflexota bacterium | reverse complement strand
TCGATCAAAGCGGCGGCGGAGAAGATGGGCAATGTCGAGATCATCACGCTCGACGGCCAGGACAAGACCGAGAAGCAGGTGGCTGACCTCGAATCGGTGGTCACACAGGGCTTGGACGGTTTGATCGTCAGCCCGCGCACGACCGAAGGCGTGGGCGAAGCGATCCAGGCCGTGATCGACGCCGGCATCCCGGTGGTGACGGTGGATCGCCGCGCCGAGAACGTGAAGGGTTTGCTGGCGCACGTGGGTGCGGAGAACGTGCTGGGCGGCGAGGCGCAGGGGCAGGCGCTGGTGGGCTTGTTCCCCAAGGGGGCGACGATGTTCGAGTTGCTGGGGACGCCGGGGGCATCGCCGGCCATCGACCGCAGCAAGGGCTTGCACAATGTGATCGACAAGGCTGGGAACTTCAAGATTCCGTGCCAGCAGACAGGCGAGTTCAACCGCGACAAGGGGCTGTCGGTGACGGAGAGTTGCTTGGGAGCGACGCCTGATCCGGCGGCGATTGTGGCGGCGAACGACGACATGGCGCTGGGTGCGGTGGAAGCGGCGAAGGCGGCGGGGTTGAAGGTGCCGATCATCGGCTATGACGCCCTGCCCGAAGCTCTGAAGTCGATCCAGGCGGGCGAGTTGTACGGCTCGGTCGAGCAATTCCCAGGACAACAGGTCGCCACATCCTTGCAAACGGTCATGGACTTCATCACCAAAGGCGCAAAGCCCGACAAGGACGTGATCTTCATCACGCCGAAGATGATCACGAAGGACAACATCGACGAGGCTGAACGGTTGGGCGAGATTCAATAACGCCTTACAAACACTCATTTCCTGTGTGCGCCTGCCCCGATCGGGCAGGCGCACTGTTTTTGCAAGCTGGGATGGATCGAAAGGTGGCGGGAGTGCGTCGCCGAGCGCGGGAAGCCCGGAAAAGGGCTTAATCTTGGCCTCCGGTGCATTACACATGCCAGACGCTTTGTGATAAGATCGCCTCCCGCTGTTTTTGCACGCGGGAACATTGGGCGCCTCCCCCTCCGCCTGAGCAAATCGTCTCGTCAAGCATCCTTTTTCGACTCGCTCTACGTCACCCGATTCGACGTAGGCCATCAGGAGCTTTATGGCACGCTACACATTGGCGCAAACTTTAGAAGGACGGCGGGCGCCGATCTGCATCGCCGCAGATGACACAATCGGCGAGGCCATGCGGGTGATGCTGAGCAACGGCATCGGCCAATTGCCGGTGGTGGGGAAGGCGGGCGAGTTGGTGGGGATCACCTCGCAGCAGACGATCATGGGCCTCTACTTTCTCACCGGCGGCAAGGTCGATTTGTTGGCGTTGCCGGTGCGTAGTTGTCAGGATGTGGCCACGGCGTTGGCTCCGGCCGATGACCTGCTCACGGCGGTGGATCGGTTGCGCACACGCGGGGTGTATGCCGTCATCGTGACCGAGGACGACAAGCCCACGGGCATCCTCACCGGCCGCGACATGACGATGTTCTTCCGCTCGCTGTTCGAGGGTCTGTTGCTGGTCGAACAGATCGAGACAACGCTGAAACGTTGTTTCGAGACTGCTTTTCCCACGCCCGATGCTCAGCGCAAAGCCATGATCGCTGCTTTTGGGCCAAGCTCCCACAATCCCAACCGACCGGCGCGGGGCGAAGAGTATTTGAGCTTCACCGACATTCTGAACCTGCTCGGCGATGACGACAACTGGCCGCTGTTCGAGGCCGCGCTCGGCCCCAAAATCCTCTTCGATGAATTGTTGGGCCGGGTGCGGGTGATCCGTAACGACCTGGCCCACTTCCAGAGCCGGCCCGATGCGCTCGGGCTTGACACCCTGCGGCGGACGGTGCTCTGGCTGAGCAACCAACTGGCGGCCCAAAGCGCCGGGACTGACGGCCCCAGCGCCGCCGTCCTTTCCGAACTGGAACTGCATCCGCTTTCACAGGTGCTGGCGCAGCGCAAGCCGCCGGTCTGCGCACCTCTCGACGCGACCATCGGCGACGCCCTGAAGGTGATGACTGAAAACCGTTTCGGGCAGTTGCCGGTCGTCGATGGCGACGGCCATCTGCACGGCTTGATCACACAGCAGAGCATCGCCGGGTTGTATTTCCATACCGGCGGCAACATGCCCCTGCTGGATTTGCCGGTCGATAATGCCCTGGAAGCGGTCGTGTCTCTCAGCCCGAACGATCATCTGTTCACAGCCGTCGAATCGTTGGCTGCGCCGCGCACCAATGCCATCGTCGTGGCCGACGCAGACCATCTCGCCGGCCTGTTGACTGGCAAAGACATGATCCACTTCTTCCGCTCGCTGTTCGAAGGCATCATCCTGGCCGAGGAGGTCGAGTTGATCCTGCGCGACTACACGGCCAAAGCCTTCCCCGACGAGGCCGCGCTCAATGCGGCGGCGATGGCTGCTTTTGGCCCCGGCCCCAACCAGCCCAACCTGCCTCGCCGTCACCCGCAACGGCTCAGCTTTGGCGACCGTATGCAGATGCTGTGCGCCGCGCCCAACTGGCCCCGCGTCGAGCGCATCTTCGAGCCGCAAGCGGTATTCGTCACCCTGATGAATCGGGTGCGCGAGGTGCGCAACGAGCTGATGCACTTCCGGGGCCAGATGGACCCACTCGAATACGACGCCCTGACGCGGGCCTACACCTGGCTGCAAAACCGCCCGCCCTGGTCCGCCGAATGATGCGTGAAACGTATCATTCATCCATTCGCGATGAAAAAGCTAGCCACCTGACAGTTTCCGAAAATAGGACGCGGACGAGTGCAGAAAACACGGAAAAAGCGATTTTTTTGCCGTGAATTTGGAGAAAAATCCACGTTCATCCGCGTTTATCCGCGTCCCATTCCCAACTCCCACACCAACCAAAAGGAGCACTTCCATGCGAAAACTCATCTTCGGCTCGATGCTGGCGCTTGCCCTGGCGTTGCTGATCGTCGGTAGCATCGGCCAAATGGCCGGGAGCCAGTCCAACCCTGCGGCCATGGCCGCCACACCCACCGTCACGCGGCGAGCGCCGACGCCAACGGCCACGCCCCGTCCAACCCCGGCCCCCGGCCTGGTCGAATCGTTGGACGATGTAGAACAAGCCGTGGTGCAGATCGAGGCCCAGGGCAAGTTCGTCAACCCGGCCGGCGAGGCCACCAGCGGGGCCGGGCGCGGGTCGGGCTTCATCATCGATCCGTCGGGCCTGGCCGTCACCAACAATCATGTCGTGGGCGGAGCCGGCCTGCTCAAGGTATGGGTGGCGGGAGAAAGCCGCCCGAAGAACGCCCGTGTGCTCGGCGTTTCGGAATGTTCGGACCTGGCCGTGATCGACATCGACGGTTCCGGTTATCCCTATTTGGGCTGGTACGAAGGTCGGGCCAAGCCGGGGCTGGATGTCTACGCCGCCGGCTTCCCATTGGGCGAACCGGAGTATACGCTGACGCGTGGCATCGTCTCGAAAGAGCGGGCAGGGGGCGAGACAAACTGGGCCTCGGTGGACAGCGTGATCGAGCACGACGCCACGATCAACCCCGGCAACTCCGGCGGCCCCCTGATCACCAAGGACGGCCAGGTGGTCGGGGTCAACTACCGCAGCCGCGACCAAAGCAAGCAGTACTATGCTATTGGCCGAGTTGCAGCCATCCCCATCATCGACGAGTTGCGCCGCCGCCGGAACGTCGATTCCATCGGCGTCAACCCCGAAGCCGTGGCGTTCGAGTCGGGTTTGACCGGCGTCTGGGCCTCGTCGGTGCAGTCCGGCTCGGTCGCTGACAAGGCCGGGATCAAGGCCGGGGATGTCATCGTCGAGTTGGAGGGCCTGGCCCTGGGCGCGGATGGCAGCATGGCTGATTACTGCGACATCCTGCGTACTCATGCTCCCACCGACACCTTGAACCTGCGCGTCGTTCGTTTTGCCACGCAGGAGGTATGGGAGGGGCAACTCAATGGCCGCCCGTTGGAGCAGGTGTTCTCGTTTGCCGAGCAGGGGCAGGGCGATGTTGGAAACACTGGCGCTGGCGCGGCTTATGAAAATTACGTGCGCATCGAAGACGACTCCGGTGCGCTGGTGATGGAAGTGCCGGAGGAATGGGATCAGGTCGATGGCAGCGCCTGGAAAGACGACGCCGGCAAGGTGATTGGCGCCCAACTCATGGCCCAGCCGACCGGCGCCACTGAAGGCCCGTTTGTGGTTCTTTCAGCGGCGGCCATCAAACCCGGCCAGTTCGACGCCAACAACCTGCTCGATCAGTCCAGCTTCGAGGGGCTGTGCGGGAAGTACGAAGGCCGCAGTGATTACGCCGACCAGGTCTACACCGGCCGCGTCGATCAATACTCGCAGTGTGGCGCCGATAATGGCGTGATCTTCGTCGTTGCCGCCGCACCTGCAGATCAGACCTTGTTCACGTTGGTGATGGTGATGGCGCTGACCGAGGCCGATTTGCAGGCTGCCGACCGCGCTTTCAACACCTTCGAGGTGGTGGGCCGGCTGCCCGGCCAGACTGCAGGTCGCCCCAGCGTGGGGCCTGGCGTGCGGGCGGGGAATGCCGAGGTGATCGCTGACACGGCCAATGTGCGCAGTGGGCCAGGCACGAACTATAGCGTTGTCATCGGTTTACGCAAAGGCGACCGCGTGCAGGCTGTAGGTCGCACCTCGGATAGCAAGTGGGTCAAGTTGGATATTTCGGGCGCGCCGCAGGCCTGGATTGCCAGCCAATTGATCAGCATCGATGCTGGTCTCCCCAGCCTGGTGGTGGCGGCGGCCCCGGCCGCGCCTCCGCCTACTCCTGCTGCCACGCCTAAACCGGCCGCGCCGGCTGGAGCTTGTCCGGCCTATTTGCACAAGCCAAAGCCGGGCATGGGCGCTGTACTATTCGAGAACCACATCGGCGAACCGCTGCACATCGACAAGGCCAACAGCCCACAGAAGTGGGATGTGCCTGCCAAGAAGGGCGACGTCCCCGGCCGGGTGCTCTTGGATTTGCCCACAGGTCGCAACGAGCTGATCTTGAACACTCCTAACGGTGAGGGCACGATGCGGCTCGATATCAAGGCCGGGGTGGGATACCTGATTCCGATCGTCTACGACCAGGACCTGAATATCTACCCTCTGGAAATCCCCGCTAGTTGCAAATGAACTCGTAACAGATCCAGCTATAGAGTGCTGCTTGCAAGCCCCTGAGCGTCACGCCAGGGGCTTGTTTTTGCAAGGAATCTCTTAACCCTTTTTCATCTCAAGTAAGCTGTACCCGCGCTAAATGAATCTTAAGAAATCTTAACATATCTTATTTGTATCTAATAGCGTTGCCTATCTATACTGGGGCCTAACTTTTTTGCCCACCACGTTCGACACGAGGAGGAACAGATAACGTATGTCAAGGCGTATTTTGTGGCTGCCCCTTTTGTTGCTGCTGGCAGGAATGTTGGCGTCGTGCGGCCGCAGCGCCGAGGGCGCAGGACCTGCAGCGGGCGCTGGCACCAGCCGGGCTATCCAGAATAAAGGCTCGGATACCATGGTCAATTTGGCCCTGGCCTGGGCCGAAGCGTATCGCACCGTGAAACCCGATGTGGACATCGCCGTGACAGGCGGTGGATCGGGCACAGGCATCGCCGCACTCGTCAACGGCACCGTGGACATTGCCAACGCCTCGCGTAAGATGAAGAAGGAAGAGATCGAGCAGGCCAAACAAAACGGCATCGAGCCGAAGGAGTTCACTGTCGCTATCGACGCTCTGGCCGTGGTGGTTCATCCTGACAATCCCGTTAGCCAATTGACCATCCCCCAATTAGCAGATATCTTCACCGGGCGGGTCACCAATTGGAAGGAAGTGGGTGGCTGGGATGCGCCCATTATATTGGTCTCGCGCGAGACCAACTCCGGCACGCATGTCTATTTTCTGGAACAGGTGGTGCGCAAGGGCGAGAAGGAGAACAAGGATATTTTTGCGCCGCAGACATTGCTGATGGTGTCATCAGTAGGCATTACCAGCGAGATCCGGCGCAACCGCAATGCCATCGGCTATGACGGCCTGGGCTATGTCGACCCAACGCACGAGAAGATGATCGCGGTGGCGAAGAAGGATGGGGGGGCGTTTGTCGCCCCCAGCGTCGCCACTGGCGCTGACGGCAGTTATCCCATCTCGCGCGGCCTTTATATGTACGCGGCCGGCGATCCGACCGGCGCTATCAAGGACTATATCGATTGGATTTTGGGCGCAGACGCCCAGAAGATTGTGGCTGATCTGGGGTTCGTGCCCCTACCTGATTGATCGCTAGGTTGATTTGTTATGAAGCTCGTAAAACGTGAAACGTGAGAAAACGTCGGCAATTTTCACGCATCACGTTTCAGATCTGAGCATAATTCTTTGGCTAACCATGTATAAGTAATCGTCTCCTGTCAGAAGGAGTGTGAGGATATGACAACGACGACCAGTGTTCATTCGCAATTACCGGGCGCGGTGGCGACCCCGGCCAAATCTCCGGCGCGATGGGGCGAGCGCGTGATCCAAGGATTGATCTATGTGGCCGGGATCTCGACCATCGTCATCGTCGCCCTGATTTTCATCTTCTTGTTGAAGGAAGGACTGCCCACATTCCTGGACATCCCCTTGCGCCAGCTCTTCGGCAGCCGTTGGTATCCCATCGAAAAAATCTTCGGCATTTGGCCGCTGATCGTGGGATCGCTGATCGTGACCATCGGCGCGGTGATCATTGCCGTGCCCCTGGGCGTGACCACGGCCATCTACCTGGGCGAGATCGCCCCCGTCTGGCAGCGGGAAACGCTCAAGCCTATTATCGAGATGCTGGCGGGGATTCCCTCCATCGTGCTCGGTTTTCTTGGTTGGGTGGTGCTGGCGCCCCTCGTGCAACGACTTGGCGCCTCGACAGGACTCACCGCCTTCACCGGCTCGCTGATCCTGGCCTACATGGCTCTGCCCACCATCATCAGCATCTCGGAGGACGCGTTGTATGCGGTGCCCAAATCGTATCGTGATGCCGCCCTGGCCATCGGCGCCACGCGCTGGCAAACGATCTGGCGGGTGGTGTTGCCGGCGGCGCGGTCAGGTCTTGTCATCGCCATCATGCTGGGCGTGGGCCGGGCTATTGGCGAGACCATGGCCGTCATGATGGTGACGGGCAATGCCGCCAACGTTCCCCACTTGGGATTGAGCATGTTCTTCGAACCGGTGCGCACGATGACGGCCACCATCGCCGCCGAGATGGGCGAGGTCGAGCGGGGCAGCCTGCATTACAACACACTGTTCGGCATCGGCATCATCCTCTTTTTGATCACTTTTGGCATCAATTCGCTGGCCACGCGACTGGTAGGGACGCAAACCTCACGGCGGAGAGGAGAACAACTATGAACAGGCAACAGGCCAATAAGCTGGCGAATGTCCTCATCACCCTTGTGGCGGCGCTCGTTGTCATCCCCGTCATCTTTGTCATCCTGTTCCTGATCTGGAACGGCATCGGCACGCTAAATTGGGAGTTTCTGACTGCGGCGCCGCGCAACGGTATGAAAGAGGGCGGCATCATGCCGGCTCTGGTGGGGACGATCATCCTCACCCTCGGCACTGCCATCGCCGCCTTCCCCCTCGCCATTTTCGCTGCCATCTATTTGGCCGAGTATGCCAAAGACAACCGCCTGACGCGCTATGTGCGCCTGGCCATCGTCAACCTGGCAGGCATTCCCTCCATCGTCTACGGGTTGTTCGGCCTGGGCGCGTTCGTCCTTTTTCTCGACCTGGGCACCTCCATCCTGGCTGGCTCGCTGACTCTGGGCCTGCTCACCTTGCCGGTAGTCATCAGCACCTCAGAAGAGGCCATCCTCTCGGTGCCCCAGAACTTCCGCCTGGTCAGCCTCAGCCTGGGAGCCACCAAATGGCAGACCATTCGCCACCAGGTGCTGCCCCATGCCTTGCCTGGCATCATCACCGGCATCATTCTGGGCTTGGGGCGCGCAGCTGGCGAGACTGCGCCCATCTTGTTCACGGTGGCCGCCTTCTACCTGCCCCATTTACCCCGCTCCCTCTTTGATCAAACGATGGCCTTGCCCTACCACCTCTACGTCATCGCCACGCAGGTGCCGGGAATGCCGCTGTCGATCCAATATGGCACGGCTCTGGTATTGATGCTCATCGTGCTCTCGCTAACGCTGGTGGCAACGATTTTCCGCACCACCATGCGCCGCCGCCGCGACTGGTGAACCTATGGAACCGGTAATTTCGATCAGAGACCTCTACTTCACATATCCCGACGGCGCTGAAGCCCTGAGCAATATCACGCTCGACATCTTGCCGAACGAAGTTTTTGTCCTCTTTGGCCCTTCGCGCGGCGGCAAGTCCACCTTGCTGCGCTTGCTCAATCGGCTTTCCGATCTCACCGAAGGCGCCCGCATGCAAGGTGAGATCTGCTTCGATGGCCAGGACATCTTCGCGCGCGGGGTGGATATCAACGACCTCCGCCGGCGCGTGAGCATGGTGTTTGCCCTGCCCACGCCATTGCCCGGCTCGATTCGCTCCAACCTGACCTATGGCCTGCGTATGGCCGGCCTCCGCGACCGGGCGGTGTTGGAAGAACGCATCGAGCGTTCGCTGAAACAAGCGGCCCTGTGGGATGAGGTCAAAGACCGGCTGGACGACTCAGCTTTCGCCCTTTCCGGTGGACAAAAACAGCGCCTGTGTCTGGCGCGCAGCCTGGCCTTGGAACCCGAGGTCATCCTTCTGGACAACCCAACCTCTGGCCTCGATCCCCTCTCCACCGCCACCGTGGAAGAATCCCTCAGCGAGCTGAAAGAGAGATACACCATCGTCATGGTGCCCCACAGTGTGCAGCAGGCCGCGCGTGTGGCTGACCGCGCTGGTTTTCTGCTCAATGGTCAACTCGTCGAAGTGGATAGGGCTAGCAGGCTCTTTGCTGGACCAAAAGACCAACGCACAGAAGACTACATCACCGGACGTTTCGGGTAAGAACGAGGCGACGTCCTTAGCAAAAAGGCCAGCTTATGGAAGATAAAATCATCGTTCGCAACTTCAGTTTCTTCTACGGAAACAATCAGGCGCTGATCGACCTCAACTTATCGATCAAGGCCAACCGCATCACGGCCCTCATTGGCCCTTCGGGGTGTGGTAAATCCACATTCCTGCGCTCGCTCAACCGCATGAACGACACCATCACCGGCACACGCGCGCAGGGGGAAATCATGCTCGATGGTGGCAACATCTATGGCGTCGATGTCGATGTCGTCGATCTACGCCATCGGGTGGGCATGGTCTTCCAGCGGCCCAATCCTTTTCCCCAAAGCATCTACGACAATGTGGCTTTTGGCCCGCGCGTATTGGGGATGACGGGCGACCTGAACAAGATCGTGCAGCAAAGCCTGCAAGGAGCGGCCCTGTGGGAAGAAGTCAAGCATCGCCTGCGCGATTCCGCGCTCGATCTAAACCCCGGCCAGCAACAACGCTTGTGCATCGCTCGCACCATCGCGGTCAAACCGAAGGTCATCCTCATGGACGAGCCTTGTTCGGCGCTCGATCCAGTGGCGACATTGCGCGTCGAGGATTTGATGCACGAGTTGGCCCAGCAGTACACTATTGTGATTGTCACCCACAACATGCAACAGGCCGCCCGCGTGTCGGACTACACCGGCTTCTTTTGGTTGGGGCGGCTTATCGAGTTCGGCCCCACCAATCAGCTCTTCAGTTCGCCGCAGCAAGAGTTGACCGAGTCCTATATCACAGGGCGGCGTGGATGATCAGAAGACCGGGGGACCGGAAAACTAACGACTACTAGACTTATTTGAGAGGAGAACTTGTTATGACCATCATCCGTGAGCGTTTCGAGCGCCAACTGCGAGCATTGCATGATGATATTCTGCAAATGGGAAGCAGTGTGCAGGATCAGATCAAATTGGCCATGGAGGCATTGGAAACCCTTGATCCGGAGAAGGCACATGCAGTCCTGCTCGGCGACAATGCTGTCAATCAAGCGCGCTTCGACATCGAAGAGGAGTGCTTTGGTTTGATCGTCACCCAGCAACCGGCCGCCCGCGATCTGCGCACCATCATTTCGGCGATGAACATCATCATCGATCTCGAACGCATCGGCGACCAGGCCAAAGGCATCGCCAAGGTCATCCCCTACGTGTTGAAGTACCCCTCGCAGCCGCTCCCAGTCGAACTCAAACGCATGGGACAACTGGCCGTGAACATGCTTCAACAAGCGATGCTGGCCTATGCCCATGACAATGTCGATCTGGCCCGTATGCTGAGCGAGATGGACAACGATCTTGATTCGCTCTATGCCAACGTGTTCACACAAGCCATGTTCCAGATGGCGCAGGCCGCCCAAACTGAGCGCGTGGAAGCGGCGTATGAGATGCTGCGCGTGGCGCGCGAACTGGAACGAATCGGCGACCTCTCGACTAATATCGCCGAACGAGTCATCTACACCAAAACCGGCACCATGGCCGAGATGAATGTGGACAAGGACGATGCAGTGGAGCAGCCACGATGTTGCTAAGGCGTTATGACTGATGGGGTGGTTGCGTCCTGAGCAAGCGGCGCCAGGCTCGTTCTGTCTACGAACTGGCGATAGACCTGGTTCCAGACCGATGCCTGGAAGATAAGGTACAAGCCACCGACGAAGGCCAGGGGGACGACAAAAAGAACGAAGCCCACGGGAATGCCCCACAACAAGGCTGCCCCCAGACTTTCGGTGGCCTTGTAAATGAGCCAGCCGGGTCCGCCGGCCAGAGCAGCGACAAGAGCAATGACGAACAGGATGATGGGGATCATGAGGAGGCCGGAGAGCAGGCCAACGCCGAACATCAGCAACCACATGATGACCACATCCCGAAGATTGGCCCGCGCCAGTCGCCAGGCGCTGCGGATGGCCGTGATCGCATCCCGATCGCCCAGTACAGCCTCCCGCCACCAGAATTGCTCCAGTACGCCAACGACGACGACCACCACCACGAACACAGCGATGACAACCAGAGCGAGCAAGACCGTGAGAGCCACGCCGAGGACTTTGGCGGCGTCATTATCGCTGGCGAGTAACAAGAGGGGCGAGGCGGCGAGGAGGAAGAGCAAGATGAAGGCGAGCACCAGCGGAATGCCGATGAGCAGGTTCTGCCCGAACAACCTCCAGGTGCGGCGATGCCAACCCTGTCGCCAGCCCCCGCGCACCGTTGGCCTCACGCCCGCTGTTTCTATCTCGGCCAGTGTGCGATAGACTCCCGCCTGCACCACATAGCGCACCACTGCGGTGATGATCCCCACCACCAGCGCCAGGCAGCAAAGCAGCATGATGAGGCCAAAGATGAGGCCGGGATCGAAATGGGGCAGGTTCATGTTGCCGGGTTTGCCCTCGAAGTTATTTCCACCGCCACCGCCACCGCCTCCGCCAAAATTGCCGCCACCGACCAACGCCCAAATGAAGCCCAACACCCACAGAGCGCGATAGCGAAGTGTGGTGCGAAACGCGTTTTTGAGGATGCCAACGTGGTCCATTTGCCACTCCTTTGTGATTGTGTATACTTCGGAGGCGACGCACCGAAAATGAATGCACGTTGCCTCCAGGACGATCCAAACGTTTACTATTTTAGGCGAAATCGATGATAAAAGCAATGCTTCTGCGCTCTTGCGCCCTGGCTGTGCTCCTGGCGCTTGTTATCGTTGTGTCCACGTTGACAAGCGCCGCGGCGTCTCGACCCTTGTTGGAAGGCCCCACCATCCACATCGTACAAACAGGTGAGACGTTAGCCTCGATTGCCGCTCGCTACGGAACAACTGTTAGCGCCCTGCTGCAGCTCAATAGCTTGCGCAACCCCAATCTTATTTATGTCGGCCAACGCCTGCTCGTCAGTCGGGCGGACGCGGGGGGCAGCGCGGGCGGGGCTTCTGGTGGCGGGGGGGTGCATGTGGTGCGGCGGGGACAGACGTTGGGCAGCATCGCCAGGCAGTACGGCCTGGGGGTGGAGGCATTGCGCGCGGCCAATGGCTTGCGCGGGGATCTGATTTTTGTCGGCCAACGCTTGCGCATTCCCAGCGGAGCGGGCGCCCCTGCCGCCGGAACGGGTCAGTATCATGTCGTTCAGGCAGGCGAGACATTGGGAGCCATCGCCAAACGTTATGGCATGACCGCCGAGCAGTTGGCTCAATTGAACGGTATTCGTAATGCTTCGCTGATCAAAGTCGGCCAGAAGCTTTTGGTGGCAGGCAGCGCTCAACCGGCGGCGCGCGGGCCGAAGAAGATCGTCGTGGATATTTCCGAGCAACGTTGCTGGCGTTATGAGGGCGATACCTTGCTCAATACCTGGCGCTGCTCCACGGGCCGTAACAATTCGACGGCGACGGGCAACTTCCGGGTTCAGAGTAAGTTGCGCAAGGCCTATGGTTCGACGTGGGGCATCTGGATGCCGTACTGGTTAGGCATCTATTGGGCTGGGCCGACCGAGAATGGCATCCATGGCCTGCCCTGGGACGCCAAGTCGGGGGCGCGCACCTGGGCAGGGCTGGTGGGCGTTCCGATCACCTATGGCTGTGTGATGTTGACCGACGCCGTGATGAAGGAGGTGTGGGAGTGGGCGGATATTGGGACGCGGGTGGTGATCAAGAGGTGAGGGGGTGGCAGGGTGGCAGGGTGACAAGGTGGCAGGGTGACAAGGTGGCAGGGTGACAGGGTGGCAGGGTGACAGGGTGAGAGGGTGACAGGGAAGCTGAGAGATCGGGAGAACAATCAACAGTCAACAATCAACAGTCAACAGTCAGCGGTCAACAAATCGACCAGTTGGATCAGGGAGGTGGAGCTACTTCGAGTTGCGTGAGCGGTTGGGTCGATTGGCCGTCGCGCCAGGGGAAGCGCTGATCGCCGCTGTAGGCGCCGAAGACGAGGCGGTAGCGGCCGGGCGGGAGATCAGGCGGGAGGGATAGCTCGTATTGGTCGGCGATGAGCTGGCCGGGTTTCCAGGCGGTGGGGGGATAGAAGACGCCGACGGGGATGCGGTCGGCTTGGGCGACTTTGTCGCCGGTGTCGGCGAGGAGGTGGATGAAGGTTGTCCAGTCGGATGGGGGGGGAGCGTCGACGGCCCAATAGAAAGTGAGGGCCACCGTCTCGCCGGGATGGGCGGGGGCAGGGGGAGATGCTGTTGCCAGGTCGAAGCCAAGCCAGCGCACGGCGTCGTCGAAGCGTCGTTCGTCGGGGTGAGCGATGGCGGGCGGAATGGCGAGTGGCAGGGGGAGGAGCCGGAAACCGGCCGGGGTGGTGCGGAGGACGAACAAGGGTATGTGCTCGGCTTCGGCACGCGGCTCCAGCAAATGGACAGCCTCCGGCCCGGCGTGAATGACCCAAAGGTCGGGGCGCACGCTTTCGACGCGCTGAAGGTAGCGCAGAGGGGTGATGTCGCTCCATTCGCCGGCAATCACGGCGCCGAGGGGCAGGTTTTGCTGGAGGATAGCCAGGGCGCGGGCGTGGAGGTCGGTTTGGCGCCGGTCGAGGGCGTGGGGGTATTGGAGGATGACGTTGGAGAGGGGCAAGGCCCACAATCCCGCCAGCAGCAGGTAGCGACTCCAGGGGCGTTTGCCAAGACGGAGGATGGCGTCAGCGCCCACGGCAAGCCAGACGGCCATGATCAGGTAGAGGGGGATGAAGTGATCGCCGTCTTCGCCAACGGTCGTCAAGAAGCGTAGCGCCGCCCAGAGCGATGCCAGATAGCCGAGCCACAAGAGGGCGCTGGCCCTGCCATTACGGCGGAGGAGTACGAAGGCGCCGATGGTAGCCAGGACCGCCGCTGGCCACGGCGCTTGCGCCAGGGTCATGCGGGCATAATCATCGAGGGCGCCCAGCCCCAAGATGTCGCCGTGGAGGATTTGTTTTGTGTAGTCGAGCACGAAGAAGTAGTTGAACAGGCCGCCGTAGTAGTGCGGCGAGATGAAGCCGGCGGCAAGAGGTTTGTGGAGGCCCAGGATGTCGCCGTGGAGCGCGGGTTGCGCCTGGAAATAGGCGGCGCGCCAGGGCAAGTAGGCGTATAAGAGTAAGGGCAGGAGAAAAGTGACGAGGGCGGGCAGCCACCGGCGCGGGTGCAGGAGGAGGCGCGGCTCGACCACAAGTACGTACATGAGTGCAGCCGGTCCGAAAAGGCGCAGGCTGATGTGGTGTGCCAGGCCGAACCCAAAGGCAAGCGTTACGAGCCAGAGCGGCGTCGGCCTGGCGAAAGTCTTTATCGAAGGCGATGTCCCTGATCCCGCCCTCGTTTCTGCGCCCCACCGCAGCAACAACCACAAGCCGAGGACGATGAAAACGTTGGCCAGGCCGTAGACTTCTGTGGCCTGGGCGTGCATCCAGATGCGGGGGGCGGAGGCCAGCGTCAAGGCTGCGGCGGCCGCAGCGGCCTTGACTGCACCCAGCTGCCGCGCCAGCAGATAGAGCAGGGCGATGCTGGCGGCGCTGCTGAGGGTGCTGAGCAGGGTTACGCGAAAAGCGACATCGCCGCCGAGGGGGAGGTGGGAGAAGACCCAGCCGAGTAGCAACATCAACGGGTAGCCGGTGGGGTGGGGCGCCCCCTGGATGTACGAAAGCATTTGTATCTCGCCGCCATCATCGCGCACGACCGAGGGCGAGAGGGTGGGAAGATAGACGGCCATGACGATTATCAGGATCGCCAGGGCGACGAGATTGTCATTCCGCAACCATTTGCGCATGTGATCGGGCATCGGGGTTTTCCCTCAGGGTTTGGGCAAAGTGAAGAAAAAGGTGGCGCCTTTGCCTGGTGTGCTTTCAGCCCAAATACGCCCGCCATGACCATGCACGATGTGCCGGGCAATCGCCAAGCCCAAACCCGTTCCACTTTCTCCGCGGGTGCGATCTTCTTTGAAGAAGCGCTCGAAGACGCGTTCGAGGTCGTCAGCAGGAATGCCGACGCCGGCGTCCTGCACCCAGAAGTGTACATCCTCTTCTTCTTCTTTCGCCCCTATGGTGATGGCGCCCCCGCTTGACGTAAATTTGATGGCGTTGTGCAGCAGGTTTTGGAGCACGCGACGGGCGGCGTCAGGGTCCGCCAGCACCATGAGGTTTGGATCGCAGTTGTTTTGCACGCTCAAGCCTTTGGCCGCGGCTTGCGAGTGCAGGCGCTGGAGTACTGGTTCGAGTAGTTCGCCAACTGACAGATCGATGAGGCGCAGAGGCATCCGGCCTGATTCGATCAGGTCGAGGTCGAGCACTTCCTGAGCGAGTTGCTGCAAGGTTGCGGTTTGCTCGACAATGCCGGCCAACAGTTGGGCGCGACGCTTGGGGTTGTCGGCGCCTTCGGTTTGCAGGGTCTCCGCCATCAATTGAATGGTGGTGAGGGGCGTGCGCAGATCGTGAGAGATGTTGGCTACAAACTCGCGTTGGGTGCGTCCCAGACGGTGTAGCTCAGTGACGTCGCTCACCAGGAGAACGGCCAGCGGCGTTCGCAACGAAGTCTCGTCCGGGGCGTCCAGTACTTGCAATGCTTGGGCGTAGAAAATGCGGCCATCACGCATGTATTGGCGATCGAGATGATCGTGGCTGACCAGCGCTCGTTCCGCCAACTCTAGCACCTCGTAGCTTTGCAATGCTCTTGCGAGTGTGATTGGCGGCTGCACGCCTTTGACACAGAGGTGGCGCGCGGTCTGGTTGAGCCAGAGGATGGTGCGATCCTTGTCGATGAGGAAGAGGGCAGGCACATCGGCTTGGGCGACACCCTGAAGAAAATGCGACAGCCGTTCGTTCTCGGTTGCCAGTTGCTCCATCCCGTCTTTTAGCTCGCGGATGCGATCCCAAGCCCGCTCCTCTTGGTTCTTGGCCCGTCGCCACTGCCAGCCGCAGTACGTCGCTATCACGGCCAATACTGCGAGCACTCCCCAGGTCAGCGCTGTCATTCGTCTTCGTCCGCTTCAAGGGCGCTTGAATCCTGAACGGGCGTGCGGGTGACAGGTGTGCCGTCGAACCGGTAGCCGATGCCGCGTACGGTCTGGATGAGGCGAGGTTTGGAGGGGTCTGTTTCGATTTTTTCGCGCAGCCAACGGATGTGCACATCCACGGTGCGCGAATCTCCGACATACTCGTAACCCCACACGCGGGTGAGGAGCATATCGCGGCTGAGCACGGCCCGCTCGTTGCGCATCAATTCGGCTAGCAGGCTGAATTCCTTGGGGCTGAGATCGAGATCCTCGCCTTCCTTCAGCGCCCGCAAGCTCACTGAATCGAGTTGGATCCCGCCGGAGAAGAGGGCATCCCGCGCTTTGTTGCGTTCCGAGCGCCGCAGCAATGCGCGGATGCGGGCCAGCAATTCACCCAGGCTGAAGGGTTTGGTGAGATAGTCGTCACCGCCGCTCTCCAGGCCCACGATCTTGTCCATCTCCGAAGTGCGCGCGGTCAACATGAGTACAGGTACATCCGATTCTTGCCGTAACGCACGCAGGAGCGAGAGGCCGTCCAGGCCGGGAAGCATGAGATCGAGCACGATGAGATCGGGCGCTTTTGTTCGGGCTTTCTCCAAACCTTCGTAGCCATCCCCAGCCGTGATGACCTTGAAACCTTGATCTTTGAGGTTGAGTTTCAGGGTGCGGCGCAGATCGGCTTCATCTTCGATGAGGAGGATGCGATGTTTTTCGGGTTGATCCATCATGGTATCGTCAGTTATGGAGAAGAATGACGGTAGCCGGCGCAGGTATTGTAGAGGCGCTGCGCAATTCTTTGAAATCGGTTTCGCCAACTGTCGCCATTGTCAATTGTCAAGCGGCATCGTGCGTCTCGATCGCCGCACTGGCAGTGTGCCCCAGATGGCCTCCATGTCTTCCGCCAGGTGGGCGCCAGTCACGAACAAGCCCAGGATGTAGACGACGGAACCGAGGGCGATGGCCAGCAGCAGGCTGAATGGCCCCACCAGCACGAAGATGGCCGCCATGGCCAGGCCAGCGACGATCTGACGCCAAAGCACATCGAACCAGGGCAGGGGGCCGAGGTGCTTGCGCACGACGTAGTAGAAGGGGAAGAAGAGGGAGAATTCCGAGAGAATGGTGACAAAGGCAGCGCCGGGCACGCCAAAGCGCGGGATCAGCAACAGATTGGCAGTGACGTTGAAGATGACGCCGAAGACGAAGACGCGGGTGAGGAAGCGCTGTTGGCCGACGGCGATGAGGACGTAGTGCGTCACCGAGTTCATGAAACCGATGGGAATGCTGAGGATGAGGATCTGCAAAGCTGTCACCGCGCCGGGCACATAGTCCTGGCCGCCGAGGATGAGGATCAGTGGTTTGGCTGTGAAGAAGACGAAGACGGCAACGGGGATGGCCATCATCGTCAGCAGGCGCAGCGAGAGCTTGTGGGTGCGCACCAGCCGGGCGGCGTCATCGCCAGCGAAGCGGGACATGACCGGGAATACGGCCAGCGTGAAGTAGCTGGGGATGACGTTGAGGCCGTCGATGTATTTGTAGGCAGCCGAGTACAAGCCCACGCCGAAGGCGCCAACGATGGGTGTCAGGATGAGGATGTCGATGCGCCAGAAGGCCGTGGCCAAGAGATTGTTCAACATCAGGGGGTAGCTCTCGCGCAGCATCCAGCTTTGTAAAGACCAATCCGTGCGGAGATGAGGGCGCAGGATTTCGCGACGTAGAATGACATAAAGCCAGATCGACTGCACCACGTTCATCAGTAGGCTGACGAAGGCCAACCCCACGAATCCCCAGCCCAGGATGAGGACCAGCGCGCCAAACGCGACGCGGGCGATGGCGGTGAAGGACGCCACCCCTGCGGGATACTCCATGCGCTCGTAGGCATAAAAAACAGAAGAGAAAGCGTCGCTGATCAGGGCGAAGAAGAGGGCGAGGGCGAAGATGACGATGGCCCAAACGGTGGTGGCGTCGATGGCGCCTGAGCGCCAATACAGCCAGGTGGTCAGCGCCATGATGGGCAGGGCGAGCAGCCAAAGGAGGCTGCGCAGCGCCAACACGTTGGCCAGGAAGCGGTTGGCGTCCTCTTCCTGGCGCTGCCGCGAGATTTCGCGCGTGAGCAGGGTGCCCAACCCGAAGCGCACGATGATCTCGAATATGGTGTAGAACTGCACGGCAAAGGTGTAAGCGCCGACGCCGGCGGGGTTCAGAATGCGCAGATAGAGCAGAGCGAAGGCGTAGTCGATGAACTTGTTGACCAGCGACATCACCATCGGCACCAACGAGTTCACGGCCACGCGACGGACGGCTGCTCCTTCGCCCTGGCGTTCGCGGTACCACCGGCCCCAGGCCCACCAGCCCACGAGCAATAACAAGAACATGGCTGAAAGGAAGCTGGTGTATAGCCCCAACTTGAACGAGAGCGGTGTGTAGTGGAAACGGATCGCATACCAGCCCGGTTGCGCCAGGTAGACGGCGCGGAAGTTGCCGTTCGCCCGATAGATCGTTAGTTCTTCTTCGTGCAGGCCCTCGCCGGTATCGGGGGCCGCCAGGGGGCGGATGTAGGCTCGCCAGCCAGGAAAGTAAGCGTCATTGAGCAGGAGCCAGCCAGAGGCGTCGATATCGGCTTCGACTTCCACATCGTTGAGGCTGTAGTTGCGGATTTTGGCCGCGCGCTTTTGGCCGAAGACGGGCGCGGGGCTGGGGGCGCCGGGGTCGAGGACGACGACTTGGCGGGGGTCCTGCGCCCGGATGGTCTCCCAAAGCTGGGCGGCGTCAGCGGTGACGGCATGGGGGACGACGAGGACGCGCGGGAGTGCACCCAGGTTTTCGTAGATGCGCGTCTCGCCATCGAGGACTTTGCGATAGCCTTCGTTGGGGATGTCCTGCGTCGTCACCACGTAGCGCACGCCCAGCCGGTCGAAGAGGGGGTCGTCCAGCATGGGCAGGTTGGGCAGATAGACGGGGCCGATGCGGTTATACAGCAGATCGCCCTGTGTCTGCATTTGGGCCATGTACTCGGCATATTGGCGCGGGATGATGGAGTCGTAGCCGCGCACGTCCTCCAGATCGTCGTACATGCCCAGGTTGGCGTTGTAGGTTTTTTGTTCGTCGGGGTGTTGGAGGGTGGTGAAGCGCCACGGTTGGTTGGGATCTTTGTGTTGCGCCAGCCAGAGGGTGACGGGTGGGCGGAATTCCAACCAGCCTGGCTCGGCGCGCGGGTTGAAGACGGCGCCGACCAGCCACAGATCGAGTACGATTAAGATCAGCGCCGCTCCCTGCCACACGCGCATACCCACCGACCAGGTGAAGCCTTGGTCGGCGTGGGCGCGTTGCTGCGCCCCGGCGTCGACTGGCCCGATCAGGGTGCGTTGCCCCAGCGGCGAGACTGCCAAAAGCAGGACGATGCCTGACCCCAGCAGCATGAACCCGAATTGCAGCAGCCGCGCGGCCTCGTAGCTCCAAAACTGTCGTCCGTCGCCGAAAGCCGCTTGCACCAAATCGATGGCGTTCACGGCCCTCTGGCTGGTGCTGATGAACGGTTCCGGTAAAAAGCGACTGATCAATAAGACGAGGAGGATGCCTGCCCCCGCCAGCGCCAGCGCCCAGCCTGCCAGCCGCGCCGAATCAGGATACGTCAGGCGGACAAGCTTGCGCAACCCGCCCAGCCGTTCGCCATGCCCCCCTTCGACGGCCAGTTGCAGGCGGTCGAAGCCGAATCCGGCCAGCATGGCCAGGGCCAACGTGTAGGGAAAGACCCAGCGGAAGGCGGAGTGTAGCTGCTTGTAGCCGGGCAAAAGGTAGAAGAGGAGGGCGTAGAGGGGTGTGCCAAAAGCAAAGGCCAGCGAGAGGAAGGCGAGCAGAGCAAAGCCGATCACGTAGAAGCGACCGGTGGGGGGACGCACCCAGCCGGGTTGATGGGCGGGTTGGCGCACCGAGCCGCCGCGCAGGCGTCCGCCAGCGTCGAAACAGGCGGCGGCAGCCAGCGCCAATGTCAGGATGCCCAGATAATTGGCGCCTTCGACGTAGTTCTTCACGCCCCAGAAGATCGTGTTCGTCTCGTTGCCCAGTGCGTTCTTCCAGGTGGCGACGGCGGCGCCTGTCCACCAATCGCGGATGGCGTGGTGAGCAGGATTGCCGAAGAGGTCGGGGATGAACAAGGTCAGGAGTTGGCGCGAAGGCCAGGCCCAGCCCACCACCTGATCGTAGCCCACCGATCCCTGGCGGAAATTCTGCGTCACCAGTTCGTAGAGAGGGATCAGTTGGATGGCAGCCAGCAGTAGCCCGGTGGCCAGCATGAAGGCCAGCCAGCCGGCCATGCGCAAGACGGGGCGCCACACGCCCAGCCGCCGCCAGACGCCGAACAAGCGCCAGGCGCTGTACATTCCCCCCACCAACAGTGTGTAATAGGTGATCTCGACATGCCCGGCCAGTCCCACGAACCCCAACACCACGGCGCCGGCGACGATGTAGGCTACCGGCACGAAGGGAGCGTTGCCCTTTTCTTCCTGCTTGCGCACGACCATCTCGATCAGGGCCAGGATGAGGGGCAGCCAGCAGGCCCCGGCGATCATCATCTGGAAGACGACCGAGCTGATGAAGAAGCCGGAGAACATGTAGGCGATGCCAGCGAAGAGCGCCGCCGCCCGACCCAATCCCAAGACGCGGGCGAAGATGTAGGTGTTGATCCCTGCCAGCGCTACCATCAGCCAGGTGAAGATGCCGTAGGCGATGGACAGAGGGAAGATGTAGTAGATGAGGCTGAGGGGGTAGAGCGCCGAATGTTGGCCCGCCGCCAGGAAGGGCACGCCGGTGAACAGATGCGGATTCCACAGCGGCAGCTGGTGTTGGCTGATGGCCTGGCGGATGAGGAGCTTCCAGGGGTAGTTCTCTAGCACCAGGTCGGAGAGCAGGGCGTTGTGAGGAACCCCAACGCCTTGCTGAGCCGCGAAGTCACGCCAGGGTGCGAAGGCGTAGATGTTGTCAGCGGGGAGCAGGGTTTGGCCGCCGAAGATGACGGGGCCGAACCACAGTAAGGGCAGAAGAAAGAGGACGAGCAACGCCAACAGTTCGCGGCGCCACTCCAACCGGGTCATGCTCATGACATTATCGGGGATGGCTCATGCGCACCTGTGGCCGCTGGCAAACGGTCTTGGGGGCGGAGATGGCGGTGTCGCCAACGGATTTCCAGGGTGCGGTAAGCCGCTTCTAGCTTGACCGCGACCGACATTTTCGAGCGTCCGATCCGCCGGTCTTCGAAATAAATGGGGATTTCGACGATGTGGTAGCCTAAGCGCTCGCATACGTAGGCCATTTCCACCTGAAAGATATAGCCATTGGAAAGGATGGTGTTGAAATCGATGCCTTCGATGGTGCTGCGTCGCCACATCTTGAAGCCAGCCGTGCCATCGCGCACATGCAAGCCCAAAAGCAAACGCGTGTAGATGGCATTAGCCCACCAACTGAGGAAGCGTCGCCACCAGCTCCAGCGTTCGTCCAGGGCGCCGCCTTGGACATAGCGCGAGCCAACGATGACATCGGCATTGGCCAGGGCGTCCACGAATTGGGAAATGTAGCGCGGCGAGTGCGAGAAGTCGGCATCCATTTGCACGATAGCGTCGGCGCCCATGGCCAGGGCGCGGCGAAAGCCCTCGATATAGGCCAACCCTAAGCCGGTTTTGCCTTGACGATGGAGGACGTGGATCTCGTTGGGGTGGCGTTGGGCTAGCTTGTCGGCAATCTGGCCGGTGCCATCCGGTGAATCATCATCCACCACCAGGATACGCAAACCCTCCAGTCCCAGTGCCAACAGTTCAGCAACGAAAGCTTCCAGATTCTCGGCTTCGTTATAAGTGGGTACAACGACAACGATATTCATGCGGGGGAGACAACTCCAGGTTGTGTTTGGACACAACAAATTATTATAAGGGCGCTGATCGAGAACAGCCAAAGCGGATCGCACATCCGTCGCCTGCTGACGGGCCTGAAGACCTGACAGGTTTCCGGAAACCTGTCAGGTCTTCAGGTCTCTCCGGGGCCAGTTGCGAGCAATGTCTTCCAAAGCTATAATGGCTTTTCGACACGCGCCGCCTTGTATCTCACAGGAGGCGTGTGTCTTTTACTCCCTCCCCTGAGGTGCTTACTCATGCCAGAGCGTTTGCTCTTCATTGGCAAACCGAATGCTAACGCCAAAACCTGGACGTATTTGCAGGAACAAGGCTATGAACTCGTGCAAGTCGTTGGCCTGCGCCCCTGTTTGCGCGCCCTGGATGCTTTCGAGCCGGCTCTCATTATCTTCGACGCCAACGATACCAGCCCGATCAATCTATATCGCCTGACTCATGCGGCCGGGCGCAAACCCAACGTCCCCTTCCTCGTTCTGTTGGTCAACGATCAGAGCAGCATTCCCCAAGACGCCCGGCACGATGCTTATCTGGCGCGACCTTTCACCCCCAGGCGTCTGGCCAATCTCGTGCGCAAGCTGCTGGATTCGCGGCGCGAGTATGTCGTGCAGCTCGGTTCCATCACTTTGGATCGGCGCACGCGGCTTGTGCAATCGCCCAAAGGGCTTTATCAATTGACGCCCAAGCAGTTCGCTCTGCTCGATTTCTTGCTATGCCATCCGGGAGAATTGGTAACGCGACGCCAACTCATGCGGGATGTGTGGGAGACAACTTATCTGGGCGACACGCGCACGCTGGATGTGCACATTCGCTGGCTGCGCGAGTGTGTCGAGATCGACCCCAATCATCCTCGCTTCATCCACACGTATCGCGGGCGAGGGTATTGTCTGGATATGGAGGGGACGTTGCGGGTGGGCGCTGAGCCGCTGGTGATGCCGAAGAGCGACCGACAGACAATGCCCGCCAAGTCGGCATAGGTTGGCGGTTCAATCCAGGCGCGCGGCCAGGGCCTCGGCCAGGTGCAGCGCCCGCCGGCCCGCCAGTTCGTGGATCTGGTGGCGACAGGAGGCGCCATTGGCAACGAGTACGGCGCCAGGGTTGGCGTCGATGGTCGGGAGCAGACGGTCGTTGGCAATCGCCAGGCTGAGGTCGTAGTGTGCTCGCGCGTAGCCGAAGGCGCCAGCCATGCCGCAGCACCCGGCGTCGATGGCAGCAGCCTGAGCGCCTGGAATGGCATTGAGCGCGGCCAGGGTCGGCTCCATCCCCACCAATGCCTTTTGGTGGCAGTGACCGTGAACCAGGTAGCGTTGGCGGTGGGGTTTGAGCGGCAAGGTTTGTGGTCGGGCGGCCAGATATTCGTCTAGCAGCAACATGTTGGCGGCGACGGCGGCGGTCTCGGCGGAGGGGAGGAGCGCGGGGTAGTCGTCGCGGAGGGTGAGCACGCAGCTTGGCTCCAGGCCAACGACCGGGATGCCGGCGCGGGCATAGGGCAGCAACGCCATCACCAGGGCTTGGGCGCGATCCCTGGCCTCCTCCACGAACCCGTTCGATAGCAATGGGCGACCACAGCAGCGGCGGGGTGTGAGCTCGACCCGATGCCCGGCAGCCTCCAGCACCCGCACGGCGGCCTCACCCAGTTCTGGCTCATTGAACTCGGTGAAGGTGTCGGGGAAAAGGGCGACGGTGTGCGACCGGCCGCGTGGCTGCACCGCGCTCTGGGCTCTGTCCCTTGCCCTTTGCGAGAACGCGCGGCGTTGGACGTTGGGGAAGGCGCGGGCGGGATGAACGTCCAGAGTTTTTTGGATCAGCCAGCGGCTGGGGGGGAATGTCAAGACGGCATTGGTAAGGGGGGCGATGGCCGCGGCGAGGGCGAGCAAGCGGTCGATGTGGCCAAAGGCCCGCGCGGAAAGGGGCGGGCGTTGGCGGCGATATTTCTGGGCGTAGGCTTCGGCCTTGAGTTTGGTCATGTCCACGCTGGATGGACATTCGCTCTGGCAGGCTTTGCAGCCCAGGCACGCGTCCAACGCCTCGGCCAGGGCGGGGTTCGTCATGCCGTCGGGGAGCTGGCCGGTGAGGGCGGCGCGCAATAGGTTCGCCCGGCCGCGCGTGCTGTGTTTTTCGTCCCGCAAGGCCATGAAAGAGGGGCACATCGTTCCCACATCCAGTTTGCGGCAAACGCCAGCGCCGTTGCACATCTCGACCGCCTGGGCGTAGCCCCCATTCGCTGACCAGTCCCACACAGGGTCGAGGGTGATGGTCTGGTAGGCCGGGCCGTAGCGCAGATGCTGGTCGGGCGGGGGGGCATGAACGATTTTGCCGGGGTTGAGGATGTTGTGGGGGTCGAAGCTGGCTTTGATCTGGCAGAAGAGGGCGTAGATTTCGGGGCCGAAGAAAGTGGGGTTGAGGTAGGAGCGGGCCAAACCATCGCCATGTTCGCTGCTGGGGACGCCGCCGTAGTGTTGGGCCAGGCCAGCGGCGGCGGTGGTTAGTTCGATCAGTGTTTGTACGCCGGCCTGGGTTTTCAAATTGAGGATGGGGCGGATGTGGATACAGCCGGCAGAGGCATGGGCGTACATGGCCGAGGCCACGCCGCGTCCATCGAGGAGGCCGCGCAGATCGGCCATGTAGTCGGCCAGGCGGTCGGGGGGCACGGCCACGTCCTCGATGCCGGGGGTGGGTTTGGCGTCTCCACGCATGGAAGCGAGCAGGCCGAGACCAGCCTTGCGCACTTGCCACACATTGGCCTGCCCCGCGCGTTCCTTTATTTCGATCAGCGGCTGCCCTTGACCCTGGCGCTGCCAGTAGCGCCGGAGGGCGTGCAAACGGTCGATGATGTATTTTTCGTCGTCTCCGGCGAATTCTACGATGTAGATGGCGGTCGGGTTGCCCTCGATGAAGGTGAGGCGCCTTCGCCAGGTCGGGCTGGCGCGGGTGAGGCCGAGGAGCACGTCGTCGAATAGCTCGATAGCGGCGGGTTGCAGGGCCAACAGGTCGGGAATGGCGCGGAAGGCGGCATCGGCGTTGGTGTAGTGGAGGATGGCGAGCGCCTTGTGGCGGGGGACGGGGACGAGGTCGATCTCGGCCTCGAGGATGACGCCAAGTGTGCCTTCGCTGCCGACGAGCAGAGGGGCGAGGTTGCAGATGTCGCTGTCGAGTTGGCGGCGTACAAGGTTCAGGTTGTAGCCGCCGGCTCGACGCCAGTAGCGGGGAAAACGGGCGTCGATGAGATCGGCGTTGTTGGCGACGAGGTCGAGGGTTGTCCGGTAAAGCGAGGCGGCAAAGTCGTTACGAGCAGCCAGTTGTCGCGCTTCGGCCCAATCGATAGGCCCCAGCCGGGTCTCTGACCCGTCGCCCAGCGCCACCCGCAAGCTGACGACGTGATCGGACATCATGCCGTAGAGGGTGGAGTGCGATCCGGTGCTGTTGTTGCCGATGATGCCGCCCAGGGTGGCGCGGTCGGCGCTGGCGGGGTCGGGGCCGACCATGAGGCCGTAGGGGGCCAGTTGGCGGTTGCAGGCGTCCAGGGTGACGCCGGGCTGCACGAGGGCGCGACGCCGGGGGCCATCCACGCGCAGGAGGGCATCCAGGTGTTTGCTGAAATCGATGATCACGGCTTCGCCCACGGTTTGTCCGGCCAGGCTGGTGCCGCTCCCGCGCGGGAGCAGGGGCAAGGGCGGGTCGCAGTGGAGGCACGCCTCGATCGTTGCCAGGACGTCGTCTTCGTGCCTGGGGATGACGACAGCCAGGGGGAGGATCTGATAGTTGGAGGCGTCGGTGCTGTAGAGCAGACGCGTCGGAAGATCGAGGTGGATGCTGGCGCCGCTGTGTTTGCGCAGCTCGGCGGCGAAGTCGTGCAGTCGATGGGTCATAGCGTAATCTACCACATGTCAAGCATGATCCGCACCCGCCGGGGGCCTGCACCCATCTTTCGGTCGTCAAATTGGAGCGCATTCAAGAATCCGCTACAATATTCACTTGCCCTTTTGGACGCTATCCTTTCATCTCTATTTTTCGCGGAGTCTACCGTGACCGTCCGTCTTATTTGTGATTCGAGTTGCAACGTTCCCGAACATTATCAACAGAGCTTGCACATCGTGCAGGTGCCGGCCTGGATCAATTTCGCCGATGGCACAAGTTTGCGCAATGGCATCGACATCAGCGACGTTGAGTTCTACCATCGCTTGACCCACGAGAAGCGCCTGCCTACTACGGCCCAACCCACGCCGCAGGATTTTGTGGATGCCATCGCCGCCTGTGACGAAGATGAGATCGTGATGGCGGCTGTCTCCTCGAAGATGAGTGGCACCTACAACAGCGCAGTGCAAGCGGTCGATCTGGCGCCGGAGCGCAAGGTCTATGCCTACGACACCCTCAGCGCTTCGATGGGTGCGGGTTGGCAAATCGTCGCCGGCGCCGAAGCCGCCGCGCAAGGCGCCGACGCTCAGTCTGTCTTGGCGACCATGGCAGCAGCCCGCAACAAGATCTTCACCGGTTTCACCATCGACACCCTGAAATATCTGGCCGCCAGTGGGCGCGCGCCGGTGTTGCAGGCTATGCTGGGCAATCTGCTGGATATCAAGCCGATGATGAAGGTGGAGGATGGCACGCTCCACCTGGTGGGCCGTGTGCGCGGGCGCCGGAAATCCAAGCGCGAACTGATCGACATGGTGGCGGCGCAGGTGGGCGACCATCCCCTGCGCGTGGCCGTCGTCAATGCTAATGCGCCTGCCGAAGCCGAGGATCTGGCGGGCGAAGTGAAGAATTCTCTCAATGTCCAGGTTCTCGACATCGTCGAACTGGGGCCGGTATTGGGCGCCCTGGCTGGCCCCGGCACCCTCGCCATCGCCGCTTTTCCCCAAGATTGACTTTTCCCAAACATGAAACTCGTTCTCGATGCCATGGGCGGTGATCATGCCCCTCACGAAACCGTCGCTGGCGCGGTGGATTACGCGCGCGCCAGCGGTCACACCATCATCCTCGTGGGGATCGAGGAGGTGGTGCGAGCGGAATTGGCAAAACACGACATCGCCGGCCTCACCCTCCCCGTCGTCCATGCCCCCGACACTCTGCAAATGGACGAAAAACCGGCTATGGCGGCGCGGCGCAAAAAGGACAACTCGATGGCGGTGGGCATGCGCCTGGTCAAGCAAGGTCAGGCCGATGCCTTCTGCACGATGGGTCATACCGGCGGCGCCCTCACGTCCGGCCACATGGTCTTTCGTCGCATCCCCGGCGTCCATCGCGCCGTTCTCACCACGCCCTTTCCCAGCGCCAAAGGCTTGATCATCTTGGGAGATATTGGCGCCAATCCCGATTGTCGTCCCGAATGGTTGGCGCAATGGGGCCAGATGCTCGCCATCTATGCCCACGCCCGTTTGGATGTCGAACACCCGCGTGTAGGGCTGCTTTCCAACGGCGAGGAGGAAGGGAAGGGCACCGATCTCACGCGGGCGGCGGAGCCGCTGTTGAAGGAATTGCTTGGCCCGGCCTACATCGGCGTGATCGAGCCGAAGGAGATGATCGCTGGCGAGGCCGACGTTGTCGTCACCGATGGCTTCACGGGCAATGTGACGATCAAGCTGAGCGAGGCCATCGCTTCCTATCTTCTGCAGGTCATCCGCGAGGAGATCATGGCCCGCAATCTGGCCAAAGTAGGCGCAGCGCTGGCCCGACCCGCCTTCAAGGCCGCCGCCACCCGACTGGACGACCGCGAATACGGCGCCGGCTTGCTTTTGGGCCTCAACGGCCTGGTGACTGTCGGCCACGGACGCTCCAAACGCGACCGCGTCGCCGCCGCCCTGCGCAGCACTGCCGCTCTGGCCGTCACCGATATGATCGACCGTGTGCGCGCCGAAGTCGCCGCCACCGTGAAGATTCTTTCTGATCAGGTTTCCGAGCCTGAATAAACCCCGGAGAAAATGATGACTATGAGCATCGATGTTCTTTCTCGCACCCGCATGGCCTTGCTCAGCGATCGGCTGATGAGCCTTCCTGCCTCCTCCCGCGCCCTCTTGCTGGACGTTTTGCAGATTCTTCAGCAGGGTGGCTCGGCCGCCGAGGCGACGGCCGATGCTGTGGTCGGTGGCATTCGGCATTTTTCGGCGGACACCCTCGATCGCACCCTGGAAGTCATCGGCTTGGAACGGATCGAACCGCGCCGGCGCGTGGTCATTACCGGGCTGGGCGCCTTGACGCCTGTTGGCCATTCGGCAGCCGAGACCTGGCAAAACCTGCTCGCCGGCCAATCGGGCATCGACTACGTCACCCTCTTCGATGCTCGCCCCTATCCCAGCCGCATCGCCGGCGAGGTCAAAGACTGGGATCCGACCCGCTACATCGACGCCAAAGAGGTGAAGCGCATGGCACGTTGCAGCCAGATGGCATTGGACATGGCCACCCAGGCGCTGCAAGATGCCGGACTGCCGACTGATCAAGCCCTGGGCGAACGAGCCGGCGTTGTCTTCGGGACGGGGCTGGGTGGCATGGAATTCTACGAAGAAGCGATTAGTGAGGCAGTGCAGCGCGGCAGCTACCGCGTCCGCCCTACTACAGCCATTGGCGGCTTGCCCAACATCCCCGCCTTCCACATTAGCCTGGCATTTGGCGCCTCGGGGCCGCTGAGCACGGTCGTGACAGCTTGCGCCGCTGGCACCCAGGCCATTGGCGAAGCCGCCGAGGTGATCCGTCGCGGCGACGCCGACTGCGTGATCACGGGCGGCGTCGAAGCCCTCATCGGCGATCTCTTCTTCGCTGGTTTCAGCGCCATGAAGGCGATCAGCACCCACAACGACCCACCGCAGAAAGCCAGCCGCCCCTTCGACGCCAGGCGCGATGGCTTCATCATCGGCGAAGGCGGCGCCGTGCTGGTCTTGGAAGAGCTTGATCGCGCGCTCGCGCGCGGCGCCCGCATCTATGCCGAAGTCCTGGGCCGCTCGGCCTCCGCCGATGCCTACCATATCGCCGCCCCCGAACCAGAAGGCTTGGGCGCGCAGCGCGCCATGCGTTGGGCCTTGCTTTCGGCGGGTCTTCAGCCGCAAGAGGTGGACTATATCAATACCCACGGCACCAGCACACCTCTGAACGACAAGACCGAAACCTACGCCATCAAAGAAGTTTTTGGCGATCACGCCGCCAAGCTGGCGATCAATTCCACAAAATCGATGGTCGGCCATGCCTTCGGCGGCGCTGGCGCCATCGAAGCCGTGGCGACCGTGATGAGCGTCTACGAAAACCGCCTGCACCCCACCATCAACTACGAATACCCTGATCCCGACTGCGACCTGGATTGCGTACCCAATGTCGCCCGCGACCAGGTCATCGATATCGCCCTCTCCAATTCTTTTGGTCTGGGCGGGCAAAATGCCTGTCTGGTAATCGGCAAGTACAAAGGATAATTCATGCAAGTCTATATCAACGAAAAACACATCGTAAACCGCGCCAAATGGGGCCGTCGCACCAGCCTCATTGGTCTGACCGTCCTGGGCATCGGCATGGTCGCCTCGTTCTCGCCCAACTACATTGCTCGCTGGGCGACCGAAGGCAACGCCATGGCAAAATCGCCCTTCATTCATTGGGTGGGCGGCGGCGGTTGGTTCTATATTGCCATGGTCTGTCTGCTGGGAGGGTTCATCCTGGGGCAGATCGGCAACCAGAGCATCCGGCGCTTTCAGCGCTCACCCCGGCCCGACCAGGTGGTGGCGCAGGCGCTCAAAGGCTTCGACGACCGCAACCACCTCTATATCTGGGCGACGCCGGGCGACATGGTCTTCGCCGGGCCAACGGGCGTCTACACCATTGCCACCTGCGACGTGCGCGGCCAGGCCACCGTCATCAACGATCGCATCCAGCGCCCTTTTAGCTGGCGGCGAGTGTTGGCCTTCGGTCAAGACAATCCCGGCCAGCCCGGACGCGAGGCGCAGGATGCCGCGGCTGCAATCAGCAAGTGGCTGACCGGCCAACTAGGAAGCCCCGAACCGATCCCGGTCAACCCCCTCGTCGTCTTCACCGATGACAACGCCAAACTGGATGTTCAAAGCACCTCCGCCCCGATGATCCATTACAAACAACTCAAAGACTATCTGCGTGGCCAGGTGCGCGGCAACACCCTCGGCCGCGATGTGCTGAAATCCATCATCGACGGCCTGGACGCCGAAGCAAAGCGACGCGGGGTGCAGCCGGAAGGATAGCAGTAACGCCCATGCCCACCTCATCCTCCCTGTTCTCCCGCCATCCCTGGTTGCTCGGCGCCCTCGCGGGCCTCGTCACCCTGGCATTGTGCGGGGGGACAGCCGCCTTGGGCGCGGGCGGCTACCTGCTCTGGCGCGTGCAACACGAGGAACGCGTCGCGGCGGAGCAGGATGAGGCGAGGGCGTCGGAGCCAGCAGGGGCGCCGGCAGGCCGCCTGGTCATCATCACGCCAGACGGCCAATTGCAAACAATGAACCCGGACGGCAGCGCACCCCACTTGCTGACCATTCCCGGCTGGTATCTGCAATTCCCCGCCTGGTCGCCTGATGGCAGCGCCATCGCCGCGCCAGGCATGGCGGGCGAGCAAGCAGGCGTCTGGGTGGTGAAGGACACCGAAGACGCCCAGGCAACAGCCATCTACCGCAGCAGCGAACACGCGCCCATCTATCTCTACTGGTCGCCTGACAGCCGCTGGGTCAGCTTCCTCGCCACCGACCGGCCCGCCCTCGGCCTCTGGTTGGCCGAAGCCAGCGGTGCGGCGCCAGCGCGCAAACTGGAAACGGGACAGCCTTTCTACTGGGATTGGGCGCAAACCAGCGACCGGCTGTTGATCCACGCCGGCGGCCGTGCTCCTGGCGGCCTGATCACCTTCCTCGATCTCGTGGGCCAGAGCACAGATGGCGAGATGGCGCCGCCCGGCCCCTTCCAGGCGCCGGGCATCTCACCCAGCGGGCGCTACATCGCTTTTGCCGAAAATGGCGCCGCCGGAGCCAGCGCCATCATCATCAAAGACATGGAACATGATGGACGCAGACAATCGGCCCGGCACGATGGCTTTGCCGCGCTCAGTTGGAGCCCGGTTGCCGACCAACTGGCCTTCATCAGCCCGCCCCAGCGCGCGCCCCATTTCTACGGCCCCGTGCGCTTGCTCGGCGCCCGCACCGGCGACATCCGCACCCTCAGCGACCGCATCGCCCTGGCCTTCTTTTGGTCGCCGGATGGTCGCACCATCGCCTATCTGGCCCCGGCCGAGGCTGAATCCGGCGTCCGTCGTCTTCCAACCCTGCGACCTGCCGCCCACCGCCTTCAGACCGAACGCCTCCTCCTCGATCTGTGGTTGGTGGAGGTGGCGCACGGGACAGAGCGCCGTCTGACCACCTTCCAGCCAACCGACTTGTTCGCCAGCCAGTTCCTACCTTTCTTCGACCAGTACGCGCTCAGTCATCGCCTCTGGTCGCCTGCCAGCGACGCCCTCCTCTTCCCGGTGCAGGAAAACGACGGCAGCGAACGCGTCTTCGTCTTCCCCGCCGATGGCGCTCCGCCCCGGCCCGTGGCCGCGGGCAGCGCCGGTTTTTGGAGCCATCAGTAATTCAGAGCTTGCGCAGGGCCTCTAATGCCTGGCCGGCAGCGACGGGCGCGTAGGCCCGGTCGGCGCCATGTTCCAGCGCCTCCACGACCGGTTTGACAGCGTGACGCACATCTGGGTCGGCGGCGTGCTTGAGCACATGATGCACGCCTTCATAGACAAAGGGATCGGGCCGCTTCAGCAACGCCTCCAGCGCGGCCACGATGCCTTTGCGTCCGTGCTCGTGCAGCGCTTTGGCCGCCGCCCAACGCACGCCAAAGGCGCTATCTCCTAATGCAGACACCAGCGCCGCCACAGCTTCGTTCCCACCGCCGTGCCCCAAGGCATGACAGGCATCGATACGATCTCCCTCACTCGCTGTCGGGTTCCCCAAGATATTGACATAAGATACGATATGGGCCGCGGGTGTGACAAGTTGCTCCATGACTTTCCTCCTTGAAAAGCCGGTGCAACGCAAGTGAGAGCGACGGTGCTCTCGAAACTATTATCGCGCATTTTTGCACAAATAGCACAATGAATTTGAGCCTAGCGCGGCCCCATGCGCAGGGCGCCATCCAGCCGGATAACTTCGCCGTTGAGCATAGGGTTGGCGAGAATGTGCAGCACCAGGGCGGCGTATTCGCTGGGACGACCGAGGCGAGCGGGGAAGGGAACCTGCGCGCCCAGCGATTTGCGCGCCTCCTCTGGCAGGCCGGCCAACAGCGGTGTGTCGAATAGCCCCGGCGCAATCGTGACCACGCGAATGCCCCACTGCGCCAGATCGCGCGCCGCCGACAGCGTCAGCCCCACCACGCCACCTTTCGAGGCGGCATAGGCGGCCTGGCCGATCTGTCCATCATAGGCGGCAATCGAGGCGGTGTTGACGATGACCCCGCGCTGGCCGTTTTCGTCTGGCTCATTGCCCTGCATGGTCGCTGCCGCCAACCGCAGCACATTGAACGTGCCGATCAGATTGACCTCGACCACCTTGCGAAACTCCGCCAGCGGCAGTGGCCCCGACCGGCCCAACACCCGGCCCGGCGTGGCAATCCCGGCGCAGTTCACGGTCGCACGCAGCCCGCCGAACTCGGTTCTGGCCAGGTCGATGGCGGTCTGCACCGCGGCTTCGTCGATGACGCTGCCGGGCGCGAAGCGGGCGCGGGGGCCAAGTTCCGCGGCCAGGATTTGACCGCGCTCGCTGTTTAGATCAAGAATGATGACGTTGGCGCCAGCTTCAACCAGCGCGCGGGTGGTAGCTTCGCCGAGGCCGGAGGCGCCGCCGGCAATGAGAGTGGGGAAAGTCGGATGCATTTTCATTATGTTATTTGGAGAAGTCGCAGCCAAGTAGACGAGAAGACACGTGTTGCCTGTTTTTATGCGTATTTGGGGCAGTGTGCTACTCAATTTGGCGGATGCCGGCCGAAGCTGACCCAAATGGAGCGTGCAGCAACCATCAATAACCGATTGAGCCTGAGCGCCGCCACCGTTGCCCGACCACACGGAGTCAAGCCAACGATCTGGGTTCCAGATTCGTCCCAAGCAAAATGTTCTTTCCAATTCTGGCGCCGTGGGTTGAATAGTGGCGTCACCGCCCTGGTATCCGGATCCACAGCTTCCATTCGATCAAGCTTCGCGCTATTGCAAGCAGCGCATGCCAGACACAAATTGTCTGCCGTTGTTTCGCCGCCTCGAGACTCGGGTACGATGTGATCGATATGGCCCTGTTGGCCCGTCAGCCATTCCGAAGACAAGCAATACTCACATCGATAGCCTGCGCGCTCGTGAACAAAATTACGGAGCGATGCCGAGATGGCTGTTCCCGCCATTGTTGCCCCCATCGAAAGCTGCCCGGTCGGGAATGTGATAACCCCGCTGCGCCAGGATGGCTAGCGCCTTGGCCCGGCGCAGAACCGAGAGATCGAAAAACTCTACAAGCTGGGTCAGTTCAGAAGATTCGGCCGCCGTTAGGCTGCGCACATCAGCCGTTGTAGCAAGCTGCTCCAGGCGCTGTTGTTGAGCGGGCGACAGTGAAGATTCAGCGGCAGCCCACAACGCATCATCGGTGAACAAGCTCAAGGCCGCCAGGTTGTCGGCCAGTTCAGCCGGGAGGTTAGGGTCTGGTGGTAGGGCGGCATCGATGGTTGTGACCAGAATGTCCTCGACCGAACGATGGGTCAATTTTGCCGCTCGTTTGAGCCGGTCATAAATGGGCACGGGGATGCCAATCCGTCTCATGGGCATTTGTTGGGTCATCCTGACACCTCGCTGGCAACAAGATTATCGGTGGGTACAGCCTCAATCTTAGCACAGCTTGTCACTCATCCACAATGGTTTGCAGCCACGCCCATTCCCGCTCCAGCCCTTCGATCAGCGTGGTGCTGGGGGCGTAACCCAACAGGGCGGCGGCGCGGCTGGTGTCGGCCCAGGTGTGGGGAGCATCACCTGCCTGGGGCAGACGATGCTCGATCTTGAGCGGCCTGGCGGTAATCGACCCGATTATCGCCAGTAGCTCGTTGAGCACAATCGAGCCACTGCCGCCCACATTGAAGATCTCACCGACGACGGGCGCAGAAGCAGCGGCGAGGGTGGCGGCCACGATGTCGGCCACATAGGTGAAATCCCGCGTTTGGGAACCGTCTCCGAAGACGATGATGGCTTCGCCAGTGTGTGCAGCGCGCAAAAAGCGATGGAAGGCCATATCGGGGCGCTGGCGCGGGCCGAAAACGGTGAAATAGCGTAGGACGACGGTGGGAACGCCGAAGCTGCGGTGATAGGCGTGGCACAAATGCTCGGCCGCCAACTTGGTGATGGCATAGGGCGAGCGCGGCTGTGGTTGCGTCGTCTCACGCCAGGGCAGGTCGGGCGAGTCGCCATAGACCGATGACGAACCGGCAAAGACGAAACGCTGCACGGGGCTGTGGCGGCAGGCATCCAACAGGCGCTCGGTGGCCAGGACGTTGTTGCGGATATAGGTCTCGAAACGCCGACCCCAACTTTGGCGCACGCCTGGCTCTCCGGCCAGATGGAAAACGGTATCGACGCCCTGCAGCAAGGGTGCAAGATCAGCATCGGCCAGATTGGCCTCTACCAATTCAAAACGCGCCTTTGTGCGCGCTTCTCGCAGATTTCGCATTTTGCTGGCTCGATCATAAGCGTCGGTGAAGGCGTCCACCCCCACCACTCCCTGCCCCTGCGCCAGCAGGGCATCGCTGAGATGAGAACCAATGAAGCCGGCGCAGCCGGTGACGAGACAACGCATGACGGCATTCTGCCTCAGAACCGGCGCACTTTGCAAAGCGCGCCGCTCCCCGCTATGCTTCCCCACATCATGAACGACCACACCCTGCGCCTCCGCGCATTCGACAAAACCCTGGCCCGGCTGGCCGCCTATGCCGGCTTCGAGATCAGCGCCGACCGAAACCCTGCATCGGCGCTTTTTGCTCGCGAATCGTCGAAACATGTCTGATTCCAGGCCGCACTCCATGCCTCGCGTCAGCATCGGCTTGCCCGTGTACAACGGCGAGCACTATGTTGCCCAGGCGCTCGACGCCATCCTGGCGCAAACATTCACCGATTTCGAGGTCATCATCGTCGATAACGCTTCTACGGACCGCACGCGCGCGATCGGCGAAAGTTACTGCGCCCGTGATGCACGGCTCCGTTACTATCGGAACGAAGCCAACATCGGCGCGGCGCCGAACTTCAACCGGGCTTTTGCCCTGGCTACAGGCGCTTATTTCAAGTGGTGCGCCCACGATGATCTCATCACGTCCGACTACCTGGCCCGTTGCGTCGAGGTGCTCGACCGCGAGCCAGCGGTGGCGCTATGCTGTTCGCAGGTGCAGATCATCGACGAGAATAGCCAGGTGGTGGGAGCCTACATCGTGCGTTTGCCCGCTCTGGCGGCGACGGAGCCACACCGTCGTTTCGGCGTGTTCATTCGTTTTTCGCCCGCGTGCTTCCAGGTCTTCGGTCTCTTTCGCGCCAGTGTGCTGGCTCAGACGTCCCTCATCGGCAGCCATCTCGGCTCCGACAAGACCCTCATCGCCGAAACCTGCCTACGAGGACAGATTTACGAAATCCCCGAACCTTTGTTTTTCTCGCGCCAACATCCCCAGCGCTCGGTCAAGCTGGCGCGGCAACGCCTGGCAGGTTGGTTCGACGCCGCCAATGAGGGGCGTCGCCTCCTGCCGCATTGGCAGAAGCTGAGCGAGTACGCACGAGTTGTGGGCCGGGCGCCGCTCTCCGCCCACGAGCGGTGGTCGTGTTATCTGCAACTGCCTCTGTGGGTGCTGGCGAACAAGCATTGGGCGCGGCTGCTTTTCGATCCCATCATGGCCGTAGCGCCTGGTCTGTGGGACGCGCTTTGGCGACTCGGCCAGCGCTTTTCCCGCCCGCGTGGCTATTTCCCTCGTTATTTTCGCTATTTCGACCAAGAATGATAGGCGCTCGCTAATCCTTGGCGGGGCTTCTCCATCTCGTGCGCCGGCGCCACGGCGCCACGCCCCTGGACTATCTGGCGCGCGAGCCGGCAGGACTCTGGTCGGCGCAGGCGCGCCTGGCCAGTTTGCCTGCGCCGTGATTTTGTCATACGCCCATTTTCGTTTCATACTTTCTTTCCAGGTGCGCTGTACCTGCACTCTGCCTCCGCCTTTCCGTCACTCTCTATGTCCAACACTGCTCATCTCAAACGCACTGCTGCGCTCCGCGCCCTGGCCGAAGTCCGCGACGGCATGACGTTGGGCTTGGGTTCGGGCACGACGGCGACCCTATTCGTCGAACTGTTGGGCGAGGCCGTGCAACGTGGGGCGGTGCGCCACATCCAGGCGGTGTCGACCTCGGAAAAAACGGCAAATCTGGCGCAATCTCTGGGCATTCCTTTGATCGAACTGGCTTCGGCGCCTCACCCCGACCTGACCATCGATGGCGCCGATGAGGTGGATCCCGATCTAAATCTGATCAAGGGTTTGGGTCACGCCTTGCTGCGCGAGAAAATCGTGGAGATCCATACGGCGCGCTTGCTCATCATCGTCGATGCTTCCAAACTTTCGCCTCGTCTGGGCTTACGCAGTCCGCTGCCGGTCGAGGTCGTTCCCTATGCCTGGGAGACGACGGTCGCCTGGTTGAGCACGCTGGGCTGCCGCGCCGAGCTTTGGCGGGACGAACACGGCGCACCGCTGGTGACAGACAACAGCAACTACCTGGCTCGTTGCTGGTTTCCGGACGGCATCGCTGACCCCTACGCACTCGCCCGCCAGCTGGCTGACCGCCCGGGCGTCGTGGAACACGGACTTTTTCTCGATATGGCTGACCTTGTCGTCGTCGCTGGCGATGACGGCATCCGCACCCTGGAGCGCAAGGCATGAAGACTAAGTTGGCGGCATCGATCCTGACAGCCGATTTTGGGCGGCTGGGTGAAGAAGTGCGGGCGGTCGCGGCTGCTGGCGTCGACTGGATTCACGTCGATGTCATGGATGGCCATTTCGTACCCAACTTGAGCATCGGGCCGCTGGTGGCGCGCGCGGTGGCCGCGGCGACGACGCTCCCTGTCGACGTCCACCTGATGATCTACCAGCCCGAACGGCTCATCCCGGCCTTCGCCGAGGCTGGCGCCGCCAGCATCAGCGTCCATGTCGAAGCCTGCACCCACCTGCATCGCACCCTCCAGCAAATCAAAGAACTGGGCTTGAAGGCCGGCGTGGCACTCAATCCGGCCACCCCGTTGACCACACTGGACGAAATCCTGCCGGATGTAGACCTGGTGCTGATCATGTCGGTGAATCCGGGCTTTGGCGGCCAGACCTATCTTCCCGGCAGCACGCACAAGATCGCCCGCTTACGGCAGACGCTGGCCGAGCACGGCCGGTCGGACGTCGACATCGAGGTCGATGGCGGCGTCAAGATCGACAATGCCGCTACTGTGGCGGAAGCGGGCGCCACCGTCCTCGTGGTCGGATCGGCGATTTTCGATGGCCGGAGCCAGGTGGCGACCAATGTGCAAGCCTTGCGCAGCCGGCTGGGCGGATGAACGGCGCAAGGTACTCAATTCCCCAAATCTTCAGGCCCTGGGCGTCAGTTTTGACGCTTCTTCAGGGTTCTTGTAGAATATAAACCTGTTGACGTTCCCCCTCGGAAAGCTTGCCATAGGGTCTTGAACCCTGTTGGAAGGGTTTGGCCGCTTCAGTTTCAGATGTGCTTTGCGTTGTAAACAAAAGTCCTTGCAAAGGACCGCTTGGTCAGGCGTTCCTGGCGATTCTATTTACGCGGAGGTATCGAACCCTGAGCAAACTTGATGATCCCAATGAGCTACCCAGCAGCTACCATGGTCATGGCAACCGTTCCACCATGCGCATTTGTGTCCATCGTGCTCTTGCGCACTTTCCCAGATGAGGAGACATACAAGCATGAATCATCACTCGACGAAACGTAATCACACTCGCAATCCCTGGCTGATGGGGTTCACAGCCCTCACGATTCTGTCATTGGCGCTAGTATTGGTGCTTGCTGCTGGCGGCGGCTCGGCGGCCGCGGGCAACAACGCCGCGCCTGCCGCGGCGCCCAACTGGGCGGAAAACTGCGTCGAAGGTTGGGTGCACGACGCCCTCGACATCGGCTTGCCGGGATGGACGGTGCAGGCCCATCGCACGGTCGATCCGGCCACAGTGCTCACCGCCACCACCAATAGCCTCGGCTACTTCAAGTTCGACAAGCTGTTGCCGGGCGATTGGGTGTTCGCGGTCGTCGTGCAACCGGGTTGGGCTCCCTATCCCGGCACCGCCACGACTTTGAACCTGACCCTCCCGGACTTCCCGACGCCTTTCACCACCTGCAACGGCATCCAGGGACTAGAGGATCTGCGCTTCAAGATGCAGCAGGGCACAGCCACCCCAACCGCCACCTGGACGCCCGGCCCCAACGCCACCCGCATGCGCGGCTACGTCTATCAGCTCACCTGCACCGGCATGACGCCCGTCAAGAACGTGACGCTGAAAGCCTGGCGCAGCGCCACTGCCGGCGGCCTGGACAGCGTCGTGCAGACAGTCGCGACTGACGCTGGCGGTTTCTTCAACTTCTACTTACCCACAGCGCCGCCGCCGTTCTACCACATCATCCTGACGCCACCGCTGGGGTTGAACCCCTACCAGGCTTCGTCGCTGGAAGGCACGGTGATCACGCCGGATCACATTCGCATCGATGAGCCGGGTTATCAGGTCTACGAAGGCAACGTCTTCATCCTGAAAGACCCCACCTTGAAGTGCGGTACGGACACCCCGACCCCGACCCCGACGGACACCCCGACCCCAACCCCGACGCCGACGGACACCCCAACCCCGACGCCGACGCATACCCCGACCCCCACCCCGACTGACACCCCCACCGTCACCCCCACTCCCACCACCGTGCCTGGCTGCGCCGACGCCTTCGTGGTCGATATTGCCAACTTCGGCCTCGGCGGTTGGGAAGTTCATGCCATGCCCGATGGCGCCATGGATCCCCATCTCAGCGCGGTCACAGACGCGGCAGGACGCGCCTCCTTCGACAACCTGACGCCGGGGAAATGGAAGTTCTGGGTGATCATGCAACCGGGTTGGGAAGCCGTGACGCCGGAAATGGTGGTCGTCACCATACCATCTGGCGACCTCTGCCTTCGCATCCGCTTCAAGGTCGTTCAGTCGACACCGACGCCCACCGATACACCCACGCCCACGGCCACACCCACCGTCCCCACGCCGACGATCACTCCCACGGCCTTGCCGAACCCGCTGTACTTCCCGATGATCCTGGTTCCTGGCGGCGTCTGCGAGATCGGACGGATTCAGGTCGAAGTTTGGGGCACCATGTACAACATGCCTCTCAAACCCGACGGCTACTTCCGCATGATCGAGCCGCTGCCGTGGCAAACCCCGACGGTCTTCAAGCTGGTGAACTACACCGGGCCTGTCCTGTGGGTGCAGTACAAACCCTTTTACCACAAGCAAGAAGACGGTTATCAGTTCTCCTATCCGGGCGGCATGTCGGGCCAGGACTTCCGGCTCTTCGTGCTGACGAGCTGCGGGCGCATCGTCATCGAGACTTCGGTGGACGATCCGACGCCGACGCCGGCGGGCGGCGGCCACGTCGATCCACCGGTGGCAGTCACTCCCACCCCGATTAGGTAACACAACTGACGCTCTTTAACGCCTATCAGGTCTCCTGACAGGCGTGGACAACTGACGCAGAGACAGGACTCGCATGGCGGGTTCTGTCTCTGTTTTTTGTCATGGTCACGTTTCACGCCTCACGTTTTAGCAAAGAACCGTAAGGCAACTGTAAGGTTCGGGGGCTTGTCACCGGCGCAACGAAAACCTACAATTTGATCGGGTGTGGTTGGCGGCGGACATCATTTTGGAATCGCACCCATACCAGGAGGCCCATAGTAGTTTTGAGCAGATGATGGCGTCCCTAAATTTTCTCATCTTCCCCCGTCTCCCATTCTCGAATGGGAAGGTCGCAGCAGCGATGCAACCCCTGGAACACATCTTGACGAACGTGGGGTCGCTACACCGCTACAGTCGCCGCGACCAAAGCCTGAGAATGGCCTTGGATGCCTGCGATGTCATCTTGTTGGAAGTAAAGGATGCCGAGGATGTGGCCTTTTGTCGTGAGGTGCGGACTCACTCGCTCAAACCAATGCTCTTGTATGGTTTGGATGTGTCCGCGGCAACATGGGTGCAAGGACTGCAAGCCGGCGCGGATGGCTTTCTACTGCTCTCCAGCCCTGAAGAGATCCTCAGCGCGCGTTTGCACGCCGTGCTGCGTTGGGCAGGTCTAAGCTCATCCTGAAAGCGCTGAAAAAATCCGCAGCGTGACGTAACTTTCGTTCTACTCATCCGTCTCTGTCAATATATGAAGACCCTTAAGGTTTTCAACCTTGAAGGTTTCAGGTCTTAAATATCTGTGATCCATTTGTCAGCATATTGTAAGCAAAAGGGCGTTGCGCGCGTCCTGATTTCTCGTCCAGAATAGTATCGGCTCAATGGTCAGCAAACATGCAGACCGACGAGCGTCACCCAATCGGCTCAAGCCGACACCATCTTCTCGTTGAGGAGCTACCAATCATGAAACGTCTTCTCCCCCTACGACACTCAACCCTGCTCACCAAACCCCTGCGCATCTTACTGGCCCTGGCGATTGCCTTGTCCTCGATCGCTCTGCCGGGCGCATTCTTGCCTACAGCCCTTGCCGGCAACGAAGACAAGCCGCTTGAGGTGCGCGCCATGGGGACGTGTCAGGATGCTTCGGGCCTGCACGTGCTAACGTTTGGTCTGGGCATCGACGGCACCCAGATTCCGGATGGCGATGGCCCGACCGGCTCAGCGCAACCTGTCAACGGCGCCTTCAACGTGTCGGGCTTGCCGGGCGGCGCCACCATCGTCGAAGCCTGGCTCTTCTGGAACGGCTCCGATCTAGGCAACGTGCCCAACGATGATCCATCGACGTTCAACCCCGCGACCAACGACGGCGACCCCACGGTGCGCTTGGCCGGCTTCCCTGTGCCCAACCCTGCCGGACTACCGTTGCGCTTCGGTCCCGCTTATGTGGGGAACTCCGATTTCTCCTACGCCTACCGCGCTGACGTGCGTGGGATCGTGACGGGCAACGGCCCCTACACACTCACAGGCATCGAAAACCTCGACAACTTCATCAACGGCGCCGAGCTTGTCATCCTGTACCGTGATGTGGCGCGAAAACCTTACTACTTCGGCATCGCTGAAGGTCTGGATGTCATGATCGGGTCGGGTGGTCCTCCGGGCACCTCGGCCGGATCAGCCGCCGTCATCTACACCTTCGCTCCAGCCGCCGTCGCCCGCACGGCCAATATGACTGTCTTTCTGGGCGGCGCCTTCAACGACCCCAGCCTGATCGAAAACAAGCTGTGGTACGAGACCGGCACCAACGCCAATCTTCCCCCCACTCCCCCGCCGCCGGCTCAGCCCAGCATCATCGGGCGTCCGGGCGCCACCCAAGTTTCGGAACCCTTCAATGGCTTGAACAATCAGGCCAGCAACCTTTCCTGGGATAGCTACTCCTTCACTGTCAACATCCCGGCGGGCAACACCTGGGCCGCAGTGCAGGTGGAATCGTTGGATCAGGTCGCCCCGGCAGTGTCTCAGCGTCTGGAATGGGTCGGCGCCACTGCCGAGATGCCCCTGGCCTGCCCTGAGTACACCCTCACCAAGACCCGCACCACCCCCGACTTCGTGCAGGCCGGTCAGCCCGTCACCTACGACATCGTGATGGCTAACATTGGCAACACCGATATCTACACCGCTACCCTGCGCGACAATTACGACACCACCTATCTGATCTACGGCTTTGGCGGCAACTTCAGCACCCCCGCCAGCAACGACAACATCGACGATGGTCAAATCGACTGGGCCACCGGCCAGGGCATCGGCCCCATCCTCTTCGGCCAGTCGAAGACCGTCACCGTGCGCTTCACTGCCAAAGCCAGCACCGAACCCATCGTCGGCCCGCCCGTTGATCGCACCATTAACACCGCCTCGACGGTGACGGTGGCTGACCAGAACGGCACAACCGCACCCCCGAAGACCGCCAGCGACAACGTCGAGATCACCAACCCCGGCGTCACCGTCGTCAAGACGCTCCTTCTCCCGGCTGATGGCTCGACGGCAGTAGGCGGGCAGGTGCAGTGGCGCATCCGGGTGACGAACAGTGGCGACACCATTCTGAACACGGTGCCCCTGGCCGACACGTACAACACCACTTACCTGACCTACGGCTTCGGCGGCAACTTCAGCACTCCCGCCAGCAACGACAACGTCGACGACGGCACCCTGAACTGGACCGACATCACCGGCGCCGGCACATTGGCCCCCGGCAACTTCATCGATGTCACCGTCAACATGACAGCCAAGGCCAGCACACAGCTTCTGGCCAACCAGCAGACGATCAACACAGCGACTGTGGCGGGTGCGACGGACGAGAACGGCGACACCCCACCCACGGCCTCGGACACGGAACCGGTCGAGATCGGCAACCCGGCCATCACTGTCGTCAAGACGCTCCTCCTCCCCGCCGATGGCTCGACGGCGGTGGGCGGGCAGGTGCAGTGGCGCATCCGGGTGACGAACAATGGCGACACCATTCTGAACACGGTGCCCCTGGCCGACACCTACAGCACCACCTACCTGACCTACGGCTTCGGCGGCAACTTCAGCACTCCCGCCAGCAACGACAACGTCGACGACGGCACGCTGAACTGGACGGACATCACCGGCGCCGGCACACTGACTCCGGGGAACTTCATCGATGTCACCGTCAACATGACGGCCAAGGCCAGCACACAGCTTCTGGCCAATCAGCAGACGATCAACACAGCGACGGTGACAGGGGCGGTGGACGAGAACAACGACACCCCGCCGACGGCTTCGGATACCGAACCCGTCGAGGTTGGCAACCCGGCCATCACCGTCCTCAAGACGCTGGTCATTCCCGCCAGTGGCTCGACCACGATAGGCGGGCAGGTGCAGTGGCGCATTCGGGTGACGAACAGCGGCGACACCATTCTGAACACGGTGCCCCTGGCCGACACCTACAGCACCACCTATCTGACCTACGGCTACCTCGGCACATTCAGCACCCCCGCCAGCAACGACAACACTGATGACGGCACCCTGAACTGGACCGACATCACCGGGGCGGGCACATTGGCCCCCGGCAACTTCATCGATGTCACCGTCAACATGACGGCCAAGGCCAGCACGCTGGCCCAACCGGGTCAGCAGACGATCAACACGGGCACGGTGACGGGTGCGACGGACGAGAACGGCGACACACCACCCACGGCCTCGGATACCGAGCCGGTCAAGATCGGCAACTCCGGCGTCACCGTCCTCAAGACGCTCCTCCTCCCCGCCGATGGCTCGACCGCAGTGGGCGGGCAGGTGCAGTGGCGCATCCGGGTGACGAACAGCGGCGACACCATCCTGAACACGGTGCCGCTGGCCGACACCTACAGCACGACCTATCTGACCTACGGCTACCTGGGCACGTTCAGCACTCCGGCCAGTGACGATAACACTGACGACGGTACGCTGAACTGGACCGACCTCACCGGGGCGGGGACGCTGGCGCCTGCCGCCTTCATCGATGTCACCGTCAACATGACGGCCAAGGCCAGCACGCAATTGTTGGCCAATCAGCAGACGATCAACACCGGCACAGTAGCAGGCGCAGTGGACGAGAACAACAATACGGTGCCGACGGCCTCGGACACGGAACCGGTCGAGGTCGGCAACCCCAGCATTACCGTCCTCAAGACGATCGTCCTCCCCGCCGATGGCTCGACCACGATAGGCGGGCAGGTGCAGTGGCGGATTCGGGTGACGAACAACGGCGACACCATTCTGAACACGGTGCCTCTGGCCGACACCTACAACACCACCTATCTGACCTACGGCTATCTGGGCACATTCAGCAGCCCGGCCAGCAACGATAACGTTGATGACGGCACGCTGAACTGGACGGATATCACCGGCGCCGGCACACTGGCCCCCGGCAACTTCATCGATGTCACCGTCAACATGACGGCCAAGGCCAGCACACAGCTTCTGGCTAATCAGCAGACGATCAACACAGCGACTGTGGCGGGTGCGACGGACGAGAACGGCGACACCCCACCGACGGCCTCGGACACGGAACCCGTCGAGGTCGGCAACCCCAGCATCACTGTTCTCAAGACGATCGTGATTCCGGCTGATGGCTCGACGGCAGTGGGCGGGCAGGTACAGTGGCGCATCCGGGTAACGAACAACGGCGACACCATCCTGAACACGGTGCCCCTGGCCGACACGTACAACACCACCTATCTGACCTACGGCTTCGGCGGCAACTTCAGCACCCCCGCCAGCAACGATAACATCGATGACGGCACCCTGAACTGGGCCGACATCACCGGGGCGGGGACGCTGGCGCCTGCCGCCTTCATCGACGTCACCGTCAACATGACGGCCAAGGCCAGCACACAGCTTCTGGCCAATCAGCAGACGATCAACACGGGCACGGTGACGGGTGCGACGGACGAGAACGGCGACACCCCGCCGACGGCCTCGGACACGGAACCGGTCGAAGTTGGCAACCCGGTTATCACCGTCCTCAAGACGCTTCTCCTCCCCGCCGATGGCTCGACGGCAGTGGGCGGGCAGGTGCAGTGGCGCATCCGGGTGACGAACAGCGGCGACACCATTCTGAACACGGTGCCCCTGGCCGACACCTACAGCACCACCTACCTGACCTACGGCTTCGGCGGCAACTTCAGCACTCCCGCCAGCAACGACAAC
>JAYRVO010000026.1:0-45208 GCA_041918515.1 Chloroflexota bacterium | reverse complement strand
TTCGCGCTTTGGCAAAAGCAAACACCAACTAGTTTCAATCCCCTACTAATCGGGGCAAAAACTGGGACCCTAGTTTGCCAATTACGGGAGTTCAGCCTACTCGATTCTTAACGCTTACACCAACTTCTTGCACATAACCAATTTCTTACAGGTCGGAAAACCTCGCTAACTCGGCAAAACTGATCACCCGTGAGCAAAAATTGGCAGATTTTGAGGCCAAAATCAACACTTCTACGGCAAATTTGATCACCTGTGAGCACCACCTTCCTGCTCGACAAAACCATCGACGGCGCTTGTTAAGCAACAAAAGAAAACACCCTCATCCTACCACACCTCCGCACAACACGTCAATTCCACACCCAACCCCGCGTAAGGTTCACACCCATCCTATGGCCTTTCGCACCCCGTTTCCCTCCCCATCCTCCCTATGCTACACTTCACCCCCTTCCACACACCACCCGCCCCTGCTTCATCCGACGACGTGCAACCCGAACAACCCCTCTCGCGCTTCACGTCCCATCCTATCGTTATGTCAAATCGCCCCCCATCCTGGTCCTCCTTCCTCGCCGGCGCCCTCACCGCCCTCCTCCTCTTCACCCTCGGCGCCGCCTCCTTCTGGGCCTTCGACGCCTATCGACAGCCCCGCGCCGAACCGGCCGCCCAACCCGACCCTGGCCCCCTCTACACCGAAACCTGGGACATCATCCGCCAAGACTACTTCGGCGACCTCCCCTCCCCCACCACCCGCACCTACGGCGCCATCACCGGCAGCCTCGCCGCCATCGGCGACCCCTACACCTACTTCGTCGAACCCGAACCCGCCCAACGCCAACAAGAACAACTCCAGGGCCAATTCGGCGGCATCGGCGCCTACCTCCAAGCCACCCCCGACGGCCGCATCCGCCTCGAACCCATGATCGACCGCCCCGCCGCTCAGGCCGGCATCCAGGACGGCGACATCCTCATCGCCATCGACCACAACCCCTTCCCCGACCCCGCCCACCCTCCCCCCACCCCCGATCAACTCCTCGACGACGCCGCCAACCTCCTGCGCGGCCCCGTCGGCGCCACCGTCCATCTCACCATCCTTCGCCACCAACAACAACTCGACTTCGACATCCCACGCGCCGAAATCGAACTCCCCAGCGTCACCTGGCGCCCCCTTGCCGAAAACCCCACCATCGGCTATATTCGCATCGAACGCTTCAGCGCCCTCACCGACAAAGAACTCCAACAAGCCCTGCGCCAACTCCGCCAGGCCAACGCCGCCTCCCAACTCATCCTCGACCTCCGCGGCAACCCCGGCGGCCTCCTCGACGCCGCCCTCGCCGTCGCCAGCCACTTCCTCGACCACGGCCCCATCCTCAGCGAACGCCGCGCCGACGGCAGCCAACAAACCCACGACGCCCCCGACAAAGGCGACGCCGCCGACACCCAAATCATCATCCTCATCGACAAAGGCACCGCCTCCGCCGCCGAAATCGTCGCCGGCGCCCTCCAAGACCGCGGCCGCGCCCACCTCATCGGCGAAACCACCTACGGCAAAGGCTCCGTCCAGCGCGTCCACCGCCTCTCCGACAACAGCGCCATCCACGTCACCTACGCCCGCTGGTACACCCCCAACGGCCGCCAAATCGACGGCCACGGCCTCACCCCCGACCTCCCCATCCCCCCCCTCCCCGACCACGACGCCCCCCTCGCCGCCGCCATCGACCAGTTCACTGGCAAGTAGGCAAGTAGACAAGTAGGTAAGTAGACAAGTGGGTAAGCTAACCTCGTAGTAACGACTTTATAGGCAAGTAGACAAGTGGGCAAGCTAACCTCGTAGTAACGACTTTAGTCGTTCTCCCCCCCTCCCCCAACGACCAAAACCACTACTACTCCTCAATAACCAATCCCCAATAACCAATCTCTAATAACTAATCTCTAATCTCTAACAACCAATCCCCAATGAACTCCACCAACACCCTCCTCAAATTCATCGCCGGCTGCCTCATCGTCCTCCTCCTCGGCGCCATCCTCTGCACCGCCGGCTTCGGCCTCGGCTTCCTGGCCGCGCGCTACAACGCCAGCAACGCCCGACCACCCGCCATCAGCCGCGACGACAACAACAGCGCTCCCACCCCCCCAGCGCCCACCGCCCTCCCCCCCCGGCGCACCCCCGCCCCGCCCGTGGCCGAACCCACCACAGCAGCCGGCGACCAGGCCCCCACCCCCGCAACCACACCCGCCGCCCCTGCCGACGTCACCCCCGAAAACTTCGACATCTTCTGGGAAGCCATCGACCTCCTCGACCAAAACTTCAACGGCGACACACCCCAAAACGAAGCCCTCACCACCGCCGCCATCTCCGGCATCGACCACATCGCCCGCGGCTGCCGCCTCGACTCCTCCGCCCCACCCCCACCCCACCTCCAGCCCTCCGACGCCCCCCACCAGGCCCCCGCCAACTTCGACCAATTCTGGCAAGCCGCCAACGACGCCTACAGCCACTGCGGCAGCACCCTCTTCACCCCCGAAGAACTCCCCTACATCGCCTTTGCCGGCGTCGCTGAAGCCCTGGGCGACGACTACACCGCCCTCCTCTCCCCTGACCGCGCCGAACAATTCCGCATCGAACTCGACAGCACCTTCGAAGGCATCGGCGCCACCGTCAACCAAGCCAAAGACGGCGGCGTCCTCATCGTCCGCCCCTTCCCCGGCTCCCCCGCCGAAAAAGCCGGCCTCCGCAACGGCGACATCATCACCGCCGTCGACGACAAAGACATCACCCACCTCACCCTCGACGAAGCCATCCGCCTCATCCGCGGCCCCGCCGACAGCCAAGTCACCCTCACCGTCACCCGCACCGGACAAAACCAACCCCTCACCGTCCAAGTCACCCGCGCCCGCATCGACATCCCCGTCCTCACCTCCGAAACCCTCGACGGCAACCTCCTCCACATCAGCCTCTTCGACTTCTCCGCGCGCGGCGGCCAAGAACTCCGCCAAACCCTCACCGACGCCATCAAAAACAACACCAAAGGCATCATCTTCGACCTGCGCGGCAACCCTGGCGGCCGCCTCGACGTCGCCATCGACATCGCCAGCCTCTTCATCGCAGACGGCATCGTCGTCACAGAAAGCGGCCAACGCAACCTCGAACACAAAGCCACCGGCAAAGCCATCGTCCCCCCCAGCCTCCCCCTCATCGTCCTCATCGACGGCGGCAGCGCCAGCGCCTCTGAAATCGTCGCCGGCGCCCTCCAAGACTACCAGCGCGCCCCCCTCCTCGGCGAAACCACCTTTGGCAAAGGCTCCGTCCAAAGCCTCTTCGACCTCTCCGACGGCTCCCTCCTCCGCGTCACCACCTCCCACTGGTTCACACCCAAAGGCCGCCAAATCGAAAAACAAGGCCTCACCCCCGACATCCCCGTCACACGCGACCCCAAAGCCAGCGCCGACAACCAACTCCAGGCCGCCATCGACCACCTGCTGAAAAAGTAAATAAGGAAACAAGTAGACAAGGAAACAAGTAGACAAGGTGACAAGGTGACAAGGTGACGGATATTCTCACCGTGTCACCCCCTCACCGTGTCACCTTGTCACCCCCTCACCGTGTCACCGTGTCACCCCCTCACCCCATGCCCGCCCACAAAACCCTCGCCACCAACCGCAAAGCCTTTCACGAATACGAAATCGTCGAAACCATCGAGGCAGGCATCGTCCTTACCGGCGCCGAAATCAAATCCGTGCGCGCCGGCAAAATCAGCCTCATCGATGGCTTCGCCCTCCTGCGCGGCGGCGAAATCTGGCTCCTCAATGTCCACATCGCCCCCTACAGCTTCGACGCCCTCCACAACCACGAACCCAAACGCGAACGCAAACTCCTCCTCCATCGCCACGAAATCAGCCGCCTCAGCGCCAAAGTCGCCGAACGCGGCTGGACCCTCGTCCCCTTGCGCATGCACCTCCGCGACAACCGCGCTAAAATCGAACTCGGCCTCGTGCGCGGCAAAAAAGCCTATGACAAACGCGAAACCATCGCCCGCCGCGACGCCGACCGCGACCTCCAGCGCACCCTCAAAGACTATCGATAACACGATTTGACTAAACTCCCCACCTAACCTATACTTCATCCCAAGTTAAGGTACTTTGATCAAGAGAAGTGGGCGCCGCCCACTTCTTTCATTATATAGGCCCATTGCCTTAATATAGGCCCATTACCTTATGCGCCGCACCCCTCGAAGCCCCTGACACCCGCAACCGACCACCCGAATCAACTGATCAACCGATCAACCGACTAACCGACTCATGAACAAGCAGCTGTTAATGGCCATCAACCAGATCTGCGCCGAGCGCAACTTGCGCCCCCAGGTCGTCATCGAAGCCGTCGAGCAAGCCCTCATCAGCGCCTACAAACGCAATTTCGGCAGCGCCGGCAACGTCGAAGCCCGCCTCGACCCCGAATCCGGCGACATGCGCATCTTCGCGCGCTTCGACATCGTCCCCGCCGACCAGTTGACCGACCCCAAAACCCAATTTACACCCGAACAAGCCCTCAAAATCGACCCTGCCCACACCCAACCCGGCGACGAAATCCTCATCGAGCGCACCCCCGAAGACTTCGGTCGCATCGCCGCCCAAACCGCCAAACAAGTCATCCTCCAACGCATCCGCGAAGCCGAACGCGACGCCGTCTTCGACGACTACGCTGATCGCGAAGGCGAACTCGTCCAGGGCATCGTCCGCAGCATCGATCACGGCAGCGGCAACGTCGTCGTCTCCCTCGACGGCGGCCGCGCCGAAGGCGTCATGGCCCGCCCCGACCAACTCCCCGGCGAACGCTACCGCAACAACGCCCCCGTCACCGCCTACGTCGCCGAAGTCATCAAAGGCACACGCGGCCCCACCATCCACCTCAGCCGCACCCACCGCAACATGCTCCGCCGCCTCTTGGAAAAAGAGGTGCCCGAGATCAAACAAGGCATCGTCGAGATCAAAGCCATCGCCCGCGAAGCCGGCTCCCGCTCCAAGATCGCCGTCACCTCCATCCAGCCCGGCGTCGATCCCGTTGGCTCCTGCGTCGGCATGCGCGGCGTCCGCATCCAAAACATCGTCAACGAACTGAACGGCGAAAAAATCGACGTCGTCGAATGGCACACCGACCCCGAACGCTTCGTCGCCAACGCCTTAGGCCCCGCCCGCGTCAGCGACGTCCTCCTCTTCCCCGAACACGACCGCACCGCCGTCGTCGTCGTCCCCGATAGCCAACTCTCCCTGGCCATCGGCAAAGAAGGCCAAAATGCACGCCTCGTCGCCAAACTCACCGGCTGGCGCATCGACATCAAAAACGAAAGCGAAGCCGCCGCCGAGGGCCTCAACGAAGTCGAACGCCAACGCCTGCGCGTCGAACGCAAAGACCGCGGCCGTGGCGACGACATCCTCGAAGCCGCCCGCCGCCTCCTGACCGAAGGCGACGAGATCATCATCCCTGAGATCGAACCCGCCATCCTCGAAGCCGCCACCCCCATCGAAAGCCCCGACTTCACCGACATCCTCGCCCAGGTCGAACTACCGCCCGAACAACCTCCTACCCTCGAACTGCTAGCCCCGCTCCCAACACCCCCGGCGCCGGAATTACCCCAAGCCATCGCCCCGCCGCCGGCCCCAGCCGAAACCGAAGACGTACGCAGCCTGGCCACCCAACTGGCCATTGCCATGACCTCCTTCGACGACGAATTCGATAGCGACGTCGACCGCAAAGCCTTTGCCCGGCTCTTTGGCGAGGACGAAACCGAAGAAAAAAGCTCGGCCGAAGCCAAGAAAAAACGCAAAAAAGGCGCCCCAGGACCGCGACCCGCCCCTCGCCCCGGCGCCAAACCGCCGGCAGCCAAACCACGCAGCGGACGCGGCCTCGATTACAGCATCGACGATGACTACGACGAATAAAACCGTCACCCCTGCGCGCAAACCCAAAGGCCACAGCAAACACGTTCCCCAACGCACCTGTTGTGTCTGCCGCCGCACCGACGCCAAACGCACCCTCCACCGCCTGGTCCGCACCCCCCACGGTGTGCACTACGATCCCACCTCCAAAGCCAACGGACGCGGCGCCTACCTGTGCAACGACCCCGCTTGCTGGCAACGAGCACTCGACCATGGCGCTCTGGCGCGCGCCCTCAAGACCACCCTCACCCCCGAAGAACGCACCGCCTTACGCGAAGCCTTAAGCGAAGCCCCCAGCGAAATCGCACAACGCCTGACGCAGGCGCCCCCTCCACCTTCATCGCCAGCCCCCTGATCCTTGCGGGGCCACACCCGCTCGACTGGCGAAGAACATGAATCCCACAGCCCTCACACCAACTTCTCCACAGCCCTCGGCCTTTCAGCCTCCGGCCCGGGCGCGACGCCCCTTTCTGTGGGCGCGGGAGCGCGGCTTATAAGCCCAACGCTACGGATGTCCTCATCCACCCGCCCTCGTTCCACGGCATCGCCCCTACCTCTCCAACCGCCCCATCCATTGTCAGGGAGGATTGCCATATGGAACAGCACAACAAACGAACGACAACGGGCATGCCTCTGTCAAAGACAGACCATCTGCCATCAATTGGGGAATTTGGCGCCTCTCCGTCGGGGTATCAAGCCAGAACTAAAACACCAGCGCGTAGCGGGCCATCTCGGGGCGGCCCCCAACGCAACACCGGGCGCCGCGGCCCCGGCGCCAAATCGCAGGATCGCCGTCCCGCGCGCCCCGCGTCGCCCAGCGAAGACAACGGCAAAAGCCCCGCCAGCGCCCCGCCCGCCCAACCTGGACGACCTCAGCAAATCGAAATCCCGGAAGTCATTTCCGTGCGCGACCTGGCCAAAGCCATGGGCACCAACGCCATCGAGATCATCAAAACCCTCATGGTCTTCGGCACCATGGCGAACATCAACGAACTCATCGACTTCGACACCGCCGCCATCGTCGGCGAAGAACTGGGCATCGAAGTCGTCCGCGAAACCATTGTCGAACCGCAGATCGAACCCGGCGCCGAAGCACCGAAAACCCTGCGCGAGCGCCTCCTGGAAATGGAAGAAGACAAATCCAAACTCCAGCCCCGGCCGCCCGTCGTCACCGTCTTGGGCCACGTCGACCACGGCAAAACCACCCTGCTCGACGTCATCCGCAACACCAACGTCGTCGCTGGCGAATCCGGCGGCATCACCCAACACATCGGCGCCTATCAGGTGGAAGTAGACGGCCGCAAGATCACCTTCCTCGACACACCCGGCCACGCCGCCTTCACCGCCATGCGCGCCCGCGGCGCCCAAGCCACCGACATCGCCATCCTCGTCGTGGCCGCCGACGACGGCATCATGCCCCAAACGCGCGAAGCCATCGCCCACGCCCGCGCCGCCCGCGTCCCCATCATCGTTGCCCTCAACAAAATCGACAAAACCAACGCCAACATCGACCGCGTCAAACAACAACTCGCCGAACAGGGCCTCCAATCCGACGACTGGGGCGGCGACACCGCCGTTGTCCCCATCTCCGCCAAGAAAAAACTCAACATCCAGGAACTCCTCGAAAACGTCCTCCTCGTCGCCGACGTCATGGAACTCAAGGCCAACCCCGAAGGCGTCGCCATTGGCACCGTCATCGAAGCCAACCAAGACAAACACCTCGGCAACGTCGCCACCGTGCTGGTCCAGAAAGGCACCCTCCACATCGGCGATTCCCTGGTCGTCGGCCAGGAATGGGGCCACATCCGCGCCATGTTCGCTGACGTGGGCAAAAACATCACCCAGGCCACGCCCTCCATGCCCGTCCTCATCACCGGACTCCAGGGCGTGCCCGCCGCAGGCGACATCTTGCAAGTCGTCGAAAACGACCGCCTGGCCCGCCAAATCGCCTCGGATCGCGCAGAAAAAGCCCGCATACCCAGCGCCGAAGTCAAGGCCCTCTCCCTCGACGATCTCTACAAACAAATCCAATCCGGCGACATCAAAGAACTCAACCTCATCATCAAGGTAGATGTCCAGGGATCTTTGGAGCCGATCGAAAACTCACTCAAAGACCTCAGCAGCGAAGAAGTCAAAGTCCGCATCCTCCATCAAGACGTCGGCGCCATCACCGAATCCGACGTCACCCTCGCCGCCGCCAGCCGCGCCCTCATCCTCGGCTTCCACACCACCGCCGACGCCGCCGTACGGCGCTTCGCCGAACAGCACGGCATCGATATCCGCATCTACGACGTCATCTATGAGCTGATCGACGACATCGACAAAGCCCTGAAGGGCATGCTCGAACCGGTGTACGAAGACCGCCTGGTCGGCAAAGCCGAAGTGCGCGCCATCTTCCAGATCAAAGGCCGCGGCAAAATCCTCGGCTCACTCGTCGTCGACGGCATCGTCAAACGCGACGCCCCGGCTCGGGTCCTCCGCCAGGGCAAAGAAATCCATCGCGGCAAGATCACCTCACTCAAGCGCTATCAGGATGACGTCACCGAGATGCGCGCCGGCTACGAATGCGGCATTGGCATCGACCACTTCGACACACCCGCCGAAGGCGACATCATCGAAAGCCTCGAACGCGTCCGCATCCGCTGATCCCCCCGCCCCCCGCCCTCTGATTTCCGATCTCCGATCTCCGATCTCTGCCATGCCCCGCCCTCATCGCAAAGAACGCCTCGACGAACTCCTCTTGCGCGAGCTGGAAAGCATCATCAGCTACGAAATGGAAGACCCGCGCCTGGCCAACATCAGCGTCAGCCGCGTCGATGTCACGCGCGACCTCATGGTCGCCCGCGTCTACATCACCCTCATCGATGATGCCCAAAGCGAACGCCAGGCGTTGGCTGGCCTCGAAAGTGCACACGGCTTCATCCGCCACGAAATCGCCGGCCGCCTGCAACTACGTCGCGTGCCTGATCTCGTCTTCCGCATCGACCGCAGCCTGCGCACAGTACAACGCCTGGACGCCATCCTCGACGCCATCGAGTACAGCCCTGACTTCGAATCCCCGCCGGAAATGCAACCGCCGCCGCCGGAGGCGCCAACCGCGTGACCACCGCCCCGCCCTTCCTCCCCCCTGCCGACCTGCTCGAAACCCTGGCCAGCTCGCGTCACCCTCTCCTCATCGCCCACCTCGCCCCCGACGGCGACGCCATCAGCAGCCTTCTGGCCCTGGGCATGATCCTCTATCGCCTGGGCAAAGAACCTATCTTAGCCTGTCAGGATCGCGTCCCCTCCAGCCTCCAATTCCTTCCCTGGCAAGAAAAAATCACCACCGAAGTCGATAACGACATCGACATGCTCATCGCCCTCGATAGCAGCGACGCCAGCCGAATGGGAGACATATACCAACCGCGTCGCTTCGGCCACCTGCCCTTGCTGGTCATCGACCACCACGTCACCAACCTTTACTTCGGGACATCGCATTGGGTGGAGCCACAAGCCTGTGCCACCGCCGAAATGATCTACTACATGGCCCAGGCCCTCGACGTCCCCCTTGACATCGACCTGGCCACATGCTTGCTCGCCGGCATCGTCACCGACACGCGCGGCTTCCGCACCAACAACACCGCCCCGCGCGTCCTCGCCCTTGCCGCCACCCTCGCTGCTGCTGGCGCCCCCCTCCCCGAAATCATGGAGATTGCGCTGGAAACCCGCTCCTACAACCTGGTGCGCCTATGGGGACGAGCGCTGGCCACCGTCAGCCTGGACGACGGCGTCATCAGCGTGGTGAACACCAAACGCATGCGCTCCGACCTCAACGGCCTCGTGCGACCCGAGGGCCTCAGCTCCTTCCTCCTCAGCGCCCGCGAAGCCCAGATCGCCGCCGTCTTCACCGAGCTGCCGGAGAACGAAGTAGAATGCAGCTTCCGCGCTCGCCCCGGCTTCGACGTAGCCAGCCTGTCCATGTCACTGGGCGGCGGCGGCCACGCCCTCGCCGCTGGCTGCACCGTCCAAGGTCGCCTCGACGACATTCGCCCTCTCATCATTGCGCGCCTGCGTCAGGCCGCCAATCACGAATAACCACTTCATGGCCGCAGAACCCACCGGCGTTCTCGACATCGACAAACCCCCGCACCTGACCTCACACGATGTTGTCAACCGCGTCCGCAAACTGACCGGCATACGTCGCGTCGGACACGCCGGCACCCTCGACCCTCTCGCCACCGGCGTCCTCCTCGTCTGCGTCGGCTCCGCCACCCGCATCGCCGAATACCTCCAGGCCGGCCGCAAAATTTACAGCGCCACCCTTCGCCTGGGCGCCGAAACCGACACCTACGACGCCGACGGCAACCTTCTGGGCGCCCATCCCGTCCCGTCATTCACCGCGGAACAACTGAACGCCGCCCTCGCCAGCTTCCGCGGCGACATCATGCAGACGCCGCCCCCCTACTCGGCCATCAAACGCGGGGGCCGCCCCCTCTACGACTTCGCTCGCGCCGGCGAGCAAATCGTGGTCGCGCCGCGCCCCATCACCATTTTCGACCTGGAAATCGAAACCTGGCAACACCCTGATCTCACCCTCCGCCTCACCTGCTCGCCGGGCACTTACGTTCGCTCCCTCGCCCACGACCTCGGCCAAAAACTGGGCTGCGGCGCCCACATCCGCGCCCTCCGCCGCCTGGCCTCCGGCAGCTGGCGCATCGAGGACGCCGTGACCCTGGACGAATTGGCCGCCCAAGCCCCCCATTGGCAGCCCTTCCTGCACGGCCTCGCCGCCGCCCTCTCCATGCTACCGCCCCTCATCCTGCCCGGCAACCTGGCCTACCGCTTCACCCTCGGCCAGCCCATCGACATCGACGCCATCTTACCCGCACAGCCAGATCGCGCAGACACGACCACCATCGCCCTCCCCCACCTCCGCGTCTTCGACCCCTCCGAACGCTTCATCGGCATCGGCCGCCTCGATCCTCCCCACCGCCTCCTCCCCCACAAAATCTTCGCCACCCCCGATTCACTTATCGAACACCGATCCACAGATATAGACGGCTAGCAGGCTGTACTCAACGCCGCCGAAGGGTGATGTGTGAAAATTGCCGGCGTTTTCTCACGTTTCACCCTTCACGTTTTACGACCTTCATAACAAAACCTAGCGATCAATAGCACGCAATACGCAATACGTAGCACGCAATACGCATCCCCATGCAAGTCTACGAATCCATCACCGCCGCCAGCCTCACCGGCCCCACCTACCTCACCATCGGCAACTTCGATGGCGTTCATCGCGGCCACCGCGCCCTCATCGCCGCCATGCGCGACGCCGCCCGTGCGCACGGCGCTGCCTGCGGCCTCCTCACCTTCCATCCTCACCCGCGCTCCATCCTGCGCCCCGCCCAGCCCGTCGCCGTTCGGCTGAGCGCTCACGACGAAGCCTCCCTGGCCAGCCTCTACGAACGCCTGACCCTTTTCAACGAAACCGGCCTCGACTTCGTCATCATCCACCCTTTCACGGCCGATACCGCGCAAACCGAACCTGAGGAATTCCTCCACCTCCTGCACGGACACCTCGGCCTCAGCCAACTATGGCTGGGGCCAGATTTTGCGCTGGGGCGAGGCCGGCGCGGAACCGTCGCCTTTCTGCGCGAAACCGGCGCCAACATCGGCATCGACGTCCACATCTTCCCCGAATTCTCGTGGGAAGGACAAGCCATCCGCTCCTCCGGCATTCGGCGCCTGCTCGAGATCGGCAACATCGAATGGGCCAACGCCTGGCTAGGGCGCTTCTACGCCGTACCCGGCGTGATCGTGCACGGCGCCCGCCGCGGGCAAGCGATTGGCTTTCCCACCGCCAACCTCTCACTGGCCGCCGGACGCGTGGCCCCTGCCAACGGCGTCTACGCCACCTGGGCCTGGATCGACGACCAGCGCTACCCCTCTGTCACCAACATCGGCATCCGCCCCACCGTCAGCGGCTCCCACCGCACCGTCGAAGCCCACCTCATCGACAGCGACGGCGATTTCTATGGCCGTTGCGCCCGGCTCGAATTCATCACTCGCCTTCGCGACGAACTCAAATTCCCCAGCCTCGACGCCCTCACTGCCCAGATCGCACGCGACCGCGACCGCGCCGCTCACCTGTTGGCGCAAAACCCCCAGATTCCCCTTCTCCCTCGCTTCGAAGAAATCCCCCACACCGCCGATTGGGCCATTCGGGTGATCGGCGCCAGCCAGGCCGAACTTTTCGCCAACGCCGCCATCGCCATGTTCTCACTCCAGGGTGCCACCGAAATCGATGGCCCCACCCTTCAGCAACTCATCACCATCGACGCCATCGACCCCGAATCCTTACTCGTCTCCTGGCTCAGCCAACTCTTGTGGCATGCCGAAACGCAGCAAGTCACCTTCCAGAACTTCTGGATAGAAGCCCTCACTGATACACACCTGCAAGCCGTCGCCGTAGGCCGCTACGGACGCAGCGATCTAGCCCACATCAAAGCCGTCACCTACCACGGTCTATCGATCTCACCCCCCACCGTTTCCGGCACAGATACGTGGGTTGCGCATGTTCTCTTCGATACTTGAATCAACCACAAAACAAGGTGCGCATCACGTTTCACGCTTCCATATACACATCCCAAATATCCTGAAAAACCCCCGGCGCCAACGGATAAACCAACCTGAGCATCTCCTCCGCCACCTCGCGCACCTCCCACTGCGCCGCCTTGTCCAGGCGCAGCCAGAAAAAGTGCCGCAAAGCGCCATAATCCATCGTCATCACCAGCCGCGTCTCTGCCGCGTTGGGCAACAAAAAGCGCGCATCCTCCTTGCGGATGCCCAAATCGCGCAATTTGGCGTAAGCCCCCTGCAAATCCGCCCACGCTTCCTCCAACACCGCTTTCGCCTCGGGCGCGTCCGCCAATGCCGGCGGCACGACAGCCTCCCATCCCCCTTTCTCCAGGCTCACGTAACGCTGCGATTCCTGACTGAACGAAGCCAGACGATGGCGCACAACCTGATGGCTACACGAACGCGAGATGCCCTCGAGAAAAAACGTGGCTGCCCCGTGCTTCTCCGGCTCCGGCAACCCCGCCACGGGCACATAACCCAGCAACGTCACCTTCATGCTTCCACCTCCTGCCAAAGACCAGCAAGATCGGCATACACGGCCGGAACAACAGCATTGGCAAGACGCACCATCGCTGCCGCTAACGGCGACTCCGACCTCTTCCAGAAATCCCTGATATTGCGTGCATTCATACTCCACACCCAATCTTCCTCACCCAGGCGGGTGAAATACACCGTCGGCTGGCTCGCCAACAACAGCAGCGTCTCATCCAACGGCGCCCCCTCCACCCCAAAAACCAGCCGCACATGCTCGACGATATCCTCGTGCCCCTCGCGTACTCGCGCTGAAATGAAACCAGGGCTGCGGCCCATTTGCGCGTCAGAACGATAACAAACGCGTCCGGCAAACTCGATCAACCCCTCCTCGGACGTGCCGACGCCTTGCCGGATAGGACTGCTGGCGTCCAGACCAGGACTCAATTGGGTAAACGCCAAAAGCGAAACATTCACAACAATATCCTCCGCAGCGGGAAAATGAGGCGACACAAGCAGGCCGCATTGTACCACCAGCGCTCGCCTTTCCCAACCTGGTGGACGGCTTCACTCCCAACGTGAAACGTGAGAAAACGTCGGCAATTTTCACGCTTCACGTTTCACGCATTACGCACACGTTTCAGAGCTGAGCATCATTTCTTTGGCTCTGCCATACACCCACAGACGCACCTCGTTTGACAGGACGCCTTATCTGCGCCTAAAATGTGAATCTATTCCCAATCTTCCTCTGCTCATAGCCATCCAACTTGAATCTTGCAGGAGTCTTTCATGGGCTACAAACGCTACTTCATCATCCTTGCCGCCATCCTACTCGCCATCATCCTAGACGCCTTCCTCTTCATGGGCATTCTGGGCGTCACCTATGATCGCGTGCCCATGCTTTACCACATCCTCGACATCATCGTACTGAGTTGCGCCCTGGCGATCTTGGGCGATCTCGTTTTCAAGGGCGGGGTGCTGCGCTAGCGGTCCACCACGCCGCAGCCAATCCATTCTATGACTTCTGTCAATCCTGCCGTCTCGCCTGACGCACGCCCCCCCGCGCCCGATGTCGCCGAGACCCCGTCTCCTGACGCCGAAACAACTTCATCGAAACCAGGAACCGTGGCGATCTACCTGGCGTTGATGAAGCCCAAAATCATCGTCCTCCTACTCATCACCACCGTGGGAGCGATGATGGTGGCTGCCGCCTCCCTCGGCCTCCCCCTCCACCCCGCCATCCTCTTGTGGACAATCATCGGCGGCGCCCTTTCGGCGGGCGGCGCCAATGCCCTCAACCACTTCCTCGATCGGGACATCGACCAATACATGTATCGCACCAACCGCAGGCCCATCCCTGCTGGTTGGGTGCCACCATGGTCGGCAGTCGTCTTCGGCATTATTTTGTGCATCCTGGCCTTCATCATCTTCTGGACACAGGTCAATCTGCTCGCAGCTACGCTTTCGCTCGTCGGCGCACTCTACTACATCTTCATCTACACCATCTGGCTGAAGCGCCGCACACCGCACAACATCACCATCGGCGGCGTGGCCGGCGCCATTCCACCGTTGGTGGGTTGGGCCGCCGTGACGGGCGGTTTGGCGCCCACCGCCTGGGCGCTCTTCGCCATCATCTTCTTTTGGACGCCGCCGCACACGTGGGCCTTGACCCTCATGGTCAAAAAAGACTACGAGCGGGTGGATGTGCCTATGCTGCCAGTGGTGGTTGGCGAAGAGGAAACCCGACGCCAGATCATCATCTACTCCTGGCTCTACCTTGTCGTCCTGCTGGCCCCAGTGCTTCTGGGCATGTTCAGCTGGATCTATCTTGGCGCTGTTGCCATCCTCGGCGGCCTCTTCCTGTGGGACGCCTACCGCATCCGCAGCGACCGCACCAATGCCGCCGCCCGCCGGCTCTACAAATACTCACTTCTGCAACTCGCCCTTCTCTTCGTGGCCATGGTGGTGGACGCCAAATTGCTGGGGAATTACTGACGCACTGCGTACTTCGTAACAACACCTTTTGCAGTACACAATACATCGACACCGATGTCGGGGGACAGGGGATCGACTCACTACAACCGGTTGACGGGTCTATCGGTCTACAAATTTCACTGTTATAATGTGCGCCATTCTCCTGGCTTTGTTCCCTCTCCCCTTGAGGCCGCCATGCCCTATCCTCGCATCCGAGAAGCCCTCGAATCCAGCTCCGCCGCCACGCTTCACGCCGTTGCCGCCGCCCTCGGCGACGGCTGGCGCCAACCGCAGCCCAGCACCCCGCTCCAAGCCAGCCTGGCCCGCCTGGCTGCGCGCCTGCCCGCTGCGGCTGTGCAATGGCTCGTCGGCCGCGCCGTGCGCGACTCCGGCCTCGACCCTGATCTGGCACGTTATGTCACCAGCGAGGGCCTCGCCCGTCAGGCCATCAGCGCCTACAGCCATGTCACCGATGGCGTCGGCTACCCCGCCATCCTCATTGGCGCGCCCAACGGCGCCATCGCCTACCTGGCGGCACTCTTACGCGTCCCCTTCCTGCCCTCCCATTTCGTCCTCAGCTTTGCCGACCGCACCGACCCCGACGACATCGCCACCTACCAGGCTCACGGCGCCCGCTTGATCGAACCCATCCTGGAACGCAACCCCGACCTGCTGGCCGTCAACCATTTCGACCCCCTCCACGACCGCTTCCTCGTCGCCGAAGTCAACCACATCCGCCTCAAGCTCCTCGACCTGCCCGAAACCTACCGCAACTTCATCCGCGCCCACCTGGCTCCCGACGGCATCATCTTTGGCATCGATTGCACCTATCCCTGGGAACAATACGAACTCGGCGACAGACGCTACTTCCAGGTCGGCGGGCTGGGCGGCTACGACGCCAGCGGCTATCGTGAAGGCACAGCCGACCTGGACGCCTGGCTGGATCGCCAGCGCAGCAAACACCGCGGCGGCTGGAACCTGTCGGAAAACTATCCTCTCAGCCAACAACCGGAATCGGAATGGGGCCTCCTGCCCGCATTCCGTCAAGCCATCGAACACTTCTGCCAGAGCGAGAACTACGAATTTCACACCATCGCTGGCGCCCACCCCGAAGACTTCAGCGCCCTGGCCTACACCTCCTACTTGTGGGAAGCCCGCCTGCACGAACGCCAACCCCGGGGCATCTTGTTGGAATGTTTCAGCCAGATCAACCCCACCGCCGCCCTGCGTTCCGACCTCCTCCCCCTTTGGCTCCCGTTCAACTGCGACGACAGCCACCAATTCCTCAACGACTTCCTCCCCTACTTACCCACCGATCTGCCCGTCGTCTTCTCCCTCCTGGCCAACTTTACTGTCACGCCCGATCTCACCCCCGCCTCCGCCTGGCGCCAGACCGCCAGCGCCATCGGCCCCATCAACTGGATCGGCGTCCACCCTGATCGCTACCCCATCGACCTGGCCTCTCGCTTCGACTACTTACCCCAGCTCCAGGCCTGGACGCGCGCCCACCCCGGCGCCGACCCTCGCCCCCAACTCAGCCCCGACGACCTCTTGCAGATCATGCACTTCCTGGCCCAAGATGGCCCCCAACTCCTCGAAGACTTGTTGTCGTAAACGCACCCGCACATCACGCGACAGACGCGAACGAAGGCAAAAAAATTCGCAACATTCGCCTGATTCGCGGATCAAAAAGGTTTCACCCGCATCACGCGACAGACGCGAATAATGAAGACAAAAAAATTCGCAACATTCGCCTGATTCGCGGATCAAAAAGGTTTCATCCGTGCAAAACGTTCTGACGCCACAACAGCACGACATCCTCCAGCGCCAGCGCGACCTCTTCACACAACTGGAGAGAATCGCCGTCCGCCTGGAAGCACCCGCCGCCGAGCGCCAACTCCTCGCCCACACGCGCCAACAAGTAGACGAATTCTTCCTACTCGTAGTCGTCGGCGAATTCAATAGCGGCAAATCCGCCTTCGTCAACGCCCTGCTCGGCCAGCGCTTCCTCAACGAAGGCGTGACGCCCACCACCAGCCAGATCCACATCCTCAACTACGGCCCCACACCCGCCGCCGAGCAAATCGAGCCATTCCTCCTTCGCGTCAGCTACCCCGTCGAATGGCTGCAAGAGATCAACATCGTCGACACCCCCGGCACCAACGCCATCATCCAGCGCCACCAGGAGATCACCGAAGCCTTCATCCCTCGCGCCGACATGATCCTCTTCGTCACCTCGGCTGACCGCCCCTTCAGCGAAAGCGAGCGCATCTTTCTGCAACTGGTGCGAGCATGGGGCAAGAAAGTCGTCGTCGTCATCAACAAGATCGACATCCTCGAGGACGAAGCCGCCATCAACCAGGTCGTCGACTTCGTGCGCGATCAATCCGCCGCCGTCCTGGGCGCCATCCCCCGCATCTTCCCCGTCTCCGTCCGCTTGGCCCAACGTGCCAAAGCCAACGCCAACGGTCAGGAAGAGAGCCAACGCCTCTTGGCTGCATCGCGCTTCGACGACCTCGAGACCTACATCCTGCGCACACTCGACCAGCAGCAGCGCCTCTACCTCAAACTGGAAAGCCCGCTGGGCGTCGCTGAACGACAGCAAAACTCCTACCAAACCCTGGTGCAGGGACGGCTGCAGCTCTTGCAGGAAGACTTTGCCACCCTGGAACATGTCGATGGCCAATTGCACGGCTACGCCGCCGACATGCACCACGACTTTCGCTTCCGCCTCAGCCGCATCGAAAACATCCTGCACGACGTTCGCGCGCGCGGCGACAACTTCTTCGAAGAAACGATCCGCATGGGCCGCATCTTCGACCTCCTGAACAGCGCCCGCCTGCGCGCCGAATTCGAGCGCGCCGTCATCGCCGACACCCACCAGCAGATCGAAAAAGAAGTCAACGACCTCATCGACTGGATCATCGATCGCAACTATCGGCAGTGGCAAGAAGTCACCCAATACCTTAATCGCCGCGCCGCCCAACACGGCGACCGCATCATCGGCGACATCGGCGGCGCCTTCGACCTCAACCGCAAACAACTGCTGGAATCGGTGGGCCGCGCCGCCCGCGACATCGTCTCCACCTATGACGAAGCCGCCGAAGCCCGCCAACTCAGTGATTCGGTGCGCACAGCCCTGACCACGATGGGCGCCGTCGAGATCGGCGCCCTCGGCCTGGGCGCCGTCCTCCTCCACATCCTCACCCGCGCCCTCGACCCCCTCGGCATCCTGGCTGCCGGCGGCCTCGCCATCGCCGGCCTCTTCATCCTCCCCGCCCGGCGTCGCGCCGCCAAGAACGACCTGGACGCCAAAATCGAAGACCTGCGCCAGCGACTGATCGCCACCATGACAGCCCAATTCGAGCGCGAACTGGCCCAATCCCTCCAGGAAATCCGCGAGGCCATCGCCCCCTACACCCGTTTCATCCGCAGCGAACACGAAAAACTGCTGGCCCTCGACAACGAACTAAGCAACGTGAACCTGACCTTGCGCCAATTGCGCAGCCAACTCCACGCTCTGCAAAGCGGCCAGTAATCCTATGCCCAACCGGCCTTACCCCGCCATCGACGAAACCCGCTGTCAGATCTGCACACCCTGCCTGGCCCTCAAAGCCTGCCGCGCCCTGGCCATTCTGCGCCTCGACCGTGAGGAAGCCCCCATTGTTGACACAGCTCGTTGCCAGCGCTGCCTGATCTGCCTGGATGCCTGTCCCTTTGCCGCCCTCGTTACTGCCTGAATTCGTCGTCCTCCCTCCGCCCGCTCCAAACGCCCCGCTGGCTCGCAACCCCAGCGGGGCGTTTTCGTTCTTCCTCCCCTGCATCAGATGCACACATTGCATATCTTGCATAAAATCTTACTCGATATGATTTAGATCATATACACGCCCGCCTCGATACGCTATCCTGTCTTTCGTATCTGTGAACGCTTGCACAAATTCAACCTCCCATGCCCGCCGAACTTCTCACCGCCAAGCAACTCCAGACCATCCTGCGCGTCGACCGCACCACCATCTACCGCATGGCTGATGCCGGGCGGCTCCCTGGCCTCAAGGTGGGAAACCAGTGGCGCTTCCCGCGCCAACAGATCGAAGCCTGGCTCCAAAGCCAGAGTGGAACGACGCCGTTGACAGACGAAAACGGGCAATTGGCGGCCAGGGGATCTATTGTAGAAATCAGACATATCTTTCCGCTCGACTGCGTGCAACTCATCCAAGATAGCTTTGCCGACATGCTGGGGGCCATGCTCCTGTTGATGGATTTGGAGGGCAACGCCATCACCCAACCCAGCAATCCATGTGGACTCGACACCGCCACGGCCTCCTCTCCCCTCGCTCGCCGTCGCTACCTCGATCTTTGGGCCAAGATGGCGCAGGAGCCAGCCCTGGCGCCTCGATTCCAGGTCAGCGCCGTGGGATTGCTGGCCGCGCGCGGGTTGATATGGGTCGACAATCAGATGAAGGCCATGCTCATCCTCGGCGGCGTCGCCCCCGACGCCTGGCCGCCCGCTGAAAAAGATATGCAGGCCCTTGCCTCCAGCCTGGAGATCGATCCTGCTCTCCTCGCTCGCCACATCCACGAAGTCCATCGCCTGACCAAAGACGATCAAAACCGTGCCCTATCATTCGTGCAGCGCATCGCCGATATCTTCGCCCACATCGCCAACGAACGCATGGAGCTTTTTGGTCGCTTGCAACGCATCGCTGAAATCAGCCAAATGTAACCCCGTTCATTTTACATCGAGACCTATGAAACACATCGTCATCCTCGGTGCTGGCACTGCCGGCACCATCGTCGCCAACAAATTGGCCCACGAACTGAACGATGGCTGGAAAATCACCATCGTCGATAAATCAGAGACCCATTACTACCAACCCGGCTTCCTTTTCATCCCCTTTGGCATCTACAGCAAAGAGGACGTGCAACGCCCGCGACGCGACTATTTGCCGCGCAAGGTCGAGACCATCATCGCCGAGATCGACGCCATCGATGCGGCAGCCAATCGCGTCCTGCTGCAAAATGGGCGGACGCTGAGCTATGACTATCTCATTGTCACCACCGGTTGCCGCATCATGCCAGAAGAGACGCCCGGCCTCATGGAACACGAGTGGCACAAGAGCGTTTTCGACTTCTATACGGTGGATGGCGCCAGCGCCCTGCAAAAGCAACTGCGCCAATGGGAAGGTGGCCGGCTCGTGCTCAACGTCGCCGAAATGCCGATCAAGTGCCCGGTGGCCCCGCTGGAATTCATGTTCCTGGCCGATTGGTTCTTCCACGAGCAAGGCATACGCGACAAAGTCGAGCTGATCTACGCCACCCCGCTGCCCGGCGCCTTCACCAAACCGCGCGCCTCCGCCATGTTAGGCAGTCTGCTGGAGGAGAAGAACATCAAGGTCGTGCCCGAATTCACCATCATGGAGGTGGATCCAGACGGCAAGAAAATCACGTCCTACGATGGTACGGAGGTCGAGTACGATCTGCTGGTCAGCATCCCCGTCAACATGGGCGATCCCGTCATTGCTCGTTCGGGCATGGGCAACGAGCTTAACTTCATCCCCACAGAAAAACACACGCTCAAAGCCAAAAACTACGACAACGTCTTCGTTCTCGGTGACGCCACCGACCTGCCCAGCTCCAAGGCCGGTTCTGTCGCCCACTTCCAGGGCGATGTCTTCATCGAGAACTTCCTGCGCCACATCGACGGCCTGGAACTTCGCCCCACCTTCGATGGCCACGCCAATTGCTACATCGAATCGGGTTTCGGCAAGGGCTTCCTCATCGATTTCAACTACGATGTCGAGCCGCTCCCCGGCAAGTTCCCACTCCCCGGCGTCGGCCCCTTCTCGCTCCTCCAAGAATCCCGCGTCAACCACTGGGGCAAGGTGCTATTCCGCTGGATGTACTGGAACATCCTGCTCAAAGGCAAACCGCTGCCCATCACGGCGCAGATGCAGATGGCCGGAAAGTGGAATTAGGTCGGAGATCAGAGGTCAGAAGATGGAACAATCCCTTGCTTTGGAACAAAAAATCGATGCGCTGACGGCGCAAATGCAGGTGTTGGCGGATTATGTCGATGAACAGCGACGGCGGCAACGCGAATGGGATGAGCTGAAGGCCGACCTCACCCCCATCATCAACGACGTGTACCTGGCCTCGGTCGAGCAACTTGCCGAGATCGAGAGCGACTTCCAACTCGAAGACCTGGTGTATTTGCTCAAACGCCTGGCGCGCAACACCCGCAACCTCGAATACATGCTCGATCAGCTCGAGAGCCTGCGCGACCTGCTGCGCGATACTGGCCCTATCATCAACGATGCTGTCGTCAGCGCCGTCACCGCCCTGGATGACCTGGATCGCCGTGGCTATTTCACCGCCCTTCAGGAGACGCGCTACATCGCCGACAACATCGTCGCCGCCTTTGGCCCGCAGGACATTCGCCAACTGGGCGACAACGTCGTCACCATCCTCACCACTGTCAAAGAAATGACCCAACCGGAGATCATGACGACGGTGCAGAACCTGGCCCACGGCGTGCGCCAGGCCGAGGCGGCGCCGCAAGAGACTTCCACCTCGCTGTGGGGTCTGATGAAGCAGTTCCGCGACCCCCAAGTCCGCCGCGGTCTGGCCGTGACGCTGGGCATGCTCAAAGCCATTGGCGCCGAGAACGCGCCGGCAGGCAACAGAAAGAACTGAATCGGATATTGGATATTGGATATTCGCGCAAACGCCCAATATCCAATACCTAATACCCAATAACCAATACCAATCTTTTCAAAAAGGAAGATACACCATGCCAACCCGTGATATTGCTGGCAAAACCGTCCAGGTCAATGACGAAGGCTTCATGACCAACCCCGCCGATTGGACCCGCGACATCGCCGTCGAGATGGCCAAAGAAGAAGGCATCCCGGCGCTGACCGCCGACCATTGGAAAGTGATCGAGTTCAGCCGCCAGGACGCTGGAGCCAGCGGCAAATCGCCGACATTGCGTCGCATCACCACCGGCGCCGGCGTCGATACGAAGACCCTCTTCGCCCTCTTCCCCAAAGGCCCCGCCAAAAAGGTCGCCAAGATCGCTGGCTTGGGCAAACCCGAAGGCTGCGTGTGACACCAAAAACGTGATGCTCACGTTTTACGTTTCGCGCTTCACGTTTCCACAAATGGAGAAATGAAAAATGTCTGATCAAAACCGCCATATCGCCTTTATCTGCTCGAAAGGGACCCTGGATATGGCCTATCCGGCCCTGGTCATGGGCTGGGCCGCCCTGGGCAACGGCATCGATGTCACCATCTTCTTCACCTTCTGGGGGATGGACATGATCACCAAACAGCGCCAGGATCACCTGGAACTGGCGCCCGTGGCCAACACCAGCATGAAGATGTCGATGATGGGCTTGAACACCGGCAATCTCGGCATCCCCAACCTTCTCGGCGTGCTCCCTGGCATGACTGCCTTCGCCACCAACCTGATGCGGAAGAAAATCGCTGATGTCGGCGCCCCGCCCGTGGGCGAATATCTGCAAATGCTGGTGGATGGCGGCGCCAAGCTCTACGCCTGCAAGATGTCAGTAGACATGATGGGCCTGAAGATGGAAGACTTCGTGGATGGCGTCATCGACATTGTCACCGCCAGCGACTTCATGGACATGACCGAAGGCGCGCAGATCATATTCATTTGAGATTTTGCGCCCTGCAAATTCACGATGCCAAACGCCCACCTCCTGCCATCGGCAATCGGTGGGCGTTTGGCGCCTGAACAAGCTGCTGGCGGCCTTCCAGCAGTTCTTCCGCGAGCACTCAGAAAAGTTGGGTCGAGCGTTTCGACTATCGAGAGGCCGGGCCACAATTGCTGATGCAGGCTTTCTTGCAGCGGATTGTCAATCCTGTCCTGAGCGAAGTCGAAGGAGGTGGGGGGCGGGTGGAGCGAGAATACGGGCTGGGGCGCAAGCGAACGGATTTGCTGGTGCTCTGGCCGGTTATGGAGGACGAAGGACAAAAGTTGCAGGGTGGGGGGCAGGTGCAGCGGGGGGTAATCGAACTGAAGGTGCTTTACAAGACGCTGGAGGCGACGCTGGCCGAGGGGCTGGCGCAGACCTGGGAGTACGCGGACCGCTGCGGTGCAGAGGAGGCGCATCTGATCATCTTCGACCGCAGGCCGGAGAGGGCGTGGGAAGAGAAGATCTTCCGCCGCGAGGAGACGCACGAGGGGCGGGTGATCACGGTGTGGGGGATGTGACGCACATCATTGCTACCACTTTCGACTTGTGCGAGAATAGAGAGGCGGAGCCGCCTTGCTCACCCCTTTTTCAGGAGTCACACCATGCACAAAACCCTCGTTCGCGATTGGATGATCACGAAAGTCCTTGCCATTAGCCCTGACACCACGCTGCCTGAAGCCCACAAGATCATGACCGAGAAGAAGGTGCGTCGCCTGCCGGTCGTGGACGCTGAGGGCAAGTTGGTGGGCATCGTCACACGCGGGGATATCCGCGGCGCCGAAGCCTCCGACGCCACCGCGCTCAGCATCTGGGAATTGAACTACTTGCTGGCTCGCTTGAAGGTGCGTGAGATCATGACTCCTGACCCCATTGCCATCTCCCCCGACGCCACCATCGGCGAGGCGGCCAGGATCATGCTGCAGAATAAGATCAGCGGGCTGCCTGTGGTAAAGGAAGACGGCCGGCTGGTGGGCATTATCACCGAATCAGATATTTTTCGGGTGGTGGTGCAGGGATGGGATGAAGAGTAAACAATGCGAAGGCATTTGCGGACGTGGAAGCACTGATTTGGATTCGATCTTTTGGTTGATAAATTGTAGTCAATGACTATACGAAATCTATGATTCTCCTCCTTTCCTGACACTCAGCACGCACAGGTTCTATGCCAGACGCTCCGTTTTCCCCAACGCCCGATCACCCGACCGCCGACTTTCTGCGCCGAGACCGGCATCCGCTCGACCCTATCTTCTCGCCGCAGACCGTGGCCCTGATCGGCGCGACCGAGCGCGAGGGCAGCGTAGGCCGCACCATTCTCTGGAACCTGCTCAGCCATCCCTTCGGCGGCACCATCTTCCCCATCAACCCCAAGCGGCCCAACATCCTGGGCATCAAGACCTACCCCAGCATCGCCGCCGTGCCCGACCCGGTCGATCTCGCCATCGTCGTCACCCCGGCCATCACGGCCCCCGGCATCATCGCCGAGTGCGTCGAAGCGGGGGTGCCGGGGGCCATCATCATCTCGGCCGGGTTCAAAGAGGTGGGGCCGTCTGGGGCGAAGCTGGAGGCCGAGATCATGGACATCGCCCGCAGAGGCAGGATGCGGATCGTCGGCCCCAACTGCCTGGGCGTGATGAGTCCGGTGTCGGGGATGAACGCCACCTTCGCCGCCAGCATGGCCAACCGCGGTAACATCGGCTTCATCAGCCAAAGCGGCGCCCTCTGCACGGCGGTGCTGGATTGGAGCTATCGCGAACACGTCGGTTTCAGCCATTTCGTCTCCATCGGCTCGATGCTCGATGTGGGCTGGGGCGACCTCATCGATTATCTGGGCGACGATCCCAACACGCACGCCATCGTCATCTACATGGAGACGGTGGGTGACGCCCGCAGCTTTCTCTCGGCGGCGCGGGAGGTGGCGCTGACCAAGCCAATCATTGTCATCAAGGCCGGACGCACGGCCGCTGCCGCCAAAGCCGCCGCCTCGCACACCGGCTCGTTGGCCGGGAGCGACGAGGTGCTGGATGCCGCCTTCAAACGGGCGGGCGTGCTGCGCGTCAACCGCATTGCCGACCTCTTCCACATGGCCGAAGTGCTGGCCAAGCAGCCGCGGCCCAAGGGCGGCCGCCTGACGATTCTAACCAACGCCGGTGGGCCGGGCGTTCTCTCGACCGACGCCCTCATCACCGGCGGTGGCGAGCTAACCGTACTGAGCGACGAGACGATGGCGGCGCTGAACGCCTTTCTCCCCACCGCCTGGAGCCACAATAACCCCGTCGATGTGTTGGGCGACGCCGACCCCGAACGCTATGCGAAAAGTCTGGAAATCGTGGCCGACGACCCTGCTGCCGATGGCTTGCTCGTCATCCTCACCCCCCAGGCCATGACCGACCCCACCGAAACGGCCCGCCAGCTGGTGAATTACGCCCACGCCAGCGACAAACCCCTGCTGGCCAGTTGGATGGGCGGCGATAAGGTGGCCGAAGGCGAGTTGATCCTCAACCGCGCGGGCGTCCCCACCTATGATTTCCCCGACACCGCCGCCCAGGTCTTCAATTACATGTGGCAATTTGCCGACAACCTGAGCGCACTATACGAAACACCTGTCGCTTCGACCGATCCTTCGCGTTATGTCGATAACCGGCTGCAAACCGAAGCCATCCTGCAGGCTGTGCGCAGCCGGGGCCGCACGATCCTGACCGAGTACGAATCCAAGCAGATCTTGGCGCTCTACGGCATCCCCACCGTCGAGACGCGCATCGCCACCAACATCGACGAAGCCGCCGCCGCCGCCAATGCCATCGGCTACCCCGTCGTCGTCAAGCTGCACTCCGAGACCATCACCCACAAAACAGATGTGGGCGGGGTGCGGCTGAACCTGCACGACGAGGCCGCGGTGCGAGAGGCGTTCGGCCAAATGGAGGCCAGCGTGAGCGAGCATTTCGGCGCTGCCGCCTTCCAGGGCGTGACCGTGCAGCCGATGGCCAAGCTGGGAGGTTACGAACTGATCGTGGGCAGCAGTGTGGACGCCCAATTCGGGCCGGTGCTGCTGTTCGGGTCGGGTGGGCAGTTGGTCGAGGTGTTCAAGGATAGCGCCCTGGCCCTGCCGCCGCTGACCACCACGCTGGCGCGACGGATGATCGAGCAGACGCGTATCGCCGCGGCGCTGAAGGGGGTGCGTGGGCGGTCGCCGGTGGATGAGGTCGAGCTTGAGAAGCTGCTGGTGCGCTTCAGCCAACTGGTGGTGGAACAGCCGCTGATCGCCGAGATCGACATCAACCCATTGCTGGCCTCGCCCGAGCGGCTGCTGGCGTTGGATGCCCGCGTCCTTGTCCACCCGCTGGACTTGCCCGCAGACCAGTTCCCGCGCCCGGCCGTCCGCCCCTACCCCACCCAATATGTCACCTCCCACTATGTTCCCGCGCTCGACGAGACCTTCGTCTTCCGCCCCATCCGGGCCGAGGACGAGCCGTTGATGGTCGAGTTCCATCGCGGGCTATCGGAAGAAACGGTGTATCAGCGATTCGAGCAGGAAATGGGTTTCGAGCAGCGCGTGGCCCACGAACGGCTGGTGAAGGTGTGTTTCATCGACTACGACCGGCAGATGGCGTTGGTGGCCGAGCGCACCGACGCCGCTTCGGGCAAGAAGACCATCGCCGGCATCGCCCGCGTGCGCAAACTGAGCGGGAGCAAGGACGCCGCCTTCGGTCTGCTGGTAGGAGACGAGCTCCAGGGCACGGGCCTGGGCACGGCCCTACTCGACCGGGTTATCGGCTACGCCCGGCAGGAGGGCGTGGAGCGGGTGATGGCCACCTTCCAGCCCGAAAATGCCGCCATGCAGCGCATCTGCCGCAAGCTGGGCTTTGCGCTGACGGAGATGCCTGAGCGCGGGTTTGTACAGGCGGAGAAGTGGTTGGGATGAAAGCGGGCAACATCACGACATAGAACGCTGATTGAATCCGGGAGTTGCTGCAATGTGGGCGGCGATTTGGCAAGCAACTTCGTGACAATTTTCACAGAATATGACCTAAATCATGTACGCCTTGCGCGGCGTCTGGTATGCTGAGCGGCGATTGTCTTCCACCTCTGTTCCTCCCAACGCATGGCTATGGATGTCACGACGCTCCCCACCCCAAGCAACGCGCCCCCATCGGGCGCCACACGCGCAGGCGCTGCACGCACAGGCGGCAGTGAGCACCCCAGCGGCGATGCCCGGTTTAAGCTGGTAGATCGGGCCTTGAAACGATTTCATTACCAGCAGGATGCCCTCATCGAGGTTTTGCACACGGCGCAAGAGGCCTTCGGTTTCCTCGAAGAGGACTTGCTCATCTACGTGGCGCGACAGTTGCGCTTGCCGCAGAGCTGGGTTTTCGGCGTCGCCACGTTCTATCATTTCTTTTCGCTCAAGCCCCAGGGCGAGCACAATTGCATCGTCTGCATGGGCACCGCATGTTATGTCAAGCGTGCTGCCGAAATCGTGGCTTCGCTGCAATCGACTTATGGCGTCGCGCCCGGCCAAACCACGGCTGATGGCAAGCTCAGCCTGGCCACGGCCCGCTGTCTGGGTAGTTGTGGCCTGGCCCCAGTGCTGGTGGTCGATGGCGAGGTGTTGGGCCGCGAGACGCCTGAATCCACGCTGCATAGGATGGCTGCCGTTCTGGCCGGTGAGCGCGTGGCCCCTGCCGCCATGCCCGCCGTACACGGCGCGTCGATCGAGGAGGATGGAGCATGAACCGTCGCGATTTGGAAGCGTTGGCGGAACGCGAGCGCGGCAAAGAGCAAGCCTACCGCTGTCGCCTGCTCTGTTGCGCCAGCACGCCTTGCCTGTCTTCGGGCGGCACATCGGTGCAAGAAGCACTGAAGGCTGGCGTGACCCAGCGCCAGCTCGACGCCGCCGTCGAAGTGGTGGGCGCCGGCTGCATGGGGCCGTGCAGTCGGGGGCCAGTGGTGCGGGTGCAGATGCCGGGCCAGGACGATGTCGTTTATGAACAAGTGACGCCGGCCATCGCCGAAGAAATCCTGGACAAACACGTTGTGGGCCAGCAGCCCGTATTGGAGCATGCGCTGGCCAACGACATGCCATTCTTTGCCAAACAACGCAAGCTCGTGCTGGCCAATAGCGGTCTGATCGACCCCGAACGCCTGGAAGCCTACGTCGCCCGCGGCGGTTATCAGGCGCTGGCGCACGTTCTGCGCGAGATGTCGCCGGAAGAAGTGTGCGAGGTCATTCGCGGCAGCGGGTTGCGCGGCCGCGGCGGGGCCGGGTATCCGGCGGGGCTGAAGTGGGAGCTGGTGCGCAAGACGCGGGCGGAGCGCAAATTCGTGGTCGCCAACGGCGACGAAGGCGATCCGGGCGCCTACATGGATCGCACGCTGATGGAATCCGATCCGCATCGTGTCCTGGAGGGCATGGCGATTGCCGGCTATGCCGTCGGCGCCGAACAGGGCTTCGTTTATGTGCGCGGCGAGTATCCCGTGGCGGCGAAACGCCTGGAACGCGCCATCCGCGCGGCCGAGCGCCGGGGTTTGTTGGGCAGCCGCGTGCTCGATAGCAACTTCAACTTCCGCATCGATATTCGCATCGGCGCTGGCGCCTTCGTTTGCGGTGAAGAAACAGCGCTGATGGCCTCGATCATGGGCAAACGCGGGCAGCCGCAGCCGCGCCCGCCCTATCCCGCTGAAAGCGGTCTTTGGGGGCATCCCACTCTGATCAATAACGTCGAGACGTTTGGCAATATCGTACCGGTCATCCAGATGGGCGCCAAAGCCTATGCCGCCATCGGCACCGCCAAGAGCGCCGGCGCCAAGATTTTCGCCCTGGCGGGCAAAGTGGCGAATACAGGGCTGATCGAGGTGCCGATGGGCATCACGCTGCGCGAGATCGTGTTCGAGATCGGCGGCGGCATCCCCGATGGCGGCCAATTCAAGGCCGCGCAAACCGGCGGCCCCAGCGGCGGCTGTATCCCCGCCCAATATCTGGACTCACCGGTCGATTACGAAAGCCTGCGCGCCCTGGGATCGATCATGGGGTCGGGCGGCCTGATCATCATGGATGACCGCAGTTGCATGGTCGATGTGGCCAAATTCTTCATGGAATTCTGCATGGATGAAAGCTGCGGCAAGTGTGTGCCTTGTCGCGTAGGCACTGTGCAAATGCACCGCCTCTTGGAACGCATCACGAACGGCAGCGCCACGATGCAAGACCTGGCGTTATTGGAGGAACTCTGCACCATGGTGCAGGAGACCAGCTTGTGCGGTTTGGGCGCGTCGGCGCCGAATCCGGTGCTGAGCACACTGCGCTATTTCCGGGATGAGTACGAAATCCATATCAAAGAACGACGCTGCCCCGCGGGGGTGTGCCAGATGACCGAAACGCCCATCCTGGCGTTGGCCGAGGCGCCGTCCGGGGCGATGACAGCATTGGAGGTGGCCTGATGGCAGTTGTCACTCTCACGATCAACGATGATCTGGTCAGCGCCCGCGCCGAGCAGACGCTGCTGGAGGTCATCCAGGAGCGCGGGATACGAATCCCGACGCTCTGCCATCTGGACGGGCTGAGCGAGCGGGGCGGGTGCCGCATGTGCCTGGTCGAGGTGGTGGGCAGTCCCAAACTCCTGCCAGCCTGCGTGAGCAGGGTGCAAGAGGGGATGAATATCCGCACCCATTCCGAGCGCCTGACGCGCTACCGGCGCATGATGCTGGAACTGATGTTCGCCGAAGGCAACCATATTTGCGCCTTTTGCGTGGCGAACGGTCATTGCGAATTACAGACGATGGCGGCCGAGATCGGCATGGACCACGTGCGCTATGATTACCTCCATCCCATGCGCCCCATCGACGCCAGCCACCCGCGCTATGTCATGGACCCGAATCGCTGCGTCCTTTGTCTGCGCTGTGTGCGGGCGTGCGATGAGGTGGAGGGCGCCCACACCTGGGATGTATCGGGCCGCGGCGTCAACAGCCGCATCATCGCCGATCTGGATCAGCCCTGGGGATCCGCCACGAGCTGCACGAGTTGTGGCAAATGTGTGCAAGTGTGCCCCACTGGCGCCCTCACCACCAAAGGCGCCACTACGGGCGAGATGGTGAAGCGAAACGATTTCCTGCGCTGGATTCTCGACGGGCGCGAGCGCAAAATTTGGAACTACTGAAGGTGCGACGATGACGCCAAACAAGAAAATCCGATTGGCTACGGCCTGGCTAGGCGGCTGTTCGGGCTGCCACATGAGTTTTCTCGACCTGGACGAGCGGCTGATCGATCTAGCCGAGGCCGTGGAGCTGGTCTACAGCCCCATCGCTGATGTGAAGGAGTTCCCCGCCGGCGTCGATGTGACGCTGGTCGAGGGCGCGGTCGCCAATGCCGACAATGTCGAGTTGGCGCGCAAAATTCGCGCCAACAGCCGCATCGTCGTCAGCTTCGGCGATTGTGCTGTCACCGGCAATGTCACCAGCCTGCGCAACCAGCTCAAGGTGGACGATCTGTTGACGAAGGTCTACCACGAAGGGCCGGGCAAGGTCCCGCGCCTGGGCGACGCTCTGAGCGCCCACATCCTGCCCGCGCTGTTGCCGCGCGTCCTGCCGCTGCATCAGGTGATCCCGGTGGATGCCTTCGTCCCCGGCTGCCCGCCCGAACCCGACCGCATCTGGGCCGCCGTGACCGCTTTGCTGCGCGGCGAACCCGTGGTGCTGGAACCCGACCTGCGCACTTTTGGTTGATTGGAGAAATCACGATGTCACGATTGATCACCATCGATCCCGTCACCCGCATCGAGGGTCACGCCAAGATCACCATTCACCTCGACGACGCCGGCAAAGTGGCGGATGCCCGTTTCCATGTCACCGAGTTCCGGGGCTTCGAGAAGTTTTGTGTGGGCCGCAGCTTTTGGGAGATGCCCGGCATCACCGCGCGCATTTGCGGCATTTGTCCTGTCAGCCATCTGATGGCTTCTTCGAAGGCAGGCGACGCCATCCTGGGAGTGCGCATTCCATCAACAGCCCAGAAGCTACGCCGTTTGATGAACTGGGGCCAGCTTGTCCAAAGCCACGCGCTCAGCTTTTTCCACCTCAGCGCGCCGGACCTGCTGCTGGGCATGGAGAGCGACCCCACCCAGCGCAACATCATGGGCCTGATCGCCAAATACCCGGACATCGCCCGCAATGGCATCCGGCTGCGCCAGTTCGGCCAGAACATCATCCGGTTGCTGGGCGGGCGCAGCGTCCACCCGGCGTGGACGGTGCCAGGCGGGGTGCGCGAGGGCCTGAGCAGCGAGCACCGTAGCATGATCAAGCGCGACCTGCCTGAGGCTTTCGACATCATCGAGCTGGCCCTGAATCTGCTGAAGGATTCGTTCGACGGCTTCGAGGAGGAAATCCATGCCTACGGCGAGTTCCCCAGCCTCTTCGTGGGCCTGGTGACGCCGGAAGGCGGGCTGGAGCATTATGATGGCGAGCTACGCATCATGGACAACGATGGGCGCACGCTCGAGCAGGTGGCGCCGGAGCGTTTCCGCAGCGTCATCGCCGAGGCGGTCGAGCCGTGGACCTACCTGAAGTTCCCTTACTATCGCAGCGCCGGTTTCGAGACTGGGCGGGGCATGTACCGTGTGGGACCATTGGCGCGTTTGAATATCTGTGACTTCGCCGGCACGTCGCGCGCAGATCGCGAGCTGCGCCAGTTCCGCCGCCTGGGCAGCGGCGGCAGGCCCGTGCTCAGTAGTTTCTATTATCACTATGCTCGTCTCATCGAGATCCTTTTCTGCCTGGAGAAGATCGAAGAGACGATCGAAGACCCGGAGATCACCAAGAACCACATCCGCAGCGAAGCGAACGTCAACCAATTGGTAGGCGTCGGCGTCAGCGAGGCCCCGCGCGGGACGTTGTTCCACGAATATCACGTGAACGAGCACGGCATCCTCCAGGATGTCAACCTGATCATCGCCACCGGCCAAAACAACCAGGCCATGAACCGCACGGTCAAGCAGATCGCCGCGCGCTATATCGGCGATGGCGGACTCAGCGAAGGCGTGCTCAACCGCATCGAACACGGCATTCGCTGCTTCGACCCTTGTCTCAGCTGCTCGACCCACGCCTACGGGCAAATGCCCCTACACGTACAGCTGGTGACACCGGACGGGTCTGTTGTGCAGGAACTCAGGCGCGATTGAACTCTGTCGCAATCACCACCTGCGACCATTCGGCTGAGCTCACGACGAAGCCTGCCACTTGCCACCTGCGACATGCTCCTCCTCATCGCCTACGGTAATCCCTTGCGCCAGGACGACGGCGCCGGCTTGGTGTTGGCAGACCATATCGAGACGGCCTGGCGACAGTGCGGCGCGGGTGTGCGCCGCCTGACGGTGCAACAACTGACGCCCGAATTGGCCCTGGCGGTAGCCGAGGAAGACGTGGACGTAGTCGTTTTCACCGATGCCTGCCGGGCGCAGCGCGGCAAGGCGCGCCCGGCCTTGCAGTGGCGCATGGTGGCGGTGGGCGAAAGCACCCCTGCCCTCGGCCACAATCTGTCGCCAGATATGGTAATGACCTATGCCAAGCTACTCTACGGGCGCCAGCCGGCAGCTTGGGTCATGACGGCGCCGGGGCTGGCCTTCGATCATGGCGAAGGACTAAGCCCAGCGGTGCGCCAGTCGCTGGAGCAAGCGCGCAACCTGCTCCCTTTCCTCTTGCCCAGTTTGCCCTGAGATGAGCGGGGATGAGGGGATGGGAGGATGATTTCAAGACATCCCCTCATCCCCCCATCCCTGCTGGTTTTCATTGCCACTACTTCGTCATGTTCATTACGCGCTCACTATGACGCGCGTCATAGTGAAAAATAGTACAAGCAGCTTATGATAGAGATCGAAAGTGAGACGAACAGCCCCCTAGTTGCATATCAAGGAGCGTAACAGTGAAGAACGAACTTGTAAAAGATTGGATGACGCGCGACGTCATCACCATCCCTGCCGACACTTCCATCTATGAAGCGCATCGTCTGATGAGGGAATATGGCATTCGTCGCCTGCCCGTGGTGGAGGGGAACGAATTGGTCGGCATTGTGACAAGGGGCGACATCCGCGGGGCCGAGCCTTCGGAAGCAACCAGCCTGAGCGTCTGGGAGATCAATTATCTGCTGTCGAAGACGACTGTGCGCGAAATCATGACCCCCGACCCCCTTACCATTCCCCAAACAGCTTCCATCGGCCAGGCAGCCAAACTCATGCTCAGCAAAAAGATCAGTGGGTTGCCGGTGGTGGATATGGCTAAAAACCTCATTGGCGTCATCACCGAGTCGGACATCTTTCGCCTGATCGTTCAGGAGTGGGAGGCGTCGGAGCTGACCGATCTGGAGCCGGAGCCGGCGCTGGCGGCAGCATGAGATCGTGATATAGAGTTTGCAGGGGGACGGCTGCTTTGCAAAGCAGCCGTCCCCCTGCACCTTGTCACCTTGTCATCCTGTCATCGATTTACTGGGCCAACAGACTGTCGATGATCTGTTGGAATACCTCGAAGGGTTGGGCGCCGCTGAGGTAGCGGCCATTGATGAAGAAAGCCGGGGTGCCCGTGACGCCAGCCGCCAGGCCCTCTTGCTCATCCGCCTCGACCTCTGCGGCAAATTTGCCTTCGTCCAAACACTTGTCGAAAGCGGTGGCGTCCAGCTTCAGATCAGCCGCGTACTTTTTGAAGACATCCACTGCCTTGTCGTTGCCGTTCCAGGTCGCCTGGTCGCCGAAGAGCTTGTCGTGCATCTCCCAGTATTTGTCCTGGGCGCCGGCGCATTCGGCGGCCTCCGCTGCTTTGCGCGCCTGTGGGTGGATGCTGTCCAGCGGGAAGTCCATGAAAACGTACTTCACCTTGCCAGTGTCGATATAATCCTTGAGCAGTTGCGGCATGGTTTGCTGGAAATGAGTGAGGCAGAAGGGGCATTGGTAATCAGAAAATTCGACGATGGTCACGGACGCGTTGGCGTCGCCGCGCGCGGGGTGGTCTTCGGCGCTGAAATCGGTGTCCGGCGTGGGCGAGGGGGTGACAGTCACAACGTTGGCAGGCAGGTTGCCGGTCTTGGCTTCCTCGATCAGGGCGTCGATGATGCGGCTGAATTCTTCGGGCGGCAACAGGCCCTGTAACCAGTGGCCGTTGATCACGAAGTTCGGGGTGCCCCGGATGCCGAAGGTCTGACCTTCGCGATAATCATCGACCACCTGCTGGATGAGGGCTTGCTCGTCGAAACATTTGCCGAAAGCAGCGGCATCGAGACCGATCGCTGTGGCTGCTTCCTTCATTTTGGTGATGACTTTTTCGGCGCTGTCCTGGGTTTTCCAGACGTCGCCGTTGCTAAAGAGCCAATCGTTCATGGCCCAGAACTGATCTTGGGCGCCTGCACACTGGGCAGACAGGCTGGCGATGACGGAGAGGTCGCCGTTGACGACGGGGTATTCTTTGTAGACGAACTTCACTTTTCCGGTCTTGATGTACGCTTCTTCCAGAAGCGGGAGCACTTCACTGTGGAAGCGCGCGCAGTATGGTCAGGTGTAGTCCGACCATTCATACATCACCACCGGCGCCTCGGCGTCGCCTTTCGTGTTTTCAGCGCGGGCGGTGGCATTGAAATTGGAGATGACGGGCGGGAGGATCAAGGCGCCGGCGTCCCTAGAAGCAGGGGTGGCCGTAGTCACTGCCACCGGTTTCGGCGCGGGCGTCTCTGCTGCCGCGGTAGCCGCAGCGACGGCCGTGAGGGTAGCCTGCACGGCGTCATCGATGGTTGCTTGCGAATCGCCTGATGGCAGCGGCTGAGCACAGCCAGCGGCCACAAGGACGCTCACCAGCAGCGCCAGCAGGACAAGGTAGGTTCGTTTTCGAGGCATAGGATTTCTCACAAGTGAAAGTAAGATTCAGTCCGTCGCCGGGCGCAGCGTTTGCGGCAACTGGCGATGCAGTAGTTTATCACTGACCGGCCCAACGAGCATGTAGTCTATCACACCCTGGCGGTTGATGAAGAATGATGTGGGCAGGCCGAAAACGCGATAGCGCCGGGAGACCTGTTCCTCGCGATCGAGAACGATGGGGAAGTCAATGCCAAGTTGGTCGACATAGTTCTGCACGATGGTCTGCTCCTCGCCCAGATCGACGCCCACGATCACGAGGCCTTCGGGAGCGTACTGCGCGAAGGCTTGCTGGAGCAGGGGCATTTCCTGACGGCAAGGAGCGCACCACGTCGCCCAAAAGTTGAGGATGACGGCTTTGCCGCGCAGATCGCGCAGGCGCAACGGCTTGCCGCTCAGATCGATCAGCTCGAAATCCGGCGCCACGTTGCCCACGCGCAGACCCTCGATCGGCTGTGGCTTGAAGAGAACCTGTAGCCGACTTGCCGCCCGCAGGTTCTGGAGATAGATACGTCTTTGCTCCTCGCGTTTGCCCGGCGCTACAGTGGCCAAAGCCACATCTTCCAGATAATTCCCTGCCAGGATGCTGCGCCCCAACTCCTTTCTCCACCCCTCGCGGCTCAGTCCCACCTGCGCCAGCACCGCGGCCAGCTTGGGGGCCTCGGCATTTCCCACCTGCAAGATGCGCTTCTCCTCGGTTTCGACAGCGGCGTCGCTCACCTGAACACCAGCCTGCGCCGCCGCGCGCGCCAGCAGGAGATCCTCCAGAAAGCTCTGGAACACGGCCTGCTCGTCGAGTTGCGCGCCTGGCTCGCCCAACAGCGTCAGATTGGCCTGTGCGTAGGCCCGCGCTTGCTGCCACTGCGCCTCGGTGATGGCTTCGTCGCCGATATAGGCCACTATGCCCGGCATCGCGGTCTGGGCAGGGGTGGCCGGCGGCTGGGGCTGTGGACGACAAGCAGTCAACAGTACTGCCGCCAACATGAGCACCAAGGCCAGCGGGCGATAGGGGGTAGTGGGTCTGTGCACTCTGTGTGTCAGGGCAGTGTCTTGGGTGTGACTAGCCAGACCAGGGCGCCGGAGGAAGGCTGAACATCCTGCCAATGCTCGGCCGCCAGTTCGATGCAGGCCAGGGAGGCAGTGGTCAGGCGCACGAAGCCGCCGGAGAGGGTCGTCGCCAGATCTTCGAAGCCAGGGTTGTGTCCCACCAGCATGGCGCGCTCCGCGCTGTCGGGCAGGCCGCGCACGATTTCCAGCAAGGCGCCGGCGTCGGCCATGTAGATGCGTTCATCGAAGCGGAGGTCGCCGGCGTATTCGGCAGCTTTGGCCACGCGTTTGGCGGTGGCTTTGGCGCGCTCGGCGGGCGAGCTGATGATGAGGTCGGGCATGAATTCGGTTTCGGCCAAGAAGACGCCGATGCGCGGGGCGTCGCGTTCCCCGCGCGGGGCCAGAGGTCGGTCGAAATCCTCGGCGCCAGGCTCCTCCCAGGAGGATTTGGCATGACGTAAGAGAAGTAGTTGTTTCATGATGAGAGTGGCCTCCCGCAGAAATGCGGGCATTGTAGCACCGGGCTTGATCAGATGCCAGTTCGCACTTGGGAAGGGGTGTTACAGCCAACGGTAGGTTCTTATGCAAAAATAGAACGCTTGTTCTTTTTCCACACATTCAGATTGGAGGATTTCTATGTCACGCGTTGTTCACTTCGAGATTGCTGTCGATGATTTCAATCGCGCCAGAGCGTTCTACGAAAATGTCTTGGGCTGGCGTTTCCACAAATGGGAGGGTGGGCCGGAGTATTGGCTCATCACCACAGGCGCGGAAGGGCCTGGCATCGATGGTGGGTTGATGGCACGGCAAGAGGGTTGGCCGAGCGTGGTCAATACGGTCGATGTGGCCGCCATCGATGACGCCATCGCCGCAGTCACTGCCAATGGCGGGCGGGTGGTGGCGCCCAAGATGGCGGTGCCAGGCGTTGGTTATCTGGCTTATTGCGCCGATACCGAAGGCAATGTGTTCGGTATGATGCAGAACGATCCGAATGCGCAGATGTGAAGTAAAGATTCGTAGTAACGACTTTAGTCGTTTTTTTGTAAAGAGAGCCTAGCTACCTGACAGTTTCCGAAAATAGGACGCGGACGAGCGCGGAAAACGCGGAAAAAGCGCTTCTTCGCCGTGAATTTGGAGAAAAATCCGCGTTTATCCGCGTCCCATTCCCAAAGTGTCAGGTAGCTAGAAAAGGGCGACTGAAGTCGCTACTACGAGTATTCAGACGGGCTCAGAGGTCATTACTCATGTTCAAGGAACTCATTCTCGATTGGTATGAAAGCAATACTTTTGTCCTCAACATGAACACGGAGGGGCTGAGTCACGAAGATAGTCTCTTGCAGCCGCCGCAGGTCGAGGCAAATTGTTTGAACTGGGTGGTGGGACACATCCTTGCCAATCGCAATCTGGCGCTGAGGCTGCTGGGCTGGCAGCCACTGTGGTCCGACGAAGTCGTCGCTCGCTATCAGCGCGGTTCGGAGGCCGTTGGTGCGGGGTCGATGGACGCGTTGCCTTTTTCTATTCTCCTCGCCGATTTGGTGCGCAGTCAGGAGGTGTTGGCAACGGCCCTGGCCCAAGCGGCTCCCGAAATCCTGGAAGCGCCGTACAGCGAGAAGCAGACCGTGGGCCAGCGACTGATGGGCCTGGCCTGGCACGAAGCCTATCACGCCGGGCAGACGGATTATCTGCGCCGTCTGGCCGGTAAGACAGAGGGAGGAGTGCGATAAATATGGCTTACAATGCAACGCTCGCCGGGCGCGTCTGCCAATTGTTGGGAGACAGCGCCAGGTTCGAGGAGAAGAAGATGTTCGGGGGAGTTGGCTATTTGCTGAACGGCAATATGGCCTGTGGCGTGCATGGCGAGAGCGTGATCTTGCGGCTGGGCGCGGAGGATGCCGCTCGCTTGTTGCAGATGCCATTTGCCCGCGTCTTCGATATGACCGGCCGGCCTATGAAGGGCTGGGTGTTGGTCGATGCCGCTGTCCCGGATGACGAGTTAAGCTTCTGGGTGAGCAAGGCGGTGGGATTCGCGGCGGCGCTGCCTGCGAAATGACGAAGGGCGGCTGTGGATTGGCTCAGCGAAAGAAATCGACCCAACGGAGGGTGATGGCGGGAAGATGGCGAGTAAGGCGAGGGTTGAGCGATGCATGTCAACGGCTTGTCGCCCGGCCGTTGCCCGAGGTCGAGCCGGTTTCTTGCGCGTCCGCCGTTAGCCGATAGGCCAGCAGGATGGGGACGGTGGTGAGGACGATGACGAAAAGGGCGACGACGTTGGTCACGGGGCGGTCGCGTGGGCGCACGAGTTGGCTGAAGATCCAGATCGGCAGAGTGGCTTGCTGGCCGGCGGTGAAGGTGGTGACGATGACTTCGTCGAAGGAAAGGGCAAAGGCCAACATGCCGCCCGCCAGCAGGGCTGTGGCGATGCTGGGCAGGAGGACGTAGCGGAAGGTCTGGAAGCCGTTGGCGCCCAGATCCATCGAAGCCTCGACCAGGCTCCACGAGGTGCGACGAAAACGGGCGATGACGTTGTTGTAAACGATGATGATGCAGAAGGTGGCGTGGCCGATGACGATGGTCCAGAAGCTGAAGGGGATGTCGAAGGCGCCGAGGGTGGAGCGCAAGGCGATGCCAGTGACGATGCCGGGGAGGGCGATGGGCAAGATGAGCAGCAAGGTCATGGCTTCCTTGCCGAAGAAACGGGCACGCGAAAGGGCAGCAGCAGCCAGGGCGCCTAATAGCAGAGCGACGAAAGTGGCGATGAGGGCGACTTGCACCGACAAGGTGAGCGCTGCCCACATGTCAGCGCGCTGCGCGGCGACGCCGAACCATTTCGTGGTAAGGCCAGGCAACGGGAAGGTGTAGGTGGCCTCGTCCGTGGTGAAGGCGTAGAGGGCGATGATCCACACCGGCAAATTGAGGAATAGCACCACGGCGATGGCGCTAAGCTTGAGCCAGATGGATGCGCGTTGGTTGGTCATGGGTCAGGGCGGCAATCACAATGCCTCGAAGGCGCCGAGGCGACGGGCGATGAGGAGGTAGACGGCCATAATGACGATGGGTCCCATGGTCATGGCCGCAGCCAGGGGGACGTTGCCGGAAGTGCCCTGATGTGAGAGCACAGCCTGGCCGATGAAAAAGCTGGAGTTGCCGAGGACGGAGGGGACGATGAAATCGCCCAGGGTCAGCGAGAAGGTGAAGATCGAGCCGGCCACCACGCCGGGGAAGATCAGGGGTAGGGTGACGCGACGAAAGGTTTGGGCCGGGCGCGCGCCGAGATCGCCGGAGGCTTCGAGCAGAGAATGGGGCAGGCGCTCCAGCGCAGCCAGGATGGGGAGCACCATGTAGGGCAGCCAGACGTAGGTGAAGACGATGAACATGCCCAGGGGTGAGATCGACAGCGAGGGTCCGCCAATGCGGGGGATGGCAAGGATGCCATCGAGCAAGCCGCCGAGGTGAGCCTGATGAAAAAGCCAGCTGATGACGCCCTCTTTGGCCAGGATCAACTTCCAGGCATAGACTTTGACCAGATAACTGGACCAAAGCGGCAGCATAACGGCCAAATAGAGGAGGGGGCGCAGGCGGCGGGGGGCAAAACGGGCGGCGTAGTAGGCGAGAGGGAAGGCCAGGATAGCAGCAGCGACGGTCACGGCGGCGGCCATGGTGGCAGTGCGCAGGATGATGTCGAAGTTGGCGCGTGTGAGCAGGGCGCCGTAGCTGCGCAGGCTGAATTCGCGCACGATCTGGCCGGTGTAGTCATCCAGATAGAAGAAGCTCTGGGCGAGCAGCATCAACAGGGAGCCGAGGTAGATCACTCCCAACCAAAGCAAGGGCGGCCCGAGCAGCAAGGCCAACATCAGCAGGGTATGCGCCCAGAGGTAATTCGACGCGCGTCGCAGCATGGGTCAGGCTCCGATCAGGCGATTGTGGGCGCGCTCCCACTGCAAGCGCACCTTGTGGCCCCGCGCTCCCAATACATCCATCGAGGTGGCTCGCAGGTTCTGTGCGACCACGGTCAATTCCCCGCCCTGATCGAGGGCCACAAGGTAGCGAGTGTACATGCCCAGATAGATGACCTCCTCCACTGTTCCGTCGGCAGCATACATGCCTGCGGCGATTGGCGCCTCGGGCGAGATCATGTGGATTTTCTCGGGGCGGATGGCGAAGGTCTGGCTCTGGCCGGTGATAGCCTCGGCGGCCGGGCCACTCACCAGGTTGGAGACGCCGACGAAACCGGCCACGAAAGCCGTCTTGGGCCGCTCGTAGATGTCGGCGGGGGCGCCAACCTGCTCGATCTTGCCTTGATTGAACACCGCCAGCCGGTCGGACATGGTGAGGGCTTCTTCCTGGTCGTGTGTGACGTAGACGAAGGTGATGCCGACCTGTTTCTGGATGTTTTTCAGCTCGATCTGCATGGCCTGGCGCAGCTTGAGATCGAGCGCGCCCAGGGGTTCATCGAGAAGGAGGACGCGCGGGTGGTTGATCAAGGCCCGCGCCAGAGCCACGCGCTGTCTCTGCCCGCCCGAGAGCTGCGAGGGTTTGCGCCCCCCCATCCCCTGCAGGTGCACCAGTTCCAGCATCTCGCCCACACGCTGTTCTCGCTCCGGCCTGGGCGTCTTCTTGATCATCAGGCCATAGCCGACATTATCGGCCACTGTCATGTGCGGGAAGAGGGCGTAGTCCTGGAAAACGGTGTTGACATCGCGCTCATACGGCGGCAGGTTGGAAACGTCCCGGCGGTGCAGGTAGATCTGACCGCTGCTGGGGCGCTCGAAACCGGCGATCATGCGCAGGCTGGTCGTCTTGCCCGACCCGGAGGGACCTAGAAGGGTAAAGAATTCGCCATCGGCGATGTCCAGGCTGATATCGTCCACGGCTTTCACGTCGCCGAAATGACGGCTGACGTGGATGAAACGGATGGCAAGTTGGTTGACGGGGTCGGACACGGGGAAGGCTCCTTCAGTGACAAGGTGACAGGGTGACAGGGTGACAAGGTGATTGTTTTGTCAGCGCGCTGCGCTCGGCGCCATCACCCTGTCAAATCACTCGTGGGCGATCATCACGTGTTTGGTGATCTGATAGTCGCCCATGGCCTCAGCCGAGAGGTCTTTGCCAAAGCCGGACTGTTTGAAGCCGCCATGCGGGGTTTCGGAATTCAGCGGCATGTGGTCGTTGATCCAGACGGTGCCGAATTCGAGTTGGCTGGCGATGCGCATGGCCCGACCGATGTCTTTGGTGAAGACGGAGGCCGCCAACCCGTACAGTACGTCGTTGCCGTAGCCGACCGCTTGTTCTTCGTCGTCGAAAGGCATGAGGGTGATCACCGGCCCGAAGACTTCGTTCTGGACGATGTCGGATTGCTGCACGACATCGGCGACGACGGTGGGGCTGAAGTAATAGCCTTTATCCAGATCGGCCGGGGCGCCGCCGCCGGTGAGGATGCGGGCGCCGGCCGCCCGCGCGCGGCTGATGAATCCGGCCACGCGGTCGCGCTGCGTCGCTGAGATCAACGGTCCCATTTCGACCTCGTCGTCGAAGGGATCGCCCACCTTGACGGCCGCCATCGACGCCACCAACGCTTCTTGCACGGCATCGTACACGCCGCGCTGGGCATAGACACGGGTGGCGGCGGTGCAATCCTGGCCGGTATTGTAGGTTGCGCCCACGGTGGCTTTGCTCGCCAGCGATTCGAGGTCGGCATCGTCGAAGACGAGGATGGGCGCTTTGCCGCCCAGTTCCAGATGCACGCGCTTGAGCGTCTTGGCCGCGGTTTCCATCACCTTTTTGCCGGTGTTGGTTGAGCCGGTCAGGCTGATCATGCGGATGTCGGGGTGCTCGACCAACGCCTGGCCTACCGCGTTGCCGCCGGTGACGATGTTGACCACACCGTCCGGGATGCCCGCCTCGGCCATCAACTCGGCCAGCATCAGGGTCGTCAGGGGGGTGCCGGGTGCGGGCTTGAGCACGACCGTGCAGCCGGCAGCCAGGGCGGGGCCGAGCTTCCAGATCGCCATCATCAGCGGGTAATTCCAGGGTGCGATCTGACCGACGACGCCGACCGGTTCGCGGCGATACATGGAGGTATAGCCGGCCATGAATTCACCGGCGTGCGAGCCGTGTGTGTCACGGGCGGCGGTGGCGAAGAAGCGCAGGTTGTCGATGAGCATGGGCATGTCGGCGCCCAGGCTGGTATAGGCGTAGGGTTTGCCGGTGTGCAGCGATTCGACGCGGGCGAATTCCTCGATGCGGGCTTCGATCAGGTCGGCCAGTCGGAACAGGGCCAGCGAGCGGGCGCTGGGCGTCAGCCGCGACCAGCGCCCGTCATAGAAGGCGGTCTTGGCTGCCTGCACAGCCGCATCCACGTCCGCGTGGCCGGCGTCCACCACCTGGGCGATGATTTCCTGTGTGGCCGGATTCTCGATCGCCATGCTCCCGCCATCGCGAGCGTCAGCCCAGTGGCCGTTGATCCAGAGTTTGTAGTCCATGTAGTCTCTTGTGGGAATAAGTAGGCCGGGAAACCGGGAAATCGGGAAACCGGGAAATCGGGAAACCGGTAGGCCAGGAGTCTATGCCCCGGTCTACCGGTCTACTGGTCTACTGGTCTACTGGTCTACCGGTCTACTGGTTTCTACCGCCCGCCAATCACGGCGATGTAGTTCGTCACCCACTCGTGGTAGGGGACGCACTCGCCCTGATCGCACTTGGCCACAGGGGTGCGCCAGAAGTGAATCTGGTCGAATTTGTCGAAGCCGTTGGTGGCGCAACCGGCGTCGGTCAACAAAGCGTTGCCCTTGCAGGCCGCCGGGACGGCCGGGACCGAGCCAAACCAGGCCGCCAGATCGCCCTGCAGCTTGGGATTGAGCGACCATTCCAGCCACTTGTAGGCGCAGTTGGGATGGGGCGCATCGGCGTGCAACATGGTGGTGTCGGCCCAGCCGGTGGCGCCCTCTTTGGGGATGACGCTGGCGATGGGCTGGCCCTCGAATTGCAGCAGGTTGACCTGGAACGGCCAGGAGGACGAGGCCACAACGCCCTCGTTCTTGAAGTCATCCATCTGGATGTAGGCGTCGTGCCAGTAGCGGCCCACCAACTGGCGCTGTTGGCGCAGCAAATCCAGGGCGGCGTTGAATTGGTCGCGGGTCAATTCGTAGGGGTCCTTGATGCCCAGTTCGGGTTTGGCGTTCATCAAATAGAGAGCGGCATCGGCGATGTAGATGGGGCCATCGTAAGCTTGCACGCGGCCCTTGTTCGATTTGCCGTCCGCCAGGGTCGTCTCCTGAAAGACCACGCTCCAACTATCGGGCGCCTTGTCGCCAAAGGCCTGGGTGTTGTACATCAACACATTCGGTCCCCACTGATAGGGCGCCCCGTAGTGCTTGCCATCCACCGTATGCCAGGGGGCGTTCTGCAAGCGCTCGTCCACCGTCTTCCAACTGGGGATAAGGGCGGTGTTGATCTCTTGCACCTTGCCGCCGGCGATCAGGCGGTTGCTGGCGTCGCCCGAGGCGGTCACAAGGTCGAAGCCGCCTTCGTTCATCAATGCCACCATTTCGTCCGAGGTGGCTGCGGTCTTGACATTGACCTTGCAACTGGTGCTTTTCTCGAACTCGGTGACCCAGTCGTAGTTGGGATCGGTCTCGCCGCGCTCGATGTAGCCGGCCCAGGCGATGATGTCCACCTGGCCTTCGCCGTCGCCGATCTTTTGCAGCGGCGCGCCTTTGGCCGGGGCTGCGGGCGCAGCAGGCTGGGCGGGCGCGCAGGCCGACGCCAACACAGCAAACAACATTAGTACGACAAACAGCTTAAGTTTCATGTGCATCTCCTCGATTGTGGTGTGAGTGTTGAGAAATTGTTGATAAGCGGTGAATATGGAATACGCAACACGTATCCCTAACTCAGTCGAATCGCCACCATCTGTATATTCGTCATCTCTTCCATCGCGAAGCGTACCCCCTCGCGGCCCAGGCCGCTCTGGCGATTGCCGCCGTAGGGCATGTGGTCGGCGCGGAAGACCGGGGTGTCGTTGATGATGACGCCGCCGAAGTTCAGACGCTTGACCGCCTGGAACACACGGTTGATATCGCGGGTGAAAATCCCGACCTGCAGGCCGTAGTCCCCGGCGTTGGCCTGAACCAGTGCATCCTCGAAACTGTCAGCCGAGATCACCGAGGCCACGGGGCCGAAGACCTCCTGGCTGATCAGCTTCATCGCCGGCGTCGCGCCCGTGACCACCGTCGGCCAGAAGACGACGCCCTCACGTTTGCCACCCGCGGCCACTTGCGCCCCACCCTGTTCGGCCTCGTGCACCCAACCCTCCACCCGCGCGGCCTCGCGCAAATCGATCATCGGCCCCACATCCACGCGCTCGTCCAACGGATCGCCCACCACCATGCTCTCGCTGGCGGCGACGAAGCGTTCGAGGAACGGCTCGTAGACGGGCTTCTGGCTGTAAATGCGTTGGACGGAAATGCAGACCTGGCCGGAATTGTAATAGGCGCCGACGGCCGCGCGTTTGGCCACGAAATCGAGGTCGGCGTCGGGTGCGACGATGACCGGGGCGGTGTTGCCCAGTTCCAGCGTCACCTTCTTGATGCCGGCGCGGGTCAGGATCTCGCGACCGACCGGTGGACTGCCGGTGAACGTCACTTTGCCCACGCGCGGGTCTTCGACCAGCCAGTTGCCCACTGTCCCGCCGGAGCCGACGACCAGGTTGATCGCCCCGGCCGGCGCGCCCGCCTGCTCCAGCGCCTGGCAGAGGAGGGCGGCGGTGAGGGGGGTGGTGCTGGCCGGTTTGAGCACGACGGCATTGCCCGCGGCCAGGGCCGGGGCCACTTTGTGCGCCACCAGGTTGAGCGGGAAATTGAAAGGCGAGATGGCGGCGACGACGCCCACCGGCCGCCGCTGCCAGAAGCCGAAATAGCCCTCGCCGGCGGGGACGGCGTCCAGCGGGATGGTCTCGCCGTGCAGCCGTTTTGCTTCCTCGCTGGCGATGGTGAAGGTGCTGATGCCCCGATCGACCTCAAGACGGGCGAATTTCAGGGCCTTGCCGGCTTCGGCGGCGATGGTGCGGGCGAATTCTTCCTTTCGTTCGGCGATGAGGGCGGCGGTGCGGGCGAGGATAGTCCCACGGCGATGGGCGGGCATGTCGGCCATGACGGTGGCGGCGCGCTCGGCGGCGGCGATGGCTGTGTCCACATCCTGGCGGCGGGCCGTGGGCAGGGCGCCGATGATTTGTCCGCTGTACTTGTTCGTCACTTCCAGCAGCGGCCCACCATCGACCCACTGACCATCGATGAAAAGTTTATGTTCCATGTTGGAGTAGGGAGTAGGGAGTAAGGAGTAGGGAGTAAGGAGTAAGGAGTAGGGAGTACGTGCGTCGAGAAACACCCTTATCTACAGGGCTTTCCGGTTCTCATATCAGGCTGAATTGTATAGCACATTAACGCTGATTATGTCATGCTGAGCGGGTCGATCACACAAGGTTGTTGCCGATAAAAGCCAGCGAAGCATCCATTCGCTGCGCTCAGAGCCTGTCCTGAACGCAGTGAAGGAACAGGTTCTCGCGCGGGTTATATGTGCCCCGTG
>JAYRVO010000025.1:0-3890 GCA_041918515.1 Chloroflexota bacterium | reverse complement strand
GTGGGCGAAGGGGTGGCGGTGGGGGTTTCGGTGGGCGTGGGGGTGTCAGTGGGGGTAGGGGTTTCGGTCGGCGTGGGGGTTTCGGTGGGCGTAGGGGTGTCGGTGGGGGTGTCAGTGGGAGTGGGGGTGTCAGTGGGGGTGGGGGTGAGGGTGGGCGTAGGGGTGAGGGTGGGGGTAGGGGTGGGGGTTTCGACGAAGACGGGTGCGACATCCACAATGGGGGGGATGGCGGCATTGGCGGCGGTGGCGCTGACGCTGTTGGCGAAGATGCCGGTTTGTTGGGGCGCGCGCGCCTGGAAAGTGATGACGAGGTTGGAGGCGTGAGGGAAGGGGCCTTTGCCCAGGGCGGCCACGGCGTTGTATTGCTCGTGGGGGATGCCGCCGACGTCGATCCAATCCCAGCCCAGCCAAACCGGGCGCTGCATGGGGTCGCTGAGTTCGTAGGGGGCGATGCCGATGACTTCGGTCCAGGCCGACCAGTAGTCGCGGAAGGCCCGCACCATGTAGTCGGCGCGATTGGTTTCGCCGATGGGTGGGTAGCCCTCGAAAGCGAAGGCGTTGTTGCCCAGGTCGTGGCCGGTTTCGGAGAGGAGCACTTGGACGTTGGTGCGACCGCGTTGGGCGATGATTTGCAGTTCTTTGCGATAGGAATCGATGGCGGCCCAGGGGTAGGCGAGGTTGGCCTGGTGGTTGTTGTATTCGGGTGGGTGGTTGCCGGGGTAGGCGTGGCTGGCCCAAATGTCCCATTTGTTGAGGGAAGCCGGGACTTGGGTGAACATTTGGGTCATGAAGGCGTCGGGGAGGATGGTGGCGCCGGGGGAGAGGGGGGCGTTGAGGACGACGACGCGGGGGTCGTTGTAGGCTTTGATGGCGTCGTAGGTTTGGACGAGAAAGGTGGCGTATTCGCGGGCGTTGGGCTGCATCCCCCATTCTACGTCCAGATTCGGCTCGTTCCAGATTTGTACGTAGAGGGTGCGGTCATTGCGTTTGGGCAGGCTGTGAACCACGCGGGCCAGGGTGCGGGCATAGGTGGTGTAATTGAGGGGGGCATCGGCGGGTGGTTTGTGCCAGTACGACCCGGCATGAGGCCCGGCCAGGCGGATGACGGGTTTGAAGCCCAGGTCGTAGGCCATGTTGACGAAGTCTTGGTAGCACGAAGGCGCCGCCTGCCAGTCGTTGGTGATGCCGGGCATGAGTTGTTTGACCCAGCCGCCCCATCCTGTCAGCGCCGAGGCTCGCCCGACATGGAAGGCGACCACCTCTTGTCGATTGCACACATCCTGGAAGAAGGTGTTGATCCCGAAGTAGTTGTCGCTGCGCCGAGCGGGAATAGTCCCGCCCGACCAGGTGAGGGCGCGGCCGTTGACGGTGGGATTGGGCGTGGCGATGAGTAGATTGTTGGCGTAAATGCGGGTGCTGCCAGTGATGTAGGTGAAGCCGGCGGGTAAGGTGTCGATCACGCGCAGGTTGGCAGCGGCAGCGTCGCCATCGTTGGTGAAGGTGATGGTGTAAGTGACGATCTGGCCGAGCAGGACATGATCGGGGGCAACGGTTTTGTCGAGGGTGATGACGGGGGCAGCATCGGCGGCGCCCTGGAGTTTCGCCGCCAGCGATGCGGGAGCAATGACCAAGAGGAGGGCGAGGAGGAGGGCGGAAAGACGAAGCGCGCGTCCGTTTGATATGTTATGCAAAGTTATGCTAGAATGCTTCATGAGCCAATTCACTGAAGGACGGCGGCAGCGCCCCGAGGAGGATCGACGATGCAGGAGCAAATAGAGGCTTTTCTGGAGTATTTGGAGGTCGAGCGGCGATTTTCACAGCACACCGTCGCGGCCTATCGTAACGATCTCGGCCAGTTCCTGAGCTTTGTGGAAAGTTTGGGAGCGGCGGAGCGTCCGCGCGGGTGGGGAAACGTCACGCGCGACCATATTATCGGCTACATCCTGGAGATGCGCGAGCGGGAGTATGCGACCAGTACGGTCGCGCGCAAGGTGGCGGCAGCGCGGTCGTTCTTTGCTTTTCAGGTCGAGCAAGGCTATTTGCGCAAAGACCCCACAGCTGAACTCGATTCGCCCAAAGTGGAGAAACATCTGCCTTCAGCCATGACGCCGGACGAGGTGGACCGTCTGCTGGAGACCCCCGCCACCAACACACCCACGGGCCTGCGCGATAAAGCGATCCTCGAGATGTTATATGCCACCGGCATACGCGTCAGCGAACTGGTGGCCCTGGATGTGAATGACCTGGATACGACAGCGGCGACCGTGCGCTGCGTGGGCAAAGGGAACAAAGAGCGGGTTTTACCCATCTATGAGCAGGCGCTGGCCGTGATCAAGCAATATACGACGAGTGCGCGGCCCAAGTTCGTGCAGACAAGCGATCAGCCGAGCGCCGACGAGAACGCCTTGTTCCTCAATCGCCGCGGCCAGCGACTGACGCGACAGGGACTATGGCTGATCATAAAACATTATGTCGAGCAAGCAGGCATCCGGGCGACGGTGACGCCACACACCTTGCGCCACTCCTTCGCCACACACATGCTGCGCGGGGGCGCCGGCCTGCGCGAGGTGCAGCAAATGCTGGGCCACGCCAGCATTGCCACCACCCAGATTTACACCCAAGTCACCCGCGACCACCTGCGCCAGGCCTACGACGAGGCCCACCCCCGAGCATAGCCACGAACACTCTAGCACCATGAGCAACCCATTCTCTCGCCAAGATTATGAACGGATCGCCGCCTTCCTCGGCGCACGCACCCGCCATCGACCCACGATCGGCCTCGTCCTGGGATCAGGGTTGAGCGGCTTGGCCGACGCTGTCGTCGAAGCCGACATCCTGCCCTATGCTGACATCCCTGACTTTCCCCGATCTTCCGTCGAAGGACACCACGGGCGACTTGTCATCGGCGTCTTACAAGATCGGCCTGTGTTCGTCATGCAAGGCCGCGTCCACTTTTATGAAGGCTTCAGCCTGGAACAGGTGACGCTGCCCATTCGGGTGATGCGGGCCTTCGGCGTCGAATCCGTCATCCTGACCAACGCCGCCGGCGGCCTGAACCCAACCTTCCAACCTGGCGACCTCATGCTCATCGAAGATCAGATCAACCTCGCCGGCATGATCGGACACAACCCGCTGATGGGGCCGAACGACCCGGCGCTGGGGCCGCGCTTCCCCGATATGTCCACCATCTACGACCAGCGCCTGCGCCAGCTGGCAGTGGCAGTGGCGGCTGATTTGGGCATCCCGCTCCGCCGCGGCGTCTACGCCGGCTTGGCTGGGCCCGCCTTCGAATCCCCCGCCGAAGTCCGCTTCCTCCGGCTGATCGGCGGCGATGCCACCGGCATGAGCACGACGAACGAAGCCCTGGTCGCCCGACACGGCGGCATGCGCGTGCTGGGGCTATCGGGCATCTCCAATGTCGCCACCGATGCCATCGACCTGCCGCGCGCGACCACGCACACCGAGGTGCTCGAAGCCGGAAAACAGCTCGTCCCCCGTCTGGTCGCGCTGATGAGCGGCATGTTGGCGCGCTGGGACGAAGCCGCGTGAGGATGCTGGCGTGACCGTTTTCCTCACCTTCTTCGCCGCCAACGCCCAATACATCTACGCGGCCTACGCGCTGGTCGCACTATACCTCCTGCGCGTCGCCATCAAAGCGCGGCGCGAACGCCGCGCCTCCATCTTCCCACTGGAGCGCGAAATAGCCCATAGCCGCCTTTATCGGACATTTGCTCTGGCCCTATTGCTTGCCGCCGTCATGTTCGGAACCTGGGCCGTGGTCAACCGCCTTTTGCCCCGCCTGCAACAAACAACCCACGCCAGCCCTCCCACGCCCAACGGCCTCGTCCACATCGAGTCCACGCACGCAGCAGCCAACGGCCGGGGGCGGC
>JAYRVO010000024.1:0-10769 GCA_041918515.1 Chloroflexota bacterium | reverse complement strand
GCCACCGCCGGCGCCAAGCCCGAAAACATCATCGCCGTCGGCCTCGGCGCCTACGAAGCCTGCAAGCCCTGGGCCGCCGGCCAGCCGTCCGCCTTCAAGGCCGCGCTCTTCATCTCCGGCCTTGATGTCGGCAAGACCGCCGCCACCGTCCTCTACGACGCCGTCGTCAACGGCAAGACGCCCGGCGCCGCTTCCTACGCGCCCACCTCCATCGTCGATCCCGCCAACTACAAGGACGTGATGGACCCGATCTCGCTGGCAAACTGCTCCAAGTAACTCATATAGAGCGTGAGCTGACAGGAAGTCAACCTGTCAGCTCGCGCTGGGGCCTATGACCAACACTTCTGCATCTACCGAACGCTCTGCACCTCCGCCCATCGCCGCGGCGACTACTCGCCGCGGCGCCCTCGAAATCCGCGGGATCAGCAAGGCCTTCCCCAACGTCCGCGCCCTCACTGACGTTTCGCTCGACATTCGGCCCGGCGAAATCCTGGCTTTCATGGGCGAAAACGGGGCTGGAAAATCGACGTTGCTCAAAATCATCAACGGCGACTACCAACCCGACGCCGGCACGCTCTCGCTGGATGGGCGGCAGCTCTCGTTCGCCAATCCCCGCGCCGCACACAAAACCGGCATCCGCGTCATCTACCAGGAGCCAGAGATCATCCCCGGCGTCGATGTCGGCGAAAATATCTGGGTCGGCGAGCTGCCCAAGCGGCTGGGGTTCATCGATCGCCGCCGGCTTTATCAGCAGGTGCGGCGCAGCCTGGCCGAATACGGTTTCGAAAACGCCCTGCCTCTCCACCTGCTCGGCAGCGAACTCTCGTCTGCGCAACGGCAGCTTGTCGAGATCATGCGCGCCATCAAAGCGGGTGTACGCGTCCTCGCGCTCGATGAACCGACTTCCTCGCTGACCGACGAAGAGGTCAACCGCCTTTTCGCCCTCGTCCGTCGCTTGCGCGATGAAGGCGTGGCCATCATCTACGTATCACACCGCATCAAAGAAATCCTGCGCCTCTGCGACCGCGTCGCCATTCTGCGCGATGGGCGGCTCGTGGCCGTCGAGCCTGCCGCCGATCTCACCGAAGCCAAAATTGTGCGCCTCATGGTCGGACGGGAACTTTCCGACGTTTTCCAGCGGCGACAGGCCATCAGCGACCGCGAAGTCGTGCGCGTGAGTGATCTGCGCAGCAATTGGCATCGTGGGGTGAGCTTCTACATTCGCGCGGGCGAGGTAGTGGGTTTTGCCGGGCTGATCGGAGCGGGGCGGACGGAGCTGGCCAAAGTCATATTCGGCGAGCTGCCGAAAACCGGCGGTCGCATCCTGATCGAAGGCCGGGAAGAGACCATCCGCCGTCCCGATGACGCCATCGCCAAAGGCATCGGTTTTGCGCCGGAAGATCGCAAGCGCGAGGGTCTGGTGCTCATCCGCAGCGTCCTCGAAAATGCCTCGATGGCCATCCTGCACCGCCTGCGCCGCTTTCATTTCGTCCGCCGCCGGCTCGAGCGAGCCGTGGTGAGCGGATTTGTCGAAAACCTGCGGGTGCGGACGCCCTCGCTTGACCAGGAAGTTGGCAAACTCTCAGGCGGCAACCAGCAAAAAGTCGTGTTGGCGCGCTGGCTGGCGGCCAAACCCAAGCTCCTGATCTTGGACGAGCCGACGCGCGGCATCGACGTCGGCGCCAAGGCGGAGATTTACCGCTTGATCGATCAGTTGGCCAACGAGGGCTTGGCCATCATGCTGATTAGCTCCGAATTGCCCGAAATCCTGGGGCTGTCGGACCGCATCTATGTCATGCAAAATGGCCGGATCACCGGCGAACTTTCTGGCCCGGATGCCACCGAGGAGATGGTCCTCGGTCTGGCGATGGCCGATCACCTGTCAGCGCCCTCAACCATCACCCCGGCGCTGACTCTGGAGGGCAGCACGCCATGAGCGACAAAGCGACAACCCAGCCGGCCAAGATGGCGACGAAGCCAGAGGGCGTCTTGCGGAAGGCAATCGATGCCATCGGCGCCGACAATCTCTCGCTCATGTTTGCCCTGGTCGTCCTGATCTTCCTGATCACGGTTGCCAGCGGCTGGTTTGGATTGGAGGGCGGCGGCAAGTTCTTTTCCTGGCAGAATCTCATGAACAGCCTGGCCCAGGCCATTGTCATCGTCGGACTGCTGGCGGTGGGCGAAACCGTGGTCATCATCGCTGGCGCCCTCGACATTGCCGTTGGTTCGACTGCCTCGATCGGCTCTGTGGTCTCGGCCTCGGTGCTGGTCGGAGTAGGCGCTGTGGGCGGTTTGGGCTTGTTGCCCACCGGCAACGTGGCTATCGCGGTGATGGCCGGGATTCTCGCTGGCGCCATCGCCGGTGTGCTCAATGGCTTCGTGGTCACGGCCCTGCGCGTGAATCCAATCATTGCCACGCTTGGCACGCTGGCCGCGTTTGCAGGCTTCGCCTTTTTGTTGGCGCCAGATGGCAAGCCCATCGGGGTGTTGACGCAACCAGCGTTCACATGGCTGGCGCAAGGCCGTTTCCTGACCGGTCTTCCCCTGCCGCCGCTTGGCGGATCGAACTGGACCGGCATCCCCGTCCTCACTGTCATCCTTGTGATTGTGGCGATCTTCGTCCACATCCTCATGAGCTACACCGACTTTGGTCGCGCCATCTATGCCATCGGCGGCAACGCCACCGCCGCTCGTCTGGCTGGCATCAACGTCGCACGCGTACGCGTACTCATGTACGTACTATCGGGCGGCATCGCCGGGCTGGCTGGCGTCCTCCTCACGGCGCGGACGACATCGGGCAATCCCATCAACGGCACGGGTTTGGAATTGCAGGCGATCACGGCCGTCTTTCTGGGCGGGGCGGCGACGGCGGGTGGCAAAGGCACGGTCTTCGGCACTTTCCTGGCCGTCATCCTCGTTGGCGCCCTCAACAACGGTATGAACTTGCTCGGTTTCAATACTTTCACCCAGCGCGTGGCCCTCGGCTTGCTGCTCATTGCCTCGGTGGCTATTTCACAATGGCGCCAGGCGCGGGCCGATCGCGTTCGCGCCCGGGTCGCCGCCGAGGGATGACACGAAGGCTGGGAAGTTACCCGCGCGCAAGGAATCGCCCGCGGCCGGCCGCTCCCACGAACGCCCCCCGTTCGACGATCACCTCGCCCCGGCTCAGCACCGTCTCTGGCCAGCCGACGAGTTCCAGGCCATCGTAGGGCGTCCAGTCCACATTTTCGTGCAGGAAAGCGGTGGAGAGGGTGACCGGGCGGTCGGGGTCGAAGATCACCAGGTCGGCGTCCAGGCCGGGGGCGATGTCGCCTTTCTGGCTCAGCCCCAGCAGCCGCGCCGGAGCCGTACAGCACAGCTCGACCCAGCGATTGAGCGAGAACAAGCCCCGCCGTACGCCCTGAAACACGCCCGCCAGTCTCATCTCGATGGAGGGCACGCCGCCCGGAATCTGGCTGAAATCGTGCAGGCCGCGCGCTTTCGTCGCCCGGTCGAACGGACAATGGTCGGTGGTGACGAGCTGCAAATCGCCCGTGGCCAGCGCTCGCCATAGCGCCTCCTGGTCGGATTGCGTCCGCAGCGGGGGTGAGCAGACCGGTAGGGTTCCTGCCAGGCCGGGGGCGTCGTAGGCGTCTTCGGTCAGGAAGAGATATTGGGGGCAGGTCTCGCCGGTGATGGGCAGGCCGCGCGCCCGCGCCTCGCGGATGCGCGCGACCACATCGGCGCAAGAAACGTGGAAGATGTGGAGGGGGATGCCGACGAAGCGGGCGATGTCGATGGCCCGGCCGGCGGCCTCGCCTTCCAGCAGGGCGGGGCGACTGCGCGGATGCCAGTGCGGTGTGGTGCGCCCGGCCGCCAGGTTGCGGGCGATGAATGCGCAAATTACGTCCCAGTTTTCGGCATGGATGACCGGCTGCCCACCCACATCGCGCACCGCTTCCAGCGCCAGCAGCAGTTGATCGTCGGTCAGCCGCAGCCCGTAAGCCATGTACAGCTTGAAGCTGGTGCAGCCGGCGGCGAAGGCGTCGGGCGCCTGGTCGAGTTTGGCGATGTCGTTCGGGCCAATGGTCATGTGCAGGCCGTAGTCGATGACGACCTGCGGGTCGGCTGCGGCCCGGCGCGCGGCCAACGCCGCCAGCATGGTCTCGTCGCGCCCGGTCTCGACGAAATCGACCAGGGTGGTGGTCCCGCCCAGCGCCGCCGCCCGCGTGCCGGTGAAAAAGGTGTCGGACGAGATGACATCGGGGCTGATCCGCATCTGCATGTGGACGTGGATGTCGACGCCGCCGGGGATGATGTATTTGCCGCCGGCGTCGATCGTGCGCGCCCCGCTCAGGTTTTCGCCGATGGCGGCGATGCGCCCGGCGCGGATGCCGACATCGGCGCCGGCGGTGTACGACGATGTGACGATGACGCCGTTCTTGATGATCAGGTCGTATGTCATGGGAGGGGCCTCACTGGTTCCATTCTTGCTGCCCTGAGAATAGGACGCGGATGAACGCGGATAGGTCGATAGAAGGGTCGTCTCTAGCCCTTGATCGCTCCTTCCAACATCGCCCGAAAGAAGCTCTGGCGGGCGATGAGGAAGACCACAACCACCGGCGTCGCAATCAGGACGCAAGCGGCGGCGATAAGTTGGATGTTGATGATGTTTTGGCCGAGGAAGTCGTACATCCCAAACATGGCCGGTTTGAGCTCGTTCTTGCTGATGAGCAGATAGCCGGCGATGAACTCATTCCAGATATTGACGAAGGTGAGCAAAAAGATGGCCGTCATGCCGGGCGCGGCCAGCGGCAGGAGGACGCGACGAAGCGCGGCGAGGGGGGTGGCGCCATCGATCAGCGCCGCTTCCTCCAACTCACGCGGGATGGCGTCGAAAAAACTTTTGGCGATCCAGACGCTGAGCGGTAGGAAGAAGCCGGTGTAAACGGTGATGATGTAAAGACGGTCGTCGTAGATCGGCAGGCGGCGGAGGGAGACGCCCATCTGATAAAGCGCCAGCAGATTGGTCAGCAGCGGCACGCCGGTGATGGCCAGGATGCCGACCAACAAAGCATTGCGCCCGCGAAAACGATAGCGCGAGAAGGCGTAGCCCGACATTGTGGCCAGCAGCATGACGAGAACGGCCGTGGCTGTGGCGTAGAGGATGGTGTTGGGCAGATAGATGCGCAGCATCCGGCCGCGCAGGCTGAACCCCAGCGGCGAACTGGCAGAGGGTGTGGGCAGGAGCACGCGCTCGTAGCCTTCAAGAGACCAACGACAGGCAGTGATGTCAAAGGCGGCGGTGGGGGTGTCGCAAGGGAAGATGACGGGTGGCTTGCGCACCACATCTTCCTCGCGTTTGAACGAGACCAGGAGGGTGGCGGCAATGGGCAGGAGGGCGAGGAAACAGACAAGGATCAGGGCGCCGTTCGCCAGCACTGTCTCGCGCGTCCGTCTGCGCGCCGCCGGAGTCTCGGCCATGCTACAAGCTCCTCTCCTGAACGCGGGTCAGGCGCAGCGTCCCCGAAATCAGCACCAGATTCACCGCTGCGATCATCACTGCCAGAGCAGCAGCGCGACCGAAATCGAGCCGCTCCCAGCCAATGGTATACAGCAGGTAGCTCAGGACTTGGGTCGATGTCCCCGGCCCGCCGCGGGTGAGGCTGAAGACCATCCCCACGCCGTTCATGCCGCTGAGAGTGAGGCTGAACAGGGCGACAACCAGCGCCGGCAGGATGAGGGGCAGGGTGATATGGCGGATCGTCTGCCCGCGCCCGGCGCCATCGATGCGGCTGCTTTCGATCACCTCGCGCGGGATGGTTTGCAGAGCGGCCAGCAGAAGGAGCGTGATAAAAGGCAAGGCTCGCCACGCCGCCGCCAGGATCAGGTAGATCATGGCCGGCGAGGGCGGAAAGGGGAAGCCAGCGATCCACGGGCGCGGCGCCGGTGCTGTCAGCACCGAAAGGCCATGCGGGGGGAAAATGACCCTGGCAACGCCGTTTTGCAGGATGCCGGAGAAGAGGCCGTAATCGGGCAGCACAAGCAGCCGGAAGATGACGCCGGCGATGATGTCGGCCAGGACCCAGGGGATGAAGAGCAGGGTGATGTAAAGGCCCGACAGCCTGGTTTTGCGATTCAGCAGCAGGGCCACAACCAAAGCCAGGGTCAGCGTCAGCCCGACGTATCCGACCAGAAAAACCAGTGTATGCCCAACGCTTTCTGGGAACGAAGAGGCGGTCAGCAGACGCTCGAAATTCTGTAGACCAACGAACTGCCAGCCTGTCGATTTGCGCTCCTGAAAGCTGAGGGCGATGGTGTAGAGGGCGGGGTAGACCTGGATCGCCAGCAGGATCAAGACCGTCGGCAGGATCAGCAGAAAGGGTAAGAGATCGAACCGGCGGCGCTTTGTCTTGATGGCAGTGGGCGGCGGCATGGGAGTATGTTGCGTATTTCGTATTGCGTATTCCGTAGCTTTCTAGTGAATTTTACGCAATACGAAATACGCAATACGAAATTACTGTTTATTGAATTCTTCCTGCGTTTTCTGCAGTTCGGTAGCGATGTCGGCGGTCGGGTCTTGTTTGATCAGCTTGTACACAACGTTCATGATCGCTTTCTGGGCGCCGGGGGTGTCGAGCAAGGAGCCGAACCAGCGCCGGCAGGCGCTGGCATTCACGGCTGCAGCCGCCTGCTTGAAGAAGGGCGTCTGGAATTGCGGATTGTTCTGCATCGATTTCAGGGCAGGGAAACCGGCGCCCGGCCCCAGTATGAAGTCCGGGTTTTGGGCAGGGCCGAGGAGCCAGTTGATGTGGTCGTAGGCCGCCTGGGGGTTCTTGGCCCCGACCGGGATGCCAAGCCCTACGGCGCTGACATCGCACCCTGGCTTGTGGCCGGCGGGAGCGACCATGGGCGCCAGGATCAGGTCGCCAGCAGCGACGGCATCGGGAACGTCCTGCTCGTTCTTTTTCTTGTACTCGTTGCCATTGGGTGCTTTCAGGGGGTTGAGGTAGCGGTAGCCGAACAAGCCAGAAGGGAAAGCTCCGGCCGAGCTATCCTTGAACGCCTCTTCCTCCTGGAACCCACCCGCAAAGGCGATCTCGGGCACATAGCCTTTTTGCACCATATCGCGCAGCCAGGCGATGGCGGCCACGTTCTCCGGCGTGTTCAGCAGCATGTGGCCCTGGCCATCGTCATAGGTTCCGCCAAAGGAGGAGATCGTCATCCACACCCCGCGCAGGGCGCCAGCGCCGTTGTAGTCGGTCGAGCCGAACAAGGTCATGGCATACAGCCCATCCTTCTGCAGCCGCTCGCCCTCGGCCAGAAATTGTTCGGGAGTCTTGGGGAAGCCGCTGGGGAAGCGATCTTTCCAGGCATAAACAAGATAAGGTCGCGTGGCCATGGGGATGCAAAGGAGCTTGCCATCGGGCGCAGTGCAAGTCTGGAGAGCGACAGGATCCATATCAGCCCACCACGATTGCGCTTTGGCCCAATCGGTGAGGTCTTGCAGCGCACCGTTGGTGTAGTACTGGTTGACGCTGGAAGTGTTGATCTCGACCAGATCGGGTACATCGCCTTTAGCCTGGATAGCAGCGATGAGGGTGGCAGCCAATTTGTCCCAGGGTGTGTAGTGGTTATCCCAGGCCCACTTACCAGCAAATTCCGTGTTGAATTGCGGGATGACTTTGCGCAGCCAGTCGTTGCCCACGCGTTCGTTGCTCTTGGGGTCTTCGTTGTCCTGATCGTACTGGTACCAGGTGACGAACGGTTGTGGCTCAGGCGTAGGCGCCTGGCTTGTTGCCGGCGTTGGCGGGACAATGGGAACCGTGCAGGCGGCAAGGGTGAAGATTGCCGCCATCCAGACGATGAAGGCTGACCGTATGCGCTTCATGAACAGCATTCTCCTTGAACTAAGTGTCGCGCAAGCAGGTCGACAGAACAGCCGCTTGGCCTCGTGATCATAGCAGGTTGCCCACAAGCCGACAAGCCGGATTGGAAATCACATTTGCGCCAGCCAGCCCTGCGCAGCGCGAGTTGACGTAGAAGTTCACGTTGCCCCAAAATTGGCTCACGCAAAGCCGCTAAGACGCAAAGTTTTTATGTTTTCTTGGCGCCTTTGCGTGAGATAAAAAAAGCACAGGTGAATACAGCAATTCCAAATATGGCATTTCTTGTCGTCAGGAAACATGCTGTGTGGACACGGATGGGGGAAACGCGGATAGTTTTTGGTCAAAAATCTGCGTTTCTTCCATCCGCGTCCACAAATTTGGAATTGCTGAGGTGAACAGTTACGAGTTGACAATTCAAAACAAATGTTCTATCGTCCCTGTTTCCCCACACACTTCGACAAGCCAGAAACCTGGCTCAGAAAATCGGGCGGAGCCGCCCGAATAGAAAGGAGAAAACCATGAGCATCGTACGCGTCCTGGTTGGCACCCGCAAAGGCGCATTCATTCTGACCTCGGACGAGAAGCGCAGCCGCTGGGACATCAGCGGCCCCCACTTTGCAGGTTGGGAAATCTATCACATCAAGGGGTCGCAGGCCGATCCCAACCGGCTGTATGCCTCCCAATCCACCGGTTGGTTCGGACAGGTGATCCAGCGTTCGGATGACGGCGGCGTCACCTGGCAGCCGGTGGGCAATGAGTTCGCCTACGAGGGCGACGCCGGTTCGCATCTGTGGTACGACGGGACCCAGCATCCCTGGGAGTTCAAGCGCGTCTGGTTGTTGGAGCCTTCGCCGACCGACGCGGATGTGGTCTATGCGGGGGTGGAGGACGCGGCTTTGTTCCGCTCGAAGGACGGGGGGAAGACGTGGCAGGAGCTTTCCGGGCTGCGCGGGGTCAGCGGGCATCTCTGGCAGCCGGGCGCGGGCGGGATGTGTCTGCACACCATCCTGCTGAACCCCAACGACGCCGGGCGGATTTTTGTCGCCATTTCGGCCGCGGGCGCGTTTCGTAGCGATGACGGCGGGACGACCTGGAAAGCGGTGACGCGCGGCTTGAAGTCAGAGTACGAGCTGCCCGACCCTGATGCCGCGGTCGGGCATTGCGTCCACAGCATCGCCATGCATCCGTCGCGGTCGAATGTTCTGTTCATGCAGAAGCACTGGGATGTGATGCGCAGCGACGACGCCGGCGAGATGTGGCATGAGGTGAGCGGCAATCTGCCCAGCGATTTCGGTTTTCCGATTGCCGTGCACGCGCACGAGCCAGAGACGGTTTATGTCGTGCCGATCAAGAGCGATTCCGAGCATTATCCGCCCGAAGGCAAGCTGCGAGTTTATCGCAGCCGCACCGGCGGGAACGAATGGGAGGCGCTGACGAACGGTCTGCCGCAGAGCAACTGCTTCGTGAACGTGTTGCGCAACGCCCTAGCGGTCGACTCGCTCGATTCCTGCGGCGTCTATTTTGGCACCACCGGCGGCCAGGTCTATGCGTCGGCTGATTCTGGCGACAACTGGACGGCTATCGTCCGCGACCTGCCGGCGGTGCTGTCGGTCGAAGTGCAGACGCTACGATGATCCGCGTCGTTCTCCCGCACCATTTGCGCACACTGGCGAACACCGGCAAAGAGGTCGTGCTTGAGGTCGAGGAGCCGGTCACACAGCGCGCGATCCTGGATGCATTGGAGGCAAAATATCCCATGTTGCGGGGGACGATCCGCGACCATGCCACGCAGAAGCGGCGTTCGCTGGTGCGGTTTTTCGCCTGTGGGCAGGATTTGTCGCTGGAATCAGCGGATGCGCCGTTGCCGGCGGCGGTGGCGTTGGGCGAGGAGGCGTTTTTGATTGTGGGGGCGATGGCGGGGGGGTGAGGGGGTGGGGCGGGGTGGCGTGGGCGATGGGGTTTGGACGCGTTGGCGGGGCGAGTGAAACTCGCCCCGCTTGGTATCGCCAATCGTCCGGGCTGTCTGAAAAGTTTTTCCTGGCTACCACATGCTTTCAACAAACCCTTGGAGGCAAACGCTATTTCGTGATGCGCGGGGGGCAGTGTGAAGTACTACCTTGATAATCATGCTTCCAAACGGCGACTTGAACGAAACCGCATAGATCCTTCGCTGGTAACGATTTTTCCGTAAGATTAGCAACAGTAACGCGGATTGATTTTTCTTCGCTAACAATCGCAGTGATAATCAAGCCTTCGTCAAGTTTGTCGGTGTATCCAACAGTACATGGATCACCTACGGCTGCACCTGGCAATTGAATAACTGTAGGAAGAAATCCTTTGGCCGGGATGCTATCCTTCTGTATTTTCCATTGAATTTGTGGAACCGGTACGTAGGTTGGCTGGAAGTGGGGATCGCAAAACCGCAACTTTGCCAGCCCCATCGGTCGACCTTCTACATCATTGGGTGTGAATCTGCCGTCCCCATGCATACCCAGATGAAGTTCTCCAACGGCATTGCCAACAATCTTGATGTGTTTCTTTGTGTTATCGCCAGTTTTGGTCCATCCAGGAATATCAATTCTGATGAGGCGACTGTCAAAGTATGGGACCGTATCCTCAAAAACGATACCTTCCACATTGCCCTCTTGCTGAATCGATCCACCCATGAGGTCCAAACCACGGCATCCTAAAATGAGAATATGGCCAACACCGCTAACCGATTCGGTCAACAGGTTGTAGATTTGGATGTTTTGCGACCTTTATAATTGACCCCGAAAACTGGACCACGAGCTAAGGTGGAGGTCGGGTATACTGACCAAGACCAGGAGGTCCAGAATGATGACGAAGATCCGCCGCCGACATAGCGCCGAGTTCAAGTTTCGAGTTGCGTTGGAAGCTGCG
>JAYRVO010000023.1:0-2180 GCA_041918515.1 Chloroflexota bacterium | reverse complement strand
CCCGCCAGGCGATGCACGCCCCGATCAGCAACAGCATCGTGGATAACAGATAGGGCGCTCCCGGCAGGTGCCAGTCGGCCTGCGGGCCGATGAACGCGGCGAAGGTCTGCGTGAAGAGCGTAGGGCCGATCAAGCCGGCGATGCCGGTCAGGCTGGCAATGGCGCCTTGTAATTGTCCCTGCTCGGACGCACTCACGCGGCGTGTCATGAACATTTGCGCGGACGGACCGGCGAGGCCCCAGAACGCCATCACCGGAATACCTAGGCAATAGATGAGCGGCGTGGGCGCGAGGCCATAGATAGCGAATCCGGTGGCCCCGCACAACAGCCCGGTGATCAACGTGCGCCGCTCTCCCAGCCGCGCTGTGATCGGCCTCACCAGCGTGCCCTGCACAATCATGGCGCAGACCCCGACCGCCGCGAGCGTGAATCCCACCGCCGACGGCCCCCAGCCATACCGATAGCCCAGGTACAACACCGCCACACTGGGCAACACCCCGTGCGCCAGGTTCATCAGGAAGTTCGCCGTCGCCAGGCCGAACAGCTCATGATGCGAACGCAATAGAATCAACGCGCCGGCCGGATTGGCTCGTTTCCACCGGAACGGCGCCCGCTTCTCAAGCGGGAGCGATTCCGGGAGCACAAAGAACCCGTAACAGGCGTTGAGCAGACTTGTCGCCGCCGCGCCCCAAAAGGGCCAGCGTGGATCGATGGCGCCCAGCAACCCACCCACCGCAGGACCCAACACAAACCCGAGGCCGAACGAGGCCCCCATCATGCCGAAGGCGGCCGCACGTTTGTCCGGCGGCGTCACATCGGCGATGTAGGCGCCGGCCGTGCTGAAACTCGAGGAGGCGATTCCGGAGATGACCCGGCCCGCAAAGAGCCAGGCGAGACTGGGCGCCAGCGCCATGAGGATGAAATCGAGACCGAGCCCCAGGTTGGAGAGGAGCACGACCGGACGCCGCCCGAAGCGATCGGACAACGCGCCCTGAATCGGCGAGCACACGAACTGCATCAAGGCCCAGGACGTGCCCATTAGTCCGTAGATCTCCGCCGCCTGCGCAGTATCGCCGCCCAGAAACTCTTCGACCAGTTTCGGCAGGACGGGAATGATGATCCCGAACGACAACATGTCGAGCACGACGGTGACAAGGATAAAGAAGACCGCCGCTTGCCGCGGTTGTGTGGAGCGCTGCACGTACGTCATGGGATGGGCCATGGTAGCAGGCTCGCATTCCAGGCGCATAGAAAAAGACGCCGAAATCATTCGGTTGATGCGCCTCCTCTTCGAAGAGGTTTTCTGCTACCCTCCCCTCGATGCCCGCCCCCCTCCAAGCCTTCATCGCCATCTTCCTGCTCGGTGCCCTGCTCCGGTCGTCCGGCATGCTGGGGAAAGTCCATGCGGAACGTCTGGCCTCCATGGTCTTTTCGATCAGCCTGCCGGCGACGATTCTGGTGTCGCTGGATCGAGTCGTCTTTGCCCCCACAGCCTGGAAACTGCCGTTGGCTGCCTGCCTGGTGACCCTCTCGATGCTGCTCTGTTCCTGGCCGGTCACCCGCCTGTTGCATCTGCCGCGCGCCACACGAGGGGGCTTTCTCGTCGGTACCGGCTGTATCAACTCTGTCTATTTCGCCTATCCCGTCGTCCTCGCAACCCTCGGTGACAAGGGACTGGCGCAAGCGATCCTGTTCGACCTGGGACAGACGACGCTGACACTGACGGTGATTTATGGACTGGCGGTCTGGCACGGGGCGAAGAGCGCCACCGCCCGATCAGCCATGCTGCGGTTTGTGTCGTCTCCGCCGCTTTGGGCCCTCTGTCTCAGCCTGCTGCTCACCCTGCTTGAACTCCATCTTCCCGGCTGGCTCCACGATGCACTCACCCCCATCCACCTCACCACGACACCTCTGGCGAGCCTGGTGCTGGGCCTGTCGATCAGTTTCTCGGCCGTGCGCCGAACCTGGGCCCTGGCATTGCTGGGCGTGGGCATGCGGATGATCGGCGGATTGCTCCTCGGGTTTGCGGTCGCCTACGGGCTCGACCTTTCGGGCATGGAACGGGCGATCGTCATCCTCGTCGCCGCCATGCCGTCCGCCGTCACGGCGGTCATTTTCGCGACCGACACGGGATTGGACGAAGACCTCGTCACCTCGATTGTCGCCCTGTCGATCTGCGT
>JAYRVO010000022.1:0-11356 GCA_041918515.1 Chloroflexota bacterium | reverse complement strand
TCGCCGACCTTCTTGCCCATGTCCTTGCCATCGAAGCCGACGAAGGGCACGGGGTTGCCGGCCTCGTCCTTGATGGAGTCGTCGGTGGCGATGAGGACGACGCCGGCGTCTTTGGCGGCCTTGGCGATGGCCGGGCCGATGGTCTGATCGGGCACGGTGATGGCGATGCCCTTGGCGCCGGCTGAGATGGCGTCGTTCACCAGGCTGACGCCCAGGTTCGGATCGAGCTTGGCGTCGAATTTCTTCGCATCCGCGCCCAGTTCATTGGCGGCGGCGACGAAGGAGTTCTGCAGGTCGATGAAGTACTGCTGGTCGGCGCTTTTGTTGATGGCGACGAACAGCGGCTTGCCGGCGGCAGCGGGCGCTTGGGCGGGGGCTGGGGCTTGGGTGGCGGCAGGCGCTTGCGGTGCGGTCGGTGCGGCTGGACTGCAAGCGGCCAAGGCGACAGCCGCCAGCAAGAACAGTGTGATCAGGAAGGTGATGCGAGGACTTTTTTCCATGTAAGAACTCCTCTGTGAGTAAGGTGAGTTAGGGAGGATAAGGAAATGGCGGCCCCTGGCGGGCGCACCGGATGGTATCCTAGCACACTGAAGCGAGCATGTCCACTTTGCCGCGGGGTGTGGCATAATGAAGACGCGAGCTTTTCTGCCCTATAAGAAATCCCCCTCATCCTCAAATCTACGCAACCAAATTCATGTCTGTTTGGTCGGTTTCTCAACGGATTGCATAATACTACAACCGCTTTTGTCATTCTGAGGAGTGAAACGACGAAGAATCTGCGGTTTTCGCTGGTGTAAGTTGGAGATTCTTCGCTCCCGCTGGTCGCTCAGAATGACACTTCAGGCGATGTGCGGTTGTAGTAATAAGCTTCTTGTAGCGTTTGATATGACCGCGACACACCAATTCATCGGCTCGGCCTCCCGCGTGGTGCTGCGGCGACTGCTCGATGCAGCCATCACCCTGGCTGTGATTGCGTTTCTGACCCTGTTCGGCCTCAACATGGCCGAGCGCGGGCGGGAGCGCGTGCCGGCCCCACCCTTGCAAGTCGCCGGCGAGTCATTGACAGGCGCCGTCGATTACTTCATCCATCATCCCGCCACCTACTATTGGCAACGCGCCAATCAGCCTGCCGGGCGGTTGGTCGCCGCCACGTTCGGGCGCAGTGCTGGCTTGTTGTTAGTCTCATTGGGAATGGCGACGGTGCTGGGGATTGGGCTGGGGTTGATGATGGCGCGCTCGCAGCGCCAGACCGGGTCGGTGATCATGCTGTTGCTTTCAGTGTTGGGCACTTCGACTCCCAGCTTTCTGCTGGCGATGTTCTTCTGGGTGCTCAATACCCAACTCTATCGGCGATTCGACATCCCCGCGCTGCCCCCCACCGGTTTTGGCTGGGACTTGCATTTGATCATGCCGGCCCTGGTGCTGGCCACGCGCCCGCTCGCTCAAATTGCCCAAGTCACCTATGTGACCATGTCCGAGGCGATGGCGCAAGACTACATCCGCACAGCGCGGGCCAAGGGATTGCCGCCGCGCCTGGTGGCCATCCGTCACGCTATCCCCAATATCCTCGCTCCTGTTCTCACGACGCTAGGGACATCGTTGCGCTTCTCGCTGGCCAGCCTGCCGGTGGTCGAGTACTTCTTCGTGTGGCCGGGCGTCGGGCTGGCGCTGCTAGAGGCCATCAATCGGGGAATGCCAGCGTTCGTCACCGATCTGATCCTATCCCTGGGCGTGTTCTTTTTGGTGATCAACCTGCTGCTCGAAATCGTTTTCCCGTGGCTCGATCCGCGCTTGCGCGGGGGCGGCCAGCAAGCCGAATATCATGCTTCGGGCGCCAGCTTGATCGAGACGCTATCCGAATGGAGCAAAAAGGTGATCGGCTGGTGGCGATGGGGGCGCGATAAGCTGCGCGGTGTGCAAACGGAAAAACCAGAGCCGCTCTCCTTGTCCAACGGCCCCGCCAGTCCTGTTCCGTCCCCCGCCGCTGATCTTCCCCCCAGTCACGATTCTCGCCACCTTGCCCGTAGCGTGCTTGGCAACCCCCTCTTGCTCTTCGGCGCCTTTCTGGTCGCGGCGTTAGCCGGGCTGGCCATATTCGGCGGCAGGCTGACCGATGCCAGCCCGTATCAAAGTCATGGCTTGATGCTGATCGAAGGCAAAAGCGCGACGCCTCCTTTCCCGCCTTCCAGCCTTTTTCCCTGGGGCGCCGACCATATTGGGCGGGATGTGAAAGCGTTGGTTTTGTCTGGCGCTCGCCAGACGCTCACGTTGGCTTTGCTGGGCACCGTCGCGCGCCTGTTACTGGGCGCCACGCTGGGCTTGCTGGCCGGCTGGCGGCGCGGCGGTCCCTTCGATCGCCTTGTGAACGGAGCGGTGGGCGTTTGGGCAGCTTTCCCCGTCACCCTGTTCGCCATGATCCTGATTCAGGGCCTCGGCATCCAGCAAGGCATGTGGGTGTTCATCGTCGCCATTTGCGTGGTGGGCTGGGGCGAAGTGGCGCAATTCGTCCGCGGCCAGGTGATCAAGCTGCAACCCGAACTGTACATCGAGGCGGCGCGCTCGCTCGGCGCGGGAACCACACGCCTCCTCACCCAGCACATCCTGCCCAACCTCCTTTCGTCCCTTCTGGTGCTGGGCATCCTGGAAATGGGCGGGGTGTCGATGCTGTTGGCCGAACTGGGCTTCCTCAATATCTATCTGGGGGGCGGTTTCAAGGTGGAGATTGCCGAAGGCGCCAACATGACGCCCATCGTTGCCTTCATCTCGGATGTGCCCGAATGGGGCGCTATGCTGGCAAACATCCGCAATTGGTGGCGCAGCTATCCGTGGATGGCCTGGTATCCGGGCGTGGCCTTCTTCCTGGCCATCCTGGCTTTCAATCTCTGGGGCGAAGGGCTGCGTCGCTTTTTGAACGACAGCCGCATCAACTTCGCCCGCTTGATCAACCGTTATTCGCTGATCGGCTTGGTGGCCGTGGCCCTGATGCTTGCCTGGATCATGCGCACCGCCACACCATTGGGAACCTACCTGGCCCCAGCCAGGCAATTCGACGCCGCGTCCGCGCTGACGCACATCCAGACGTTGGCCGCGCCCGCAATGCAGGGCCGAGAAACGGGCGCGCCAGGGCACGAGGCAGCGGCCCGGTACATCGCCCAGGAAATGGAAGAGATCGGTCTTTTGCCGGCCGGCGACAAAAATACCTTCATTCAGACCATGGCCAGCCCTCGCCCGCACTTGGTCGAGACGCCCACCCTCGGCATCCTGGACGAGCAAGGCGGAACCCAAGCGTTGGTTTATCGACGCGATTTCGTCGAATACGCAGGGATGCCTCCCGCCCGGCCCAGCCACGGCGCCATCGTCGGTATTGCTGTCGGCCCCGACCCCGGCACACCTGGCGCCGACCCTTATCGACTTGGCAATCGCGAATTGTACGACAAAGTGCTGGTGGTGGCCGACGCCGAGGGTAAGCGTATCAACTTTCGGGCCGCGGCAGGGGTGCTGTTGGTCAGCGATGATCCCCTTGTTTTCCAACGCAAGGAGCTTTTCATCAGCGAAGTGCGGGCACGCACGCCACCCACGGTCATGTACATCACCCCAGAGATAGCCGATCGTCTGCTGGCGACGGCGGGCAGCAGTCTGGCCGAGCTACGACGCCAGCCCGCCGACTTGGGCAGCGGCGAAGTGGCCTTGACGGCGCCGGGTGCGGTCGTGGATATGAACGTTCCTGTGGTCGATGAAGGCGATGCCAGCGAGAAATACTACAACGTCATCGGCTTCATTCCAGGGACGGGTTCGGAAATGGTCGTGCAAGGAGCAACGTTGGACAGCCAGGTGATCATGGTCAGCGCCTACTTCGACGGCCTGGGCGTCGACCCCGATGGAACACTGTATCCCGGCGCCAACGACAACGCCAGCGGCGTGGCGACGCTTTTGGAGATGGCCCGTGCTATGAAGCAAAGCCCCTTCGAACCTAAGAAAACGGTGGTGTTCGTGGCCTGGAGCGGCGGCGAACGCAGCGAAGGGCTGAGCGTGACCAACGTGATGAACGCCAAGACTGGATTCAGCTCCCTGACGGTGGAAGCTGTGATCGAACTGATCGGCGTAGCCGCTGGCGATGGTCAGGCCATTGCTTTGGGCGAGGGCAGCAGCTATCGTCTGGTCAAGCTCTTCCAGCAGGCAGCTGGCCGGATTGGCGTCGCCACCACCACGCGCGGGCGCGGCCCCCACTTCGCCCGGCCTGCTCGCCCCAGCTTTGGCGGGCGCGATGCCCTGACCCTCGATGTCAGTTGGGATGGAGCCGACCGTCTCGCACATACGCCGCAAGACGCTGTCGAGATCATCGATCCCGGCAAATTGCGGCAGGTCGGCCAGACAACCCTCCTCATTCTCAACGTATTGGCCCGCGAGGTGGAGTACTGACCTCTCTACTTCCTACTTCCTTCTGTAGGTAGAGTCAGGGTGAACGTTGCGCCTTGCCCCAGCGTGCTCGCCACCGTGATGGCGCCCCCCTGCGCCTCAGTCAGGGATTTGGCAATGGCCAAACCCAGGCCCGACTCGCTGCCCTCGCCATCTCCTGCGCTCACTTGGCGAGCTTTATCGCCACGATAGAAGCGTTCGAAGATCGAGGGGAGATCCTTGGCGGCGATGCCGCTGCCAGTATCCTGCACACCTAGATAAACCTTGTCAGCAGCAGTAGAAGCCGACAAGGTCACTTGTCCGCCCGCGGGCGTGAAGCGCAGGGCATTGCTGACCAGGTTGCTGAGAACCTGAGCCATGCGTTCGGGATCGACCTTCACCAGAGGCAGATCGGGATGGGCGTGCAGTTCCAGACGGATGCCTTTCTCGGCGGCGACGGCGGCGTGCGTCGCAACAGCGCGCTCCAGCAGTGATCGCGGCGTACAGCCTTGCAGCGCCAGCGAAAGCTCGCCCGCATCAGCCAGGGAGAGGGTGCGCAGGTCGTCGATCAACCGTTGCAAGTGCAGCGCTTCGTCGTGCATGACGCCGTACATGGCTGGATTCCCGGATAGCTTGCCATCGGCCAGGGCCTCGGTGTAGCCCAGGATCACGCTGAGGGGAGTGCGCAGATCGTGGGCGATGTCGGCCGTCATCTGGCGGCGCAGGTTGGTTCCACGCTCCAGATCGCTGCTCATCTGGTTGAAGCTGGCGGCCAGTTCACCGATCTCATCGCGTGTTCGCACTTCGACATGCCGGCCTAACTCGCCCTGAGCCACGGCCTGCGTGGCCAGCGTCAGCTCGCGCAGCGGACGCGAGATACCGCGCGCCAGTAGGATGCCGAGCAAGAGCGCCGCCATCGTGGCCCCCAAGGCTCCGAACAAGATCGCTCGGTTGACCCGCTGCAAAAAGGCGGCTTCGGGCGGTTGGCGCTGGGGGGCGGTGAGATTAGGGGACGTGAAAAGCAACCTGCCCACCGTTTTGCCCTCCACCTCGACAGGAACCGTCCGTGCGATCTCATCTCTGGTGAGCATCTGCTCTGGCTTGTAGTAATCGCCGCCGTAAATGACGACGCCCTTGACATCCGTCAACACCACCGGCGCCCGCGCGAGGAACTCTTCTCCCCGCATCCCGCCTGGCCCGCGCCGCCACGGCATACGTACGACAATGGCGTCGATGTTTTCCCAACTCCTCTCCTGCTGATAATAAGTCGTCACACTTTGTAGCAGATCCGCCTGATAGGCATCGAGCACGAAACGGTCGAACTCACTGCGAGTGCGCACGCCAACAAAGAGCGCGACCAAGACGGCGCCGATCAGTCCGACGACCAGGAAAGCGAAGGTGAGCTTGAGCGTGAGAGAGCGCATGGAGGATTGCGAATTGCGGATTGCGGATTGCGAATTTCGGATTGCAGAACCTACCACTTGTCTACTTACCTACTTGTCTACTTGTCTACTTGTCTACTTGTCTACTTACCTACTTCCCCACCGCAAAACGATAGCCGACGCCATAGACGGTTTCGATGTAACGCGGGTTCTTAGGGTCAGGTTCGATTTTGGTGCGCAAATTGCGGATGTGGACGTCGATGGTGCGTTCGTAGCCCTCGTAGCTGTTGCCTTGCAGGTGATCGAGCAAGTCGAGCCGCGACCAGACGCGACCCGGTTTGCTCAAGAAAGCCTCCAGGAGACCGAACTCGGACGGCGTCAGGTCTACAGGCGCTGCTGCCACTGTCACCCCGCGCGTCTCGCGGTTCAGAACGATGTCGGCAGCCTGCAACAAGCCCGCATCACTGCTCGTCTCTCCCGCAGCTCGGCGCAGCACTGCGCGCACGCGCGCCGACAGCTCGCGCATACTGAACGGTTTGGTGACATAATCATCGGCGCCCAATTCCAGCCCCAGCACCTTGTCGCTTTCTTCCATCCTGGCCGTGAGGACGATGATGGGCGTACGATGGGCCGGGCTGTACGCGCGCAAGAAATCGTAGCCGCCCATCTCCGGCATCATCAAATCGAGGATGATAAGATCAGGCGCCTCCTGTTCGGCCAGGCGCAGACCTTCGCGACCATTGGCCGCGCCCGCCACCCGCCAGCCTTCCTGCTCCAGATAGCTACTCACCATCTGCCGGAGGTTGCGGGAATCATCGATGACGAGGATGGTTTTGGGCATAGGGATGTGGTTTAGGGGCGTGCGCCCAATTTCAATGATAGCTCGACCGTTCGGCTGTTCCGCAATACGGTGATCCGAATCACCTGGCCGACCGAAGTGTGAAAGGCGAGATAGCTGTTGAGATCGGAAAAATCTATTATCGGCTGGTCATCGATCTGGACGATGAGATCGCCGCCCCGCCCGGTGTTGGGATTGGCGGCGATGATGCCAGCGCGATCAGCAGGCCCGTTGGCGGCAACGCCCAGAACATAAGCGCCCTTTGTCTGGGTGAGTCCGTAGGTCGTCTGCTCGTTCAGACTCAGGTTATCGGCAAAACTGACGCCCAGGTAGGGATAGCTATATCGGCCCGACCTGATCAAACTGGGGACGATGCGTTGCACCGCCGCCACCGGGATGGAAAAGCCCACGCCTGAGTTCACGCCCGTGTCGGTGGCGATGGCCGAATTGATGCCCACCACCTCGCCGGCCAGACTGAGCAGCGGCCCGCCGGAGTTGCCGGGGTTGATGGGGGCGTCGGTCTGGATGACTTCGGGCAATGAATAAGAACTAACCGCCGCGCCCCGCCGCGAGCGTAGGCTGCGATCAAGGCCGCTGACAATACCGAGCGACATCGAGCCTTGCTCGCCAAAGGGGTTGCCGATGGCGACAACGAATTGGCCGACCTGGACGGCATCAGGCGGGGCGAGAGGTAGCGGAGCGACGCCCGCCGGCAATTCATCCACCTTCAACACGGCCAGATCACTGTCCACATCTGCACCCACCAGCCTGGCCCGTTGCCGAGCGCCGTTGGCGAAGACGATCTCGAAGCTGCGGCCGCCATCGACCACGTGGTTGTTGGTGACGATGTGGCCGCCGCTGTCATAGACAAAGCCGCTGCCGCTGCCCAGATTGGGGACGATGATGTAGACGACAGCCGGGTTAGCTCGCCGATAGAGGTCGATGAGCGTTTGCTGCAAGTTGGAATCAAGGGCAGAGTTTGCGGCCTCTGGCAGCGAAGTCGCAACCGTGGCGTCTCCTTGATGGGATTGCGCCGCCACGCGCTCCAAGACCTCCTGCACGATGGCATCGATGTCTTCGCCCTGATTGTTGCCAGTCGCCTCCAACCTGGTCATGACTTGATCGACGATAGCTTCTGTATCGACGGTTGCTACGGCCACCGTCGGTTTGACATCGCGCTGGCTCGATCCACAGGCGCCGAGCGCAAATACCAATATAAGGAGGCAGAAGGTGAGGACAAGAAAGCGTTGGCGAAGATTGTTCGCTGTCATAGCAAGTTACAGGGCGAAAGAGGCGGAGTGAGAACGCACCTGGCACTGCGCAAACCAGTGCACAGTGCCAGGTTGAGGGTGAGCGGTTGTTAGCCGCGGCGGATGGAGAGGCTACGAGTTAGAAGCGAGTTAGAAACGGAGGCTTGTGCCGGTGGTCCCGGATCTGGGCGTGCTCGATCCATTACCTCGGAAACCACGGCCGCCAGAATCGTGCATCCTCATGCCACGGCCGCCGGAATCGTGCATCCCCATGCCAGGGCCGCCGGAATCGTGCATCCCCATGCCAGGGCCGTCGAAATCGTGCATCCCCATGCCAGGGCCGCCGAAATCGTGCATCCCCATGCCAGGGCCGCCGAAACCACGGCCGAACCCCGGCATCCCGAAGCCACGACCCTGGTTGCTGAGAATCTGATCGGCCTGTTCCTGAGTGATGACGCCAGCTTTGACAGCGGCGTTCACGGCCTCGTCGTAGAGTGAGCGGACTTTGTCTGGCAGCCCCTGCTTTTGGAGATAGTCTTGCAGGGCTTGGTGAGCCTTCATCTGATCGGCCTGTTCTTGGGTAATGTTGCCAGCCTTGACCGCGGCCGCCAGGGCGGCATCGCGAGCTTTGATCTCGGCGGCTTGAAGCTGATCGACTGAGATGTTCAAAGCCTGAGCCAGCAGCGCCTCCATGTCGATGGCATCATCTCCTGCCAAACCGAAGTGACCGAACCAGCCGAAACCTCTCATCTTGCCGGAGCGTTGCTTGAGGGCGTCGGCTTGCGCCTGGGTGATGAGGCCCTGGGCAAGCGCCTGATCGATGGCAGCGTCATGGGCCTTTTGCTGAGCTGTTTGGAGTTCGGCAGTGGTGATGCCCAGGGCTTCAGCCAGGTACGAGTCGTTGCCGCCGCCGAAGCCAGCACGGCCGCCGGGGCCGCCGTTGGCCAAGGCAGTTTGAGACGAGGTCGCCGAGAACACGAGAGCGAAGGCGGCGACGATGATGGCGCCAGCAGCGAGGCCGAGCCATTTCTTGGTTCTTGTCATGGATTGTCTCCTTGTGACTAAGTTAGGGTTTAGGGTTGGGAGACGGGGATGATTCCGCCATCTCGGCAAACCAATCTTGGTTTGTTGATTGTAGCTTATTCGATTTGGCGTTGGCAATGGTTTAGAAAATGTGAAGAGAGTGTGGAAGGATTGTTTGCTTACGTTTGCACCGTGGGAGCAATGAGGTACAATGTTGCCGTTGGCGTTTGCCGCGCTATTTGGAGGCAGGTGTCGTCCGGGAAAGGCCGCAGAGTCTAGGCCTCGTAGCCAATATGCCCGGTCAACATCCTGCTGCCGTGCACCGTCCGGCTCCCCGAGGAGCACAATCGATGACAACCATTTCATCCACACCTGATCTTATCGATCAGGAAATAGTGGCTGCCTGGCAGCAGCAGGTGAGCGAGGCAGCGAGCAAACCCTGGCTGCTGCGCCTGATTTTGAAACGCGGCTGGCGCTTATTCGCGCGCTTCGACCGCGCTTATCGACGCCTGTTGGGCATGTCGCGCCGGCGGCGACAGTGGCTGCAAATGCGCTTGGGGGTGGGCCTGGCGGGAGCGGCGCTGCTGCTGGCGCTGAGCGCAGGGCCGGTGGGCGGTGCGCCACGGGCGACGATCACAGTCGACGGCGCGAATTGCACCCTTGCCGAAGCCATTGCCACGGCGAACGATGGATCGCTGCAGCCCGGATGCGTCACCGGCGATGCTTTGGGACCGGATGTCCTGGACATTGGCGCCGATATTTCGTTGTATGCAGAACTGCCCCCCATCACCAGCGCCATCACCATCGTCGGCAACGGTCACACCATCTCCCGCGCGGGCGCAGCTACGGCCGATTTCAGCGTGCTTACCGTCGACGGCTCAGGGGACTTGACCTTGCAGAGCGCCACGATCAGCAACGGCCGCGCAGGAACGGGCGGCGGCATCGATAGCAGCGGCGCGCTAACGATCGAACAGAGCACCATTACGGGCAATACCGCATTCAGCAACGGCGGCGGCATCTATAGCAGCGGCGCGCTAACGATCGGACACAGCACCATTACGGGCAATAGCGCATTCGTCAGCGGCGGCGGCATTTATGGCGAGACAGTGACAATCGACAAAAGCATCATCTCTAACAACACTGCCGCCTACCAGGGTGGCACCCATGGCGGCGGGTTAGCGGCGGCCTGCGGCGAGATCACGATCACGAACAGCACAATGTCCGGCAACTCGGCCACCCTCGGCGGCGCCATCTTCGAAGAATGCGCCACGATCTCGATCGAGAGCAGCGTCTTGTCGGGCAACAGCGCCGCCCTCAGAGGCGGGGCCATCTATGATGCCAGCGGCGAAGTCACGATTTCGTGGAGCACCCTTTCCGGCAATACGTCCTACGCCGTTGCTGGCGGCATCAACGTTGGCAACAGCGTGAGCATCAAGTGGAGCACCCTGTCCGGGAATGAGGCGATCAATGCCGGCGGCGGCATCTACGTGCGCGGCAGCGGTTCCTTGGGGCTTGTCAACAGCACCCTGTCGGGAAATCGTTCACCCGGTAGCGAGGGCGGCGGGGCAGGCGGCGGCCTCCTCAATGACGGAACGGCGGCCGTGATCCACAGCACCTTGACCGGCAATACCGCTGGCAACCGCGGCGGGGGCATTTACAATACCCACGTCTTGACGCTGAGTCGCTCGCTTATCAGCGGCAATAGCGCCTCTTCAGGCAACGAGGTCGCTCACAATTATTATTCAGGAGGGGGCGGCAACCAACTGCAACGGCTCGATCCAGCCAAAATCACAATCACTACCGACTACAATCTCTTTGGACACAGCGGCGAGAGCGCGGCCATAGCATTTTCTGGTTTCCTACCAGGCGCCAGCGACATCGACGCCACCTCGGACGGCACGGCCCCCACTGCGCTGACGGCCATCCTGAATTCGATCCCGGCCAACAATGGCGGCCCGACCAAAACGCACGCCCTCGTCGCGGACAGCCCCGCCATCGACGCTGCGCCCGATAGCGGTTGTCCGGCCACAGACCAGCGCGGAGAAACGCGCCCGATGGATGCCGGCGCGGCCGGGCCGGCCGGTCAGACGTGCGATATCGGCGCCTTCGAGGTGCAGGCGCCGCCAACCTCTACGCCCACGCCCACCCCCACGCGCACCCCGACTCCCACCCCCACCCCCACGCGCACGCGTACACCCACCCTCACTCCGACTTCAACCCCCACGCGCACCCCGACTCCAACATCCACCCCTACTCGGACGCCCACCCCGACCAGAACCCCCACGCCCACCCCAACACGGACGCCGACGCCCACCCCGACCAGAACCCCTACGCCCACCCCAACACGGACGCCGACGCCCACCCCAACACCGACGCCCACGCCCACCCCCACCCGAACCCCAACCCCCACCAGGACCCCCCCGCCCCCCCCCACCCCCCACCCCCCCGCCCCCCCACCACCCCCCCCC
>JAYRVO010000021.1:0-52984 GCA_041918515.1 Chloroflexota bacterium | reverse complement strand
GAGTCCCAGGCGCCGGGGAAGAAGTTGTCCTTTTTGATCTGCGGCGACTTGGCCATCCATGCACTCAGGGGCTCGATGGCGTCGGCCACGGCGAAGCCGGAGTTCCAGATCTGATCGACAGTGGAGACATCGGGCGGGTTGCCACTCTGCACGGCCAGCAGCAGCTTCTGCTGATATTCGGGATAGGGCACGGTCACGACTTCGACCTCGATGTCGGGGTTGGCGGCCTCGAATTCATCCACGGCCCGCTGCTGGAACTCGCTCAGACCCGATTCGGTCTGCCGGTTGTCCCAAAATGTGATCTTGGTTTTGGCGGCAGGTGCGGCGGGCGCTTCGGTGGGGGCTGGGGCTTGGGTGGCAGCGGGCGCTTCGGTTGGGGCTGGCGCTTGCGTGGCGGGCGTCTGTGCGCAGGCTGCCAACAAGAGCACAAGGGCCACAAGCAAGCCCAGGCTCAGAAAAATACGCTTCATTGTGTCCTCCTTTGGAACAGATGGTTGATTGAGAATGGGTGAAAACAGAATGGCTGCTACCTGATTGAGTCACGGTTTTTTGAACTCCCGTCAACGCTGTCAGTTTTCGGCGATGATTACATCCACACCTCCTTGCGTGAACGCCGCCCGATCATGCGCGCTGATGCCGGGGTCGGTGATGAGCATGCTGATGTTGTTGAGAGGAGCGATTTTGACCAAAGATTCCAGGCCGATCTTGGTGTGGTCAGCTAGCAGGATGACCTTGCGCGCGGCTTTGATCATCGTCTGCTTGACGGCAGCTTCGGCGATGTTGGAATTCGACAACCCGAATTCGACGCTAAGCCCGGCCCCGCCCAGAAATGCCTTGTCGGCGCGCAGCTCGCGCAGCGTCGTCTCTGCGCCCGGCCCCACCAGCGACAAACTTTCGTGCCGCACTTCCCCACCGGTGGACACCAGATCGATGCCTTTGACGCCGCCCAGTTCCGCCAACACCGGCAGCGAATTGGTGATCACCCGGATTCCTCGGCGACCAGCCAGCGCCTCGGCCAGATGCCTGGTGGTGATGCCAGCATCGATGATGACAGTGTCGCCATCGTTGATGAACCGCGATGCGGTGATGCCGATGGCTTTTTTGAGGGCGTCGACTTCCAGCGCCATATCCTGGCTGGCATCCACCACCTCGATGGCAATGCCTCGCTCACTCGCCCGCTCGATCATGGCGCGTTCTACATTTTGATACCATTCGTGCGAACTGAATATCTTGACGCAGCCGATGCGCGTCGACGCTGACTGGCGACGCGGCTCACCAAGTTGCAGGAGCAGAGAATTCGTACGCAGTAGCTGGGCGGCTCGCGCTGAATCGACCTGCCACTCGCCATCGCTGGCATTACGATGATAATACTCAGTCAGCGTCTCGCGGGTGATGATGGCAAAGGGGGTGAAAATGCGATCTGGTAGGGGCTGGCGATGATAGGCGCACACCGCTGCATCCACACAGACGCGCCCCACCAATTCCGGGAACATCGCCACCGCTGCCTTGTAGGGGCCTCCCTCTTCCATCAAGTTCTTTGCCCTTTTCCCCTCGAAACCGAAAGACGTCACCAGCAAATGCTTTTCGCTCAATCCGGTGTTGCGATAGGCTTCCAGCGCGCCCAGGGCTGAGTCATCGTTGACCCCGAAGATGACGTTGATCTCTGGGTGGACGGCGAGGGCGTCGGCGGCAATTCGCCGCGCTACTTCGCGCAATCCTTGACCATCGATACTGTGTACGCTTCGCTGCTCGGGGAGAAGCTGGCGCAGACCATCGCTGAAACCCCGGCTACGCGCACTTGTATTGGCCAGAGACGCAGTCACATCCAAAACGTGAACCCGCCCATCCAGATTCTTCCGGGCATAGTCCGCGACCCAACGCCCCAACTCGACCCCCGCCTGATAATCGTCGATGGCGACGACGGTGGTGGCGCCGGGGTAGCTGTGCGATTCGGCGATGATCGGCACCCCGGTTCGCCGCGCCCGCTCGACCAGGATACGCGTCGCCGCCGTTTCGCTCGGCGTCACGATCAGCGCATCAGCGCGGTCGACCAGCGCCGCCCTGGCTTCGAGCAACCCGCCGCCGTTGTTCGTGACGGTGAAGCTTGGCGCCAACACTGCCCGCAGCGCGCCGCCATAGGTCCGGCTGAGCATCCCTTTGCCCTCAAGTCGGCGCAAATCCCGCCGCGCCGTCTCTAGCGAGCAATCACAGCGCGCACCAATCTCCTCCACGGTGACCATACCGTGTTGATCGAGCAGTTGTAGGATGATGGCGTCGCGCTGGCCGGGAAGCATAGTCACTCCTCTGTGACAAAGCTGACCACTCTTGTACACATCTCAGGCATTCTTCCACATCATAAGCCAAAAGCAGCGCGAAGTCAACGCTAAACTTGCCCGATGATGACCGATGTTGTAGGTTCTGGTCAGGTTCAGTCAACCAAGCGGGTTGACTTCTCTCCTTCTCTCATGTATGCTCGCAGCAAGATCACTCAATGGAGATGACCATGATGACTGGCCGCGAACGCTTTCTGACCGCCCTGCACGGTGGCATGCCCGACCGGGTGCCGCTCTTCGAAACACATTTTGGCTTGCCCTTTATCCGGCATGTGCTGGGGCCACAGGTCAGCCCCTATCACAACGTCGATGATGAGGTGGCGATGTCGCGCGCCACCGGCCTGGACATGTTGTGGACGGCGCCGCTCGGTTTCACGTCGTTCGCCAACATCCAGCAGCATGGCGAACGCTATCAGGACGAGTGGGGGACATGGTACGGCTCGGACGAAAGCTCGTGGCCGGGCGCCTGGATGGAGAATTTCGTCGTCAACGACCGGGCGGAGTGGGAGACGCTGCGCCGGCCTGATCCCAATCTGCCGGCGCGCACCCAGCAGGCGCGGCGAGCCATCGAATTGGCCGGGGGCGAGTTGGCTATCGTTGGCGCGGTGCGCGGGCCGTTTTCGGGGACATGGATGCTGGCGGGCATGGAGAACATCGGCAAGTGGGTCTATCGCGACCCGGAATTGCTGGAGGAGGTGTTCCGAGAGATGGCGCGCTGGAATACGCAGATGGGGTTGCGACTGATTGAGGCCGGCGTCGATGTGATCATGATTCACGACGACTGGGGCATGAACGCCAGCACCTTGATGAAGCCCGAACATTGGCGGCGTTTCGCCCTGCCTGCGATCACGGAAGAAGTCAACGTACTTTCCACTACCGGCACACCCATCATCATGCACAGCGATGGCAATCTCAACGCCATCATCGACGACATCATGGCCCTGAACGTCGCTGCCCTGAACCCCGTACAGCGCAACTCGGACATGAACCTGGCCGAGCTGAAGGAGCGCTTCGGCCAGCGCATTTGCTTCATCGGCAATGTCTCGGCCTCGATCACCCTTTCGCACCGCGGCCCCGGCGATGTCGAGCTGGAAACCCTGGAATGCCTGCGCGACGGCGCCCAGGGCGGCGGTTTCATCATGGCCCCGGATCATTCCTATCACAGCGCCATCCCCTTCGAGAATGTGTGGGCGGTGCTGAATACGACGAAGCAGTACGGGCGCTACCCGCTCGACATGGACGCTATCGACGCCCGCATCGCCGAATTGAAAGCGCAGGGTTTTCGCAGCACGACTGTGCCTCGCAACGAGGCGGCCTCCAAACCGGCGCCGGTCTTGGCTCGGCGACCGCGGGTCAGATCCGAGGTCGGGTGACGCCAGACAACCAAGATCAGCCAAACCAGCATTGCCGGATAGGTTTCCATCTGTTATGATTGGTTCATGCCGGCAGAAGTCCAACCCCTCGTTACACCTGAAGAATACTTGGCGCTGGAGCGGCAGGCTGATAGCAAGAGTGAGTATTACGCTGGCGCCATCTTCGCGATGGCAGGGGCCAGTCGTCGCCACAACTTGATCGCCGCGAATGTGCTCGCTTCCTTGCACGGTCAGCTCCGAAAGCGTCCGTGCAGTGTCTTTCCCAGCGACATGCGGGTGAAGGTGAGCGCCACCGGTCTGTACACTTACCCCGACGTTTCGGTGGTGTGCGGGCAACCCCGTTTCGATGATCAATACCAGGATACATTGCTCAATCCCACCTTAATTGTCGAAGTGCTTTCAAAAACCACTGCCGGCTACGATCATGGCGAGAAATTTGAGCATTATCGTAAATTAGAGTTATTCGAGGAATATCTTCTGATCTCGCAAGAACGATGCTATATTGAGCATTTTGTCCGTCAAACTGACAATCGATGGCTATTGTCAGAGTATGAGCAATTGCAGGACGTCATCGAATTGCCGACCATTGCCTGCTGTCTGGCCCTGGCGGACGTCTACGAGAAAATCGAGATCAGCGAAGTCCGCTTGCTCAGGTGAGGGATAGCAATCGTGCCAGCTTCTTGATCGTGAAGCGATTGCGATAGTAGTGGCCGACGGCTGCGCCCTGCGCGATTTCCTCCGCTCCCAGCCCTAGCTCCTCGTTGCTCGCGGCCCCACCAGCCCGCTGCAACCAGGCGGCGATGGTTTCGGCCGACGGCACCGCGGCAGCGAGGCGCTGGATTTCGTCCCAGCGGTCGAGCACCCGCTGCTTGAGGTCAGCAAACTGCGTGGGCGTCATATCGAGGAAAGGCGACTGGATGGCGATGATCTGGTCGGACATGGGCGAGCCATAGGCGGCGCGGATGCGAGCGATTTCGTCGGCTCGGGCGGGGAGGGCGGCCGCGGCCAGGCGGGTTTCGGCCTCTGCGCGGGAGAGACAGCGAAGCTGGTCGTACAATCCGGCGCTGATCATCACCCCGATGCCCACCTTCGCCCCGTGCAACACGCTGTGCCGGCCCTCAGCCAGCAGCTTCATCTCCCAAAAGTGCGACATGTGATGCTCGTAGCCAGAGGCCGGGCGGGTTTGGCCGAAGTCGAGCATGCAGAAGCCGGACTCGATCAGGCTGGTCATCAGCACAGCCACGCTTTCGGGCTGGGCGGCGGCGATGCCGGGGAGGTGATCGGCGCAATCGTTGGCAGCCTTGCGGCTGCGGGCGGCGATGGTCGCGTCGAACGGCTCATCCCACAGCAGATGCCCCAACTCCCAATCAGAAGTAGACGTGAGTTTGGCCAGCATGTCGCCCACGCCAGCCGCCAGCATGGGCCGGGGCGCCGCACACAGCGTGGGCAGGTCGGCAAAGACGGCCAGCGGTCCCTGGCAAGGCACGGTGATCTTGACGCCGTCGATGATCATGGGCGCGCCGATCGAGGTGAAGCCATCGACCGAGGGCGCCGTGGGCAGCGAGATGAAGTCGGCGTTCGCGCGGTGGCTGACGAAGCGGGTCACGTCGGTGATGGCGCCCGAACCCACGGCCAGGAAGATGCGCGGGCTTTTATCCAACCCCAGCATCACCTGATAGACCGCGCGCGCGTCAGCCCCAATGTCATCGCCTTCGAGCAGGACGGTGCGCACGTCCCAGCCTTCCGAGCGCATCAGCTCCTGCACTCGGCTGCCGAGTGCGACGAAGGTGTTGGGGTCGGCGACGAGGGCGAAACGGGCGAGGCCGCGGTCGTGGCAGAAACGAACGAATTCGGCGAGGGCATCGGGGCCGATGTAGACGGGGAGGTCGGGGCGGGGTGGGGTCATGGTGCGTTCAGGATGATCGGGATGAACGTGCGGAAGTTGGGAGCAGGCAGGTCGAAGCGAACGAGTACGGGGTCGTGGTCGGTGAACTGAACTTGTTCGGCGTATTCCGGGTTCAGGTGCACGATGTCGATTTGTGGCGCGGCCTGGTTGAAGATCTGGCTGCTGGCGAAGACGTGGTCGATCTGTTGAGCGTTGCCCTGATAGATGTAGCTGTAACGCTCATTGGCTGGTAATTGGTAGGTCAGGTTGTGTAACTCGGTTCCGGCCAGCGTTTGCAGGGCGGGCGCGAAGTGGAATTCGTTGAAGTCGCCGAGCACGAGGACGCGAGCGGCTGGATCGAAGGCGAGGATTTGGGCGCCGAAATTGTGCACCGTCTGGGCCATGGCGATGCGCGAAGGCTCGGAGTACAGGGCGGGAGGCTGGTAGCGACCGAGGGGAGGGGTGTCGCCGATGCGGGAGTTGAAATGGCAGCCGATCACGAAGAGTTTTTGGCCGCGGAAGAGAAATTCACCAACCAACGGCTTGCGACTGTTGTGAAATACTGGGTTCTGGGGGTCGATGCGGCCAGGGCTGAGCGAGAACTGAGGCCCGGAAGCGGTGTTGATCACCTGCGTGGGTGTGGTGGCGTCGCCGCCGGGACGATCGATGAATTGGAGACCACGGTCGCTGCGGAACAGAAAGACGACACGGATGTTGCCGCCCAGTTGCCCGCCGTCGTTCAGATTGCGCGGGTTGATCTGACGATACTGGTAGGCGGGGCCGCCCGCGGCTTCGATGGCATCGATCAGCAGGGCGAGGGTGACGCCGGCATCGACTACGCCATTGTTGGCAGCGCCGCTGTTGTCCTGCACCTCTTCCAGCACCAATAGATCGGGCGCGGCCAGGCGTTGGGCGATGGTCAGGCCCAGGGCCTCGAAGTAGAAGGGCTGATCGTCCGGGCCAAGATTATGGACGTTGAGGGTGGCGATGCTGATCTGGTTGGCGCCCGTAGCGCTCGCGGCCTCGGCGGGCAGACTCATGGCGGTAGCCGCGGGCAGGGCGATGGTCTGAATCTCGAAAAGGCCATCGCTGTAGTCGAGCGGCCCCATCAGTGGCTGGCTGAAGCGGTCGCTGACGTTCAGCCGCGGCAGGTTTTGGAAGAGGGGGTTGATGGCGATGCGCTCGGGGTTGAAGTCGTTGGCGTCGATCACCAGGGCGCCGCGCGGAGAAAGTTGGTTCGCCAGAGCGCCGTTATCGCCCACAACCATGATACGGCCGCTGTTGGTGGGGCCTACCACCACGGCGTCGTTCACCTGCACCAGCATCCCCTCCAAACTCTCCCAAAAGTCGATGCCGTCGACCGTGGCCTGAAAGTTGCCGCCGGTCTCGACATCGCCGTTGGCGTCGTTGTCGATCACCTGGTTGGGAGGAATGCGGCCGCCTGAGCCGACGACGATGGGGTTGGGCAGGGCGTTGCCGGCGTCCACCACGGTGATTTCGGGCGCCACCACCTGCGTGACCGAGAGATATTCGTCTATGTGGCCGGGCCGGTTTTCTTGCACCAGGCCGCTGACCAGCACGCTGTGGCCGGGGGAGAGACCGGCGGTGGCGGTGGTGGCCACGAAGACGCCTTCGGAAGTGGCCACGCGGTTGTCGGGTGCGGGGTCTTGGAGATAGAAGCCGGTGGGCCGGATGACGGTGATGATCCCCGGCAACTCGCGCACAAGCGCGCCAGTGTAGGGCGAGACATGGCGGTCGCTCTGTACGTCGCGGATGCGCAGACCACAGATGTTGGCGAACGAGGCGGAGTTGCGCGGTTCAGGGGCGGCAGCCTCGAAATCGGCGGCGTTGTGGTCGGTATCGGTGCAGCCGCCCAGTTTGCGGAGGATGGCGGTGGTGTTCGAGAGGATTGGCGCGGCAGCCCCACCTTCGAAGGCGTTGGCGTTGCCATAGCCCACGAGATCGCGCACGGCGGCGTCGTCGGGACCGAGGATGGGCGCGGTGGTCTGAGCCAGCGCCACTTTGCCGCTGCGACTGCTGAGGTTGATGCCGCCCACCACGTCCGGCAAGGCCAGAGGGGTGTCAGCGTCGCTGCTGCTGCTGCCCTCGGCCAGTTTGACCAGCAGATAAGCGTGCGGGGCGATGGTGACGGCGCCCAGCGGCGCGGCGTTCCAGTTGTTGGCGTCCGCAGCCGCGTATTGGATCGACCAGCCGTTCAGGTCGATGGCTGTAGGGCTGGTGTTGTACAGCTCCACGAAATCGGAGCGTAGGGGTGCGCCCGTGAGACCACCGCTGCCGAACACCTGGCTGATGCGGACAGCCCCGGCGTCGATCTCGGCCCGCGCGGCTGGCGTTGGCAAGGCCGCTGCTAGCAGGATCAGAATCACGAGGAGGAGGTGGGGGAGACGATGAGAGGTAGGCATCGGGTGCTCAGTCTAGCACGAGGAACGGGCGCGGCCAAGCAACGCGAGTATAGCGGTCGGAGCGTGGCGCTCCGACCGCTGCACCGTTTGTTATGACGCACCCTAACAGCGAGAAGCCGCCCCCTCCCGTTTCTAGTTTCAGGCCCGAATGAGCGACAGGTAGAGGAAGGGTTGGGCTGCTGGCTCACCGTAAATAAAGTCATCCATCACGACCAGATCGTCGTAACCGCCGTCACTGAGGTCGTCTGCAGCGGGACCGAGCGCTGCCTGTCCGCTGGTAATCCGCACACGCGTGATGGTCGGAAACTCAAAATCCACCCCCATGAAAGACAGACCGGCGTTGCTGCTCGTTGGCACAGGAAAGACCCCTAGACTCGTGGCGCCGCTGAAGAACTCCAGCTTGGTCGAGCCTGCGGTTTCGACATCGGTGAAGACAGCGCCGAAGCCGCGCACCAGGGCCGGCTGGTTGGTTCCGGGCACGAAGAAGAAAATGTCGTAGACATTGCTGCCGATGGTTGTGAAGAGGCGTTCGGGCGAGAAGACGGCGAAGTTGGCCGTGTAAGAATTGTTGATCTGCCCGAAGCGTACAGCCGTGTTCGTCGGATTGCCATTTTTAGCGCTGACCTGAAAACCCGACCCGGCTCCACCGAACACAGCCCCGCGTTTCGAGTTGTTATTGAAGAAGTTGGCTGGCAGATGGTTGGGCGCGGCAAAACCATCAGGGACGGCATCCCAGTTGATCTCACGGCGACCGGACGGGAATGTCCCCCCCACGCCGTTATTGGCGCCGAGCCGGGTGCGAAAATCGTCGACGGCCGTCTGAATGTTGGCAGCGGAAGCGCCCGAGGCCGAGATCACGATGGGGGCGGCTGCCGATGCTGGCGAAGGTGTGGCAAGGTGGATGACATCGTTTCCGGCTGCCAGTCCGGCAGCCGGAAACAGGAGATAGAGAACTACGACGAGCTTGAGGGTGTGGTGCTTATTCATCATTGGTTCCGTTATGCCATTGAGAAGGCTGCCGGGACAGCCTGTCGATAGACGGCGCTATTGGGCAACGCGGCCGCACGAGAGATGTCGCATTCTCCTACAAGCTGCGGGCGCTGTCGGTGAGCATTCCCTCTGTTGTGGCTGGGGTGTTGCTGTTGGCTGCCCGTTGCGCTTCCTGCGCCAATAGCGCTCGTTTGCGCTCCAGCCCCCAGCGGTAGCCGCCCAAATCGCCATCTGTGCGGATAACGCGATGGCAGGGGATGACGAGCGCGGCGGGGTTCGTCGCGCAGGCGTGCGCAACCGCGCGCACCGCCGTCGGTTGGCCGATGGCCGCGGCTACCTGGCTGTACGAGCGCGTGCTGCCGTAGGGGATAGCGCGTAGCGCCTCCCACACCCGGCGTTGGAAGGCGGTCGCGCGCACGTCAAGCGGTAGGTCCAGGTGCGATTGCTGGCCGTCCAGATAGGCAAGCACGATCCCCAGCCAACCGCTCAGCCCCGCCTCCTCGCCTCGAAGATCGGCGGCGGCAAACTCGGCGATCAGCGCCTGCACCAATTCGGCCTCGGAATCGCCCAGCCGCACCGCGCAAATGCCCCGCTCGGTGGCCGCCACCAGCAGCCATCCCAGCCGGCACGGCGCCACGGCATAAGCGATGCGCATGGCCTGACCACTGCGGCGATACTGCACTGGCGTCATACCGAGTTGTCCGGCCGCATCACTATAGGCCGCGCTGCTGGACTGAAACCCGGCATGATAGAGGGCCTCTGTCACCTGCGCGCCCCCCTTGAGTTCGCTCTTGAAACGCGCCAGGCGTTGTTCGGCTGCGTACTGGCGCGGTGTCACGCCGACGATGCGCTTGAAGGTGCGCTGGAGGTGATAGGGACTCAGACCAAAGCGCGCCCCCAGTTCGGCCAGCGTGGGCGTCTGCTCGCGCGGCTCAGCCAAATAGGTGCAGATTTCTTGCACGAGCGCCAGGTTTAGCTCTTTCGGCGCCGCCCGATCCGGCTGGCAACGCCGGCAGGGACGATAGCCAGCCGCCTGGGCGTCGGTTGCAGCGGCGAAGAAAGTCACCTGCTCACGGCGGGGACGTCGTGACGGGCACGAGGGCCGACAAAAGATGCCGGTCGAGCGTACGGCGTAGACAAAGCGGTCGTCATAAGTCCGATTCCGGTCTATGACAGCCTGCCACCATTGTTCGGTGTTCATGTTTTCTCCTCTTTCTGTGGATGATGAACACGAGTATAGTCGCTGTCCACCCGGCGCGCTATCGGAATCTTGCGGTTCAAATTGGCGGCGTAGCCCAACCGCCTACAGCTTCGAATCAGTCCACTTCAGCGGACTTTTGCCCTATCAGCCTGACAATTCCTTGTCAGGCGCAAGTCGATCATTTCTCCTGCATCGGCGCCAGGGCTTCGTTCAAATACGGATATGCAAACCACAGCGTCCCTATCCCGAACAGCGTTCCGGTGATCGTGCGCAGCCACCAATTGCTCTCGCGCAGGCCGACGAGCTGGGTCGTGCCATCGATCGCCATGGGCAGCACGAAGAGGAGCGCGTACCACCAGATGCGTAGCCGAGGGGGACGGCGCTTGCGCAGGGCAAAGATCAGGCCGAATACGAACATGCTGCCATAGATCGCTATGTCGCGCTCGCACAGCGCCAGCTTGTAGCCGTGCTCGTGGTCGCCGATGTAGGCCCGACGTTGGAAGATGGTGCCTGTTGCCACGCCTGCCGTTTGTAGTTCATCCAGGCTATAGACATGCGATTCGCCGAAGAGAAAGTACGAGCGCTCGGGCAATTGGTGGCAGAAGGGGATGTAGATGGTGTAGATCACCCGCGCCGGCAGGGTCGCCCCCGCGGCCATGAACACCGGCGCCAGCAAAGGCAGGCCGAGATAGATCAGCAAGACCGCATTCAACAGGCCCCGCCAGTGGCGGAGGGCGAACCCGACTACTCTCTCCATCCCCCTCACGAAAACGTTTGGCTCATTCATGGGGCTGGGGAGAACGGGCGGCAATGGCGGTGAGGATGCTATCAGTCGTGATGACGCCGTACAGCGCCGGGCCATGTTCCACATCCACGACCGGGATGAGATAACGGAAACGGGCGAACAACGCCGGGTCGGAGGTGATGTCCACCTTGCTCAGTGTGAAGTCCATCTCGCCGGCGAGGGCGTTGAGCATATCCCAGGCATGGTCGCAGAGATGGCAGCCGGCGCGGGTGTAGAGCGTCAGCCGGGGTTTCATAGGATGGTGCGGAGGCTCTGCTCCAACATATCGGGCGTCAAAAAGCCGATCCAGCGCACGCGTACAATGCCGTTGCGGTCGATGAAGAAAGAGGAGGGCAGTGAGTTGGTCTTGTAAGCCGTCATTACGTCGCCCTGGGGGTCGATGATCACGGGCATTGTCATCCCGAACTCTTTCACGAAGGCCGTCACCTGGTCATGGGCCTCGGCGTCGTCGATGGCAAGGATGACCAGGCCCTCGTCTTTGTGCGCCTCGTAGGCGCGCACCAGGTCGGGCATTTCCAGGCGGCAGGGTGGGCACCATGTCGCCCAGAAATTGAGGATCACCGGGCGGCCGCGGTAGTCGGCCAAACTGGCGGCGCTGCCATCGGGTAGGTGGATGGCGAAGTTCGGGGCAGGGTGGCTGGGGTCGGGCTGGGCTTTGCTGTTGTCGATGGCGAAGAGGCTGGCGACAGGGTAGATGCCAGCGCGCGCGATCAGGCTGGTGGGTGGGGTCGCTGAGGCGGGGCGTTGGCGCAGCGCCAGGAAAAGGGCGACGCCGCCGATCAGCAGGCCAAGAGCGAGCACGAGGAGGGCTTGGCGGCGTGAGGTCCGAGGGGGGGATGAGGCGGCCATGCTTGACTATTACGTTGTGACGGCTTGATTGCTGGCGCTGCGCCCGCCCAGGGCGGCGCCGCTGAGATAGCCGAGATAGGCAGGCACCAGGGGGAGTACGCAGGGCGAGAGGAAGGAGAGCAGGCCGCCCAGGAAAGCCAGGATGAGCGAGATGTCGGCGCTCGATTCCACGCCGAGCGCGGCTTCCAAGTTGAGGAACGAGCCGTATTGCGCCAGTTGTGACAGGCTGTCAGTGAACATGAGCAGGCCGATCAGCAGCAGCAGCAGGCCGCTGATCAGGCTGATGGTGGGCATGTGGCGATAGAAGCGGGGGAGATAGACTGTCAGGCGTGAGAAGAGGGCGCCGGCGATCAGGAAGGGGATGCCCAGGCCGGCGGAATAGGCCGCCAGCAAGAATGCGCCCTGCCCCACCGTCTGCGTCTGCGAGGCCAACAGCAAGATGCCGGCCAGGATGGGGCCGACGCAGGGCGTCCAGCCGGCGGCGAAGATGACTCCCACCAGGGCGCTGCGCCCATAGGAGACGCTGCCGCGCCCGCCGACGTCCATGCGCATCTCACGGTCGAAGATTTCGGTGCGATTGCCGAAGAAGAGCACCAGTCCCACCAATGCTGTCTCGACCGCCCGCAAAATGGGGTTGTTCAGGGTGTCGCTGGTTAGCCAGCTGAGCGCGGCGACAAGGATGGCCAGTATCGCCAGCACCAACCAATCCCAACGCGCGCCGGACAAGACGACGAGGGCGATGAGTACGCTGCTAGCCAGCCGCGCGGCCTGATCGATCTCGAAGCGCGCCAGTCCGTAGGTCAAGACGCCTGCCACCAGCGCTGCCGCACCCCATTGCCAGTAGGTCAGCTCGAGATGGGCGACGCGTAAGGCGAAGATGATGAGCAGGATGGAGCCGACCCTGACGATCAGCGGCAGGATATCGTAGATGGCATAGCCGCCCAACAATCCCACCGAAGCGCCCATGAGCGTGAAGACCGCCGTGAAGCCGAGCACCAAGGCCAGGGCGTGGAACAATGTGGTGCGAGAACGGACTGGGGTCAAAAGAGAATCTCCTCGTCAGGGTCGTGCTATGGTTGGGAGGCAGCGGATCGGCAAAAGGGTTATTTTTCCTGCCGTTTGACTGCTTCCTCCAACATCGTCAGCTCGTCGTCCAGCGCGCCCCGGCGCCGGTTCATGAGAAAGACGAAGACAAAGACCACCAACCAGATGACGAGATAGGCGGCTGCGAAGTATGGCATGGATGAAGTGTTCTCCGAGATAAGGAAGAGGGTGGCAAGTGGCAGGTGGCAGATAGCGGACGGTAAGTTTGGATCGCGAATGCGACTTGCGACCAACGACTCGTTACGCTGAAAGCAGGCGCTCGCGCAAGGCTGCCACGCGTTCGATAGTCCACTCCAGGCGCACGCGGTTGGCCAGCAGGGCGATATAGAGGATGGTGAAGCAGAGGATGCAGGTCATGAACGCAGCCGTCATGCCCGATCCCAGACCAAAGTCCTCGTTGGGGTCGAGAATGACGGGGTGGATGGTGTTCCACCAACGGATGGACATGAAGGTGATGGGCACGCTGAGGAAGGCGAAGATGCCATAGACAGAGGCGAAGCGGGCGCGGCGTTCTGGTTCGGGGATGGCTCCGCGCAGCATGAAATAGGCGATGTAGAGCAGGAGCACGATGGTGTAGGTGGTCAGGCGGGGGTCCCACGTCCACCAGGTGTTCCAGGCCGGCTTGGCCCAAATCGAGCCGCTTGCCGTCGCTGCCACGGTGAAGGCAATGCCCAGCTCGGCCGAGCTGCGAGCCAGGATGTCCCAACGGGCGTGGTTTCGCATCAGGTAGAGGATGCTGGCGATGAAAGTCACCAGGAAGGCGAACATGCTGATCCAGGCCGATGGCACATGGAAGTAGATGATGCGTTGCGCCCACTGGTCGGTCTCAGTCAGATTGATGGCGCTGGGCGCCTGGACAAGTGCCATGTAGATGGCGACCACCATCGCCACCAGGGCCAGGATATTGAGAGCGTTGACTGTTCGTTTCGCGATAGCCATAGGCCAGGAAACCTCCTGAGGTAGGGAACCGTCGTAGTCAGGTTACAAACGGCGGCGTCTATTCTTCGACCACGTAATCGAAGGTCAAATAAGCTACAACCAGAAAAAGCACATCGTAGAACAGCATGAGCCGCAGCCAGTTGCTAAAATCGCCCAGAGGTTGGCCCTCGACCAGGCCGATGGTGGTGCGGATGCCGGCGATGAGGAGTGGCAATAGGATGGGGAAGAGCAAGACCGGCAGGAGCACCTCGCGGGCGCGGGTGTTCACCGTGAGGGCCGAGAAGACGGTGCCGACGATGGCAAGGCCCATTGTACCCAGCAGCAGCACCAGTATCAAGGAGAAGCTGATGAGGGGTGTATTAAAAAAGAGCACGATCAGCGGCACGATGAAGATTTCAACGATGAGGATGAAGATCAGGTTGGCCAGCATCTTGCCGAAGTAGACGGCGCTGCGATCCACCGGCGCCAGCAGCAATCCTGCCAGGCTGCCTTTGTCTTTCTCGTTGATGAAGGCTCGGCCCAGGCCCAATACGCCAGAAAACGCCACCGCCACCCACAACACGCCCGGCACGACCATGTTCTTGTCAGGCACACGCAGCTCGAAGGCGAAGTTGAGGATGAGCAAGGCCAGCACGGCGAACACGGCCATGCTCGTGAAACTATCTTTCGTGCGTAGCTCGATGCGCAGATCTTTCCACAAGACGGCGCCGATGACCTGAAAATAGCGCTTCATGTTGGCCCCGTCCCCACGTAGCGGTCGTAGAGGGGCCGCAGTTCGTTGTACGAGAGAGTGGCGGCCGGTTGATCGAACACCAGGTTGCCCCCAGCCAGCATCAGCACCCGATCGGCCAGCTCTAGTCCGCGCTCCAGGTGATGCGTCGTCATGAACACGGTGCGATCCGAGCCGCCGATCTCGCGCAGCAGGCCGGTCATCATCTCTGCCGCCTGGGGATCGAGGCCGGTGTCCGGCTCGTCGAGCAGGAGGATGGGCGGGTTGTGCAGGAGGGCGCGGGCGATCGCCAGCCGCTGCACCATCCCCCGCGAGAAGGTGCGCACCAAATCCTTGCGCCGTCGCCACAATCCCACTCGCTCCAAAAGTTCCTGGATGCGTGGTTCGGGATTGGTCAGGCCATACAGCCGGGCGTAGAAGCCCAGGTTTTCTGCGGCTGAGAGGTCGTCGTACAGCAAGGGCGCGTGTCCCACCAGTCCCAGGTATTGGCGGATGCCTTCGGGGTTGGCAGTGATTTCAACGCCTGCCACGCGCACCTTGCCGGCGCTGGGGCGCGAGAGTGTGGCGAGGATGCGCAGGAGGGTCGTTTTGCCGGCGCCGTTGGGGCCGAAGAGCACGACAGAGCTTCCTGCGGCGATGTCCAGATCGATGCTCCGCAGGACGCGATGCCGGCCGAACGTTTTTTGCAGGCCGGTGATGGCGATGAGTGGAGCGCTCATCCGGCTTGTTCTCGCACCAGGGTGACGAGCTGAGCTTTGAGCAAGCGGCGGCGAGCCTGGTAGTCGGCCTCGCCCAGGTCGCCCGCCTCGTAGGCGTCATCCAGATCGGCGATTTCTTCGATCAAAGCTTGTTTCTGCTCTTGGCGGATGAGTGGGCGCGCAGTTTGTCGCGCCTGCTGGCGATGGATGAGGAAGAGGGCGCCGGCGCCCAACAGCGCACCCGCCACGACCACAAGTACCGCCGGCAGCCAGGGCAGGCCGGAGATGCCCGGCGTGGCGTTGGCATCGATAGTTTGTTGGGGCGAAGAAGCAGCGCTGGCGTCGGTGGCTGCAAATTGAGCCGGGTTGATGCCGGTAAAGACAGCTTTGGGCAAGGCTCCGGCAGGCAGATTGGTTTGCACGAAGTTCAAGTAGTTGCCGCCTGGCGTCTGCAGCGGATCCTGCGTCGTCCAATCAGGAGCCTCGATGGTCATGCCCGCGTCGGGGGCCAGCAAGTTCAGATTGTCGACGGGGTAGGGTATGGCATGAGAGAGGGTGGCGGCGCCATCGACGATGGGGAGACTGTAGCGCAATAGCACCTGGCGCCCTCCAGGGGGGAGGGGCATCGTATCTACGTAAGAGCCATCGACTGGCAGGAAGCGTTCTGCTGTTTCGTTGCCTTCGAAGCTGACGTTGGCAGCTCCTTCTGGCACGGCGAAAGTCAAGACCAGTGGTTTGCCCGCAGAGGTTGACTCGCCCATGTAGACGCGATCACTGCTGTTGACGAGAGCGTAGATTTCGGCTACATCCAGGTTTTTGGGGTCTTGAAGGCCGATCACCCAGTGTGCGCGGCTCACCCGGACGTCTTCCTGTTTGGCGCCCGCCTCATAAACAGCCAGCGGCACCGTCAGTGACGCCTGCGAAGGTTCGAACTGCAACATGTCGCTCTCGAAGGGCACATCGTTGTAGTTCGTCCTGGCCACGTAGGCCCAGGTTGGTTCGGTGGGGAGGTTGTCGAATCGGGCCACACCCTCGGCGTTGGCTGCGGCCTGGCGCTGCGCGACCATGTCTTGGCCATCGAAGATGAGCAATTGCACCGCCGTCTGCGCCAGCTTATCGCCCGTGGTGCCATTTTGCACTTGAACAGTCAGCACCCCGTTGCCCTCGATCTTGGGCGTGAGCAGGTTGAAGCCCAGGCTGAAGCTGCGGGCAAAGATCGAGGCCGCAGTCATTTCCTGCGCCGACGCCTTAGCCACTGCCGGATGCGGCGCCGTCGTCGCGGCTGCTTGCCAGTCAGTCTCATTTTGCTCCAACCAACGGGCGTCGGTGAGAGCGGGGATGTCCGGCTGGCTGGCCTGACCTTTGCCGTCGGCACCGTGGCAGCTGGCGCAGGCATTGCCATAGGTCCTCTCCGCTCCGGCGAGATCGGCGTCAGCCAGGTGCAGCGACCAGATGTAGGCCGTCGCGTCCCACCTCTCTGCTTCGGAGAGGCTTTCCTGGAAGGGAGGCATCAGATTGTCGATGCGACCGTTGGCGATGACATCGAAAAGCGCCTGTGGGCTGCGGGTCTCGGCAAAGGTCGGGTCGGTAAAGTCGGCGGGGGGTTTGGGCGCCTGGCTGGCCATGGGGCCATCGCCACGACCCTGCGCACCGTGACATTGTACGCAATGTTGGGCGAAGACGCGCTGGCCGCGGTAGGTTGCGCCCCGTGGCAGGCTAGAGGGTCCGCCTTCTTGCGCCCGCACAGGCCCTATCAACCCCGCCAGAACAATGAATCCCAAGGCCAGACCCAGTAACATCCCCAGACGAAGGTGTGTGAAAACAACGCTGCTTCGGTGCATGAATTTTGTGTGTCGAAGAAAAGCAGTCGCCCTGATTCAGGGCGACTGCCGAGTGAAAAATGCGTTCAAGTGGAAACGATGGCGTCGCTGACGGCGTCGCTGACGGCGTCGCTGACGGCGTCACTGACGTTAGTCGACGGACTTGAATTCCGTCACCTCAGGCGCCTCTTCGTAGCGCGAGGGGCATTTGAGGAGCAAGTTGTCGGCGCGGAAAACGCCGTTCGGCTGCAACTGGCCTTCGACGATGGCTTCGGTGGCCCGGCTGAAGTTGCTGGGCCGGCTGCCGTGGAAGCTCACGGTGACATGTTCGCCGCTGGCATCGGTAAGATCGAAATTGAGCAAGAGGTTGGCGGCATCCCAGTTGGCGCTGTCTTGAAGCACGCTGCCCGACATGCGGATCTTTTGCCCGACCAGCTTGTTGGCCTGCGATGTCACCTCGTCCACCGTCATGTAGTAGGCGCCGGTGGTCTGGATGCTGGTGAAGACCAGGTAGGCGATGGCGGCGATGATGAGCGCGCCGCCAATGATGAACTTGATCTGCTTGTTGGAATTCTTCGCCGCGATGCGCGGCGGCATGACAACATTTTCGGCCATAGGAACTCCTTTGTCGGAGAGTGTGGAAAAGCGCCTTCAGTATAGCACACAGTTAAGGCCATGACATGATCTAGATCATCCATACCCCTGCCCGAAGCTAAGAAATTGCTAAGAATCCGATGAGATGTAAATATCGTCACTGCTTCCCAGGTGTCGCTCCTCGATGATCTGGCGAGCGCGCGGCGCCAGCCCATGCGCGACGAGAATGCGCACCTCAGCTAATGGCCCGATCTGCAACCCGTAGGCCTGAGTGAGCGACGCCCCCACCGGAAAAGCGGGGATATCTTCGCTTGCCAACAGGGCTACCACCAGGTCCGCCTCCATGGCATTGGCCGCCGTATAGACGACGATAGGATCCTGATCACCGCCGAAGGAGGCGCGCGTTGTCGCTTGGGCGCCCGCGCGCCGGCCAGCGAAGAGCGCGCGAAGACGGCTAGAAACGAAAGTAGTCATGAAAGTCAGTATACGAGAAGGGCGTCCTCCGCGTCAAAGGGCTTCGCTTATGCGAGTGTGTTGCCTTTTCTCTTCCCTTTGCTATACTGCCTTGACAAAGAAGACACAAAGTCGTCGCGCTGCGCTCATCTCCCCCAGTCACCTTGTCACCCAGTCACCCAGTCACCTTGTCACCCTGTCACCGTGCCACCCTGTCACCTCGTCACCCTGTCAACATCATGATCCGAGTCAAAGTCTATGCCACCCTGCGCCCCATCGTCGGCAGCGCCATCGCCCCTATCGCCACCACTGCCGGTTCGACTGTGCAAACGCTGGTGGATGAAATGGTGTCGCGCTGGTCCGACCTGCGCCCGGAGATGGTGAACGGCGACGGGCAGTTGCTCCAACGCATCCATATTTTTATCAACGGCAAAGATATCGTTTTCCTGAACGGCGTGGGCACGGTGATCCCAGAGGGAGCAAATGTGGACATCTTCCCGCCGGTGGGTGGAGGGTAGATCGTGCTCATCCGCATTCACAGCACACTGCGTCAGCAAGCCGGATTGCGGGCGCTGACGATGGACCTGCCCACGCCTCCTACTGTTCTCGCCGCACTCGCGGCCCTGAGCGCACGCTTGCCCTCCTTGTCGCCTTCCCTGTTCGCTGAATCCGGTCAGGCGCGCGAGACGTTCGTCGTCTTCTGTAATGGCCGGCAGATCATTTTTCTTCAGGGCCTTGAGACGCTCCTGACGCCTGGCGACACCCTCGACCTGTTCCCGAAAAGCCACCTCCAGGCCGTGTTTGCCTCTGACTGAGACAAAAGAAACGGCGGCGCACTCTGGGAAAGGCGCCGCCGCTTTGGGTGGGTGAGAGAACGACTGAAGTCGTTACTACGGGATTTCTACAAGATTTCCAGCTCGCGCAGCTTGCTTTCCGGCACGACGCCGTTTACCCAACCGCGCTCGGCATAGTACTCTGCCAGCATCTGATCCAATTCGGTCACGCTGCCCACCGAACCTTGCCCGTCGGCGGGAAGCTCCAGGAAGCGCTTGGGCAGGTAGTCGCTGCCTTCGCGCAAGCCAGCCAGATTGTTGTAGTAGCGCTCCAGGTTGTAGACACGCTCGCCTAGCTTGAGCAAATCATCGACAGTCATGTGCATCCCGGTAAAAGTGCTGAACTGCTCGGCGAAATTATCCAGGCTTTCGGCAAACGTAGAGAACTTGCACACGTCCAAACAATCCGTCATGGTGTGGACATTCTGGAAGATGACGGTCAGTTTGCCCTTGCCTTCCCAGGCCAAGCGGTCGGTCAATTCGGCCGGCCCCAGGACGTTGCCGATGACTTCGGCGGCGGGGGTATAGGCGCGCAGGTGGCAGGCGCCGCGGTTGCTTGTGGCATAGCCGATGCCCATGCCCTTGATGCCGCGGGGATCATAAGCGGGGATGGCCTGGCCCTTGACGGTCATGGCGATGTCGGGATCGCCCAATTGGACGGCGGCGCGATAGGTGCCCTCGGCCAGCATGTCGGCCACGGGATCTTTGCGGTAGGCGACGCGCTCGACCAATTGGATGGCATCGTCAGCATCGCCCCAAGCCAGACCATTGTGGTGAGATAAGCCCTTCTCCGTCGCCTCCATGTACATCGAAAGCACGTTGCCCATCTCGATCGTGTCCATGCCGAAGCGGTTGCATTGGATGATCATATAGCCCACTGCCTCGGTGATGCCGATATCGCAGTTGGCGCCTAAAGCCCAGGCCGATTCATACTCGTAGCTTTCGCCCTTGACCTTGTACTTGCCCTCGTGCACCTCGAAGGCCTTCTTGCAGGCCACCGGGCAGGCATGGCATGTGGGGTCGTCGATCAGGATGGTCTCGCGCACGTGCTCGCCCGAAATTTCCTCGCCCAACTCGAACGACGTGCTGAGCGAGTTCTTGGTAGGCAGCGCGCCGATGACGTTGACCATATTCATGAGGACATTGGTGCCATAGACCGAGAGAGCGCCCTTGCGCGGGGCCGTGATGACGGCTTCATTCATGATGGACGTCAGGGCCTTCTTGTCCGCCTCCTTGAAAGCCGTGCGATCCACCGGCTTGGGCTGATTCTTCTTGTCGCCTTTGATGACGATAGCCTTGAGATTTTTCGAACCGCCTACCGCGCCCGTGCCGCCGCGGCCGGCCGCACGTTCGTTTTCGTTGATCCAATTAGCGAACTTCACCAGGTTCTCGCCGGCTGGGCCGATGGTCATCACGGCGCAATCTTCGCCGTGTTCCGATTGCAGATAGCGGATAGCGCTGCCGGTTTCCATGCCCCAGACGGTCGAGGCGTCGTAAAGCGTTACAGCGCCGTTCTCGACGTAGGCATACACAGGAGTGTCGGACTTCCCCTTGAACAACAGCCCGTCCAGGCCAGCCCATTTCAGCTTGGCTGCCGTCCAGCCGCCCATATGACTATCCGTCACCGTGCCGGTCAACGGCGACTTCGTGACCACGCACAAGCGGCCGCTCATCTTGACCTCGGTGCCGCTGAGCGGACCGGTCACGATGCACAGCAGGTTGTCAGGCGAGAGCGGATCGACATCGGGGCCGTTGTCCAGTACGTATTTGACGCCCAGGCCGCGGGCGCCAACGTATTTGTGGACGTCATCCGGGTTGAGTTTTTCGTAGTGGATTTTGCCTGATGACAGGTCGATGCGAGCAACACGATCATTGAAACCAGTAATTGCCATAGTCACTTGCTCCTTTTGTTGCCGGGATCATCCGCAAGGGTGGGACGGATGACGAGAAGGTGGGTTGGTGGAAAAGGGCGGGAGAAAATAAAAAACGCTATGTCGTGATGACATAGCGTTTACGGTGAAGGAGTCGACCCGGACAGGGGTCGCACAAAGAGCGGCGTTGCGACGATGCGCTCGCCAACGGCGAGACAGGCTGATTATGATTTTGCTTCTCTCGATGTCCGCCAAGTTGGCGGCGTTGGATAAGCGGCTTATAGCACGAAGTCGTGGTTTCTGTCAAAGATTGGGCGCAAAGGCGAGATCGGTTCGTTGGGCTTCGATTCGTATTGTATGAAATCCTACATCTTAATCACGAGCAAAGATATAACATGATTTGTGATTTCTATAACAAGTTGTAGGCGCTAAAGATGAATTCATGGATGCCTGGTCAGGAGAGGCCCATCGTTCGATAACGACGTAAGGAGAATACCGCAATGGCGCGTATCTACTCAATCATCGCTGGTTTCGTGCTCATGGTTGGCATTGTGGCGGGGGGTGATGGCATCGCAAACGCCGGAAGGAGCGACGGCGCCAGGTCGTGGCGACGACAGGGATGTAGGGGAGGAGCGGTCGGCGGCGAGTCGGCAGACGCTGTTGAACAGTGCGCCTTTCCCGCGCACCTACATGTTCTATCACAGCGGCAACGAATGCTTGCCAACGGCAGATAGAGACGGCGCCCTCCAAGCCGCAGTAGGAGCCATATCATCCTGAGGGCGTCCTGGCGCTTTTGCATGGTCTGTTCGCACCTCTGACGACAAGGAGAAGACAATGAACCAGTTCTTTGTACGCCTGGCGCTCCTTTGTTGCGTTGCCAGCCTGGTGATGGTGGGCGCAGCCTCCTCGATTGTGGCTTCGCCGCCGGCAGCCCCCTCATCAACCATTGCGTCGGTACGGTTCGATGGCGAGGCGCTGACGGTGGCAGTGAGGGATGATTACGCCTATGTCGGACTCGACACCGGGATGGCGATACTCGATATCACTCGCCCAACGCAGGCGATTGTCAAGAGCATGATCCCAGGACGAACGATCACAATTGCTCTCAGCGGCAATTATGCTTACACATCGGGGGGAGGGTTACTACGAGTGATCGATATCTCGCAGCCAGCGCGTCTAGTGAAGGTATCCGAAAGCGAGATGTTCGGCAGCATCGAGGATCTAGCCGCTTATGGGGATCACGTGTATCTGGTCAGTGAGCTGGGGCTTCGCGTCGTCGATGCGAGCGATCCGTTGGCGCCGGTTGGGGTCGGGGCTGTGCCGGATCGCGGGCGCGTCTATGCTCTAGATGTTGCTCCTGATCCAGCCACCAACAGGCTCTATGCCTATGTGGTGGGGGACGCAGTGCAAATCCTGACCGATGTCTGGATCGGCGGCGGTCTGCGGGTGATCGATGTGACCGAGCCGTCAAATCCACAGGAGGTCTATCCCTGCACCAACGAGACGCCAGGTTGTGCAGTCAGCCTGGGCATGGCCAACATCGATGTCGAAGGCGGCTACGCTTTCATTTCACATTGGGAAGGCATCACTGGAGAGCAGAACCGAGGTCTCAACATCTGGGATCTATCGGATCCGTTGCACCCTGTCCATAGGGGCAACTATTACACTCCGGAGTCGTCCTATCAGGTGGCTGCGGCAGGAGACAGGGCCTTCTTCACCACCTGGGAGATGGCACTGCCAGCGCGAGGCGACCTGTTGTACAACATCGACGCCAGCGACAAGGTGAATCCGCGTTCCATGGGCGTGCAGGAGTTGGACCAGAATCAGACATTGGGCTTGGCGGTTTCGCAGGCCAAGGGCTGTGTCTTTGCCGCCCAAAGAATGAAGGGGCTGAAGATCCTGTGCCAGGCGACGGCCGATCTGACGCCGCCCTCGTTGACTTATCTGCCGATGCTGACCAAGCGGGCGGGGTGAGGGGTTCATCACTCTGCCCTGAGGCTCAAGCCCGAAGAGCGGGATAGGTCACGTCATCTTCACGACCACCTCGCCGATCACATTTGCCGCCTGGTCGGCCTGGTCGGCGGCATTGCTGATATGGCGATAGACCTCGCGCTTGCGCAACATCTCCATCAGGTGATGGATATCTTCCGGCCCGGTGAAAATTTCAGCCAGGGCCTTGCGATACTCGCGCTCGATCTGGTTCTCGCGGCCTTTGGCGCGGCGGGCGTGATCGAGCGCCACCATCGGGTTCTCGGTCAGACGCTGCATGGCCATGAGCAGCTCGTCGGCGGCCTCGTTCAGGCGGCGCACCATTTCGATCAAATGATGGTCAGGCTGTACCTTGAGAACGTGCATCTCTTCGACGGTGGTATAGGCATAGTCCAAAACGTCGTCCAGGTAGAGCGATAGCTGGTAAATGTCCTCACGATCGAAAGGCGTGACAAAGGTCTTGTGCAATTCATCGATGAGGACGCGGCGGACTTCGTCGCCTTCTTTCTCGCAACGTTCCACCGTGGCGGCGCCGGCCTCATCGCCCCCACTGACATAGAGCAAGAGACCCTGCACGCCCTCTTGCAGATAGTGGGCCTGCTTCTTCAGCAATTGAACGAAGATATTCTCGCGTTTTTGCGTACCGGGTAGATTCATAGGAGAGGTTCCTCTTTGTTCAGGCAGGGTCAGGGGCCTAGAATAGGTCGCAGAATCAAGTAGAAGCCAACGGCCATGACCGCTGTGATGGGGATGGTGATGAGCCAGGCAATGCCGATATCCGAGAGATTGGCCCAACGCACCTGATTCATCCGTTCGGAAGCGCCGGCGCCGACGATGGCGGAGCTGACGACCTGTGTGGTGCTGACTGGGCCGCCGAGGAGGGAGGCGGTCAGGATGACCGCAGCCGACGCAGCCTGCGAGGTGAGACTGTGGATAGGACGAATGCGATAGAATTTGCCGCCCAGGGTGTGGATGATGCGCCAGCCGCCAAAGGCAGTCCCCAGCCCAATCGCGGTTGCGCTCGTGAGCACCACCCACAACGGGACGTGAAAAGTCCCCTGAAAGCCCAGTGTCACCAAACCCATCGTAATGATACCCATGGTCTTTTGGGCATCGTTGGTGCCATGCGAAAGGGCCAACGCCGTGGACGTGACCAGTTGCAGGCGATTGAACGTCGTATTGACCTTCGGTGTGGCGCCGCTCGCGAGTAGAAGGGTGAGGCGTAGTAGAATCCAGGCGGCGACGAAGCCAATAATGGGAGATGAGAACAGTGCAATCGCCACTTTGTATAGGCCGTCCAGTCTCACAACCGCCAACCCACCATAAATGATCGCTCCACCTAGTAATCCGCCGATCAAGGCATGAGAAGAGCTGCTGGGGATGCCAAACCACCAGGTGATCACATTCCACAACGAGGCGGCTGCCAGGGCCGCCATGACAACAGTAATAGTAATGCTGCTAGGATCCACCACCTCCTTGCCAACAGTTTTGGCAACGGCCACCCCGAAGAACAGGGGGCCGATCAGGTTTGCTACTGCAGCCAGGAACAGTGCCGCCCGTGGCGAGAGCGCGCGGGAAGCAATCATGGTTGCCACCACATTAGCGGAGTCGTGGAAGCCGTTCAGGAAGTCAAAAGTGAGAGCTAAGACGAGTAAAATACCAAAAATGATGATCTCGTTCATTGGCTACACTCACGTCTTGGTAGAAGAGTATTCACGCCATCGTTACCACTGTCAGTGACAAAAACGGAAATGTTAACAAGCCTTAACATGAAGGTCAACATTCTGCCAAAAAGCAATGTCAATGTCAAAACTTGGCAGGGCGGGCATTCTGTCCACCACCCTCGCCTCTGTTTTCATTCATGATAAATACCAATGATGGCCTTAGCTCAAGCCCAACACTTCCCCTCCCTCCCGTGGCCCCTCCACCCAATACGTCCCATCCGGCCCCACCTCTTTCTTCCAGATAGGGGCGATCTGCTTGAGGCGTTCGATGGCGTAGGCGCAGGCATCGAACAGTCCCTGGCGATGGGCTGCCGCTACTGCCACCATGACGCTCGATTCGCCAATCTCCAGCCGTCCGCGGCGGTGGACGATGGCGATGTCCTGCACTTGGGGCCATTTTTCTTGCACTTCCGCGCCGATCTGCGCCAACACAGCCTCTGCCATCTCGGCATAAGCTTCGTATTCGAGGTAGTCGGTGGCCTGGGGACCGGTGATCCCGCGCACCGTGCCAGAGAAGAGGACGATGCCGCCGCGGTCGGGCGCGGTCACCAGCGCGGCCAACGCGTCCAGTGAGAGCGGTTCGGCGGTGATCCAGAAGTGTTTTGACCTTGCCCCACCCTCGCTTCCCCCACTCACGGGCGGGAACACGGCCACGTCATCACCCGCGTGCAATAGGGTCTCCGGCCCCGCGTAGCGTTTGTCGATGGCGACGTGCAGAAAGCCAGGCGCCACCTTGCCGTTCGTTTCTTGTCGCAACAATTCGATCAGGTCGCTCACCGTGGCGCCGTCGGCCAGATCGCGTTCGAGCGTGGCGGCGCCGAAAAGCTCGCGGATAGAAGCAAATAACTTAATCGTGATTTTCATGGGCTATCTTTCGTAATACGTGATACGTAATACGTGATACGTATCACATTTCACGTTTCACATCGAAGACGCCGCTCTTTCCCCCTTCTTTGTGCAACAAGCGCACGTTTTCGATGCACATCGTCTTCTCCAGCGCTTTGGCCATGTCGTAGATAGTCAGGGCGGCAACGGCGGCGGCAGTCAGCGCCTCCATCTCCACGCCGGTTTGGCCCTGACAGCGCACCGTGACCTGGATGTCGATGCCGTCCTCGGCATAGGCGAAATCGAGGGCGATGTTGGTCAGAAGCAGGGGATGGCAGAGAGGAATGAGTTCATGGGTCTTTTTGGCGGCCAGGATGCCGGCGACGCGCGCTGTGCCCAAGACGTCGCCTTTTTTCACATCACCCGCGCGGATGGCAGCCAATGTTTCCGGCTGCATGACGACGCGCGCAGTAGCTATCGCCACGCGCGTCGTCGTGGCTTTGTCGGAAACGTCGACCATGCTGGCTTGGCCGCGGGCGTCGATGTGTGTCAGGTCAGGCAAGGCGTTTCACGTTGTGCGGATATCCAGCACTTCCACGCTAAGATCGGAGAGGAGGTCGGCCACCTCGCGCTGGGTCATATCGCGGATTTTCATTGTTACCAGCTCGGTGTCGGGGTCAGGCGTGGCGACCGTGACCAGGCTGGCGAAAATGCCGCCGGCGTTGGTGATGGCGTTGGTAATATCGGCCAACATACCGCGCATCTCTGGCATCAGGATGGTGACGCGCACCCCGCGTTGGCGGGCGCCCATGGCTTCGACGGCCAGACGGAACAGGTCGGTCTGAGTGATGATGCCTGCCAGTTTGCCATCCTCCATGACGGGAAGGGCGCTGACTTTGTGATCGGCCATCAGGCGGGCCGCCTCTTCGATGGGCATGTCGGGGCGGGCGGTGACGGGATTGCGGATCATGCAGTGCTTGACGGGGCCATCGCCGATGAGGTGGTGGGCGTCGACAATGCCAACCAGGGCGTCTCCTTCCATCACCGGTACGCGACGGAAGTCGGAAACGGCCAAGAGCTGACGCACTTCGGCGACGGTGCATGTGGATTGCACGGTGGCGACGTTGCGGGTCATGAAATCGCTGACGAGCATAGAATTTCCTCGTTAGGAGAGTTATTGGGGATTCGTTATTGGTAATTGGTAATTATCGAGCGCGGATAACCAATAACCAATAACCAATCGCTAATAACCAAATTCCCGAAAGATCTGGGCAGCCAGATCGGGGCGGTCGGTGATGATGCCGTCGGCGCCACGCTCGAGCAGGCGGCGCATCTCAGCAGGGTCGTCGATGGTCCAATAGACGACGCGTTGGTTGAGGGCGTGGGCGCGGGTGATGAAGCGGGGGGTGTCGAGGCGGAAGACGCCAGAAGCAGGGGGGATTTCGTAGATGTCGCCGAGAGGACGATGAAGGCGGGTCAAGCCCAGACGTTGGAGCACGGTGAAGAGTCTGGTCTCGTTGGCGCCAGCGATGGCGGCGATGCCAGGCGCCGAGCGACTGAAACGACGGAGGATGTCATTGTGAAAGCTGCCGACGATGATGCGATCCTGTGCGTCAGCAGCGTCGATGACATCGACCAGGCGGTCGGCGGCGGCGGGGAGGGGGTCTTTGATGTCGATGTTGATGATGCGATCGGGAAAGGCGCGCAAGACTTCGGTCAGGGTGGGGATGACGACGCCTTTGCCACGAAAGGGATAGGCGCCGTCGGAGGTGAAACGATAACCGGCGTCGAGTTGTTTTAGCTCGGCGACGGTTTTGTCGATGACCTTGCCGGCGCCATCGGTGGTGCGATCGACGGTTTCATCGTGGATGACGACCAATTCGCCGTCGGCGGTGAGGCGAATATCGAGTTCGAGGGCATCGGCGCCGAGATCGACGCCGTTTTGGAAGGCGGCGAGGGTGTTTTCGGGCGCTAGGGCGGCGCCGCCGCGATGGGCAAAGATGAGCGGACGTTCGGCGCTGAGGGCCGGGCGGTGGGGGCGTGGGCCGACGGTGATCGCCCGGTGCAGGGCGAACATCAGGAAAATGATGACCACCGAAGTCACGATCCGCAGAAGGATGTCACGGCTCATGCAACCAGCCGGCGATGGGGTTGGGGATTGGCCGCGTAGGGATCGGTGTGTACGCCGTGGCCAGAATAGGATCTCGACATGCAGGATACGAGCAGGCGGCAGGGTGGGATGATAGCGTTGTCAGGAGGGAATAGAGCCATTATACACTGATTATCAGCGTGAGGTGTTATTGGTTGGCCATGCTTTGTCGAAATGGCAGCAAAACGGGGCGCTCCCAGTTCGGCGCGTCCCGTTTTGCGAAGTGAAAGAGGGGGAGTTCGGCTATCGGCCCATGAGCGCACCGAAGCCTGCGCCAATGCCGACGCCGAATATGCCCAGGATGGCTACGATGATGAGCCAAATCACGACAGAGATGATGGCGGTCAGGGCGGCTTTGGTGTTGTCGAGATCAAGGCCCTCACGCGTGGCCACGAAGAAGGTGGCGATCATCCAGGGGAAAGCGAGGCAGCCGATGCAAGGCAGGATGCCGATGAAGTTGGCGGCGTAGGCAAACCCCAATGTGCGGCGCATTTCGCCGGTATCGGCTGTGCCGCCAAAGAGGCGCGTGCCAACGAGATAGACGATGTAAGACATGACGACGAAGCCGATGAGGGCGATGATGATGTTCAGGAGGGCGCCCGTAAACGACCAGCCAATTCCGGCTCCGGGATTGGTGGGGTCTTTGAGTGTGAATCCGCCGCCTATGCCAGAGAGGAGAGCGGCGATGGCGACGATGATGTAGGCTTCGCTGTTATACTTGGGGTCGCTTTCGACTTCGTTGTACAGACTGCTGTCGAGCTTCAGTGCTCGAAAGATGCGACTGAGCATATCAAAAATTCCTTGGGAAAGAGTAAGAGAGAAAGGGGGCGAAGGGGGAAAAGCGAAAGATGTGGTCTTGGGTTATTTCATACTCGTTTCCTTGTGCGCATTGGCAGTAATTTTCAAAGGCTTTGCGTCTTTGAGTAGGGTGCGGTCGAAGTCGATTAGGGTTTCAGGGTCAGTGTGCCTTCGGCCTGGGCCTCGAGTTGGGCGCGGTCGAAGTACATGGGCGCGTACTTGATCAGTCGCCACTGATCGACCTGGTCGGCGTAGTGCTTGTGGTAGGGATGCCCCGATTGGCCGGTGGTGTTGGTGCTGACCGAGCGTTTGAGGTCTTCCAAATCGATGATCATGCGCATCGAGGGCAGCCAGCGCACCTGGAAGAGGGTTTCCGGCTCGGTGGACCAGGCGGTGGCGTTGACGATCTCGCCGCCGCCAGCGGTTTCGTAGGGGCCGCGGTTGAATATGCTCTCGATCAGGCTGATGCCAGATTTGCCGAGGGTTTGGTTGTGGAAGGTGATGGTGTGCAGTGCGCCCCAGCGCCACTGCTCGGGTTTGGCCCCAGCCTTTTCGATAGCCAGATCGTAGCCATCGTTCAGCGCCTGGGCCAGGATGTCGGCGCGGGTTTCTGCATCAGGGGTGTTGATGTCGTCCCACCAGTGGGCGCTGGCGTCGGGCAGTACATAGCGCATGAGGCCGTAGTCGCGCGGGGCCATGTCGCCCATCTCGTCTCCGAAGATGGCGGTGGTCAGGTTGTACCAGAATGCCTCGAAGAACATGGCGTCGGCGCTGTTCATGTCTTGCTGCACATCCCAGGTCAGCAGCCGGTCGCGGGCGGCGGCGACTTCGGGCCGGTCGAGCGGCACATCCTTGAGATAAGGGATCAGCTCGCGGGCCATGAGATTGGCGTTGTCGCCGTGAATGGCGGCGAAGTCTTCGGCGCTGAGCTTGGGCTTGGCCTCGATCATCTCGACGATGCGCTCGGCCCGGAAGCCCTGCGATCCTTCGTGTCGCGTCAGCCAGGGGTAGTCGGCATAGTTCACGACCAGGTTGTTGGCGGTGACGATGTAGCCCTGCGCGGGGTTGAAGCTGTGCGGCAGCGCATCGAAGGGTACGAAATCTTGCCAGGTGTAGTCATCGTTCCAGCCGGGCACGGGGGTGAGACCATTGGCGCCGGTGGGGCGAATGGGGATGCGCGCTGGCATCTGGTAGCCGATGTTGCCATCGACATCGGCGTAAACGAAGTTCTGGGAGGGCGCATCCCAAAGCGATAGCGCGGCGCGGAAGTCGTCCCAATTCTGGGCGCGATTGAGTTGCAGGATGGCTTCGGCCGCGCGGTTGCCTTCCAGCGCCGTCCAGCGCAGGGCCAGCGGCTGCCAGCCAAAGGCCCAATCGCTCTCGGCGCCGTAGGCCACATCATTGAGGATGGGGCCGTGGCGTGTGCGGCGGATGGTCAGGGATACCGGCTCATCCGCGCCCGCGACCTTGATCTCCTCGTGGCTGATTTCCATGTCCGCCCACTGGCCGTTGATCTCGTATTGATTGGGGTTGGCAGCGTTGATGCGCTCGATGTAGAGGTCTTGCACATCGGGATAAGCGTTGGTGGCGCCCCAGGCGATGCGGGCGTTGTGGCCCAGCACCACGCCTGGCGCCGAGGCGAAAGAGAAGCCTACGGCATCGTAGGGACACTCCGGCCCCACCGGCTGGCAGTGCAGACCGTTTTCGTACCAGATCGAGGGCAATTGTGGTTCCAGGTGTGGGTCGTTGGCCAGGAGGGGCATGCCGGTGGTGGTGCGGCTGCCGCTGACCACCCAGTTGTTGCTGCCCACGCCCGGCCCACTGCCCAAGAGGTGCTCCAATTCGGCGGAGGCCAGCACATTGGTGTCGATCTTTTGCCAGGTTACGCCTTTGGGCAGGATGAGGGGGAAGTCCCGCGGATAGTCATATTCAGTCAGTTCCTGCATCCAGGTCTCGCCATAGCGGGCCAGCAGCTCGGCGCGACGCAGTTCATCTTCGTAGTTGCCGCCCAGCAGGAAGGCCATCATCGTGGGCCAGGTGAGGGTGTTGATGGGCGTCCAGGGTTCGGGCGCGGCCTTGACGCCTGTCAGTCCCAGGACCCGGAATTCGAGCGGGAGCCGGCCGGCGTTTTGATCGATGTAGACATTGACGCCCTGGGCATAGGCTTCCAGCGCCGCTCGCGTTTCGGGGCTGAGCAGGTCCCATGATTTTTCGGCGCTGCGACGGACGCCCACGGTGCGCAGGAAGCGATCCTGGCCGAGCGTGCTTTCACCGAACAATTCCGAGAGCCGCCCCATGCCAATGCGCCGCCAGAATTCCATCTGCCAGAAGCGATCCTGGGCGTGCACATAGCCTTGGGCCATGAAGAGGTCGTGGGGGTTGCTGGCATAGATGTGGGGGATGCCGCGCGGGTCGCGGATCACCGTGACCGTATCTTGCAGACCGGTCAGGGTGAGTTCGCCATCGGTTTTGGGCCAGGCCAGTCGCGCCTGATACCAACCGAAAACGCCAACCGCAGCGATAAGAAGCACTAGCAGAGCAAGAAGAGCGAGAAGTATTCGGCGCATGAGAGACTCCTTGTGCATGATATGCGAGAATTGTTGCTTACTACGTTTTACTCATTGTGTGTCAAGTAATAACCAATCTCCAATAACCAATCTCTAATCTCCAATCATCTCGATCAATCTTCTCACTTCATCCGGATTCAATCCTTCCCAGCCGAAGCGGCGCATGTCGGTGTAGCCGTGCGCGCTGAATTCGACGCCTTCGGCTTCCAGCAGCGCCTGCTGCTCGTGTGGCGAGGCATCCAGCGAGCGGATGGAGCACCGCCCAGCTTTGTTGATCACGCGTTGCCAGGGTACGGCCTGCGCCTGCGCGTCGCTCAGTGAGGCCAGCGCCCAGCCTACGGTGCGCGCGGCGCCATGCGCTCCTAGCATTTCGGCGATCTGGCCGTAAGAAGCGACCTTGCCGCGCGGGATTTGTTGGACGAGGAGGTAGATTTGGTCGAAGAAGGAATCGCGGGGCATGGGGTGGTTATTGGGGAGTGGTTATTGGTCTCCTGATCTTGTCTTCCGCCGCGGCGAACTCGGCGGGGGTGTTGATGTTCATGAGGGCAAGGCCCAGGGGATCGTAGGGAGCGAGTTCGGCTTCGGCAACTTCGCGGACGGCTACCTGAGCGTGGAAGGCAATCATCCGGCGTTCGTTGGCGGCGATGGCGGCGGCGATGGCAGGGAGACAGGTGGAGCGGCGGTAGACAGCATGAAGGGGGTGGAGGCCATCGGTGGTGCAAGGGATGACGATATCGTAGCCAGGGGCGAGGGCGAGGAGATAATCGAGCAGGTCGGGGCTGAGAAAGGGCATGTCGCAGGCAACGAGCAGGGCCAGGTCGTGCTTGGCCGCGCGCAGGCCGGAGTAGAGGCCCATGAGGGGGCCATAGCCTGGCTGTTCGTCGCGGATGCAGGGGAGGCCGAGGTGGACATAGGGAGCGGGGTCGTTGGTGATGAGTAGGATGTCGTCTGTGAGGAAACGCACGGTGCGCAGGACGCGCTCGATCAGGGGGACGCCGCCCAGGGGCAGGAGGGCTTTGTTTTGGCCCATGCGCGCACTGACGCCGCCAACAAGGATGAGGGCGCTGGCGGAGTCATTGACAGAGTGAGCGGACATCAGGACGAACCGGAAAACAAAACACCGAGTGAGGCGCACTGGGCGCTGCACTCGGTGTTTTGGTGAGTTGGCATCGTCAGAACATGACCAGAGGAGCCGATCTGCCGATACAAAAAGGTCGATCGCTTCTAGGTGCTGGCCTTCTTCAACAAGTCGATGACTTCCCCGACGGTCAGGACTTTCTGGGCGTCTTCGTCAGAAATCTCACCGCCGAATTCTTCCTCGAGGGACATCATCATCTCGACCAGATCGAGGCTGTCGGCGTCGAGGTCTTCGCGAAAACGGGCGGTGGGAACCACCTTTTCTTCAGCGACGCCGAGTTGTTCGGCAATGATGGCGATGACTCGTTTTTCAATGAACATGGATGTACTTCTCCGTGATGGGATGGGATGGACAAAATCAAGGCGCCGGGATAACCGGACGGATTTGTGCTGAGAATGGGAGCATTCTAGCACGCCTGATCGAGCGGGCAAAATCCACCGCGGTGACGCCAAGCACCCGACGAATATTCGTCGAATGCTTTTACAGGGGAACACCGCCAGGGGATGAAAGTTGCGGGCGATTTGACAACCCGCGCGTGGCGCCGCTACACTGCCTGCTGGAGACCCAACGATGTCTGGAAGCCATGCCAATCGCAAAGCCGATCATATCCGTATCAATTTGGACGAGGATGTCAGTTTTCCCCGTTTGACGACCGGATTGGAGCGTTATCGCTTCGTTCACCAGGCGTTGCCGGAGCTTGATTTGCCCGCCATCGATGCGACGGCGACGGTGTTTGGCAAGCGTTTGCGAGCGCCGCTGCTGATTTCGTCGATGACGGGCGGCACAGAGGAGGCGTATCGGATCAATCTGCATCTGGCCGAGGCGGCGGGGACGGCCGGAATTGCGATGGGGCTGGGATCGCAGCGGGCGGCGCTGGAGGAGCCGGAGCAGGCGTATACTTTTCAGGTGCGCAAGGTGGCGCCGAGCTTGCTTTTGTTTGCCAATTTGGGCGCGGTGCAGTTGAATAAGGGCTACACGGTCGATCATTGCCGGCGGGCGGTGGATATGATCGAGGCGGATGCGCTCATTCTGCATTTGAATCCGCTGCAAGAGGCGGTGCAAGCTGATGGTGATTGGCACTGGCAGGGTTTGGCGGCCAAGATCGAGGAGGTGTGCGCGGCCTTGCCCGTGCCGGTCGTGGCCAAAGAGGTGGGCTGGGGCATTTCGGCGCAGACTGCCCGGCTTCTGGCGAACGCGGGCGTTGCCGCCATCGATGTGGCGGGAAGCGGTGGGACTTCGTGGACGGAGGTCGAGTATCATCGCGCGCCGACCGAGTCTTTGCGACGCCTGGCGCGTGCTTTCGCCGATTGGGGCATTCCCACCGCCGAGTCGTTGCGTTTGGCGCGCTTGGCCTTGCCGCAGATGACGCTCTTCGCCAGCGGCGGTCTGCGCGGGGGCATCGATATCGCCAAGTGTGTGGCATTGGGCGCCGATTTGGGCGGTATGGCCGGGCCGTTTTTGCAGGCTGCTGATAGAGGGCCGGAGGCCGTGGCCGCCGAGATCGATGCCACCGTGTCCGAGTTGCGCGTGGCCATGTTTGCGGCGGGAGCGAAGGATTTGGCGGCGCTGCGCGAGCCTGGTCGTTTAGTGGAGGCATAGATGGCGGATCTTCGTGAATTCAGCGCCCTTTGGGCGCCCAAGCTGGACGCGTATCTGCGGGGATTGCTGGCGGGCGAGCAGCCAGAGGTGCAGGGGCTGTACAGCATGATGCGTTATCACATGGGATGGGAGAATCAAACCGGGCAAGCAGAGCACGCCCCTCAGGGCAAGCGCGTGCGCCCCTTGATGGTGTTGATGGCGTGCGTGGCTGCGGGCGGCGATCCATATCCCGCACTGCCAGCGGCGGCGGCGGTCGAGCTGGTGCACAACTTTTCGCTCATTCACGATGACATCGAGGATAACAGCCCCACCCGTCGCCATCGCCCCACCCTGTGGAGTTGGGCCGGTCAGTCTCAGGCCATCAACGCTGGCGACGCCCTGTTTACAGTAGCCCGGCTGGCGCTCGCACGCCTGGCTGAGCGCGATGTGCCGCCCGTCCGCGTTCTGCGCGCTTTTCATGTTTTCGATCAGACCTGCCTGCATCTCACCGAGGGCCAATTCTTGGATATGAGTTTCGAGACGCGGAGCCAGGTGGCGGCGGACGAGTACTTGACGATGATCGCAGGGAAGACGGCGGCGCTGTTAGCGGCGTCGGCGCAGTTGGGCGCTATCGTAGCCAGCGATGACGCGGAGATGGCCGGCCATTGTTGGCGTTTCGGCCACGAGCTTGGCCTCAGCTTTCAGGTGCAGGATGATATCTTGGGCATCTGGGGCGATGAAGCGCTCACGGGCAAATCGACCGCGAGCGATATCCTCACGCGTAAGAAAACTTTGCCGGTTCTCTATGCCCTGGCGCAGAGCGGCGCCGACGCCGAGGCGTTGCGTGCTTATTATGATCCCAGCCGTGAGCTCACCGCCGCGGCTTTGCCCGCCGTCCTGGCCCTGCTCGAACGACTGGAGGTGCGCTCCTATGCCGAAGCCGTCGCCCAGCAGCACGCCGAAGCGGCCTTGGCGGCTCTGGATGCTCTGGACGCCGCGGCGGAGGGGGCGGCGTTGCTGCGCGAGTTGGCGATTACGCTCCTCGGTCGCGCGAGCTAGGGATCAGTAGGCGTTGCGGTCGCCGAACAGGCGGAAGGCTGTACGCAGGCAGATCTTGAAATCGAGCCACAATGACCAGTTTTCGATGTACCAAAGATCGTATTTGGTGCGCTCGACGATGCTGGTGTCCCCGCGCAGACCGTTCACTTGCGCCCAGCCGGTGACGCCTGCCTTCTCGCGGTGGCGTTCCATGTAGCGGGGGATGTATTGCCGGAATTGTTCGACGTAGACCGGGCGTTCAGGGCGAGGCCCCACCAGGCTCATGTCCCCGCGTACGACGTTGATGAATTGCGGCAGCTCGTCGAAGGAAATGCGGCGAAGGAGGACGCCCAGGCGCGTCTTGCGAGGGTCGTTGGCGGTCGTCCAGCCGGGGCCTGCTTTTTCGGCATCGGCGCGCATGGAGCGAAATTTGAGCATGGGGAAGGGGCGAGCGTCCAAGCCCATGCGTTCCTGGATGTAGAAGACAGGGCCGGGGGATTCGAGCTTGATGAGCAGGGCGATGAACACCATGAGCGGCGAGAATATGATCAGCAGAATGCCGCCAAAGACAAGATCGAAGCCACGCTTGAGGGAGAGGCGCCAGCCGCGCAGGGCCACATCTTTCACCGTCAGGAGTGGCAGCCCGGCCAGGTCACTGACCGAGACCTCGGTGGCCATGATCTGGAAGACATCGGGAAAGACTTTGATGCTGACTTTCTCGCGTTCGCACAGCGAGATGAGTTGGACGAGCTGGCGGTGCGAGGCTTCGGGGAGGCCGATGACGACTTCATCGACGCCGTACTTTTCGATGATGGCGGGCAGGTCGGCGGGGCGACCGAGCAGCGGGGCGCCCACCAGGGTGGGGTTGTCGGCGTTGGTGTCCACGAAGCCGACGACTTCATGGGCGACGCCGCTGGCGCTCAACAGTTTTTGCACCAACATCCGCCCCACCTCGCCCGTCCCCACCACCAAGACGCGGTTGCGGCCTACCCGGTGTGCTTGGAAGAGTGAGAGGATACGGGCCAGCAAGTAGCGCGTCAGGCCGATGAAGAGGATGCTGAGGAGCCAGGCAGCAAGGATGAAGGCGCGCGGATAGTTGGGAAGCTCACTGTTTGGTCGGTCTTTGAAGAAGAATGTGATCCCCGTGAGCGCGATCAAGCTGGCGATGGTCACGGGCCAGGCCGCCGATGAGATGCTGTCGATCAGGCTTTCGGGGTGGCGACGGTGATAGCGCCTGCCCAAATAGAAGACGATGATGACGGCCAACGCCAGCAAGATCAGGAAAGGGGCATAGGCCAGGAAGCGATCGACCGACTCCGGCTTCCAGAGGCGTTGGAGGCGATGCGCGCTGAATACAGCCAGGATGACCGCAGCGATATCGACCGCCAGAGCGATGATCTGGAAGAGGAGGCGCGAGCGTTTCATGCCCCAGCACTCCCTGGCCGCGATTTGGCTCCCAATCGTGCGCGCATCCATGTGCTGCCCACATCCACGCTGCCCTTGAGAGCGATGCCCGCGAGGATCAACCAATACAAGGGGGCTGGCGTTTCGGCCCGGTAGTGTTTGCGCACGAAGATGTGCATGGCCTGGTAGAAGGCATAGCGGACGCGCGGGTTGCCGCGCGAAGCGGCGCCTTTGTGGTGCAGGACCTGGACTTGAGGATAGTACCAGACTTTCCAGTCTGCTTTCTTGATGCGAAAGGCCCAATCCAGGTCTTCGCCGTGCATGAAGAAGGCTTCATCCAGCAACCCCACCTGGGCGATGGCCTGGCTACGGACGAGCATGAATGCGCCCACGACAGAATCAACTTCGGTTTCCTGGTCTTCGGGTAGATAGGTGAGGTTGTAGCGAGCGAAGCGTGGGCTGTGGGGGAAGAGCTTGCTCAGTCCCAGGCCGCGGTAGATGAATGAAGATGGGCTGGGGAAGGCTCGGCGGCAGGCTTTGTCCAGACGGCCATCGGGAAGCACCAGCTTGGGTCCCGCCGCGCCTAATTCGGGGCGTCGCGTCATGAGGTCGAGCATGGCCGCCAGGGCGGTGGGGGGGAGTTCGGTGTCGGGGTTGAGGAGGAGGGCGTAGCGCGGCAGGCTGGCCGCATGTTCCCCCTGCGCGAAGCCGTAGCTATGCAGCCCGATGTTGTTGGCATAGGCAAAGCCGCCGTTACGCGGGGCGGCGATGGCGCGCGCCTGCGGGAATTCCTGGCGCACCATATCGATGCTGCCATCTGTGCTGGCGTTGTCCACCACAGTGACGTGCAAGGTGAAATGGCCTTCGCTGGCGTAGACTGAGCGAAGGCAGGTGCGGAGCAGGTCTCGGGTGTTATAACTGACGATGACGATGGCCAGATCGAGCATGGATCGGCAGGTGAAAAGTGTAGGATCGACTCTATTTTATCAAGTAGATCGCTAAATCGGTAAACCGGGAGAGCGGGAGACCGGGAGAGCGTTCAGGCTGGCGCAGTGTTTTGAGGAAAAGTGATGGGGTTCACAGCGCTCTCCGTGGTGATGGGGCAGGCAGGGCCGCCGCCGGACGAAAGATGAGGGGGCGAAGCGAGGCTTCGCCTTTTCGCACGATCTGACAGGTGCAGGCCACATGATACCACAAGGAGAGTTTGTCTTTTCGATCTTGTCTCAACCTTGCCTCTATCGACCCTCAGGCGTATGATGCCCCGTACCTTTTCCGATGGGGCATACGGTGGCCGTGGCCTGTGCTGGCGCTGGGGTCCCTGAGGAATTTTTTGCCGAGACGATTCATGACCCGCAAACACGCCTTCTTGTTTTTGACCCTCAGCGCCATCTGGGGATCGTCCTACATGTTCATCAAAGTGGGCTTGCAGGGCGGCTTCCACCCGCTTTCGCTGGTGGCGCTGCGCTTGCTGCTCGGCGCGCTGCTGATGGCGATCCTGGTGTGGCGACAGCGTCTGCCGCTGCCCACCGACCGCAGCGTGCTCCTCTCCCTGGCTTTTCTCGGCTTCCTGAACAACTTCATTCCCTTCAGCCTCATCACCTGGGGCGAACAATATATCGATTCCAACCTGGCTGCGATTCTCAATAGCACGACGCCGCTTTTTGCCGTGATTCTGTCGAATTTCTTCCTGATCGACGAGCCGCTGACCCGACGCCGGACGGCAGGCGTCTTGCTTGGGTTTCTGGGCGTGGTGATCTTGTTCGCGCCCGATTTGGTGCAGGGTGTGGGGGCCAATCGTCTGGCGGGACAGATCGCCGTCGTCTTGGCGGCGGGGGGCTATGCCGCCAGCTCCGTCTTTGGCCGCAAGCGCTTGCGCGGCGTTCCCCCGCCTGTTGCCTCCGCCGCTCAGCTCGGCTTCGCCTTTTTGTGGACGCTTGGCCCTGCGCTGGCGTTCGACCGTCCCTGGCAGCTCCATCTCACCGGTCTGGCCTGGTTCGCGGCCATCTGGCTGGGCTTGCTGAGCACGGGCCTGGCCTATCTTCTCTATTTCACGTTGCTTCATGCCATTGGCGCCACCCCCACCACCATGGTGACGTATGTCATCCCCCTTTTTGCAGTAGTCTTCGGCGTTGTTCTGCTCGGCGAGCCGCTGCGTTGGAGCCAGCCGCTGGCGCTGGCCACGATTTTTGCCGGAGTGTGGCTGGCCAATCGGCGCCAATAGGTCGCAAGTCGCAGGCGGCAGGTGGGCGGCGATTCAACCGAAGCGGGCGGTGAGAATGTCCTTCAACGTCGGACGGCCCAGCGGCTGCAACTCGTAGTGCACACGCTGGTGGGGGTGGCGAATGTCGATGAGTCGAGCCAGGTCGATAGGGGTGCCAATGAGCACGAGATCGCAGGGGACCTGGTTGATGGTCGTTTCCAGAGCGGCCAATTGGTCGTCGCCATAGCCCATGGCCGGCAGCAGCGGTCCGGTTCGGGGGTACTTGACATAAGTTTCGGCGATAGCGTCCACTGCCCAGGGCCGGGGGTCGATGATGGTGGCGGCGCCAAAACGCTGCGCAGCAACGACGCCAGCGCCATAGGCCATGTCGCCGTGGGTCAGCGTAGGCCCGTCTTCGACCACCAACACGTCCTTGCCCAGGATGGCGCGCGGGTCTTCGATGAAGATGGGCGAGGCGGCTTCGACGACTTGGGCGTGCGGAGCCAGAGCATGGACGTTGGCGCGCACGGTGGCGATATCTTCGGGCGTAGCAGTGTCCATCTTGTTGATGACAATGACATCGGCTCGCCTCACATTGGCCTCGCCCGGCCAATAGCGCATTTCATGCCCAGCCCGGTGCGGATCGACAACCGTGATCTGCAAATCGGGCCGGAAGAAAGCAAGGTCGTTGTTGCCGCCATCCCAGAGCACGATGTCCGCCTCGGCTTCGGCCTGGCGCAAGATGCGTTCGTAATCCACCCCCGCATACACCACCACCCCCCGCTCCAGGTGTGGTTCATACTCCTCGCGCTCCTCGATGGTGCAACGGTGGGCGTCCAGGTCGGCATACGTGGCGAAACGTTGCACGGCCTGCGCCGCCAAATCACCATAGGGCATGGGGTGTCGCACGACCACGACCTTGCGGCCCATGGCGCGCAGGATATCGGTGACATGGCGCGTGGTCTGGCTTTTGCCGCTGCCTGTGCGCGCGGCCGTGATGGCCACCACGGTCTTGCTACTCGGCAGCATCGTTGCCCGCGCCCCCAGCAGACGATAGCTGGCTCCGGCCGCCACCGCGCGTGCGGCCAAATGCATCACGTATTCGTGTGAGACGTCGCTATAGGCGAAGACCACCTCGTCGATCCCTTCGCGGCTGATAATTTCCTCCATCTCGCTCTCCGGCCAGATGGGAATGCCCTCTGGGTAGAGGGGGCCAGCCAGCGCCGGTGGGTAGAGGCGACCTTCGATGTTGGGGATTTGGGTCGCGGTGAAAGCGACCACGCGGTAGCGTTCGTCGTCGCGAAAGACGGTGTTGAAGTTGTGGAAATCACGCCCTGCTGCGCCCAAAATGAGGATGTGTTGTGGAGTCTTCATCATCGAAGCATTTTCTGGTAGGTTGCTCAGCTATCTGTTGTTGCTGATTCGGATGACGGGGGAACAGACGCCCGCGGGCGGTAGGTGAAGCGGGCCATGATCAGACCAAGGATGTATAGGCCGAACAACGGCACCATGACCACGGACATGGTGAAGGGATCGGGTGTGGGGGTGATGACGGCAGCGAGGATAGCAATGATGACAATAGCATAGCGCCATGTGCGCACCAATTGCTGGGGTGTAACGACCCCCAAACGCGCGAGTAAAGCGATGACCAGAGGCGTCTCGAAGGCTACGCCAACCCACAGCACGAAATTCCCCACAAACGACATGTAGTAGCCAACCGAGTATTCTGCTTTGAACAAGTCGGTGAGGAAAGTTTGCAAATACCGCAGGGTGAAAGGCAGCACTACGAACGCACAAAAGGCGACCCCTATGGCAAAGAGTGCGAACGCCAGTGGCATGGAAGCATAAAGCATGCGCTTCTCGCTGCGGGTCAAGCCGGGCACGATGAAGGCGATGAGCTGGTAGATGATGACGGGCGCTGCTATAATCGCCCCCAAAATCAGAGCCGCCTTGAAGTAGATGATGATGTTTTCGGTGGGTTTGAGGAGCTGGAGCGAGCTGGCGCCTTGCAAGGGCGCAATCAGGATTTCCAGAAAGCGCTTGGCAAAGATCATGCCCACCACGATGCCGACGAACAACGCCAGGGCGGCGCGGATCAAGCGATCGCGCAGCTCGATAATGTGTTCGATGATGGGGGCGGTCTGACTGCGAGCAGTCGCGCTACTGGGCGAAGTCAAAGATCGGCCTCCGCTGTGGGTGGATTCGCGGTGGCAGCGTCAGGGGGGGAAACGACGGCTGCCATCTGGCGGGAGATCTGGGCCATGGGATGGGAGTCGCCGGCGCCAGGAAAAGGCAGCGGCGCTATCGGCGCTGGGCCGGAGGGCGTCGACGCTGCCGCCGTTTGCGGGGTTATCGCCGGCTGGACAGCCGGCGTTGGCGGCGCAATCGAGGGTTGCGGTTGAGTGGCCTGGTCGAGAGCGCCACCGATCTGTCGCATGGGGTTGAGATCGGCCGCCAGAGATTGGATCTCGCGGATTGGTTTCAGTTCTTCGGCAAACTGGTTGTTGAATTGGTTGACCACGGTGCGGATTTGGTAGACGATCTCGCCCAATTGTCGCATCAGCTTGGGCAACCTTTCCGGGCCGAGCACCATGAGGGCCAGAACAGCGATGAAAAGGAGTTCACCTAGGCCAATGTTGAACATGGCGTCACCCTGCCATCACGGGTGCTGATGTCGATAGCAGCTTGCGCAAGGCGCCCTCGCTGCGGGTGGCCGCGCCCAAAACGCCATTGACAAAACGCGGACTGGCGTCCGATCCGAACACTTTTGCCAACTCCACCGCCTCGTTGATGGCGACCTTGATCGGAGTTTGGGCGATGCCGATCTCCCACAAAGCGATGCGCAGAACGTTGCGATCGATGACGGCGATCTGATCCACCGGCCATTCCGGGGCAAAGCGGGCGATGATAGCGTCCAACTGGGTCTGCTGGGACACGACCCCATGCACCATCTGTCGAGCGAAGTCGGCGGTGTCCTGGCTCAAAGGCGGTTCTTGTTCTTCGATGCGCGTTTGCACGACGACGCCCGGCGGATGATGGGCGATATCGATCTCGAAGAGCGCCTGCAAAGCAGTCTGGCGGGCTTGATGGCGTTGTTTGATCATGGGGGCGCGCCGGCGCTTGGCGAAGCGCCAACGAAAGAAACGTCATCGATGAAGACATCCACCCCGGCCACTTGCAGCCCCACGATGTGTTCGATAGCGCGGGCGATTTCCACCTGTAGCGTAGCGGCCAGCCGCATCATGTTGGCGCCGGGATCAGCAACGACGTGGAGAGCCGCTCGCACCTGGCCATCAGCAACGATGACCTCGATGCCGGGGGCCACGGCGCGGCGACCACCCATCCGCGCCCGCCGCGGCAGCCGCGCGGCCAGCCGCGAAACGCCTTCGGTGCTCAACGCCGTCTGACGCACGATGGTTGTCAGCACCTGCGGCGCAATCGTCACGCGTCCGCCGATCATCGGCTCGTCTGCCACGCTTCCTCCTCGCTCACAGCGCCATGCCGCCATCCACAGCAATGACCTGGCCGGTGACAAAACTGGCATCGTCAGCGGCCAGGAACGCCACCACCCCGGCCACATCCTCCGGCGCGCCCAGCCGCCGCAACGAGGTATGCTCCAGGATGGCGTCCTTCATCTGCTCGATCAGGGCATTCGTCAGATCCGTGGGCACGAAACCAGGGGCGACGGCGTTGACGGTGATGTTGCGGGGGCCGATCTCTTTCGCCAGGCTTTTGGTCAGGCCGATCATGCCAGCTTTCGAGGCCGAATAGTTGCTCTGCCCGGCGTTTCCGGCAATCCCGGCCACGCTGGTGATATTGATGATGCGGCCACTGCTCTGCTTCAGCATCACGCGCGAAGCGGCCTTGCAGCAGTTCCAGGCGCTCTTGAGATTTGTAGCGATGACGCTATCCCAATCCTCTTCCTTCATCATCATGATCACGTTGTCTCGCGTCGTCCCGGCGTTGTTTACCAGGATGTCCAACCTGCCGAACTGCTTCTGCACCCCCTTGATCATATCGCTGGCCTGATCCAGCTTGCTGACATCGGCCTGCACGGCGATAGCCTGCCCGCCGGCCTCCGCGATCGCGGTCACGACCGCGGCCGCGGCCTCGGCGTTGTTGTTGTAATTGACGACGACGGTGGCGCCTTCGGCGGCCAGACGTTTGGCGATGGCGGCGCCGATCCCGCGCGATGCCCCGGTCACGAGGGCGACTTTGCCTGCAAGTGTGGTCATGGGAGGAAGTAGGGAGTTGGGAGTAGAGTCAGAGAGTCAGAGAGTCAGAGAGTTTACCGATAACCGATCACCATTCTTATACGCCAGTTGCCAGGCCCTGTCAAGCCAGTTTCGCGACCAGGTCTTGGACATCTTGCCACGAAGCGATGCTGGGGATGCCGCGCAGTCGCCGGTCGATGCGTTTGATCAATCCGGCCAAGACGCCGCCAGGTCCGAATTCGATGAAGGTCTCGTGGCCCTGATCGATCAGGTATTGCATAGAGCGCGTCCACTGCACCGAACTCTGTAGTTGGCCGACCATCTCTCGACGAATGGCGTCCACCGTCATCAGGGGTTGCGCCGAAATGTTGGCGATCACCGGGAAGCGCGGGGCATGGATGGGCGTTGCTGCGACAGCCGCTGCAAATTCCTCTTCCACCACGCCCATCAGCGACGAGTGGGCAGCAATCGTAATCGCCAGTCGCACGACCTTGCGCGCGCCAGCAGCCTCGGCTGCCGCCATGGCCTGCACCAGCGCCGCCTCGTCGCCCGAAATGACCACCTGGCCGGGGCAGTTATCGTTGGCGATGTGGACGAAGCGTCCCGTCTGGCTGCGGACGTCGGCGCAGATTTGCTCGATCGCCGGCGTTTCCAGGGCGATGATGGCTGCCATGCCGCCCGGCGCGCGGTCATCTGCTTCTTTCATCAGCCGTCCGCGTTCGCGCACCAACCGCAGCGCGTCGGCGAACGTGAGCGCGCCCGCGGCCACCAGCGCGCTATATTCGCCCATACTGTGTCCGGCCGCGGCAACGGCCGCCAAAGGTCGTCCCAGCGCCTCCTCGACCGCCGCCAGTGCGGCGATGCTGATCGTCAGCAGCGCCGGCTGAGCATTGATGGTGTCAGTCAGTTTGTCTTCGGGACCTTCGAAGCACAGGCGCGAGAGGCCGAAACCAAGGATGTCGTCAGCCTCGGTGCAAATAGCTGCCGCCGCTGGCGAGTTCGCTACGATCTCAGCGCCCATGCCGACTTCTTGGGCGCCCTGGCCGGGGAAGAGCAAGACGGGTGAAGCCATATCGTTTTCCTGACTGGCATGAAAAGGGAACGGGGCCAGTCAACCCCGTTCCCTCGCTAACTGAGCGTGGGTAAATGTTTAACCCAGTCTATTTCTCGGTCTCTTCCTCGATCTCGACCACAGTGCGTCCGCGGTAGGTGCCACAATGTGGGCAGACCATGTGCGGCGGGCGCGGGTTTTTGCATTGAGGGCACGAGATCAGATGGGGGCGGCTCAGGGCGTCGTGGGCGCGGCGACGGTCGCGGCGGCCCTGCGAATGCTTTCGTTTCGGATGTGGGGTCATGGGGCAGAATCTCCTAAGGATAACGGTGCGACGCATTTTGTCTGCTGCGTATTAATGCGTGGCGCCTGCGATTAATTTTCGTCGTTCGATAGCTCCAAAAGGGCGCTCAGAGTGGCCCAGCGGGCGTCGGTGGGTTCGACTTCGCAAGAGCAGGTCTCCAGGTTGCGGTTGGCGCCGCAGATAGGACACAGCCCAGCGCAATCCTCACGGCAGAGGGGCGTCAGGGGCAGGGCGAGCAATACGGCCTGGCGCACGACTTCGCTCGCATCAAGAATGTGATGATCGTCGATCACCAGGGCTTCGTCATCGCCCTGATCCCGCAACGGATGGCCGGTGATGATGTCGATGCTAGGGTGAAATTCCTCTTCGATCGTGATGTCCAGGTCAGCGTCGAGCGGTTCCAGGCAACGCCCACATTCTAGCCGCACCTGGGTGTGGCCACGCAGCCGGGCGAGCACGGTGTCGGCGGTGCGCATCAAGCGCACTGTGGCCGTCAGCGGCCCGACCACATCGAAGGACTCGTCCAGGCGATCCAGTTCGGATACCGGCACGCGCACTTCATAGCTACGAACGCCGCCGATGACGCCTTTCAACAAGCCCGCAACATTGAATTGCAGGTCCGGCAAAGAGACAATAGTCGTGGACACAAGCATATATTATAAAAGCAATAAGACGGATTGGTCAAACCAGATTGGTCAAACCAGACAACCAGACCAGACCCCAAAGATTTCTGAAATGGTGGTTTGACGCATACAGCGTTTGTGCTAGACTCAGGCATCGCCGCCCATGTTACTGACGATTCTTAGCCAAAGGGATTCCCATGTCGCACACTTCCAATCTCTCGCCGCGTCTTTCTGCCTGGCGCCTGATCATAGTCGGCCTGCTGGCGTTGGTCCTTGTTGCTTGCGGTCGGCCACTGCCCACTTCTTCTTCCCCCACGCCCACGCCAGTCGCCACCGAACAGATCGAGCCGACGGCAGCATCGTCGACTGTGACCTCACCGACGGCGTCGCCAGAACCCACCTCCACGCCGCTTCCCACCGCGACGCCGGAACCCACCATCCCCCCAACGCCCACCCCGGCGCCTCTTCTCCCGGCGCCGCTCTATTTCCTCAGCAACGCTGGTCAGGTGGTGCGACTCGAGGTCGATGGCCAGACACAGAGCCTGGCAACCGACGCCCCCGCGCCGGTGACAGATTTCGACGTTGCGCGCATTACTGGCGCCATCGCCTATGTCAGCGACAACGACCTCTACCTGATCGCCGCCCCTGGTCAGGAGCCGCGACTGTTGTTGGCTGGCCCCGATCAACCCACCAGCTATCTGGGTACGCCTCGCATCGCCTTTCTGCGCTTCTCGCCTCAGGGCGGCCGCCTGGCCTATGGTCTGGAGGGTGTTCAGATCATCGATGTGGCCAGCGACCAAGTCAGGGTCATCCAGGCCGATGATCCCCCCGACGCGCCTGGCGCCGGAACCTACTACCCCATTGCTTGGGCGCCTGATGGCGCGCGACTGCTGATCGGGCGCTCCTTCTACACCACCAGCGGCAGTCTGGAAATCCACAACATCGACAGCGAAGGCGTCGTGCAGATGGGCAGCGCCTGCTGTCACCCCGCCTGGACGCCCGACAATCAGTATGTTTACGTCTCCGGCCCCTACTTTGGCCCGCGCGTCGAGACCGGCCTGCGTCGTTACAACACTCAGGACGGAGGCAGGGAGACCCTGATCGCCCCCGACGCGGCCAGCATGAAACTGACGCTGGTGGATTTCGCCCAGATGCTGGGGGATGGCAAACTCTATAGCTTCCAAACCCAGACCACCAAACCCGATTACAGTCAGCGCAACGGCGTGATGGACTTCGACATGGTGCGCACGGCGCCTGATGGCCACAGCGAGCGCGAGACCCTGCGCTCTGACGCCCATCCTGTGCTGGAGGCATTGTGGGCGGATGATGGCAGCGGAGCCGTGCTGGTCCTACGCCCCGTCGGCGACACCCTCGCGCTCAATGTCCTCTGGCTGCCTGTGGGCGACGGTCCGGCCTTTGCGCTCGGCGCGCGTGTCCCCATCACCCCCACCCACCGCCTGAGTTGGGGGCCGACCGAGGCTGCCCTTACCCGCGCCAACCTCAAAGCCCAATTCCTGAGCGACGCCGGCATCGAGTTGGCCCCCGAAGGCGTGTTCGATGGCTTCACCGATGTGGCTGTCGTGCCGCTGATGACCAAAGACGAAGCGCTTTGGGCCGTTCACACCGTCGGCATGCGCTCCTATGACGCTGCCGCCCAGCCCCACCTGGTGGCTCTCTACGCCCGCGCTGGCGATGGCTGGCGTCAGGTGGCGTTGCAATCACTGGGCGGCGATGGCGATTCCGCAGACCCAGGCGCCGACTACATCGGAGAGGATGGCGTCAAACAAGTGATGGTCGAACCGACTGGTCTTTGGCTTGAGATCAATGGCGGGGCCGGCGCACACAGCGGGACCTATCATCTTGTTCGCTTCGATGGCAGTCAATTCCGGATCGCCGCCACGGGCTTCAGCCCCAACCCTGGCAATGGACGCGTGGAGGATCTGAACGACGACGGTCTGGGCGAAGTGGTGCTGGATGCCAGCGATCCCTACGTTTTCTGCTATGCCTGCGGCGTGCGTTACGCCGATGCCCGCGTATTACGTTGGGACGGCCAACACATGGCTCCGGTGGAGTTGGCCATGTTGGGCGACTCGGCTCCTGCATCATTACGCACGTTGAACAATCGTGCGGTTACACTGGCCCAGGCCGGGCTTTGGAAACAAGCTCTCGACCTGATTCCTGCGCTCTTAGCGCAAAACAGCACGACTTCTGTCCCTGGCGACGACGCGGCGATGTGGAATATCGCTCTTATCCGGCTGATCGGTGAAGACAGACGCCAGGCAGTGCAAGACAGCCCTTACCCCATCCTGCCCAATCTTTTCTTCGGCGACTATGAGGCAGCGATAAAACCCTTCCGCCAGCATAAACCGCGCGAGATCTTCGCCCAACCATCGGTGTTGGTGACGGGGACCGTGGCCGAAGGATGGGAGGAGGCCGTCGACGCCTGGGTTTTCGATGTCACCAAAGACATCCTGGACAGCGATCCGGCCTCTGCTTCAGCCTCAGCCGACCACTCCACCCAGGCTGCCGCCCACTTTCTGCGTGGCTGGGCTGCCTACTTGTTGGAACCCACCAGCCCGACCGTCATCGAGGAAGTTGCCCGCGCCCTGCAACTACAACCGGACGATCCCCTCTTCACGCGCAGCTATGCCTTCCTGAAAGGTCGGCAATGAAGCGACGCCGCTCGCCTGTGTAGAAGACATCGTCCGGCGTCCACGCCTGAAAACGGAAGAAAATTTACCAAATTCCGCACGATTATTCAACTCGATTTGAGGTTGGAAGCACCTTGCTTGGGTTAGGATAACCGCGCGGTGTCGTGCTAAACTACCGCGTCACACCTCCGACGGAGCCTATCCCCGCCTCTTGGACGCCATCGGCCACCACCCCCACCTCATCCATCCCAGCGCCTTCATCGCGCCCACGGCCACCGTCATCGGCCACGTGGAGATTGGCGCCGAAGCCAGCGTCTGGTTTGGCGCCGTCTTGCGAGGGGACGCCGACCGCATCGTTCTCGGTGAAGGCGCCAATGTGCAAGACAACGCCGTTGTCCACGCCGATCCTGGCTATCCCACCCTCATCGGCGTCAACGCCACCATCGGTCATGGCGCGGTCGTCCACGGCTGCACCATCGGCGACGGCGCCTTGATCGGCATGAACGCCACCGTACTCAACGGCGCCCGCATCGGCGCCGAAGCCATCATCGGCGCCGGCGCGGTCGTGTCGCCGGGGACGGAAATCCCGGCGGGAATGCTGGCTGTCGGCATTCCCGCGCGCGTCGTGCGGGAATTGAACATCGAAGATCGCCAGGCCGGCGCACAAGGCGCGGCCAACTATCGCGCCCGCGCTCGGCGCTATCGCACCTATTTTCAAAGCTAAGACACTATCATGTTTCGACCACAATCAGCCTCCCTTCGTTGTCCGCAGTGCGGGTTCTCCTATCAGGCGCCCGTATTCAGCATCATCGATGTCGGCCAGACGCCGGAACTTAAGCAGATCGTGCTTACCGGCTCGCTCAACGCCTCACAATGCCCGAACTGCCGTAATGTCAACTACATCGCCGCGCCCTTGCTCTACCACGACTCGGCGCATGAGTTCTTGGGCGTATTCATTCCCCCGCAACTGAATATCAGCGAACCGCAGCGCCAAAAGATCATCGGCGATTTTTCCAAAGCCCTGATGGATAGCGTCCCCGCCGAGCAGCGCCGTTTCTACATGCTCTCGCCCCAGCAATTTCTGACGATGGAGAGTTTGATCGAGAAATTGCTGGGCTTCGAGGGCATCACACCGGACATGATCGCGGCCAGTCGCAAGAAAGTCGATCTCGTGCAGGAACTCGCGCGCTTGAAGGATGACAACATCGCCTTCAACGTCACCGTCAAAGAGAACGAAACCCTGCTGGATCGAGAATTCTTCAACATCCTGACCAATCTGGTCATGGCCGCCCAATCCGAAGGCGCGGCCGCGCAAGCCACCCTTATGAGCGAACTGCGCGAAAAACTTCTGCCCATCACCAGTTTCGGGCACCGCATCCTCAAGCAGCGCCAGGCCGTGCAAGACCTGGGACGCAACCCCACCCGCCAAACTGTTTTCGACGCCATCCTCAAGGGGGACCTCGACGAAGTAGAGGCCCTCACCGTGGTGGCGCGAGCGGTGCTGGACTACCAGTTCTTCCAAACCCTGACCGAGCGCATCGAAGCTACTCCTGCGGCTGCACGCCCGGCCCTCGAACAAAAACGCGACCGCATGTTGCAAATCCTGGAAAGCCTGCGCGCCGCCGACGAACAAGTCATGCAGCAAGCCAGCCAAATCTTGCAGGAGCTGCTGGGCGCCGAGGACATGGAAAAAGCCGTGCATGAGATGCTGCCCTACCTTGACCAAACAGTCATGTCCTTGCTCATGGTCAATATCGAGGACGCCGAGCGCCGGGGCGCCGCCGCCGCCGTGCAGAGATTGAAACAACTTTGGGAGACGATCACCGCCGCCATGGAAGAGAACGTGCCACCAGAATTACGCCTCCTCTATGCCCTGACCGAAGCCCAATACCCCGATGGCACCCGCGCCATCCTGAAAGAAAACAAAGACACAATCGACGAATCTTTTCTCTCCTTCCTGCAGACGGCTATCGAATCGTTGGAAAAGGACGCCGCGTCTACCCCGAGCACTGGCGAAGCACCTGCGGACGCAGAGGAACGCACCGCTGTCATCCGGCATCTCAAAAATGTGCTCACTCAGGCTCGTTTGGGCGTCTGAGCCATGCGTGTTGGCATGTTCAGCAACGCCTACAAGCCGATCATCAGCGGCGTAGTGCGTTCCATCAACCTCTACGCCCAGGGCCTACAAACGACTGGACATTTTGTCAGTATCTTTGCGCCTGACAGCCGCAACTACGAAGACCCTGAGCCGTTCATCTTTCGCTATCCAGCGATACCCCTGCCTACCGGCCTGGACTATGCCTTGCCGGTGCTGGTGGCGCCGCAGATCGACTGGTTGGTGCCTCGCCTCAAATTAGACATCATCCACACCCACCATCCCGTCATCGTCGGACGCGAGGCCCTGAACTTCAGTCGCAACCTGGGACTGCCGCTGGTCTTCACCTTCCACACGATGTACCACGAATACACCCACTACCTCGGCCTCGACGCTGGCATCGTCAAACTGATGGTCAAGAGGATGGTGGGGGACTACGCCCGCAAGGCCGACCACATCATCGCCCCTTCGGCGTGGGTGCGCGACATGCTCCCGCTGGAATATAACGTCGATCGCCCGGTAGACATCCTGCCCACGCCCATCGATCTCTCACTCTTTCCGCCGCGCGCCGCGCCCCCCCTGACAAATCCCAACCGCATCCAGCTCATCTACGTGGGTCGCATCGCCAAAGAAAAAAACATCGAATTCCTGGTGCGCGCCTTTGCTCGCGCCCACTCTCAAGATCCCCGTCTGCGCCTGCGCGTCATCGGCGATGGTCCTGATCTCGACAAGCTGCGAAACTTGGCCGCACAGCTCGGTCAAGAGCGCAATATCTATTTCGCCGGCATGGTGCCCTTCGAACAAGTCCCGCGCGAACTGTTGACTTCGGACATGTTCGTTTTCTCCTCCGTCAGCGAAACCCAGGGTCTGGTCGTCCTCGAAGCCATGGCCGCCTGCTTACCCCTTGTCCTCGTCCACAGCGAAGCCCTTTTCGATGTGGCCCGACCGGGCATCGACGCCATCACGACCCCTGAAAATGAGGACGACTTTGCCCAGGCGATCATCGCCCTCGTGCGCGATCCCGCCCGCGCCGTTGCCATGGGCCAAGCCGCCCGCGCCACTGCCGAGCAATACAGCGTGGCAGCCCTCACCGGTCGCCTCCTTGCCATCTACCAAAACGTCATCGAGTCCTACCATCGCTCCAGGCGCCTATGAACGCCGAAATCATCACCACCGGCACCGAACTGTTGCTCGGCGAAATCGTCGACACCAACGCCGCTTACATCGCCCGCCAACTGCGCGAGGTGGGCGTCAACCTCTTCTACAAAACAACGGTCGGCGACAATCGCCAGCGCCTGGCCGAAGTCTTGCGCCTGGGACTGAGCCGCTCCGACATCCTCCTCGTCACCGGCGGCCTCGGCCCCACCGTCGATGACATCACCCGCGAAGCCGTCGCCGACGCCACCGGTCGGCCACTCGAACTACGCCCGGAACTGGAAAACCGCCTGCGGGCCATGTTCGCCAGCTGGGGCCGCCAACTGACCGACAACAACCTGCGCCAGGCCTACCTCCCTCAGGGCGCGCAGGAAATTCCCAACCCCATCGGCACCGCCCCTGGCTTCCTCATCGAGATCGATGGTCGGGCCATCCTGGCCATGCCCGGCGTCCCCCGCGAAATGAAACGCATGATGGCCGACCAAGTGTTGCCCTATCTCCAAGCCCGGCTGGGCGACGCCCACGGCGTCATCCTCAGCCGCATCCTCCATGTCGCCGGCCTGGGCGAAAGCCTGATCGACGACCGCATCGGCCACTTGATGACATCCGGCAACCCCACCGTTGGCCTCGCTGCCCACATGGGCCAGGTCGATGTGCGCATCGCCGCCCGCGCCCCCACCGCCGCCGAAGCTCAAACCCTGATCGAGCCGGTCGAGGACGAGATACGCCACAAACTGGCCTCCAACATCTACGGCCGCGATGACGACACCCTCGGCGGCGTCGTCGCCCGGCAACTGCGCCAGGCCGGCGCTCGCCTTGCCCTGGTCGAGACCAACACCGCCGGTCGCATCGCCGCCGCCTTCGCTGAACCCGACCGCGACATCCTCGTCGCCACCCTCATCGCCAGCGACCTCGACCACCTCGAACGCCAACTTGATCTCCCCTCCCCTCTGCAAATCGACGAAGCCGCCGCCCGCGCTGCCGCGCAAAGCCTGCGTGAGCTGACCGGCGCCACCCACGCCCTCGCCCTGCTCGGCACCGCCAACCCTGGCCAGGGCTTCTGGTCCGCACAACGTGGCCATTCCTGGCTCGCCCTTGCCACCCCCACCGAACTCCTGACCGAATACTACAACGCCGGCGGCATCGACGAATTCACCGCCCAATGGCTGACCATCTACAGCCTCAACTTCCTGCGCCGGCGCCTCCCCCCCCTCTGACCCCGTGCTCCTCTTCATCTTTATTGACGGCATCGGCATCGGCCCCGACCACCCCTCCAACCCCTTTGCCATCACGCTCCTCCCCACCTTTGCACAACTTTGTGGCGGCGCCATGGTGGCCGGACGACAGATCGACCCAACCCCCGCCGACGACCCCCTGCGTCTCTTCCACCCCATCGACGCCACCCTCGGCATCGATGGCCTGCCCCAAAGCGCCACCGGCCAAACAACCCTCTTCACCGGCATCAACGCCCCCCGCCTGGCAGGAATGCACATCAGCGCCTTCCCCACCCAAGCCTTGCGCGATGCCATCGCCCAGCACAGTTTCCTCAAACTTGCCCACGAAAGCGGCCATCGCGCCACCTTCGCCAACGCCTACAGCCCACAATATTGGCAAATGGCCGCCAAACGCCGCCACCGCCATTCCGCCACCACCTGGACCAACATCGCCGCCGGACTACCTTTTCGGAATCTCGACGACCTGGCCCGCGGCGAAGCCGTCTACTGGGACATCACCCACGAGATCGCCCGCTCCAGCTACGCCCCCGACCTGCACTATGTTCCCCCGCGCGAGGCCGGACGCCGCCTGGCCGCCCTCACCGCCCGCCACGACATCGTCCTCTACGAAACCTTCCTGACCGACCTCGCCGGCCATCGCCGCATCCCCTGGTCGCCCGCAGAGACACTCGAACGCATCGACCTCATGCTCCAGGGCGTGCTCGAGGCCCTGCCCACCGAGGCCACCCTCCTGATCACCTCTGACCACGGCAACCTGGAAGACCCCACCGTCAAAGGCCACACCTCCAACCCTGTCCCCCTCATCGTTTGGGGGCCAGGCGTCGCCTTCTTCGCCGCCGTCCACGACCTCACCGGCGTCACCCCTGCCATCCTCACCTACCTCGACCGGCGCGCCCCCACCTCCTGATTATGCGATCTCACCTTCGCCTTCTTCTCTTGGCTGCCTTCATCTTGATTTTAGCAGCGTGCAGCGACTCCGGCGGACTGTTCTTCCCCCCCCCCGTCTCCGTCACCCCTGCCACAGCGCCCATCACCGTCCCCGGCGCCACGCCCGGCGCCCTGAACCTGACACCCAACACCCCTCCCACCGACCAGCCATCACCAACGGCCACTGCCCGCCCCACCCTCACCCCCAACCTCGAACGCACCCCCATCCGCCTCAAAGCGCCCGCCGCCCTTCCTGCTTCCGTCACCCCCACCCCGACCCTCACCCCCGCGGCGACGATTACAGCGACGGCCATCATCTCGTCCACCACCCCCCTCGTGATCACAGCAACCATGACTGTGACCACAGAATCCCCCGCCCCCGTAACCGCCACAGCGACGACCACCCTCCCCCCTGCCG
>JAYRVO010000020.1:0-5289 GCA_041918515.1 Chloroflexota bacterium | reverse complement strand
GTGTCACCCTGAACGGGTCGATCACACAACATTGTTGCAGCGACCAGCCAGTGAAGAGCCTGCCCTGAGCGTAGTCGAAGGGGTCTCCAGCCGGGAGTTTCTAAGCAGCGACCAGCGGGAGCGAAGAATCTCCAACTTACACCAGCGAAAACCGCAGATTCTTCGTCGTTTCACTCCTCAGAATGACAAATGCGGTTGTAGTATTAGCCCAAAAAGCGCGTTTGCTGCGCAAAGAGCAAATATAGCGTATAGCGTATTGCGTATAGCGTATTGCGTAAGAAGAATCGGTTCTTTACGCAATACGCTATACGCTATATCCACTACCCACCCAAATACGCTTCTCGCACCCGCTGGTCGGTGCTAAGCGACTTGGCGTCGCCGGCGAGGACGATGTTGCCGGTCTCGATGACATAGCCTCGGCTGGCGATTTGCAGGGCCATGAGCGCGTTCTGCTCGACCAACAACACGGTGATCCCCCGCGTCTTGTTGAGCTGCTCGATGGAGTCGAAAATGGCCTCGACCAGCACCGGCGCCAAACCCATCGATGGCTCATCCATGAGCAAGACTTTGGGGTCGCCCATCATCGCCCGGCCTGTTGCCAACATCTGTTGCTCGCCACCTGAAAGGGTGCCAGCCAACTGGCTGCGGCGCTCTTTTAGACGGGGGAAGAGAGCGAAGACATAATCCAGATCGGAGTCGAACCCGCTGCGGTCTTTGCGGGCATAAGCGCCCATGGCTAGGTTTTCCTGCACGCTCATGCGTGCGAAGACGCGACGACCTTCGGGTACGTGGATGACGCCTCGCTCCACGATTTGGTGCGCGCGTAGTTTGGTCAGATCCTCATCCTGCAACCGGATGCTGGTTTCTTCGGGCGTGCGCAGCAGGCCACTGATGGCGCGCAGGGTCGTGGTCTTGCCAGCGCCGTTGCCGCCGATGAGGGTGACGATCTCGCCCTTCTCGACATACAAGTCGATGCCTTTGAGGGCGTGAATCTGGCCGTAATAAACGTGAACGTTCTTGAGTTCGAGCAGGGCCATGTTCATGCCTCCGTAGCGGTGGGAGTTTTGGCGCCGTAGCCCTCGCCGGTGGCGGCGCCGCGGCCCAGATAAGCTTCGATCACCTGCGAGTTGCTGCGGATCGCCAGTGAGTCGCCTTCGGCGATCTTCTTGCCGAAATCCAGCACCGTGATCACATCCGAAATGTTCATCACCACGCGCATATCGTGTTCGATCAGCAGTACGGTGATGCCCAGATCGTCGCGCAGGCGGCGGATGAGCACGGTGGTATCCTCGGTCTCTTTCGGGTTCATGCCGGCGGTGGGTTCGTCCAGCAGGATGAGGGTGGGTTTGCTGGACAGGGCGCGGGCGATCTCCAGCCGGCGTTGCTCGCCATAGGGCAGGTTCTTGGCGATATAGTCGGCCTTGTGGTCGAGTTCGACGAACTTCAGGATGCGCATGGCCTCGCCACGGGCATCCTTCTCTTCGCGATTCACTTTTGGTGTGCGTAAAACGGCGCCGATCCAGCCCGTGTGCAGGTGGCGGTGCATGCCCACCAGCACGTTCTCCAGCACGGTGACGTTGTTGAACAGGCGAATGTTCTGGTAGGTGCGCGAGATGCCGCGACTGGCGATGCGGTCGGGCGCCATGCCCTGGATGGCCTGCCCCTGGAAAAGAACTTCGCCTTCTTCGGGCTTGTAGAAGCCGGTAAGACAGTTGAAGAAAGTGGTCTTGCCGGCGCCGTTGGGGCCGATGACGCTGTGGATTTCCTTCTCGGCTACCGTGATATCCAGATCAGTGAGGGCTTGAAGGCCGCCAAAGCGCTTATTGACATTCTTGGCAATCAATAGACTCATAGCATTCCTCCTCAACTCGCCGGGGCGGCGCTGATGTCTTTCGGGGTGGGGATGGGTTCTTCAGTTGCGTGCAATTCGCGCACGCGCGTCGCTTCTGGCCACAGGCCCTCAGGTCGATTGAGCATCATAAAGACCAGCACAGCGCCATAGACCCACCAGCGGTATTCGTTGAACTCGCGCAGCAGTTCTGGCAAGCCAATGAGGACGATGGCGCCCACAACCGCTCCGGGCAAGCTGCCCATGCCGCCAACGATCAGCACCGCCAGCACATTGATCGAGACCAACACATTGAACGAGGCTGGCACCATCGACCCCAGCTTCGAACCGAAAAGCGCGCCGCTGAGTCCCGCCAAGGTGGCGCCGGTGGCAAAGGCCAACAGCTTGTAGCCCACCAGGTTGATGCTCATAGCCGCGGCTACGTCCTCATCCTCGCGGATCGCCATCCACGACCGGCCCAGGCGCGAAGCCTTGAGTCGGGAGGTAATGAACCAGGCGATGACGATTGCAGCCAGAATGAAATAGAAGAATCGCTGGGGGTTGGCGGCGATGAAATCCCCGATCTTGGGGCGACCGACGCCGGTGATGCCCTGGGCGCCGCCCAGGTAGGGCTTGAGCGCGTCCGACAGCACTAGCAAGCGGATGATCTCGCCGAAGCCCAGGGTGATGATGGCCAGGTAGTCGCCGCGCGTCTTCAGCACGGGGATGCCCAACAGGATGCCAGACAGCAAGGCCGCGCCGACGGCAAACGGCAGCGCTTCCCAGAACGTCAGTTGCGGCAGGATGTCGCGCATGATCGGCAGTTCGGGTGTGGTCAGCACAGCCATGGTGTAGGCGCCGATGGCGTAGAAAGCGACGTAGCCCAGGTCGAGCATCCCGGCGAAGCCCACCACCACGTTCAAACCCAGAGCCATGATGATGTAGAAGCCCACGGTGTCGGCGACTTCACTCAGGAAGGGGCCGAGAATTCGGGGCAGCAGCGTCAGCAAGGCGAGGGCGGCGAGTGTAATCACCAAGCGCGCCGCCTGGCGCTGTTTTGGCGGCAGCCGGTCAAGGCGGCTGCCTTGACCACCTTGTCTGCGCAGCGAGAGCAAATACAATACAAGGAAGGCCAGGATAAACAGCCCGGCGGCGCCTACAATCGTCAATCCATTCGATTCATAGAGGAATTTGCTGACGGCGGTGGGCAAGATGGGCACAAACACATCGCGTAACAAGGCGAACAGCACTAAGACGACCACGCCGCCCAAGGCGGCGCGACGCAGCTTCGCGGGAAAGTATTCGAGCACTCCCGCCACTAAACCCACCGCTGCGCCAATGCCGATCAGTAAGCCCGCCCCGGTCAGACCGCCTTTTTCGCCAGGCAATAGCAGGGCCGCCAACTCTTTGGTGGCATTCAAGAAGATATTGCGCAGGTTGACCCGCTCCAACAGCAAGGCCAGCAGCGCCATAAGAAGCATCGAAGTAGCGCCGGCGATGACGCCAGCCGCAACGGAGAGAGCGCGATTACTCTTGGCGGCGCGTCCGGCGGCGGTCAACGCCGTAGCGAAGCCGACGCCATAGACCAGCACGTGCGCCATGGTGATCGAATCGGCGACAATGCTGGTTTTGCTGAAGGCCTGCGTCATGCCTACTAGCGAGATGAGAATGGCGGCAATGCCGCCAAAGAGGCCGAACTTGGCGGCGTCGGTCAAGGTAAAGGGTCGGTCGCTTTTCATGGTCAAACGTCTCCTTGCCTATGCTCGCTTGGACAGCCGCTCGCCGAGAATGCCGGTCGGGCGGAAGATGAGGATGAGAACCAACACCGTGAAGGCGATGGCGTCCTTGAGTTGATGGGGGGCCGGAATACCCAGGCCGTCGAGGAAGAGGCTAGGCCCCAGCGACTCGACTACTCCCAATGACAAGCCGCCCAACACCGCCCCGGCGATGTTGCCGATCCCGCCCAACACCGCTGCTGTGAACGCCTTCAGCCCTGGCACGAAACCCATGTAGAAGGCGGCCTGGCGGAAGACGATGCCATACATCACGCCTGCCGCCCCGGCCATGGCGCCGCCGATGAGGAAGGTGGTGGCGATGGTGCGGTCCACATCCACGCCCATCAAAGCGGCGGCGTCCTTGTCCTCGGCCACCGAGCGGATCGCTCGCCCCACCTTGGTGCGTTGGACGATGAAATAGAGCAGCAGCAACATGAAGCCAACGACGAAGAAGACGGCGACCTGTGATTTTTGGATGGCAATTGGCCCGACCGGTACGGCGCCGCTGAGGGCGGGGATATTGGGGAAGGCCTTGACGCTGGAGCCAAATAGACCGCGCGCGGTGTATTGCAGGAAGTAGGAGACGCCGATAGCCGTGATCAGCGGCACCAGGCGCGGCGCCCGGCGTAGGGGCCGGTAGGCGATTCGTTCGGCCAGAATAGCAATCGTAGCCGAAACGGTCATGGCTACGACCATCATCAGCAGGATGGAAAGGACGGGACTGCTCTCAAGAAAACCGATCCCTGCCAGGGCCGCCGCCGTGAAGTAAGCGCCGAAGCTGCCCATCATGAAGAACTCACCATGGGCGAAGTTGATCATCCCCAGAATGCCGTACACCATCGTGTAACCCAAGGCGATGAGTGCGTAGATGCCCCCCTGTGCCAGCCCAAAGATGATGAAATTGAGCCACTGCGCGGTCGTGTATTTGCCGCTTGTCAAGGTCACGATGGAGCCATAGACGATGGCCGTAACCAGTACTAAACCAATAAGGTAGAGAACGAGATCAGCTATGTCGAATTCACGTCGCAGGCGTGCAAGCGTCGATGAGTGCATCGCACTCCCTCCTCGTGTGGTAGATGGTTATTGGAGATTAGTTAGGGATTGGAGATTAGTTATTGGCGATTAGCAATCTCTAATCTCCAATCTCCAATCTCTAACAACCAATAACCAGTTCAAGATACAGAAAGGGCGGGGGGTTTCAAGCGATAGCGATGTACTCATCGCCACTCATCGCCAACCGCCCCGCCCTTCTTACTGCAATGGGGCAGAGATGCTGCGCTACGCCGTTACTTTGGGTAGATCTTCATCGGCGAGGTGACGTTGGGGTCCCAGTCGGTGGCGGACTTGACCTCGTACACGGCAATCTTGGGGTCGGCGCAGTCACCGTTGGGGTCGCAGGTGATGTTGCCGGTCAGACCCTTGAAGTCCTTCGTGGCAGCGATGGCATCGCGCAGGGCGCCGCGGGGGATGAAGAGGGTGCCGGCGGCATCCTGCACGGCCACGGCGCTGATCGACTTGGCGAAGACATTGGTGGCGTCATAGGCATGGGCGTGGAAGGCGCTGACGGGAGGTTCGCCGTACTTGGCCTTATGCTTGTCCAGGAAAGCGCTATAGGCGTCGCCAAAGGCGCTGAAGTCGGGGCTGCTGAGGTACATGCCAACGACGTTCTCACCGGCCGCTTTGACG
>JAYRVO010000019.1:0-97870 GCA_041918515.1 Chloroflexota bacterium | reverse complement strand
TATGCCAGCGGGTGGGAGGCGCAGGTGTATGAACATTCAGCCTATGGTGGTGCATCTTCCATCTTCCGGGGTGATGACCCTGATTTCGGCAACGACACCATCGGCCACGACCGCGCATCTTCCATCCGTGTCCGGCGCACGGGGGGCAGTAGTAGCAACTTAGCGCTTAACAAGTCGTCTTGGGCCACCTCGCAACAGAGCAGCGACTATGGGCCAGCGCGAGGGAATGATGGCAACACCGGAACGCGCTGGTCATCGGCCATCAGCAGTTCACTGCCACCACAATGGTACAAAGTCGATCTAGGGTCGAACCAGACATTCAACCGCTTCATTGTACGATGGGAAGCGGCCTATGGCGCTCGCTACTGGGTCGCCTGGTGCGACGACTATTGCACCAATAACGATAATGCGAACTGGCGTGGTTTCGAACGCCGACTAAGTTCACGTCAGGATGATATCATCGATTTCGGGAACGAGACGCATCGCTATATCGGCGTCCTGATGATCGAGCGGGCGCCCCAGATGCGGAACTACTCTATCTGGGAATTCGAAGCATACAATCGTCCCAACGTGAACGTGGAGGAAGCGCCGGAGACGACTACGGAGTTGACAACACCGGCTGAACTACCAACCCCTGTTCTGGAGATGGAGGGCGCGCCGATTCACGATTAGTCCGACGCCACCAACCCATGACAAATCAGGAAGCGAACGGTGAAACCGATCGGTCATACCGTTCGCCTCCTGGTCTTTGCGCGCTAAACTGAAGTCGGTTCGAAAATATCAGTTCTGTGTTTGGCACGACCACCGCGGGCGCTTCACGCTCCAAACACCCGCCATGCCATCAACTTGTCGCCCGCTGATATTCATGTTATCGTTTGGTTGTTCACAGCAACATCTGGAGAAAAACCATGATTCAAACCATCGAAGCAGCTATTGATGAGCGGGGTGCTGTGCGTTTGCTGCACCCAATCCGTGTGCCTGCAGCGCGACGTGCGCTGGTGACGATCTTGGAGGAACAACCCACCTTCGACTTCGTTGAATTGGCGTCTCGTGCAAGCTGGGATACGTCGCGCGACGATGTGGAATTGCTGCTGCGCGAAACTACGGCCTGGGAAGCCGCCAGCGATGAAGATGCGCTGAAGGTCGAGAAACTGCTGTTAGAGATGCGCTGATGGCACGGGGCGACGTAGTCATTATCGAGCTGCCGTCAAGTGAGTTACGCGAGCAGAGCGGGCGGCGGCCAGCGGTCGCCGTGCAAACCGATCTGGCCGGTGAACCGATGCTTATGGTTGCGCCGATTACGTCGAATATGGCTGCGCTACGATTCGCTTTTTCAGTGCGCGTCGAGCCTTCATCCGAAAACGGCTTGACTGTGCCTTCGATCGTCATGGTTTTTCAGATGCGGGCAATAGATAAGCAGCGTATTGTCCGCAAGATCGGGCAGATGTCGAAAAATGACATGGCTCGTATTGATGCCGAGATCTGGCGCATGCTAAAGCCATCGGATACGATGGAGCGCGTGCAGCCATAGGAAGGGGTGGAAAGGGTCTTGCTTCAGGCGCGCCAGCGTTTTGTGATCACAATCCAGGAGATCGAATGGCGTCTGAGGATGCGCGTCTCGATCTTCTTGCAACTCACGGTGAAGATCAGATTATGACGCATCAACCGCCCCGTTTTTGATGCGCGCCTTCTGCTTATCCGCAGTTTCGCGACGATAGTGGCTGACCTCACTCTAGACGACGCACAACAACAGACCCGCCGCGGGCGTACTATGAGCGTCCGCGGCGGGTCTGTCGGCTATCGCTCCACCCGCGGCAGATAAACAGGATGCTGCAACGTCTTCGCCAGCGCCAAAAAGCTGGCGTAGCGGTTGTCCCAGACCGCCATCGTCGCCATCGGCTGGTCATCCACACGGAAAGTCACCACCCGGCCCTCTTTGCCGCAGCCGTCCGCGTCGCCCACACCGTCGGCGCTGACCTTGATCACGAAGACGACTTGACCACCTTCCTCTCGCAAGCTGGTCGCGCCGCAGCGCCGCCCATTCACCCAGGCGCTGATTTCCATGCCGGGCCGGGGGATGAAACCATCATCGCTCAGAACGACGCCATAGAACGCGGCGGGTGGGTTTTCGAGCCAGTCACTGGCGAGCGCCTGCAGACCATTCCCGCGCAGGCGGAAGGGGATGTCGGCCTTGACGTAGAGCAGATAATGCCGGCCGTGCACGAATTCAGCCAGATCGTTGACCCAGGAGGGAACGTTGGCGGCGTACAGGCGCCAGATATGACTGTCGGGGTCTTGGCTATAAGCCACAGTGTAATAGCCGTCGAGCGCCTGCATGACTTCCGCCACCGGCCGAGGGTCGTGCTGCAAGTAATGGAAGTCATTCCAGCTGGAACCCGAGAGAGGGATATGCAGGCTGGTCATGAGGGCGTAGACGCCGGGGCCGGAGATAGCGGCAGAGGCAAAATTGCGGTAGAGATCGAGCGTGGTCGGCAGAGGCTGCCAACGCTGGCCGTCCCAGCCATAGATTTCGATATTCTCCTCTTGTCCGGGTGGGACTTCGCGCTCGAAATAGCTGAGGCTGATCGAAGCGTGCTCGAAGCGCAGAGTTGCGTTCGATGCGCTCAGACGGTAGGCTTGTCCGACCACCGTAGTCCAGGGCGGGAGGGTCGGGAGCTGCGTCAGGGTTTGCAGGGTCAGAAATTCATCTTCGCGGAAGCTTAAGTTGTCAGCAAAGAGGATGGCCTGGCCGTCAGGCGCGCCCACCGGAGCGCCGCCGCCACGCTGATACCCTCCTCCACCGCGCTGATACCCTCCCCCGCCGCGCTGATAGCCTGGCGGTCCGCCGATGACGAAACCGGCCGCAGCCTCGCGTCGCGGCTCCGGCTCATCCACCCACACCTGGATATGGCCCTCGAAGGTAGGCTCTGGCATGTGGAACGTGGCTGCATAGCTGTCATCATTGGCAACGAGGGTGAGAGCAACCGATGCGGGATCGTTGGCGGGAAATAACCGGCCTTTCAGGGTCAATCCCGGCGCCAGGTTGGTGACGCTGATAGCAATGGTGCGCGAGGTGACAGGTGAAACCGCGATCTGGGGTTGCCAATCGGGGAAGGTGCGCAGGGTCAGTTGCTCGTCGGCGGGTTGGATGGTTTCGCAGCCCAATCGCTGCGCCTGTGGTTCATAGAGGCACAGGCGGTCGCCTTCGACAGCCCCACGCGCCAGTACCCGATCCTGAGTGGGAGCGCCCAAGTCGATGACAACATCGTCGCGATAGAGGAAGGCGCCGGCGTTGGCGCCCGGCTGCACTCGGCGCCCCAGCTCATCCACCAGATAGAAAAGGGGCGCGTCCAGAGTTGCGGTGGGCGTTACGGGCGCGCGCTCCTGGATGGTGGTCACAGCCAGGGGCAGGATGCTGGGGCCAGGATTGACGCCGCTGAAGGGGGTAGTGGGGGTGATGAGGGCGGGATAGAAAGCGGCAATGCTTGCCCAATCCGAGCGGCCGGTGCTGTGTTGCGCCAATGTGTTCTGGCAAGCGGGCAGCCAATCCGGGGCGGGGCGGAATTCATCATTAGCCGGGGTGTAGGGATCGCTCATGGCGCCGGGGCAGGCGTCGATGGGTGTCAGCAGACCGTGTGCGTCCAGGCCCAAGTAGTTGTCGTCAAGATAGAACAGATAATGCCCCAGTTCGTGCGCCAGCGCTCGCGGCCAGTCCTCGCCCAGGTTGCCGTTGGTCGCGCCATAGCGATTCCAGGCTGCTCCCATGCGCACCTGGCCGGGCCAATAGGTGATGTTGGTCTGGTCGGGGTCGGCCGCTGGCGCGCTGACCACGCCCCCCTGCGCGGCCCAGGGGCGCAGGCGGTTGGTGGCGTAGATGCGGACGTGGGCATCAAGCCAGTGCTGGCGGGCGTGGTGGATGGTGACATGGCCCAACGCGGCCTGGCCGTTGCTCCAGTCGAACAGAAGCTCGGAGGTGCGAGCGAGGTCGAAGTGCAATTGCTGGAGGAAGGCGGCGTCGTTGCTCGCATCCCATTCCAGAGAAACCTCCAGGTTGAACAAGAGCAAGGGGTGGTCGGGCGAGACCACCAACGTCTGCAGGCCAGACTGCGTCACCATCTGCATTTCGAGGCCGGTCGGCGTGACCGCGGCGCTGGTGTAGTAGAGGGTGTAGCTGTTCGTCGCCGACACCGGCCATAGCGCTGCCAGCCGGTCGCCGGGCTGTAGCTGGGCGGGAACAGAAAGAAAGCCCTGGAGATCGGTGGGCGTGGGCTGACTGGGTTGGGCGCCCAGGGGGAGTGCGCCACTCGTCTGGCCACTGGGCAGACGGTAGACAAGGGCGCCGGCGGCTTCGTTGCCGGGCGTTGCCACGTCGTGGTAGACGCGCACCTGCGTGCCCTGCATACGGAAGGGGAAGGTGGTGGCGGTGGCCCAGGCCCAGGGATAGGGACCGGGGAGGGCGTGGGCGTGGGGTCGGATGGCGGGCGTGGCCCGGAGGCGGAATAGCACGTTGTCGGATCGTCCGAACAAACCGGAGCGATATGTGTCCCAAACAAAGGTGTAGGAGGCATTGGCAGCCAGGTGGGTGGTGATCGTGGCGGTGGTGGGGATGGCCCGTCGCCAGACGCCGCCGCCGTCGAGAGAGTAGAAGCCTTCGATCTGGTCGATGGGGTCGCCTTCACGGTCGAACAGGGTGAAGGGAATGCTGATTTCCCGGCTGGTCAGGAGGATGGGCGTGGAGAGGAAGCCAGCATTGCCCGTGAGCGTGGGTCGGGTGACGCTGAGATAGGGTGGGTTGTTCGGCAATGCGGTCGTGCGGCGATAGCGATTCAGCAACACCCACTCCGAAGTCTTGCCACCCGTAACCAGATCGGGAGTCCCATCGCCGTCGATGTCCCCAACTGCAATTGCGTTAACTCGATCTGACTTCTCTCCCAAACTTCGCTCACTGCCGTTCCAGTCGAAATGACCGCTGCCGTCGTTGAGATAGACCGCGCTGGGTTCGTCATTGTTGCCGACAATGATGTCGATGGCGCCGTCGCCGTTGAGGTCGGCCGCTTCCACGTCTTGGGTGTCGTCGAAAAGAGTGCCGAAAAAGCGGACAGATCCAGGAGTCGAAAAATTGCCGTTGCCGTCGTTGAGATAAACTGCGTTGGCCTGCCCGACCTCTGACTCGTCCGGTTTGCGATTGCCGACGATGATGTCCTGGTCGCCGTCACCATCGACGTCGGCCAGGGCGATCGAGTGGGTGACGTCGTGGCCTGTACCAAAGGTGCGGACGCCACCCGGCCAGTCGAAACGCCCGGCGCCATCGTTGAGGAAGATGCTGTTGGGGCCACCCTCGTCGCCAAGCGCCAGATCGAGAGCGCCGTCGCCGTTCAGGTCACCAATGGCGACGGCGTGACTGTCGTTGTCGCCATAACCGAAGCAAGCGACATTGGTCGGCGGCGACGTGCAGTTCAACGCGCCGTTGAAGAAGCCGGCCTGACCGCTGTTGTAGTAGATGACGCTTTTTCTGCCATCATCATAGGCGGCGACGATGTCCAGGTCGCCATCGCGGTCGAGGTCGCCGAGCGCCAGGCTGCGAGTGGGGCCGGCATCCCAACCGAAGGGCCGGCCCTGGTTCAACCATCCAAACCCGGCCGCGCCATCGTTCAAGTAGAGTTGATCGGGCTGGCCCTCGCGGCCGAGAACGACATCCAGGGTGTGATTGCCATCGAGGTCGCCGACGACGATAGCCTGGGTTTGGGCAGTGGGCGAGCCAAAGCAAACGACTCCTTGTGTGGGGGTTTTGCAATCGGCAGCGGTGGACGGGAAGCTACCGTGACCGTCATTGACCAGCAGCACAGCCCGATTTTTCCAATTGCCGAAGAGGAGATCGAGGTCGCCGTCGCGGTCGAGGTCAGCTAGAACCGTTGCTCTTGTGTCAATCTGGTTGCCGAATCTGGCCTTCTGGCTGAAGGCGAAGCGGCCCAAGCCATCACTGAGTAAATAGATGACGTTTTGCTGGTCGCGATTGCCGACGATGGCATCGAGCGAGCCGTCGTTGTCCACATCGCCCAGGGCCAGGCTGCGTGTGTTCTCCTTGGCGAAGCTAATGCAGCGGGCGTTTTCAGGCGGCGCCGCACAATCGACGTCTGTATTAAGCGTGTTATAAAAACCGCCGTGGCCGTCATTGAGGTAAATAATGTTGGCCTTCTTTTCCTCACTCGGCCATACGGCGTTGCCAACAACAATATCCAGATCGCCATCGCCATCCACGTCGCCCAGGGCAAGGGCGAAGGTTTCGTCTGTGCCAGGGCCAAGCGCGACTGTGCCGGTGAAATGGCCGCTGCCGTCGTTGAGATGGATAACGTTCTTGTCATTGGAGTGGTAGTTGCCCACTACCAGATCGAGGTCATTGTCGCCATCTACGTCGCCCAGGGCCACGGCGGCGGTCTCGTCGGGGCCGAATTCTGGCTCGGCTGGAGGGACGATCTCCGCTTGGGCAAAGCCGACGGCGCCATCGTTGCGATAGAGCAGATTGGGTTCGTGACAGTTGCCAACGATGATATCCAGGTCGCCGTCGTTGTCCAGGTCGCCCAAGGCCAGGCTCGTCGTACCTGGCTCACGCCGGCCTTGCCATGTACACCAATCTTCTGTCTCAGGCGCCGATGAAACCGGCACGGTAGCTGCCGCGACTGAAGCGTGTTGCGGCAGTAATAAACAGCGTACATTAGCGGGCGGAGCCTGGCAATCCACCTTTCCGGCGAAGAACGAGCCGGCGCCGTTGTTCAGATAGACGATATCAGGATCGTTGTCGTCGCCGACGACGATGTCGAAGGCGGCGTCACCGTTCAGGTCGCCCACGGCCACGATGCCCTTGTCATCTTCGGGGTCGGCGAAGGGGCGGCTGGCGCCCGGTCCATCGAAATGAGCGGCGCCGTCGTTCAGGTAGATGGCGTGGTTGCCGATGATGTCGAGGTCGTCGTCATCATCGATGTCGGCCACCGCCAGCCCCCAGTTCTTGTCCGAGTCATCGCCGAAAGGACGAGTGCTGCCAGGCCAGTCGTAATGACCGGCGCCGTCATTGAGATAGACGAAGCTCTGCTCGCCACCATTGCCTACGATGAGGTCGAGCTTGCCGTCTTTGTTCATATCTCCGGTCAGGACGACGCGTGTGTCGTCGCTGCCTGTGCCGAACAGGCGCCGGGGATAGAAGGCATCTGGTTCAGCATCGACGCGCGGCAGGATGAGAAACAGTGAGATGGCCAGACAGGCGGCCAGGGTGAGGGCCAGGCCCACGAGCCGAACCCGGCGGCCGTTCAAAATGCTGGCTGAGAGTCGAGTTTGCATGGCGTCATTCCTCCGTGGTGTAGAAGCGCTCACGCGTGATGGCCAGAATGTGTAGATCCCAATAGCGGTCCAAGAACCAGCGATGGTTGCGCAGACGGCCTTCTTCCTCGAAGCCGGCGTGGCGGGCAGCGATGAGCGAAGGCTGGTTGTAAGCGAAGACCTCGCAATAGACTTTGCGCAAACCGAGCGTGGCAAAAAGATAGTGGCCGAATAGTCGTCCGGCGGCCGGGCCGATGCCGCGGCCCACAAAGTCGGGCGTCAGATAGGTGCAGAGATAAGCAAAACGGTCGGTTGGATCGAGATCGTAGGCATAGACCATGCCCATGGGCGCGACCCCGGTCTCGATTGCGTTTGGTTCGATCAGGAAGATAGTGTAGATGCGCTGTCGCAGGCGGGCGCGGAGGTTGTCCACGAAATCATCGAAGGCCAGAATGCGCCGGTCGGCCCACCACAGGTGTAGGTTGCGGACGTCGCCGTGCCAGGCAAAGAGCGTGCGATAGTCGTCGGGGTTGAGAGGCCGCAGGTGGATGCGATCATCGGCCAACGTGGGCGCTGGAATGTCGGGCTTTTGTTGCATTTGGCCTTGCGCTATCTCATCCATCCCCTGATCGTATTTGCCTGTGAGTGGCAGTTCACCTTGTCATTCTGAGGCGCAGCCGAAGAGCCACGTAGCGCATGAAACGCGAGATTCTTCGTCGCTTCGCTCCTCAGAATGACACGCAGATGAACACTGACGCCTGTGGACACGGATGGGGAAACGCGGAGGTCTTCTGCTTGCGACAAGCTCGCCCCGCGTTCCTCCCATCCGCGCCTCGGCGGGTTGTACTACTTCTTCGAGCGGTCGTGAGTCCAACTGCCGTCGTCCCAGCGGGTCCAGCCGTGGCCTTTGTCTTTGCCCCAGCTTTCTCCGCCATCGTCGGATGTGCGCTTGGTCCAGCCATCGTCGCCTTGACGCTCCCAGCCCTTGTGGCCCTGGCTATCCTCGGTGCGGGTCCAGCCGCCGCCGCGGTCGTGGCGTACTTCGTAATCGCCATCGTCGTACTTGCGCTTGCTCCAGCCGCCGCCGTCATCGCGATCTTCATAGCCGCGTCCCGAATCACTGCTCATTGTGAAGCCTCCTGTGGGTTGAATGAAAGGAGAAGTAGCTCGATACTCGCATCATGCAGCATCTCGCACCCAGATTGCGCGCGACAAGCGCGCGCTTTGCCCACATTTTCAAGTTGGCCAGTCAGATGGCGTTGGCTGTGGTGGCAGGAATTTTTAGACGTCGAAAAACGCGTCGAGCGCTAGCAAGTCGCGACCGTGCTTCCTCCTCCTGCCCCAGCGCCTGCAACGAGCGCGCCCAGGCTGCCTCGGTCAACGCCGCTTCATAGGGATTCCATGCTTGCAGGAGGGCGTGACTCTCCGCCAGATAGTCCAGCGCCGCCTGGTGTTGGCGCTGAATCTGCAAAATCTGCGCTAGCACGCGCAAGCCCATGCCGACCTCCGGGGCGATGTCAAGCTCTTGCGCCGTCGCCACCGCCCTGACCGCATGCTCGTAAGCCTGTTCTGATTGCGCCGTCGCCAGATAGTAGCCAGCCCACAGACGCTCTAGCTCAGGCCAATGACCACGGCTGCCAATCACCGTTGCGATCTGGGTCGCCTCGATCAAACAAATCTGCGCCGGCCCTGGCGCCGCGGCTTGCAGATGCAAAGTGGCCATGCCCAACAGGGCATCGACGCAGTGATCTTTTAGAGCATGTTGCCGCGCCAGGCCCAGGCTGCGGCCGTAATGCTGCTCTGCCTGTTTCGCGCGGCCCTGCTTCAGACGCAGATTGCCCAACGCCAGTTCAGCCGCCGCCTGCACTTTGACTCCGCCCCAGTCCTGAGCCATTGCCAAAGCCTTCTTGTAATAGACATCGGCCTCCGACCAACGGCCCGACAGATCGGCTTCGATGCCGAGATTCAGGTGAAAATCCATCATGCGCCAGTCGTCATCGATGTCCTTGATGATGGCAACGGCCCGCTGATAACACTCCTCTGCCTGTCTTCTGTCGCCGCGAAAACCGTAGACATTGCCGAGGTTCAGAAAGGCGATTCCGCGCAGTTGGCTGGGAGTAGGGGGCAGCAGGGCCACACCTTGTTGCAAACTGTGCAGCGCTGCATCGAACTCGCCCATCTGCACCTGGATATGACCCTGGCGAATGAGAAGGGCGGCGCGCTCGGGGCTTTCGCTGCCTTCGATCTCCGCCAGGCCGCGTTGGATGTGAGCCAGGGCTTGGGCGGGGTCGCTATGGAGCAGGAGATAGCCGAGGCCGCGGTAGACTCTGGCGCGGCGGCCGCGGATGTCGTCGTCAGCGTTTCCATCCGCCAACCGCCATAAGGCGTGATCATAATCGCTGCGGGCGGCTTCGCTATCTCCCCGGCGCACATGCACCTCGGCGCGAGTGATGATGAGATCGGTGATCAGGAGTGGATCAAGCGACGCCTTGACCAGGCGATCAAGGAGCCTGAGCGCGGCGCCGGCCTGGCCCCGATTGACGCTCTCGTCGACATGATCGCGCAAGATTTGGGCCGCGCGCACGGGCGCCTTCGCTTCGAGGTAGTGAGCGGCGGCCCGAAACCAGTCGCGCTCGCTTTCGTTTTGGGCATAGAATTCGGCTGCGCGCAGATGCAGGACGCTGCGTTCGTCAAGGCTGGGGAGGGCGAGGTAGAACGTTTGCAGAATACCGCGCAGCCGATAGACGCGCCGGCCGGCGATCCCTTCTTCGTCCACCAGGTAACGCTGCGCCAAATCGACCAATTCGCGACCGCTATTGCCGGCGGCGATGTTTTCGACCGCCTCGCGCGACCCCGCCTCGCCTTGCAGAACGGCCATTGCCATCATCGTAGCCCGCTCATTCTCGCTTAGGCCGCGATCGACCTCTCTGGCGATGAATTCTTGGATAGCGGTCGACTCAGACACATCTTCGAGTCGCGCCACGGCATTCGGCATCCGTTGTAGAAGCTCGATCGCCATGCCAATCAGTTCGGGGTTGCCCTCGGTGTGGCGCTGGAGCAAGCCAAGCTCCCACTCCGTCAGGTCAAGGCCTTTCTGTTCCACAAATCTTCGCACATCCTCTGTTTGCAGACCACCCAACGGCCAAATCCGCCCTCCGGCCAGAAAAGCTGGCAGGCGGCGCGTGATCAGGATGACCTGCACTTGTTTGCCCCGGGCGACCTCGATCAAATCCTCGACCAGTCTCATCGCCCCGGTGTCGTCTCTTAGCACGTGCAGGTCGTCTAGGCAGACCAGATAGCCTCGGTTCAGCAGATACTGGCGCACGTAGTCGATGCGCACCGACAGTGGCAAAGGGTCGCTGTGTTTTTCGGCGGCATGCGTCAGATTGTGCCAAAGCCTGTCTTGGCCATGCCAGGCCAAGAACTGGGCCACAGCCCAGATCAAACTCTCGCTATCATCGTTGGGCCGGCACCGATGCCAAAGGACCCGGTCCTTCCTGGCGACCTGCCTGGTCAGTTCCGCCGCCAGCGCACTCTTGCCAATGCCGGGAAAGCCGCTGATCACGGTGAACCCATCGCGTTCGAGTTGGCGCCGGTAATGCTCGATCTCGCTCGCTCTGCCGACAAAGTATTCCGGGCGGAATGTGTCAGGGGGTTGAGGCGGCGCCAACAAGGCCGTTTTTTCTAGGTTAACCTGTACAGAAGTTGCACGTTGCTGTATAGCCTGTAGGTGCTGTTGCTCCATCTCTCCCAATTTGTTGGCCACATGATCAATCGCTTGTCTACGCAGCTTGGAATAATAGCCATCACTGGCTATAGCAAGTATTTCCATGATGAAAGTGCGATCACTTCCCTCGAAATACTGTTCGGACAAGATGGTATAGTACCGTGCTTGGGCGCTATTGGGGATAGGGCGGTGGCTTTGTTCCGGCGGCTTCATATCCTCGATCACGTCACGGAGGATAGCTTTCAGCGCCGTCCCGCGACCCAAGACGGTGACGCGGAACCCCAGCTCGCGACATTTGGCCTCCACGATCTCAAACCGCGCCAAGTCGCACGTCCCTAGCTTTTGCACATCCTGCAAGTGCTTCAGGGCCGTTTCGACCATGCTGCCATCGATTGTTTCGAGCGTCATGTCGCACCATTTCCTGTTAGCAAATGACTCCGGGGACCGAAATCGCGCGCTTTCCGCGCGCTTTTCCCTCCCGTTTTGCCGCAGAATCGAAACTGGCAGATGTTCAGTTTGTACGTGTTTCGCACAGCGAGGCGCCACATGCACAGTAGAAACAACACGATCAATTACGTCAAAGGAACTGCATTGTATGTCTACTTCCGCACAAACCAAAATCCCACTCAGGCTGCTCTGCTCAGCTTGCTCCTTCCTGGCCTTGGTCAGCTCTATCTCGGCCAGACCGGTAAAGTGATCGGCCTGATGGTGGCGGCTGTGATCAGCCAGGCCGCCATCGGCGTGGGTGTGGGCGTGTGCCTGGCCCCGCTGGTGTGGGGCTGGGCTATCTACGATGCTTATCGTGGCGCCCAGCCTGCTGGTGCAACCACGACCGAAGCGGTGCTGGCGAAGGTGCAAGGCGAGACCCCGCCGGCAGTTCTTCCCCCCATCGTTCGCCAGGAACGGGCGGCGGATGCTCCCCAACCACCGCTGGGCGAGACGGCGGCAGGGGGCGCCGTGCCCGTTCCGGCGACGAAGGGCTTACTGGGCAAGGAGGCCGACCTCCTGCCGTAGTGAAGCGCACGCGAGAGATTTTGAAGCAAGCGGCGAAATGAACCACGAAGGAGGATATCCCGAACCCGATCCCACTTATCCCCATCTCCAAACAATTCCCAGGCTACTCCCTCTCACACTTCCGCCTTATCTGTCCTCTCACACAAGGAGATTCTCATGAAACCGTCCTTCCGCACCCTCCGTTTCTTCTTTATCTTCACCATCGTCCTGCTGCTCCTGGGCAGCGCTCTGGCCTTCGCCCAAGGCCCTGATAACCCCGGCCAGCCCCCGGCGTCGGCCGTGGAACTCGATGCTCCCCTCCTCGACCTTCTGATCGAACCGGGCCCCGCCAACTTCGATCCCGATGGCGCTACTTCAGATGAGTTAGAAGCTCTCTCTGGCTACAGTGCTCGACGCATGCCCAAACAATCTGAGTTTACAGATCTTGAGTCCTGGGTTTCATCACGCTATAGCAATGACAGCGGCTCGGCAATGTTCTACCTGACCTCAACGGTTCGAGATATCAATCTCGAATATGGAGAAGACATGGGCAGACCCGCCATCATGTTCGAATCCGTCGAAATGGGCGTTCGTGTCCTGAACACGCTTGTTGATGCAGGTGATAGCCTTCATCTATATACCTTGAAAGGGTCAGGAATTGATCTGAGTCGATTCAGTACCGATGTTGCGGCAGGGCCTACGGGCGACACATCGGCTTCGGCCTGTAATGCCTGCAACTGTGTTCTGTGGGTGCGATGTGCAAAAGCACCCTGGCTGCCATACGGTCTGACCACCCTTGGCGACAAACGTAGGGCCATCAACAGCTACACAGCAGGGGCTGGCAAGGTTGCAGTTCACAACATCAGTTACCCATATGGCCATGTTTCCTACGTCACCGGTGTAAGCGGCAGTCGCATCTACATCCAAGAGGCAAACTATAGCGCCTGTCAGGTGTCATCTCGCTCGGGAACGCAATCCGAACTCAAGATCATCGGTTACATCAAACGATAGTTCAAGCAGCAACTATCTTCGACCAGCAATTCTCAATCGGACGCTGGTGCGAGAAGGAAGTGTCCGATTGAGAATCCATATCTCACACAAGGAGATTCCCATGAAATCGCCCTTCCGCACCCTCCGTTTCTTCTTTATCTTCACCATCGTCCTGCTGCTCCTGGGCAGCGCTCTGGCCTTCGCCCAAGGCCCTGATAACCCCGGCCAGCCACCGGCGTCGGCCGTGGAACTCGATGCTCCCCTCCTTGACCTCCTCGTCGAACCTACCGACGCCGGCTTCGTCGTCTCGTGGCGCACCGCCGAACCACAGACCGGTTGGGTCGAGTATAGCGCTTCCTGGGATCAGATGGCAAGCATCGCCTATGACGAGCGCGGGGCAGAGACAATCGACACACAACATCGCGTTGTGATTGAGGGCCTGAACCCCGGCGCCGTCGTTTACTACAACATCGTTTCTGGCGATCAACGGTTCGACAATGGCGGTTCGGCTTTCAAACGCGCTATTGGCGACGAACAATTTGCAGTCGAGGTTCCACAAGAAAGCGTTGACATGACCGAATCGCCTGATATGCAGGCGGAGGTGGTTGGGCCAATGCGACCTATCGATGAGGGTGTAAACAAAATCGACGAAGTACCAGGGGATACTGCTCACCCCCTTGTGCCGAATGCCCCCTCGTCAATCACCTGCGATCCTGAGGTATTCTACGGCGTGCAACACTGTGTAGATAGTGGCGCACACATGATCATCGTCAATCTCCGAGACTCGCACGTTCGTGTGCAAACCGTACTTTCAAACGGGCCGAACGGTGAGTGCAATTCCGTAAACCATGTAGGGAAGGACGGGACTTCCAATTGCCCGAACCCATACCCGATCGAACATCTGTCTTCGATGCTCGCCAGATATCAGGCAAGAGGTGGCGTTGCAATTATCGACTCGGACTACTCTGCCATGCCGCAGGGCGACCACGGTGCCGAAGGATTGACCGTGCGCAATGGGGTGCGTCTGGATGGAACAGCGCATGGAGACTATGATGGCAACTCCACACGGCGAAGTTCATTAGCCTTTTCGGCCAATAAGGAGGCTAGAATCGGAAAGCCAGCAAGCGAGTCAGGCATTGATCCACGAGGCGCTTACTACAATACTACTGGTGGCGGGCCAACGATTGTAAGAGACGGCTCAGCACTTGGTAATTCCGCTTGCGCCGCTGATAGGCTTGACTCAGGTGTTTGTACGCGCTTCGCCCAGTCGGCCGCAGGCTTGACCGGGGATAGCAGACTCATTCTTCTCACCGCGACAAAAGATGCTGCAGGCATGGCATCCTATCTTGTCAACAGCTTCCATGTCCATAGCGCCATCAAATTCGATGGTGGTGGTTCAGCTCGGATGGCCTGGGTCGACGCCAGTGGTCAGGTTCGTCAGTGGGGAGCGACAAGCGAGGATCGACGTCTGGCCAACGGGCTCTTGATTCTCTCTGAAAGAAGGCAAACAACAGATCCCGACGACAACCGCACCCTCACCTCCGGTCAGGCTCTCAACGGCACGATCAACCCCGCCAACGACCAGGACACATACTACGTCGATGCAACACAGGGTCAGCGGGCGACGGTTCGTATGAATCGCACAGATAGCGGCAGCCTGGACAGCTACCTCTATCTGTATGCGCCCAATGGCAGCTGGGTGGCCGAAAATGACGACGGCGGCGGCAGCTTGAACTCGCTGATCAACCAGGTCACCTTGCCGCAGACCGGACGCTACCGCATCCTCGCCAAAAGCTACAACAGCGCCAGCACGGGCGCCTACAGCCTGAGTCTCAGTCTGGAAGGCGGGAGCGGGGGTGGCGGTAGCCTCGTCAGCAACATCCGCACCTCGTCAGGCCGCAGCTATGGCATGACCACCTGCTCCATCGGCACGCGCTACTACATCGACCGCGACTACAGCATCACCGGCTTCTCACACAGCGACTACAACGGTCTGCCCTGCATGAAGACCGCCAACGCCGACAAAGCCAACACCAGCGGCAACCTGATCGAATTCGACCTCAATCGTCCCGCCCGCATCTACATCTACTGGGACCGTCGCGCCGGCAGCGGCCGCCGGCCTAACTGGATGAAAAGCCTGTTTGCAGGGAATGGCAAACGGGTGAACGTCAGCGACGGCGACATGGGCTATTTCGAGGTCTATTCCTGCGACAGCACGCCCGGCCACATCGTCCTCGGCGGCCCGCGCAGCGATGGTGGCAATGGCAACGGCAGCATGTTCGTCGTCGGCTTCCGCGAGATCAGTTCGGGCGAGCGACGCTGCTCGCGTTGACAAATACATCGGACCGTCACCTTGCAAGCCCCAATGTTGGAATCTTTGCGCCTCTGGCCTCGGTCAGGGGCGCAAGTTCTCGCTCGACCCAACGCCTTGCCGCAACCCGCCCCTTCGGCTAAACTTGCCATGAAGCGGAGACAATTCGTAACCGCTCGCTACAAAGAGTTTCTATTCGCCATCAATCGGAGGTCAGTATGATGCGACGAACTACAATCCGTTGGCTTGGGATGGTCGTACTGGCGTTGGCATGGATCTTTGCCAGTAATCGCCATATCGCGCAAGCCTTTGATCCATCTCCCTGGCGCCAAAATCTGTCCTGCGATCCGGCCTCGCAAAAATTCCAGGGCATCGAGTACTGCACGGCCGAAGATGGCAAGATTCATGTCCTTATCATCGATCGCCAAAGTCCAGGGGTAAGACTGGAGTACGTCATCGCCGAAGGCCAGACTCGGGAGGGTTTCGGTGAATGCCGGGATGTCAATGTCCCTGCATGGGGGCCGGTGCGCGGCGGATGCGCTGATCTCGATAACTCGAACTGGTATCCGGTCATGTCTCTTGCTGATGCTATGCACCGCTTTCCGCGAGCGGCTGCCATCTTCAACAGCGACTATGGCGCTGGCACCCAGGGCAAGCCCGGAGAGTTTCGTGGCCACGGGCCAGAAGGTTTGACGGTCGTGCGTGGCGACCGCCTGGATGGTCCGGCGAATAGCGATTTTGACGCTCCGGGCAACGACCCAAACACCAACAACGCCGTGCGCAGACCCTGGCTGGCCGTCAGCGAACAAAGTTCACTGCGGGCTGAACTCAATCAGTTTGCCAGGGGCGAAGACGATGGAGGCAAACCGGACTGGATCTACACCGCCGTAGGCGGCGCGCCCTGGCTGATCAGAGACGGCGAGATCCAGGACGAGGAGATTCGCACCTGCAAGAACGCGCCAAACTCATGTTACCAGGGTGCCGCCCAAACTGCCGTGGGCATTTCGGACAATGAACGCTGGCTCTTTCTGGTTGCGGATGCGCGAAAGGGGCAAACCCGACTCAGGGATTTGGCTCAATTCATGGACCAGAAACTTGGCGCTAAAAATGCCATCAAGTTCGATGGCGGCGGCTCGACCCAATTTGCCTATGCCAACGAAGCCATCGTGAAAGGCGATGGGCGCTCACTTTCCCAGTATTTGGCGGTGATCGCCCCGTCCGGCCACGGCATCGATGATACGGATGAGCGCGGCATCCTGCGCGCCTCGCCAACCTCCGCCCTTGTCTACGACATCGCCCTCCCTGGCGAAACCGCCGAACTGCACGTGGGTATGCGCAACGAAGGCGCAACCACCTGGACTTCGTCTGACTCTGAGCTTGTCCAGATCTCCGGGAACCTGCCCGGCGCGCCAGCTTCCATGTCCGTGCAAGGCGAAGCGCCCCCCGGCAACACCGTCACCTGGATCATCCGGGCGCCGGTGTCGGGCATACCGGCCTTGCGCTCGGTTCGTTACCAAATGCACTACAACGGCCAACCCTTTGGTGACGTTGTCACCGCCTACGTCATCGTCTTACCAGAACGACTCAAGGAGATGGAGCAGCGCCTACGCGACCAGATCGACGAATGGCAGCGCCAGGGCGAGCAAGCCGCCGAGGATTTCATGCAACGAATCTGGGCGGAGATTCAGAAGGAAATCGAGAAGCAGGCCACCAATTTCTTCCAAAATCTTATCAGCCAATGCTTCGGCCCCACCGCCATGCTTGGCCTGGCGATGGCCTTTGTCTATCGCCGCTCCTCTCGGTCGCGCTAATCTCCGCCTTCACCACTACCAAACTATAAGAATCTGATAGCGCCGAAAAAAGCGATCGTTACTGATCAGCGGCAGACCTTCGATCATGGCCTGTGCACTCAACATCCGATCGAAAGGATCTTTATGATGCAGCGGTAGTTCCGCCGCTTTGAGAGCGTGCTTGTGGCTTATACGAAGCTCTTCCGCTCCCATAAGCGAAAGACTGTGTTCCAAACGTGGTAGGATTCGCCCCATCTGTTGCTTGATCCCAAGCTCTCACAAGCTGGCGCTGCTGGCCACTGGTCGTGTGTTCGTATCCAACAACAGAGTGGCGGCCTGTTGCGATAGCCTTTGCGGATTCGTCAGTGCCCAGACAAGCGCGTGCCTCCACGTCTACGCCTTCACATCTCACGCCTTCACGTTTCACGCAGCACATAACACTTATGTCAACTCCCCTCCTCGACCCCACCCTCCTCCCTGGCGCCCGCGTGGCCGTACGCACCTGCCTCAACATCGGCCCTGACGACCGCGTCCTCGTCCTCACCGATGAGACCACGCTCAGCGTCGGCCAGGCCCTCGCCACCGAAGCGCGCGCCGCCGGAGCCGCCACCGTCCTCCATCTCCTGGAAGAATTCGCCGCCCGCCCCATCCTCGATCTCCCCGAAGGGTTGGTTGCAGCCTACCGCGCCTTCGCTCCCACCGCCAGCTTCTTCGCTGCCAGCGCCCTTGCGGGCGAAATCGGCTACCGCCTCAAGATGGGACAAATCTTACGCCAGATGCGCCTCCGCCACGGCCACATGCCAGGGATCACGCCGGAACTACTGCGTGAGGGCATGGCCACCGACTACCACCTCGTCTACGGCGTGACCCTCCGCGTGTACGACATCGCCCGACAGACCCGCACCCTGCACGTCACCAGCCCCGAGGGCACCGACCTGCGCGCCGTTTTCAGCCCCGACCTCAAATGGGTGCCCTGCCACGGGCGCTATCATCAGCCAGGCGACTGGGGCAACCTGCCCGAAGGAGAGACCTACACCAGCCCCGCCCGGCTCGACGGCATCCTCGTTGCCGATGTGCTGGGCGACTACTTCTCCGAAAAGTACGGCTTGCTGACCCATCCCGTCACCTTCGCCCTCACGGACAGCCACGTCACCTCTGTGCACTGCGACGACCCCGCCCTGGCTGCCGAGGTCTGGGACTACCTCAACAGCGCCGAAAACGGCCGGCGCGCTGGCGAATTCGCCATTGGCACCAACGTCGGACTGACGCGGCTGGTGGGGAACCTGCTCCAGGACGAAAAATACCCCGGCATCCACGTCGCCTTTGGCAATCCCTACCCCGAACGCACCGGCGCCACCTGGTCCAGCGACATCCACGTCGACGTCATCCCCTCGGACTGCACCATCGACGTCGATGGTCGCCGCCTCATGACCGCCGGCGTCTTCACCCCCGACATCCTCGCTGGCCTCTAGACCCTCCCCTGTCCCCTCGCCCCTGCGCTGTACTCAGCGCCCGCTGTACTCAGCGCCGTCACCCTATCACCCTGTCACCCTGTCACCTTGTCACCGCGCTGTACTCAGCGCCGTCACCCTGTCACCTTGTCACCCCCTCTCCCCCTCGCCATCCTCCTTCCCCACGCCGGCCTGGCCGCGCCGCCAGAACTGCGCGACCACTTGGCCCTGAGCGAAACCGACATCTTCAACGAAGCCGACGCCTACACCGACCTCATCTACGACTTCCGCGACCGCGTCACACACTGGCTGCGCTTTCCCTACGCCCGCGCCCTCCTCGACGTCAACCGCTCCAACGGCAACAACCATAGCCGGCCCGGCGACGGCATCGTCAAAACACAAACCAGCTACGGCGTTCGCATCTATCGCCCCGGCTGCGTCCCTGACCACGCCCTCGAACAACACCTGATCGAGCGCTACTGGCGACCCTGGCACCAACAACTCGCCGCCCTTGCCGCCGACCCGCGCATCAAGCTTGTCATCGACTGCCATAGCATGGCCGCCTTTGGCCCCGGCCACTACCACGACCCCGGCGCCGTGCGACCCCGCGCCTGCGTCGCCAACCTCGGCGACCGCCACGCTGCCCCTCTCCCCGACCGCCGCCTATCGGCCCCACCCGCGCTCAGCCGTGACCTGGCCCACCGCCTCGGCGATCGCCTGGCCGACCTCCCCGTCCTCGCCCCCACCGGCTCCGCCATCGCCATCAACCACCCCTTTGCGGGCGGCTGGAACATCTGGGCGCACGGCGGCAAACGCCAACCCTGGCTCATGATCGAAATCAGCCGCGCCCTCTACATCGGTCCTCAACAGGCCAACACCCCCATCTCACCCCCGCGCTATCATGAGATCGAAAACCTGCGCGACCGCATCTGGCAAGCCATCGAAGCCACCTATGACGACGTAAAACGTAAAACGTGAGGACAGCGCGATTATATCCCCGCCTTCACTCGCTGTACTCAGCCGCTGTACTCAGCCGCTGTACTCAGCCGCTGTACTCAGCGCCTTCGCTGTACTCAGCGCCTTCGCTGTACTCAGCCGCTGTACTCAGCGCCTTCGCTGTACTCAGCGCCTTCGCTGTACTCAGCCGCTGTACTCAGCGCCTTCGCTGTACTCAGCCGCTGTACTCAGCGCCTTCGCTGTACTCAGCCGCTGTACTCAGCGCCTTCGCTGTACTCAGCGCCTTCGCTGTACTCAGCGCCTTCGCTGTACTCAGCGCCTTCGCTGTACTCAGCGCCTTCACCCCTCACGTTTCCTTCCTCACCCATCCCTCATGCCCCACCTGCTCATCCTCGACCACGCCATCTACTACGAAAGCCACGGCGACGGCCCGCCCGTCCTCCTCCTGCACCACGCCACCGGCTGCCGGAACGACTGGCGGGGCCAGATCCAGACGTTACAGGCCGCGGGCTATCATACCATCGTCTACGACCGCCATGGCTTTGGTCAGTCCGATCCACTGCCCGCCTGGCCGGTCGGCTACCACCAGCACGGCGTCGACGAACTCATCGCCCTGCTCGACGCCCTGGCACTGAATCGTGTGACGCTGGTGGGGCACAGCGACGGCGCCACCATCAGCCTCATGGCCGCCGCCCAGCACCCTGACCGCATCGCCGCCCTCGTCGCTGAAGCCCCCCACATGTGGATCGAGCCGGAATGGCTGGAAACCGGCTTCGAGACCTTCCGCCAGCAAGTCATTATCTCCGACCGCTTCTGGCGAGCCATGCGCCGCGACCACGGCGACCGCGCCGAACAAGTCGTCCACCGCTGGCGCCATCGCTGGCTCGACCCGGCCTACCGCCATTGGAACGTCGGCGACCACCTGGACGCCATCGCCTGCCCCGTCTTCATCATCCACGGCGCTCGCGATATCTTCTTCCCCATCAGCCACAGCCAGGCCATCGCCGCCCACCTCGCCCACGCCGAATTTTGGCTCCTCGACCACGCCGGCCACACCCCCCATCTCGAAGCCCGCGACGCCTTCGACACCCGCCTCCTCGCCTTCCTCCAACGCCACTGGCCGCCCTGATCTCCGACCTCTGATCTCTGACCTCCGATCTCCGACCTCTGATCTCCGATCTCCGCCTCATGCCCTTCCTCAACACCCCGCGCGGCCGCTTCTTCTACCGCCAGGCCTCCGGCCACGACCCTACCCTCGTCTTCCTCCACGGCAACCTCGGCGACTCCCGCTGGTGGCGCCCTGTCTTGGACCTCCTGCCCGCTGAGTGGCGCGGCGTCGCCATCGACGCCATTGGCTACGGTCACTCCGACCGCACAGACCGCCTCGACCGCTTTGCCATCTCCGCCCAAGTCCTGGATCTGGCCGGATGCCTGGCCACGCTCGGCCTCACCTCCTTCCATCTCATCGCCCACAGCACCAGCACAGCCGTGGCGGTCGAATTCGCCCTCGCCTTCCCTGCCGCCGTACTCACCCTCACATTGGTCGGCGCCCTCCCCGCCACGGGCGCAACCACCCCGCCCGAAGCCTATCCACTCCTCGAACAACTCCCCCACGACCCTGCCCTCCTCGCCCAAGCCATCCACGCCAGCGCCCCCAGCCTCGACGCCAACTCGGCCGCTTTCCACCAACTGGTGGACGCTGCCGCTGACATCAGCCCCTTCGCGCTCGTGGCGACAGCCCGCAGCCTGGACGCCTGGCAGCCCGGCGACCGTTGGCAGCGCCTCACCCTGCCCGTGCTACTCGTTCGCGGCGAGAACGACATTATGTCGAGCCAGGAAGAAACTTACCAGACGCTACTGACCATCCCTGGCGCCAACAACCTCGAGGTCTTTCAGGGCGTCGGACACAGCCCGATGCTGGAAAACCCCACCGGCTTCACCGCCGCGCTGATCAGATTCGTGGCCGAAGACTGGGAAGACTTCGAGCAAGTGCGCACAGCCGCGCTATCATGAGACAGGCCGCTTATCATTATCATACCAACATCCGCAGCGCTTCCGCGGCCCCCATCATCACACTCCCCCAATCCTTGGGCCGCGGCTGACGAAAAAGCCGGGCCGTGGGATACCAGGGCGAGTCAGAGCGGTCGAGCAGCCAACGCCAGTCGGGCGCATAGCACAACAACACCCACACCGGCTTGCCCAGCGCCCCGGCCAAATGCACCACCCCCGTATCCACACTGATCACCAGGTCCAGCTGGCTCACGATCGCTGCCGTATCCCCCCAATCCCCAATCCTTCGACTCTGCTCAGGACAAGCCTCCGCTCCTTCGGCCTTGCTCAGGACAAGTCTCCAATCTCGAATCTCCACCCCTTGCTCTCCGATCCTTCGGCTTCGCTCAGGACGAATCTCTGCTCCCCTCTCCCCCACCTGCAAACTGTGCCATTCGACCCCCGGAATCGCGAACAACGGCGCGAAATCCGCCAGCCGCGCCGAACGATTGCGATCATTCCCCTGCGTGGGGCTGCCCGCCCAGGCAATCCCCACCCGCAAAAATCCCGTTGACTGTTGACTGTCGATTGTCGATTGTTGACTGTTCCCAGAACGATCGAACGGCGCCGCGAGGTAGGGAACATCGTTCGGGATCGTCTCCAGCGTCGCACCCAGCACCGTCGGCAAGCTGAGCAGAGGGATATGCACGTCGAAAGACTGCTCGGCGATGCTGCCCGCGCCGCGGATCTCATCGACGCCGGCCGCGGTGGCAAAGAGCGCCTGCAGCGAATCGGGCGCGATCAGCAGCACCTTGCTCACGCGCTCTCGCGCCTGCTTGACGAAGCGCACGAACTGGATGGCGTCGCCCGCACCCTGCTCGGTGTGCACCAGCAGCGTCTTGCCGGGCAAGGGCGAACCATCCCAGCGCGGATGCGGCGGCATGAAAGGCGTGAACTGTCGCGTCTGCCAGCGCCACTCGAACTCGCGGAAGCCGCGCGGCAGATCACCCAGCTTGAGCAGCGCCATACCCAAATTCATGTGCGCGTCGGCCAAGTCCGGGGCCAAGCCGATGGCATGTTCGTAATGCGCCACGGCGTCGTGCAGGCGATTTTGGGCGGTGGCGGCGTTGCCCAGGTTGTTGTAGACCTCGGCGCGGTCGGGGGCCAGGGCCTGCGCCTGCTCGAAGCGAGCGATGGCCTCGTCCACCTTGTCTTCGTCCAGCAAAGCCGCGCCGCGGTTGATCTCGGCGATGAAACCAACCGACCCCATCTCGGCAGCGATTGGCTGCGGCTCCTGCAAAACGGCGGGCACATCCTTCAACGCCTCGTCCGGCAACACGTAGGAGTGATTGACGATCTCATCGCTGAACTCCAGCATCTCGGGAAACCGCGCGGGCACGATCTGCACGGCGAAGATTTCCTGCACACCTTCATCGAAACGCAAAAAAGCGATGGTCTCGCCCGTCTGCACATTCACCACCCACACCCCGCAAGTCCGCTCCTGCAAACGTTCGACCAGGGGAATGCCACTGAACACCGCCGACTCGCGCACCTGCGAGAGGCCGATGAAGGCCAGCGGCCCGGCAAAGTCGATGCCGCGGGTGAAGCCGGGGAGGTGGGCCACCGTGTGCCAGGTCTTGTTCGGCAGATCGGCATAGGCCAGGCTGCCCTGCCCCGATTCCAGCAACCACAACCGCCCCGCCCACAGCCGCGGAGAATGCGGCATCGACAGCCCGCGCAACAGTACCTCATTCCGCTCCACGTCCATCAGGATGCCGCCGCTGCGCTTATTCGCACGCCATCCCCCGGCCGTGTCGGTCTCGCCCAGCGCCGTCACATATTTCGGCTTGCCACCCACCATGGCCAGACCGTTGAGATGGCAGCGGTCTTCGGGCGCCAGTCCGCTGACGAAGTGCGGCCGCCAGCGCGGGGTGAAGCTGTGGTCGGGGTCGAGCGTGCATAGGCAGCAGAAGCGGGTGTTGACGATCCAGAGGTCATGTTTGCCCCAGGCCAGCTCGTGGATGTCGATATCGCCGGTGACATGGATCTGCCGCGGCAGATAGGCGGCGTCGTGCTTGCCCTCCGGTTTTAGCTTCGGACCGACGGCCGGCATATTGCGATACCACCACACTGTATTCTGTCCCCCCACCGTCAACCGCTGCCCATCCACAGCCAGGCCCATCGGCTTGTTGAAATCCCGAAAGTGGGTGTTGATCCCACCGCCGTCATTGCGCACCAAGATCACCTTGCCCGCCTGATAAGTGCTGACCGCCAGGCTGATGCCGAAATGGTCGAGGATGGCGGGCAGGTTGTTGGTGTAGACGCTGCGGAGTTGGGCGGGTTGGGGAACAGGAGAAGGGGACGGCGTCCGGGCTTTGATGGGTGCGGATTTGGTCATGACCTTAACATTAGCTGAAAAAACATGATGTAGGCGCGGCTTGTTGCTCAGTATGCCCGAAACCGGCCAAATGCTCAAATGACGCGTCCACGCGTCCAAATGCTTTTGACACCAACCCAGCTTCGTGCTAGACTCATTGCCAACTCAGTTCGCTTGTATAAGCATCGATGGAGACGAGTACGCGGGTCGGGTGGGCCTAGCGAGTCCGGGAGGGTGCAAGCCGGACGCCCTACCTCCGCCGAACATCCCTCCGGAGCTGTCGACCGAACGGAAAGCAGGAGATTGGTTACTGGTTTACCGCCTCTTGCTTTCTCACTAGACTCGACCGACCTCGTGGCCCGTTAACCGCCACGGAGCAATAACCGTTGCTCGCAAAGTGAACGCGCCTGGTAGTAACGATTTCAGTCGTTCTGGCGCGTTAAACAGGGTGGCACCGCGGAAGTCAAACGCTTTCGTCCCTGAGCGGACGGAGGCGTTTTTTTATGTTGTAACCGTACCTGCTCAATAACCCGCAAAATATTGAGAAGATACAAATGAACGACTAAAGTCGTTACTACGAGAGAATACCCCCTATGGCCGTCCTCCTCTATCAAACCGATGCCTATCTGCGTGAATTCAAGACCACGGTCATCGCGGTCGATCCCGAGCAGCGGCGCCTAGCGTTGGATCGCACCGCCTTCTATCCCGGCGGCGGCGGCCAGCCCCATGACGTTGGGCAGCTCGGCGCCTGGCGCGTGACCAAAGTGCAGAAAGAAGGCGACGGCGTTTGGCATGTGCTGGATGGCGCCGGCCTGCCCGCGGTCGGCGAAACCATGACCGGCATCATCGACTGGGAGCGTCGCTATCTGCTGATGCGCACGCATACGGCCCTGCACATCCTCTGTGGCGTCGTTTGGCGCGACTATGGCGCCCAAGTCACTGGCGGCAATATGGACCCCGGCCAGGGGCGCATGGACTTCGAGTTCGCCACCCTGCAAAAAGAACTGGTCGGCGAGATCGAGGCCAAATGCAACGCCGAGATCGCCGCCGCCCGCGACGTGCGCGTGCGCATCCTCCCCCGCGACGAGGCCTTTCAGATCCCCGACCTCATCCGCACCAAGATCAACTTGCTCCCAGCCGGCATCGCCGAAATCCGCACCGTCGAGATCGCTGGTCTCGATCTACAAGCCGATGGCGGTACGCATGTTGCCAACACCAGCGAAGTCGAACGCATCCAAATCGTTGACTACAAGTCGAAAGGCGCGATCAATAAGCGGGTTTACATCGAAGTGGGTTGAAAAAGTAGACAAGTAGGCAAGTAGGCAAGTAGGCAAGTAGAGAAGTAGACAAGTAGACAAGTAGACATTCTATCCGTGTTTCCCTATCCGTGTCCACAAAACAGAAAGTAGACAAGTAGGCAAGTAGACAAGTAGACATTCTATCCGTGTTTCCCTATCTGTGTCCACAAAACATCCGCGTCCACAACAAATTCTCAACGGAGCTTCTCCATGCCCTTCCAAGACGTACCTGCCGACGTCGACTTCATCCAACAAGAGCACGCCATGCTCGCTTTCTGGAAGCAAACACAGGCCTTTCAGAAACTGATCGCACTCCGCCGGGGCCAACCCAAGTGGTCATTCATCGACGGCCCCATCACCGCCAACAACCCGATGGGCGTGCATCATGGCTGGGGCCGCACCTACAAAGATGTATACAACCGCTTCTGGGCAATGCGCGGGCGCGAACTACGTTATCAGAACGGTTTCGACTGCCAGGGCTTGTGGGTCGAGGTCAACGTGGAGCGCGAGCTGGGCTTCACCTCCAAAAAAGATATCGAAGCCTATGGGCTGGAGCCATTCGTCCGGCTTTGCAAGGCGCGCGTGCTACGCCAGGCCGCCATCCAGACCGAACAATCGATCCGTCTGGGCTATTGGATGGACTGGAACGACACCGACCAATTGCGCAGCCTGGCCGATATGCTGCTGAACACCCCTCAGCAGACCATCACCATCGACGGCCCCCAAGGCCCCATCACCGACTCGGTCGAGCAGATCGTCGGGCGGCTGGGAATGCCAGAGATGGGAGGCAGCTACTTCACCTTCGCCAGCGAAAACAACTACATGATCTGGACGTTCCTGAAAAAATGCTGGGAGCGCGGCTGGCTTTACCGCGGCGCCGATGTGATGCCGTGGTGCCCGCGCTGCGCCACCGGCATCAGCCAGCACGAGATCGTCACCGATGGCTATCAGGAACTCACCCATCGTAGCATCGCCCTGCGCCTCCCCTTGCGTGGGCGGGCGAACGAATCGCTGTTGGTATGGACAACGACGCCCTGGACACTCACCAGCAATGTCGCCGCCGCCGTCGGCCCTGACCTGACCTACGTCAAGGTGCGCAGCGGCGAGCACGTCCTCTACCTCTCGAAAGGCACCTTGCACATGCTGCGCGGGCCTTACGAGATACTGAGCGAACTTCAGGGTCGGGAAATGGAGGGATGGACGTACGATGGCCCCTTCGACGACCTGCCCGCGGCCCAGAACCCCGGCGGCTTCCACCCCCTCTCACACGAATTCCACGACGTGGGCGATTTATCCGCCGCCGCCGGCCACCGCGTCATCCTTTGGGACGCAGTGGGCGAGCTTGAGGGCACAGGCATCGTCCACATCGCGCCAGGTTGTGGCGCCGAAGACTTCGATCTGGGCAGAAAGCACATGCTGCCCATCGTCGCACCGCTCGACGACGACAGCCGCTTCGTGGCGGGCTTTGGCTGGCTGGAAGGGCTGCCCGTCTCGGAAGTGACCGAGCCGATCTTCGCCGACTTGGCGCGCAAGGGCCTCACATACCATATCGAGCCATACAGCCACCGCTACCCCACCTGCTGGCGCTGTAGCACCGAATTGGTCTTCCGCCTGGTGGATGAATGGTTCATCAGCATGGGCGAGTTGTACGACAAGCCGCGCGAAGAAGTCACGCCAGAGGAGAAGGCGCGCAGCCTGCGCTACCAGATCATGGACGTGGTCGACCAGATCCGTTGGATCCCGGAGTTCGGGCTGGCGCGCGAGTTGGACTGGCTGCGCAACATGCACGACTGGATGATCTCGAAAAAACGTTATTGGGGTCTGGCGCTGCCTTTTTGGCTATGCGAAACGTGCGGGCGTCACCACGTCATCGGCGACGAACACGAGCTGAAAGCGCGCGCTATCGCCGGCTGGGAAGACTTCGACGGCCATACACCCCACCGCCCCTACATCGACGCCATCAAACTCCGCTGCGAGCACTGCGGTGGCGTCATGAGCCGCATCCCCGATGTCGGCAACCCCTGGCTCGATGCCGGCATCGTCTCCTTCAGCACCCTGCAATACCGCACCCAGCCCGACTACTGGCGCCAGTGGTACCCCGCCCACTGGATCAGCGAATCCTTCCCCGGCCAATTCCGCAACTGGTTCTACAGCCTGCTGGCCATGGCCACCGTCATCGACAACAGCCCTCCCTTCCGCGAAAACTTCGGCTACGCCTCATTGCTGGCCGAGGATGGGCGGCAGATGCACAAAAGCTGGGGAAACTCGATCGAATTCAACGAAGCCGCCGACAAAATGGGGGTGGACGTGATGCGCTGGCTCTACTGCGCACACAAACCGGAGAACAACCTGCTCTTCGGCTACCATCGCGCCGACGAAGCCCGTCGTCGCTTCCTCATCCCCCTGTGGAACGTCTACAACTTCTTCATCACCTATGCCCGGCTGGATGGCTGGGAGCCACAAGGCGACTTCGACCCTGCCCATCCCGAAGGCCGCACTCCTCGCGCCTCCAATCAACTCGACCGCTGGATCCTGGCCCGGCTGAACCAGGTGATCGGCCGCGTCACCTCTGACCTCACGAACTCCGACGCCTTCGGCGCCACACTCGAATTCGAAGCTCTGATCGAAGATCTGACCAACTGGTATGTTCGCCGCAGCCGTCGCCGCTTCTGGAAAAGCGAACACGACAACGACAAAAACGAGGCCTACAACACCCTCTATCACCTCCTGGTCAAGTTGATCCGCGGCCTGTCCCCTATCCTGCCCTTCGTCACCGAGGCCATGTACCAAAATCTGGTAGTGAATGTGCACCCACGCGCACATTCCAGCATCCACCACACCGACTGGCCTGTAACTGACGACAAAGTCGTGGACGAACCATTGCTCGAACGAATGGAATTGGCGCGGCGCATCACCAGCCTGGGCCTCAGCGCGCGCAGCGGCGCCAACCTGCGCGTGCGCCAACCCCTCCGCCGCGCCCTGGTGCATGTGGCTGAAGGTCGCCATGATCTCACCGCCGATCTGGCCGACATCGTCGCCGACGAACTAAACGTCAAGGCACTCGACTTCGTGGACGACCCGGAAGAACTCATCACCTACCGCGTCCTCCCCAACAACCGGCTGCTCGGCCCCAAACTGGGCAAAGATTTCCCGAAAGTGCGGGCGGCCCTGGCGACTCTGGACGCCGATCAAGTAGCGCGCGCGGTCAACGCCGGCGAGACCATCGTCTTGGACATCGACGGCGTCACAATCGACCTGCTCCCCGAAGAAATCCTGGTGCAGACACAACCCGCTCCTGGCCTAGCCGTTGCCGCTGATAAAGTACTCACCGTGGGCATCGACGCCGCCGTCACGCCAGAATTGAAAATCGAGGGCCTGGCCCGTGAAATCGTGCGCCGCATCCAAAGCATGCGCAAAAGCGCCAACTTCGAGATCGCCGACCACATCACCACCTGGTTCGATGCGCCCAGCAGCGAATTGCGCCAGGTCTTCGCCGAATGGGGCGCCTACATCCAGATGGAAACCCTTTCCGACCAGCTCGTCGATGGCGATCCCGCCGAGGGCGCTTACATCGAGCACCACAAGATCGATGGCCTCGCCCTGACCTTGGGCCTGCAACGACATCGCTAACCCATGCCCTCTTCCACCCGCATCGACGACGAAGCCCCTCGGGCTGAGCCTCGGGACGAAGCCCAGGCGGCTTGGGATGCCAACGCCGCCTGGTGGGACGAACAAATCGGGCCTGAGGGCAATCTGTTCCACCGCGCTGTGATTGCGCCCGTCACCGAACGGCTGCTCGATGTGCGCCGCGGCGACCTCATCCTCGACATCGCCTGCGGCAACGGCCAGTTCAGCCGCCGTCTGGCCGATTTGGGCGCTCAAGTCGTCGCCTTCGACGCTACTCAAGTCTTCATCGATCGAGCGCTCAGTCACAGTAAAGATTATGTCAATTCAATCCAGTACCAACGCCTTGATGCCACGGATGCCGGCGCCTTGCGCAATCTGGGTCGCGGTCACTTCGACGCCGCCGTGTGCAACATGGCCCTGATGGACATCCCCACCATCGAACCGTTGGCCGCGACGCTGCCCTGGTTGCTCAAACTCGGCGGCCGCTTCGTCTTCTCGGTCACGCATCCTTGCTTCAACTCCGGCGAATTCCGTAAAATCATCGAAGAAGAAGACAACGACGGCGAACTGATTACTTCTTATGCGATCAAACGTCATAGCTATTTGGAGCCTATCATCACACGTGGGATCGGCATCATCGGCCAACCACAACCCCATCTCTACTTCCATCGCTCGCCTTTCGCCCACGGATTGACCCTCGACGCCCTGACCGAACCCGCTGCCGCTCGGCTGAGCTTGCGACGAAGCCCCGCCCGATAAACAACCCAACCGCCCGTTTTCCTGGTCGAATTACACCGATATTCCGCCCGCCCTCATCGCCCGCCTGCGAACTCCGACAGCCCAAACCTTCTCCTGACTGCCGTTCTGTGACGATCGAGAGATGCCTCACCGGCGCCTCGTCCCAGCAGAATTGACTAGTTCACCCGCCGCCTGGTACCCCCCGAACAATGAAATGCTTCACTGGCTGATCGATGCAACGAAGTTGTGTGATCGACCCGTTCAGCATGGCACGATACCAAGCTTCACGCAATACCCAAATACACATGTCCCAACCAACACCTTCAAGCGCAACAAAAACCTTGAAAACTGCACTTTATGTCGATTTCGACAACATCTATCTCGGCCTCAAGCAACTCGACGAGACCGCCTCCGAACGCTTTGCCACCGATCCTGCCCGCTGGTTGGCGTGGATGGAGCGGGGCATGCCCAGCCAGGACGAGGAAGATGTCAACATCATCCTGCAACAGCGCGATATCCTCATCCGCCGCTGCTACCTCAATCCCCGCGACTTCGGTCGCTACCGTCCCAACTTCACCCGCGCCGCCTTCAGCGTCATCGATTGCCCTCCCCTCACCGCCCAGGGCAAGAACAGCGCCGATATCTACATGGTGATGGACATCATCGACACGCTTGAGCATAAAACCCACTTCGACGAATTCATCATCCTCTCTGGCGACGCCGACTTTATGCCCGTATTGTTACGCCTGCGCGCCCACGATCGTCACACCGCCATCCTCGCCGCCGGCCCTGCCTCCGACGCCTACAAAGCTGCCTGCGACCTGATTATCCAGGAAGACGTCTTCATCGAATACGCGCTGGGCATGGCGGCAGATGCCGACAAAGAAGAGGCGCAACAACGCCCGCGCCCCGCCCAACCCACAGCCTCCAATGAGATACTCGATGCCATGGCGGCCAAGCTCTATGCCCAGGCCAGCGCCAACGGCCGCATCCTGGCCACAGACTTGCCCCGTTTCTACATGAGTTATCCCGGTTTTCGTGATAGCAATTGGCTCGGCTTCTTCTCGTTGCGCGCCCTCACTGTCGAACTGGCTAAACGCCACTCCGGTTTGCGCCTAACCGAGGGCGATCCCTGGCGGGTGACGGTGCAAACGCCAATCCGTCCGGCTCGCGCCCGCCGAGCGGAAACACCCAGCCGCACCGAGGCGGTCAGCCCTGAAGAAGAGCTACGTCAACGCATCCGCCAGCAAGTGCGGCGCCTGGTGACAGCAGCAAGCGCGCCGATCGACTTGACCACGGCGGCATCCGAAATCACGACTCGGCTGGGGCAGCAGGTCATCGATTCGCATTGGGCAGGCGCAGGCACGCTCCGCGACCTGGTGACCGAAATCGAAGACCCGGCTTTCGACTTCGCCTCCGAACCGGCCCCTGGCTACCTTTACGATCCCAAGCGCCACGAACCGCCGCGCGAGATCACCAGCCCGCAAGCCCCGCCCTTGCCCCGCGAGCTGGTCAGCCTCGTCAGCCGTATCCACCAGGCCACCGGCACCCCCGACCTCACCCCTGACCAATACGCCACCCTCTTCGAAGCGATTGCCGCCGAACTCTCCGAAAACACCTACAATCTGACGCACACCTCCAAAGCCGTGCGCGACCGCTGCATCGAGCGCGGACAAAGCATCTCTCGCGCCGACGTCGGCTTCGTCCTCAAAGGCATCATCTACAAAGGCCATCGCTTCAGCAAACGCGACACAGCTCCCTCCCTGGCCCGCGTCTTCCGCAACAGCGTACTGGCGCGCTGCGAAGATGTGGAGCTGCAATTAAGTGAAGAAGAGACAAGCCTTGTCGATCGCTGGATTCTCGGCGGCTTGAACGGAAAATAGGGCCGCCATGCAGCAACGCGCCTGTCTTGCCTTCCTCGCCCTGGTCACTGTTGCCCGCGCCCGCCTCGATCCCACTCTCCGCCCTCTCCCCACCGCCATCCGCGCCCTCGCCCGCCGACTCCCCGATCGCCAGGCGGCCCAATCACTGCCCGATTTCCTCGCTGAGCTGACCCCTGCCGCCCCCGATCTCGCCCACATCGACCCCGACCGCCTGCGCGCCCTTATCGACGCCGTCGCCCGCCTCGACCGCCATCACCCCTTCGGCCTCTGTTTGCGCCGTTCGCTCCTGCGCTACCACTTCGTGCGCCGGGCTGGGCTTCCTCTCGGCGTCACCTTCGGCGTGCGCTTCCGCCAGGCCCACGAACCTCCCGGCATCGCCGGCCATGCCTGGAACACGCTGGATGGCCGGCCATGGTGCGAGCGAGAAGAGGACTATGAGGGATTCACGGCGATTTACGAGTGGAAATGATCGTTACTGCCCGCGCCCGAACAACGCCTGTTGCACCGTCTTGAGGATCAAATACAAATCAAAAGCCAAACTGGCATTCTGAATGTGGTACAACTCATACTCGAACTTGCGTAAATGTGACTCATCGTCGTCAGCATAGCGATACTGCAATTGCGGCCAGCCCGTCAGTCCGGGCTTCATGCTGAAACGAAGATGATAGAAGGGGATGCGCAGGCTGAGACGATCGGCATTGACCTTGCGGATCGGGCGCAGACCCACGATGCTTAGCTCGCCCCGCAACACATTCCAAAGCTGGGGCAACTCGTCCAGTCGGCTCTTACGCAAGAATTTGCCGATGCGTGTCACGCGCGGGTCCGCCTTCTGTGCATAGGCCGCCTCGCCCTCCTCCTCGTCCTTGTCATACATCGAGCGGAACTTGGCGATGATGATGGGCTTCTGGCGCAGCCCCAGGCGCTCTTGGCGGAAAATGGCCGGGCCAGAGCTGTCCAGGCGGATGAGCAACATCAGGAGGGGCCAGAAGGGGAGGCTGATCACCAGGCCCAGCGACGCCAGCAGGACGTCCAGCACACGCTTCAAGCGCCAGACGATGGCCGAGCCATAGGGCTGGCTGAGATGGTCGAGCACCCATCGGGCGTCGATGGTCTCGATGGGCACCCGCCCGGTCATAGCACCATAGAAATTGGCAGCGTCGTACACTCCCACGCCGTCGAACTTCCAGTCGATGGCCTTCTCCAGATATTGGGGCGGGAAGCCCCCGCGCGCCGAGAACACCAGCGTGTCCACGCTCTCCTCGGCCACCACCTGCTCCAGCGTGCGCCCCCGTTCATCCAACAAGTGGTGACCATTCTGATCGGACGTCGCCACCGCCTGAAACACCCCGGCCACCGTGTAATCGCCCAGCGGGCGGTCGCGCAGCTCAGCCTCGATGCCGCGCTCCACCTGGTTCTCCGCCACCAGCAGCACGCGGTGCGGGCGACCGATACGCACCAAGCGCGCACGGAAAAACAATCGCCAGAGATAGAAAGCGGCGTAAGCCAGCGGCAGGTGGATCAGGGTGGCAAAGCGGCCCAATTCGAGCGCGCGGAAGAAAAAAGCGATGGTGGTAAAGAACGAGAGGCCGGCGATGCAAGTCAGCAAGAGCACCATGGCTGCCGCCCGGCTGCGGATGCTGCGTCGCAAGTTGTATTGATCGAAGATGTAAAGTGCGACGAGATAGGCGAACCAAAGGGCGTACGCACTGCCCGGCACCGGGAACATGCTGACAACAGCGAAAGGCGCTTCGTCGAGGAGGACGCGACGGAGAAACACAGCCAAGACCGCCGTGCATAGCAGGATGATGCTATCGCCCAGCAGCATGGCCAATTGCCGCCGTCGCATAGCGCCCGTCCACAGACTCGCGCGGTGAATGCTCATAGCAACCCTTTCTCCTTCAGCAGCTCCTCGTAGAGCGCCTGCGTTTTCGCTTGCATAGTCTGGATTTGCCAGCGGTCGTCCACCAAGGCCGGGCCGCGCGATCCCAAGGTCGGGCCGCGTTCTGGCTCCTGGATCAACCCCGCCAACGCCTGCGTCATACCCGCCACATCGCCGTGCGAGAAGATGTAGCCGTTGATCCCGTCCTGAACAAGCTCGCACACCCCCTCGGCCTCGAAAGCCAGCACCGGCAACCCGACCGCCGCCGCCTGCACCAACACCTGCGGCAAACCCTCGCGATTACTAGCGAAAAGCTTGACATCGAACGTCGCCATGACCTCGGCCACATCGGTGCGATAGCCTGTAAAAAGGATGCGGTCGCTCAGCCCGGACCTTGTCACGGCCTCTTCGATGCGGGTGCGATCGTAGCCCTCGCCCACGAACAACAGCCGCAGATGGGGAAAACGACCGGCCAGATGGCGCATGACCGCCACCAAATAACGATGCCCCTTGCGCCATTCCAGCGCCGCCACATAGCCGGCCACGAAATCATTTGCGCTCAACCCCAACTCGGCCCGTTTGGCCTGGCGCTCCGCCATCATCATCTTCCCTGCCGCACGAAAGGCGTCCAGATTCATGCCGCTGTGGATGACCACATACTGCTGCGGACGCCCCACGCCGGCCTGCAAATAGCGTTGGCGCAAATCGTCGCCGACCGAGACGATGCGATCGGCCCAGGGCGCGGTGCGGCGTTCCAGACCATAGTACAACCAGTCGTTGGCCGAACGGCGGAGGGGATGAGCATCGAAAGTGGCCCCATGCAAACTGTGGATGACCACGGGCGTCCCGGCCTCATGCGCCGCCCAGCGCCCCAGGATGCCGGCTTTGGCCAGATGGGTGTGTATGATGTGATAGTCGCGCTCGTGGAAAAGACGCAGGAACTCGCGCGCCGCGTTCACGTCCGCACGGGGGTGCACAGCGCGGCGCAAGCTGGGGATTTGCACCCAATTGACGCCAGCGCCGTCAGCTCGCCAGCGATCGGCGCTCTCCCCCACCACCAGATCGACCTCGAAGCGGCTCTTGTCCAATCCCGCGCAGGTAAAAAGCGTATTCTTGGCCCCACCAGCGCCATGAAAACGGGTGATGATATGGGCGACGCGAATCATGAAACTTCCCTTGCTACTGCCATCGCTATTGTGACTGACTGGCGTCGATCAGCTTGAAACTCACACTGCCGCCTTTGCCGATGACAGCCACCGTCACCAGGTCGGCAGCCCCTTGCCACTGCAACAAGGCATCGTTCATAGCATTCGCCAGGAACACGACATCGGCGTCGGGGTTGAGGCCCGACAACCCCCAGGCGAGGGCATCGCGATACAGATTGTAAGTAGCAGGCGCTTGCTGTTCGGGTGGAAGGGTCTTGATATGCTGGAGCATGAGATCGCTCGTCCGCCCAAAAGCATCATGGGCGCTCTGGCGAATAGCTGGCAGCTCGACCTTCCAATTGGGAGCCACCATAACATCCCCATAAAGTCCTGCCGCCGTCCGGTGCTTCATTGCCAGCCAGCGACTTTGATCCCACTGCACCCGCGCTCGCTCCAGCGGCGAAACACTGACATCCTGCAAAATCCGATTATAGTAAGCGGAGCGCAACAAATCCTCATCGAGCAACGTCTCTCCCAGCGTCGTCAACGAGCCTTGCGCAACCTGACCCCTCCGCTCCACCCATAAATCGACGAATGCCTGAGCAGCCGCGCGGCGCCGCGCCTCGGCGTCGAGCAATTCCTTCGGATAAACAGGCGCCCCCAACGATTGCACCTGCAACAGAGGATCAGGAGATGGCGCAAACGCTTGCGCGGGGGCGATGGCAGGCTGTGCTCGCGCCGCGCGCGCCGAGTCGATATCACCCATTGTTTGATAGAGACGGGCAACTTCGTCCAATAGCTCTCTTCGCACCGGCGGTTCCAGATACGGACTGCGCGTAGCGATCAATCTGACTTGCACCAACAAATTGCGAGCCTTTTCCTCTTCTTTCACGAAAAGCCACCCGTTCGCCGCACCCAATAAGCTATCTGCCCGTTGATGATCGCCCAAATTGGGCGCGAGCAACGCCAGATCGACCGCCAATTGGAACAGATGAGTTGCCCGCGCCCGCTCGCCGTCCTCAGCATAGCGCCGCGCCAGAACAATCAGCCAGCCCAAACGTTGCGTCTCGGACAAATTGGAAGCAGTGAGCGCCTCCGCCGTCGCTGTCTCCACCGAGCCGACCGCCATCGCCTCCTGGTAGATGCGTGAGGGTTCCTTACTGGCCAGCGCGCCCACGGCAATGCCAGGCAAAATGCGGTCGGAACGCAATGCCTCCCACGGATTGGCCCAGCTGGATGGGCCTGCCTGCTGGCGCGTGAGATAGAAAGCGTAACCCAGGGAAGCCAGCCCCACCACAAGCAACAACACCAGCAATCCCAGCAGAATCAGAAGTCGCAGGCGCGCCGCCTGTCGGGGCAACCGCGGCAAAGGGGCGCTCGCAGGCGCTGGGATCGAACCAGGGGGCGCAACGGGCGGAGAAGCGGGCGTTTCATCCATGCGAGGGAGTATAGTGGCAAGGTGATGGGGTGACAAGGTGACAAGGTGGCAAGGTGGCAGGGTGACAGGGTGACAGGGTGGGTACAGCGCAGTGGTGGCGACAACCCATCTCTGTGACGCGCGCTTGTTTTGCCTGCCCGCGCCCCCTGTGCTAGAATCCGACTTCGCCCGGTGCAAGCTACCGGCAAAGGTTTGTTCGCTGGCCATGCATCCGTCTTTCCAACCAGCCCGCCCCTCTCTCCTGATCGCCCTCGCGATCAGAACGTCATTCATCCCCATAGACGCCACCCTGCATTCCACCCGTCCGTAGGGCCTCGGTTGCGCTGATAAAGCGCAGCCACCCTGGCGACGGGTGAATTTGCATTTAGGAGTAGACGCCCCCTCATGCAAGACAGTTCTTTTCTCAACAATTTTGGCCGTGTTCTCGAGAGCAAGACGACGGGCCGCATCTTCAGCTTTCTGATCATCCCCCTCTTGCTGATCCTGATCCTGTTGTTGCCCCCCATCGACCTGATTGGGCGCATCCGCAACATGGGCTACGCCCCCATCGCCGCCACATCAGGCCAGATCAGCGACCCGGATGGCGCCCGCGTCGTCTTCCCAGCCGACGGACTGGCCACGGGCAGCCGCACCTACGCCAAACTAACCTCCCTCCCCCGCGCCGACTTCGAGCGCGGCAAAGCCTCGGAGGAAATGCGTAAAGCCTCTGCCGCTCTGCCCGGCAACCTGCGCCCGCGCAGCCCCCTCTACTCGCTCAACGTCAACGGCGATCTGCCCGAACACAGCGTTGTCACCATTCCCATCCCCAACGCCTCGTTACCCTACGAAACGCTGGACGTCTACAATTGGAACGGCGAACGCTGGGAATGGCTGCCCAGCCACATCATCCCTGAAGAAGAAGTCATCGAGAGCAACGTCAATGTTGTGCCCACGGCCTTCATGGTCGTACAGACCGCGCCATCTCTCCCCGCCAGCGCCGTCGCCCTCCCCAAAGGTCGCACTCTGCCCCCTGAAGCCGCGCCCGCGACCACCCTCCTCTTCCCCACCGCCCTCACGTTACGCGGAGATGGCAGCGTGGATGGCGTCGTCGATCTACCTCCCGCTGGCAATGCCCCCTACAAAACCTACGCCACCGCCCGCAACTACGAACCCGGCCAGCCTCCTCGCACCGACCTACTCGCCAATCTACTCATCGATGCCGCCATGCAGCAAATCCAGATCAACACACTGGCCGAGCTTGCCGCCAGCGGACTATACGAAGGCATCGCCCTCGACTATCGCGGCGTCGATCCCCCCCTGCGCAACGACTACACACGCTTCATCAACACCCTGGCCACGCGTCTCCATCAGGATGGCAAGAAACTCGCCATCTTCGTCGATCTTCCTGCCCAGGTAGCCGAGAACGAATGGGAAACCTTTGGCTACGACTGGCGCGCGCTGGGCGCCATTGCCGACCTCATCGTCGTGCCCGGCTCCAACAATCCCCTCGACTACGCCGCTGGTGGGCAGGTCGAAAAACTACTCGACCACGCCACCAACGAAATCGACCGCAACAAAGTGCTGCTCGGCTTGCCTGCGCGCACGGTCGAGCAATCTGGCAACTACTTCATCCCGCGCGGCTACCAGGAAGCCCTCAAACCCCTGGCCGGACAGGTGCAAACCTCCAGCCAGGTCGTACAGCCCGGTGAAGACGTTCAGGCCGGAACCCAAAGCACCCTGGTCGCTTCGCCCCTGCAATTCGATCCCGCCACCGGCATCTCGTGGTACCGCTATCGCGACCAAAGCGGCGCCGAGCGCGTCGTCTTCCTCGAAGATGGCAGCAGCTTGGCCCAAAAAGTATCACTGGCCAACCGCTTCAACCTGGGCGGGGTCTATGTCGACGCCCTGGCGAGCGACGACATCGATCCCGACATTTGGAAGACCCTGGCGTCTTATGCTACTGGCGGGTCTCCGGCGATGGCCGAAGCCCCCCTCAGCCTGAGCTGGACCGTCACCGATCCCAAAGGCGCCGTCGTCGCCCAAGCCGCCTCGGCTGTCAACCAACAGGTGACGTTGGACATCCCCGACCAGCCCGGCGTCTATGACGTTAACGTCGCCCTGGTCAAAAACGGCCAGCCCCTTGCCAGCCAGAGCGGAGCCGCAGTCGCCGTCGCCACCTACACCCCCACACCCACCCCCACACCCGAATTCACCCCCACCCCCACCGTCACCCCCACCCCCACGCCACTGCCCTTCGCCGTCGCCATCGCCACCGGAACAACCAATCTCCGTCAAGGCCCTGGCACCGAGTATCCCACCGCCGGACAACTGGCCGCCGGTCAACAACTCAAGATCATTGGCAAGAACCAAAACGGCAGCTGGTGGCAGCTCGAGACCGCAGCTGGCAAGCCGGCCTGGATCGTCGCCAACCGCGTGCGCGTGGCTGGCCCGGTCGCTCAAGTCGCCGTCGCCAAAGACATCCCCGCCCCGCCCGTACGCGTGGCTGCCGCCCCAGCGGCGGCGCCCGCCCCCACCGGCGGCGACAATCCCCCCGCGCCGCGCCCTGCTGGCGGCGGCAGCTTTGGCTACGGTATGCAGATTCAACCCTACGGAGGCGCCGACATTGGCTTTGCCGCCAACGCCCTCAAAGGCGCTGGCTTCAACTGGGTCAAATGGCAAGCACCCTGGAAAGACATGGAAGGCGGACCGGGCCAGATCAATCTTGGCGACCAACAGCGCCTGGTCGATTTCTTCGCCGGCCAAGGACTCAACATCCTCGTCTCCATCGTCAAATCTCCCGACTGGGCCCGCCCTGGCAACACCGATCGCGGCGTCGAAGGCCCTCCCGCCGACCCGCAAACCTACGCCAACTTCGTGGGCGCCTACGCCCGTCAATTCTGTGGCAAAGTCAAAGCCATCGAAGTCTGGAACGAGCAGAATCTCCACTACGAATGGGGCAACGAACCGCTCAACCCTGCGCGCTACATGGAGCTACTCAAGCGCGCTTATGCTTCCATCAAGGGCAGCTGCCCGCAAATGATGGTCATCAGCGGCGCCCTCACGCCGGCGGGCAACGTCGGCGCCCTCGCCATCGACGACTTCCAGTACCTCGAAGGCATGTACCAAAACGGCCTCCGCAACTACGCCGACGGCATTGGCGCCCACCCCAGCGGCTACAATGTTCCCCCCAGCCTCACGTGGCAACAGGCCTGCGGCTTCATCACCCAAGACAACGCCAGCTTCCGCGGCGCTTGCGACAGCCCCCACCATTCCTGGGCCGCCCGCTCGACCATGGAAGGCTACCGCAACATCATGCTCAAATACGGCGATGGCAACAAGCGCATCTGGCCCACCGAATTCGGCTGGGCCGCGGGCGGCGCCCTCCACCCCGCTTACGGCTATGCCAACGACAACTCACTCGACGAGCAGGCTCGCTGGACAGTGGAATTCTACCAATGGATGCGTGGCAACGGCTATACCGGCCCGGCCTTGCTCTGGAACCTGAACTTCGGCATCACCAACCCTGGCACCGAATTGGCGCAATGGGCCGTCTGGGGACGACCTGTCTACGACGCCCTCCGCAACATGCCCAAATAAGTCCAGCGTACCCGCTCAACAGCCCAGACCCTAAAGGTTTCCGAAACCTTTAGGGTCTTTACCCCCGATCCCGACTATGCCACCAACCCACGCCAACCCTCACCCCAACGATTCCTCTCGTTCCCGCGCCGCCTTTCTGGCCGGAATGCTTAGCACTGGAGTTGTGTTGGCTCTGCTGGTGATCGTCCTCCTCCTGCTGGGCAGCTGCCAATCTTCTACCCCCGCGCCCACTGCCACCCCCACCAAAACACAGACTCCCTCCGGCGGCGTCGCCACAGCCACACCTCCACCTCCCACTCCTGCGCCGGCTCAGCAACCCACTGCCACCCAGCCCACCGAGCCGACAGCCACAACCGCCGCCGCCATAGACGTCACCCCCACGGCCGTCCCCCCTACCTCAGCGCCGGCCGAACCGACCACTCCGCCTGCCACACCCACCAGCAAACCCGCCCCCCGTCCTGTCACTGTTCCCGGCATGCTCTCGCCCGACTTCGGCGCCCAAGCCTTCTTGTGGTGGCGCCCTGAAGTAGCCGACCGCGACCTGGGACTGATGAAAGACGCCGGCTTCAACTGGGTCAAACAATGGTTCGCCTGGCAAGACATCGAGGGCGCCGGCCGGGGCCAATTCGACTGGTCGCGCACCGATCGCATCGTCGATCAAGTACAACAGCACGGCTTGAAGATCCTGGTGCGCGCCTCGCCTGCCGCCGACCGCCCCTTCTGGGGGGGCAATCCGCCCGAAAATGCCGATCTCTTTGCCGAATTCGTGAGCGCGATGGCCAAACGCTATCGCGGCCGCATTCAGGCTTATCAGATTTGGAACGAGCCAAACCTCGCCCGCGAGTGGGGCAACAAGACCGTCGATCCCGCTGGCTATACGCAATTACTGTGCAAAGCCTATCAAGCGATCAAAGCGCAGGACCCCAGCGCCATCATCATCACCGCCGGCATGGCGCCCACCACCGCCGACCAGGCCGACGCCATGTACGATGAAAAATTCTACCGGCAGATGTACCAGGCTCTGGCCGGACGCACCTGCTTCGACATGCTCGGCGTCCATGGCGCTGGCTACGCCGTCTCGCCCGAAACCGACCCCGCCACCATCGCCTCCAACCCCAGGCTCTACAACAACGACCCCAGCCCCAAAGAACGCTTGCGCGTCTACGCTTTCCGCCACATCGAGGACATTCGCAAAATCATGGAAGAATTTGGCGACGGCGGCAAGAAAATCACGGTGCTGGAATTCGGCTGGACCTTCGACCCCCGGCCCGAAAGTCCCTATTTCTGGCACGGCACCGGCGCCGGCATTGACGCCAACGTTCAAGGCGACTACCTGGTGCGCGCCTACCAATGGGCCGAAAAGAATTGGCCTTGGGTGGGCCTCATGTCTCTCATCTACATGCCCGACTCCGAGTGGACGCCCAACACCGAACAGTTCTACTGGTCGATCATGGACCCCAGCCCGCCCGGCCAAACCTTCTGGCGTCCGGCCTATATCAAGCTCTGCGCCCATTTCAACGGCATGAAGGGTCAGGTTTGTAAATACGATCCGGCCCTGCAGCAATAACACCTAGCGCAAGACGTATTTCACGTTTTACGTTTCACGGCGATCAGTAACATATCTGGGATGAACAGGCATCTGTGCGCGCGCAGGCTAATCACTCTCGGCTTCATCGTCGAGTTGGCGCTGCTGATCCTGTTCCGCCGCGCCAACCTCGACGAGGGCTGGTATCTGTGGGCCAGCAAACTGGTGTATGAAGGGAAATGGCTATACCACGACTTTGCCTACACCCAGGGGCCGATTTTGCCCTACATGTATGGGCTGGCGCAGATATTGGAGCGAGGACTATACGAAGGACGCCTGTTGACAGGCTTTTTGGCACTATTGACCTTCGTGCTAGCGGGGCGCGTAGCCAGGAAACTGGGCGGCGAAGCCGCGGAAATCCTCTGTCTGCTTCTTATCCTCGCCAGCTTGTACCCACTCAGCGCCTATGCCTACACGGCCACCTACGCGCTGACAGCCTTCCTCATCATCCTGGCCATCGCCATCGCCAGCACAGGCGATCATGACGACGCCCGCCTCCTCCTCGCCACCCTCAGCATCTGCCTGGCCATCGGCGTTCGGTTATCCGCCGTGGGCGCAGCAGCACCTTTTCTGGCCTACCTGATTTGGTCAAACCAGCGGCGAGGGCGGGCGCTGCTCATCGTGGGACTGGCGGCGCTGCTCAGTCTGGGTCTCGTTTTCGGGCCTTTCTTGATCACCGGCCGCGCGGCCATGATTTACGACATCTTCGGCTTCCACACCGACCGCATGCCCCGCGACTGGCAACTGATCACAGTAGCGGATAGTGTCGAGTACTTCATCGAGGATTTTGGGGGGCTGCTGGCCCTCCTCTTCATCGGTTTGGCCGCCTGGCTGTGGCAGTTCGTGCGGAAACCTCAGCGTTGGGCCTTTCTCCGGGCGCATGCCTTGACATTGACCCTGGTGGGGATGGTGGTGGGACCGTCCGCGCTCCACCTGATCCCGCGCACCACCACCAGCTATTACAATTCCTTGCAACTACCGCTGTTCGGCATCCTGGGGGGTGTCGCATTGGCACGCGCCTGGTCGTCGCTCAGTCGTAAAAGGGCAACGGCCAACGCCCTGATCGCTCTCGCGCTCCTGGCCAACATCATTATCAACGTACTGGCCATCAGACGCTACGACCTGGTTCCTTTCCCACCACGCAATCAGATTGCCGCCATCCGCGGGGCTGCCCACTATTTGCGCTCGCTTCTGCCGCTGGACAGCCGCCTCCTGACCTTCGATACTCATCTGGCGCTCGAGGCCGGCATGGAAGTTCCGCCCGGCTACGAGATGTCCATCTTCGGCTACCGTCCGACCTTCACGACCGCGCAGGCGGATCGTCTGCGGGTCATCAACAACGACAAGCTGTTGGTCGACTTGCAGCAACCGGCCCCTGCTGTCGCCCTGACCACCTTCGATATCGATCTACTGTATGGCGACCGCGAACGGCTGCTAAACGCCTTGCAGCACTCCTATCGCTGGGTCAAAACCATACCGGGCATCGGCCCCTTCGACGACGATTTGCGCATTTTCCTACCGCCCCAGTTCGCTCCGCCCACCCCCACCGTGGCGATGACGACGCCCCTGGCTGGCGACATCACCTTCCTCGGCTATGATCTCGGCCCTACGCGCCCACAACCCGGCGGCAAGATCGACCTCATGCTTTATTGGCAAGCGACAACTACTCCCGACCGATCTTATACCGTCTTCACGCATTTATTGGATAGCAACGGCGCCGTCGTCGCCGGCTGGGACAATCAGCCCTGCCACGCCACCTGCCCCACCGATGCCTGGCAGCCCGGCGAAGTCCTGCGCGACGAATACGCCATCCCTCTCCCCGACGCGCTGGCAGGGGGAACCTACACGCTGGAGATCGGCCTATACGAGCCCAGCACGGGCGCTCGCATTTCGACGCTTGCCACAGGCGCACAGCCCGCAAGCGACCACATCGTGCTTGGCCAGGTTCTGGTTGGCCATCGTTAAGTCGGATATTTTCATTCGCCGACAAGTTGACCCAACACTCGCCCAGCCAGCAGAATCGCCATCTCCCGGCGGTACTCGCTGCTGCCACGAAAATCAGCAGGTGGATCGAGCGAGGCGAGCTGGTCGGGGGTCACAAGAATGGGCGAGCTGGCGATGCCACAGAGAGCCAGCAGAATCCGACCCTCCGGCGTCTTCCGGGCCACAGCCGCCACGATGGGCTTATCGGCAGGGGTGCGCGCCACCCGGTCGGAGGCAGTGACACCCGCTGTCGCCAGCGAGATCGCGGTGATAATCCCGCCCGCCAGCGCTGCGCGGACATCCGGCAGGAAGGCGGACAAAGCCAGGGTGCGAGAGCCGGCCAGGGTCTGCACCGTGACCTCGGCCTCGAGCACGAGCAAAGCCGCCAGCAGTTCGCTCTCCGGGTCAGCGCCCGCAATCACGCCGCCGATCGTGGCCTGGTTGCGGAAGGTGTTCGGGCCTTCGCGGTGTGCGGCCTGGCGGAGTAGGGCAGGCGCATCGGCGGTCTCGACCAAAGTTTGCAGGCGGGTCATGGCCCCAACCGTCATCTGACTCCCCGTCCAATCGATTCCATCCAGCCCGATAGCCTGCAAATCGACCACTTCATCCACATTCTCGGTATGGGCGGTGAGATGCGTGCCGCCCGCCAGCACGGCGGTGATGATGCTGGGGCGGGCCAGTAAAGCGAGGGCTTCCTCGACCGAATGGGGACGATGATAGGCTTGAATCAGCGTCATGACATACTCCTTGTTCGTTTCGACGTCAAGATTGTAACACATCCAAGTATGGGATTGTCATCGGCCCATCGGGGAGAACGCAGATGCGAGCGTTCGGGCCGAATCTGCGCTGGAGATCAGCGACGGTGGTGGGGATGTCGCGGCAGGGGGTGAAGAGGGCGCGCGTGATTTGGTCATCGCTGAGGCCATCGCTGTAAACGAAGACCTGCGCCCGGAGCTGGATTTGGGCCTGGACTTGCACCTGCCATTGGTCGTGCTCGCTGAAGCCCGGCTGCGAGATCAGGTCGAGCACACCTTGCGGCGACCGGCCCTGCGCCAACAATGCCGCGTATTGGCCGTGGTCGGGTAGGCCGTCGGCGCAAGCCGCAGCCATGATGATGGCGCCGCCGTCGCGCACGATTTGGGCCGCGGCGCTCATACCTTTCACGGCTTGATACAAATTCTGGTCGAGCGGATAGCCGCTGTTGGTTGTGATCACGATGTCGTAGGGTTCGGCAACCTCGACCATCGAGCTGGCCCGGACGAATTCGCAGCCCGCCGCGTGCGCCGCCAGCATGTCGCCGGCGAAGACGCCCGTGATCTCTTTGCGCGTGTTCAGCGTGACGTTGAGCAAAAAGGTGGGGCGAGTGAGCAGGGCGGCCTCGGCCATTTCCTTCCAGATGGGATTGCCCGCCGTCACACCCCAGGTGGCGCGCGGGTGGCCGATCATGCTCAGGCCGTGGTTGCTGAACACGCTCTCGCTTCCGGCCAGCGAGGGCAGCACGGCCTTGGGCCCGCCACTGAAGCCAGCGAAGAAGTGCGGCTCGATGAAGCCGGTGAGGATGCGGACGTCGGCTTCGAGATAGGCGCGGTTGACGCGCACGGGATGGCCGAGCGAGGTGACGCCCAGGCTGACGAGGTTGGCTTCGTCGAAGCAACTGTGTTGCAGACAGCGGTAGTTTTCGACGATGAAATCGCCGAGCATGGCCCGCAGCTCGGCCTCGGTCTGGCGGCGGTGTGTGCCCAAGCCGTTGAGCAGCGTGATGTCGTCCCGCCGCACCCCGGCGTTTTCTAGCTCGGCCAGGAGCACGGGCAGCATGCGGTGGTTGGGTGTGGCGCGGGTGATGTCGGTATGGACGATGACGACCGAGTCGCCGGCGCGCACCAAAGCGGCCAGGGGCGGCGAGGCGATGGGCCGCCGCAGGGCGTCACCCAACGCCGCGGTTTCATCCGGCAATCCGGGCGTGAAGCGCGGACGGATGACGTGGGCTGTGGCAGGCAAGTCGATGGCGAGGCCGGTGTGGCCGTAGGCAAGATCGACGATCACAGGCTAGGCGCGCTCCCACCAGACACGCACAGCGGCCGGCCCCCAGCGATCGTTGAATTCGACGAGGACGGTATGATCACCCGCGCCCACGCCATCGAAGCGACCAGAGTAGGTGGACGCGCTGGCCGTCTCTTGCCAGCTATCTATCAGTCGCCAACCATCAAGATAGAGGCGCACCCCGCCCGTCGCTTGGGCGAAGAAGAGGTAGTTGCCACCGTCGAAGTAGCTCTGTCGCGTCCAGCGTGCGCTCCAATTGTCAGCGGGGAGGCGCGGGTCGGGTGAACCGAGGCCCCAATCGAATCGGATGTCCGGGTCATTGCGAATGATGAGAGGCGGGCCCTGCAAATCGGGGTTGCCGAAATACTCACCTTTCCAGGGGGGAAGGGCATTGATTTGCTCGAAACCGAAGGTCATGACCGCATCGCCCTCAGCCTGGAAGTATTCCACGGTTAGGATGTGCGTCCCCGCGCCCACACCGTCGAAGCGAACGCTGGAGGTGCGCGCCGCGCCGATGTTCCACTCGTCGATGACGAGCCAACCGTCGAGATAGACGCGCACGCCATCGTCCGCTGTGGCCGAAAAGATGTAATCTCCTGGAGCAAAATCAAGGGCGCGTGTCCAACGCGCCGAGAAATTGACGCCAGCAAGACCAGGGCCAGGGGAGGCCCCACCCCAGCGAAAGTTGATATTGACATCGTCACGCGCGAACGCGGGCGGGCCTTGTAAATCGCGGTTGGCGAAGTATTCGCCGCGCCAGCCTTGCGCAGGCGGCGGAGGCGGAGGCTGGCTGGCCGCGATCTCGCCGATGATGGGAACATCCATCGTCGTGCCTTCGATCACCAGCAGGTTGCTGTACACCCAGCCGGAGATGTTGTTCACACAGCAGACCTGCCACCAATCCCCGGCGCTGTTGCGACCGACGACGGTGAGGGTCGCGCCCTGCGATGCCTGCGCGACGACGCCATAGTTGGTGCCGGGGCCATTGCGGAGGTTAGCGATGGCGGCGCTGATGGTGCCTATTGGCGAAGATGACGTAGCCATAAGATGTTGATTGTCCTTTGCTGGTTGTCAGAATACACGGTCGATGAACTCGCGATCACGCACCTCTATCGGCACCTTCATCAGCTCGAGGATGCCCCGCGCCGTGTGCTCGCTCAGGCGGCGGAAGGCTTCCTCGCCTTTTTCTTTCGTTGCGCGCAGGGGGTTGCCGATGGTGCCGCTGTCGATGAACTCGTGATGATCCATGGGGAAGGTGAAGTATTTGTAGTCCTCGAATTCCACATCGGGCATGCCGTCTTTTTTCTCGAAGGACTTGGGCAGGAATTCAGGGATGTGGGCTTTGGTGAAGGCAGCCCGGTCCATGCGCACGTACTTCTCGTTCCAGGCCATATCTTGCGAGGTCTCCAGCTCGGACGAGTGCCAGCCGGGGGTTTCCTCGGGCGGATTCTCCATCAAGCCTTTGAGGATGCCGGTGTAGTTTTCCATGTACGGCTTGACGAAGCTGATCAGGGCGCCGGTCTCGTAGCGCAGCTTGCGCAGGATGGGATCGACGACTTTGACGTTGGAGCCGTGGCCGTTGATGAAGATGATGCGGTTGAAGCCGTGATGGATGAGGCTGCGGGCCACGTCGTACATGAGGTTGAGCAGGGTGGTGCTGCGGATGGTGATGGTGCCGCGGCCAGAGCCGGGCGCGTACATGTGCTGCGGCGAGTAGCCCGTCCAGATGGGCGGGGTGTGGAGGACGCCGATCATCTCGGCCACGCGTTTGCTGATCTCGACCGCAGTGATGGTGTCGGTGTAGAGCGGCAGATGGGGGCCATGCTGCTCGAAGCTGGCGATGGGCACGAGGATGATGTCTTTAGTTTTCAGGTACTCCTGCACGTCGGCATAGGAGATATTGCCCAAGTCCCAGGAAAGGAACTTGGCGCGAAAGTCCTCGTCGCCGGTGGTGAGGTGGGGTAAATCTTTGTAGTCGCGATGGTTGTCGGCGATCATGGGGTTTGGCTCCGGTTATTGGGGTTATTGGAGATCGGTTATTGGGTCGCGATTGCTGTGGATGGCGTCACGACACAATTGACTAAGTCGTGTACCCTTGCTATACTGTAATTAGTAGACCAGTCCTCTGTGGGCGAAAGTCGGCTCCATGCCGTGCGCTTGGGAATCCAAGTCTAGCCTACAGAGGGCTGATTTTTTGTGCGTCAAATGGATTGGCGCGATTGTACCAATTCTTGGGATAGTTGGCAGTGTCGTACAAATCTACGAGCAGGCTGACTTTGTCTTCGATGAAGCGATAATAACGCATCTCACCGCGCACAAAAGCGCGATAGACAGCCCAGTTCATATAATCGATCACCTGCAGACAAGGCTCTCCCAAAGGCGTTTGTATACTAATTTTGAAATTCGTCTGGACAGTTGTCTGCCATCTTTGTTCGAAATTGGCGATACCAGCTTCGACGGCTGCATTGAGGGGCGCCTGGCGATTCCGTGAGCCGCGTTGGGAGATGTATATCCAGTTGGTTGTGTAGCGGTGCAAAGCATTTTCGAAGAGTTGCGTCACCAGACGGTCATAGAATTTGTGCTCGCTACCGTGAAATGTGTTCCTGAAGACACGTTCGATCTTGCGGGCGACGACGAATTGGGCTTTGAAATCCAACCCTTTGAGGCATCGGAATACGGCCTGGCGCACTTCAGGGGCGTCGTCTTTGGCATGAAATGTCAAGTTCGTCTTCGCGATCGATGGCACACCCTTGAGATAGTCATCAACGGCGATCTCACGATGGAGTTCGGCCAGAGCATGACGAACAGCGCCGGGGTCGGTGGTTTCGATGAAGCCCAGGATGAGGACAGGCGAGCAGCCTTCTTGGTCAACGATGAGATTGCCATATCGATCGAAGAAAGTCGGATCGCCTGATTCATCGACAAAAAAGTAGTTGGCAGAATCAATCGGCTTTTTCATTCGCCTCATCTCCGTCTGCCGCGTACTTGCCACCGCCAGGACACAACTGCTTGCTTCTGATCATTTGGGATTAGAAATCAGGGGTTGGGACAGGGGGAAGCCCGCCATCATCCCCACAAACACCTCCGCCACCTCCACCCCAAAGGCCGGGTCGTTGACGTGGCGCGCGAACGTCAGCACGGGGATGTCCGGGCGGATTTCGGCCTGCACCGTGGCCAGGAAGGCGGCGTCGGCCTCCGGGTCCCAAAACACGCCGCCGGGATGGTTGGGGATGGACAGGCCCCGCGTGGGCACGGCGATGATGACCGGACCACGGGCCAGATTCAGGCGCTCGGCGAAGATGTGGCCCAACTCGATCATCTCGGCGTGCGTGGCCCGGACGAGCGTGTATTCCGGGTTGTGGTCGTAGACCGGGCGGCCGTGCAAAGCTTTGGGGATGGCGCCGGCGTGGAAAACACAGAAATCGATGCAGCCGGGCACAACCACCTGCGGCAGTCCCGCCAGCCCCACCCGCTTCAGCCGATCCGGGCCGCCGTCGTGGATGCCGCCGGTCATCGGGTCGTAGATTTCGTTGGTGGTGAAATCGATCACGCCCACAAACTGCCGAGTGCCGTGGCGCCCCTCGGCTAATTCCTCCATGGCCGGGCCGCCAACGCCGTTCGAGTGAAAGATCACGGCCTCGTAGCCCGCCTGCGCCAGCCGATCCTTCAGCGCCATCACGGCTTTGGTCGTGTTGCCCAGCATGGTCACGGCCACGAAACGGCCCTGCGGATCGGGTGGCGGCAGGACATGGCCATACTCGACCAGACCCTTGACCGCCGCCGCCACGTTGTCGAAGATGGTCGTGGCGATGGGGTTCAGGCCGAGGATATCGACGACCGAGTGCACGACCATGATGTCGCTGGTGCCGACCATCGGGTCGAAGTAGTGTTTGCCGGAAGCGATGGGCGAAACCAACACCTTGGGGACGCCGAGCGGCAATTGCATCATCGTGGCTGCGCCCATCACCGCGCCCTCAGCTCCGCCCATGCTCACCACCCCCGCCACTTTGCCCTCGGCCCAGCGCTGGCGCACGAGCGTTTTCAGCGCCTCGCGCATCCCGGCCACGGCCTTGCCGCGACTGCCGGCGTTGCGCAATTGCTCAATAGTGACGCCGCCAAAGGTCGCCGCCTCCGCCCGGCTGATATCCTGGCCCGGGCGCAGGTCGATGCCCAGGGGTTCGCCCAGGATGCCGGAATCGACGACGGTGGTGGCGACGCCGAGCGCTTCCAGCCGGTCGCGCAGGTAGCCAATTTCAGCGCCTTTGGTGTCGAGAGTGCCGATGAGGTGGACAGTTTTCATGAGTGGCAGGGTGAGTGGGTGACAAGGTGACAAGGTGACAGGGTGGCAAGGAGCGATCGCCTTGTCACCCCGGTCGTACTCGACCGGCATCACCCTGTCACCTTGTCAAGATGGCTACTTGATCAACGGCAGCAACACCGCCGAGCAGCGCTCGACCAGCCAGTCGTAGAATTTCTCGCTGAGCAGGCTGGAGCCGTGGTCTTCGATGAACTTGAGTTGTTCGGCGCTGATGTTGACCGGGTGCTTCTCGATGGCATCGGGGAAGGGGTTGGCCGGGGTGCGGTCAACGGGCGCCACAAATTCGACGGTGAGGGCGCCGTCGTAGCCGATGTCCTTCAGCGTGCGGACGATAGCCGACCAGTTCAGCGCGCCCATGCCGCAGGCCAGGCGGTTGTTGTCGGCGACGTGGAAGTCGGCGAGGCGGCTGCCAGCTTTGCGGATGGCGGCCAGCATGTCCGCTTCCTCGATGTTGAGATGGAAGGCGTCGAGGCAGACGCCGCAATCCGGGCCAACGGCTTCGGCCAGAGCCAGGGCCTGGTCGCCGCGGCTGATGAAGTAGGTCTCGAAGCGATTGAGCGGCTCGAGCGCCAGGCGCACGCCCTCTTTCTGACCGTGGGCGTAGACTTCTTTCAGCCCTTCCACCGCCCAGGCCCATTCCTTTTCGGGCGTGGAATCGGCGTTGACCTTGCCGACGGTGCCGGGGACGATGGTCATGATCTCGCCGCCCAGTTCTTTGACCATGGTGATGCAGTCTTTGACGTACTTGGCGGTGCGGACACGCGTGGCTTCGTCGGCGGCGGGGAAGCAGAGGCCGGGGAACATGAGTGTGACCGAGCCCCAGCAGCGCAGGCCGTTGTCGGCGAGCAATTTGCGCACTTCTTTGGTGTCGTACTTGTCCGGCTCGCCGCTGATCTCGATGCTTTCGTAGCCGTAGCGAGCCAGGCGCCGGATGGTGACATCGATGGGTTCGGCGCGCATCCAGTTGTGCATGGAAAGATGCATGGGTTTTCCTCCGGGAGTGAGTAGGGATTAGAGATTGGAGATTAGGGGTTGGTTATTGGGGAGTGGTTATTGGGGTCAGGGGCGGTGGCCGGACGTGTGCAGGAGGGCGTCGGCCCAGGCAGCGTCGGCGTTGGTCAGGGGCGGGTCAGGGTCGCGACGGTAGTCGATGCGCAGGTCGTAGCCGGCGAGATCGTAGAGTTGGTGCAAGATAGGGTTGAGGTCAATGAGTGGCTCGTCTTCGTCCTGTTGCAAGGGTAGCGGGAAGACGGGGATAGGGTCACGGACACTGAAGACATAGAGATCAGCCCACGGTCGCTGATGCCGACGATGCACAAGAATCCGATAGTCACTTTTCGGAATCTCATCCAAGATGGGCATTGGCTGCCCAATGCGTTGTAGATCGATCTCGACCAGATTAGAAATACCGCACAGCAGTCTCTCCCGTCTTCTCAGGTACAGATCACGACCTTTCCCTGTTTGCTTGTTGGCCGGTGAGAGAATTTCTATTGTCGTCACTACGACATGGTCGGGAATACTGGTTACTTCCAAATAGATTTCTTTCATCTCCTCCGGAATTGGAAGAATAACCCTGATCGGTTTCGTAGATTCTTCCGCTGTGGGAAGGAAAGGTTCCTTGCGAAATGCCCACGGCGACTCGACTTGTACGTAATGGCGTTCTTTGAGGCGAACAACGTATCGCGGGCGTAGTCGAGCAGTGATGGTTTCGGTCAGCTTGACGGTAAGGCTTAGTTGCACGTCACGCCAGCTTTCCTCCGCTTCGAGATACGGGTCCATGCCCGGAAATGGCGTTGGCATGATTCCTTAGATTAAATGCTCGGCCAGCAATTCATACAAACCCTGAAGTCGAAGCCCGAAGCGCGGGGCCAGGCGGCTGAGGAGGGCCAGATCGCCGGGGGCTTCGGTGAGGAGGAGCCGGGCGCCGGTTTTCTGCGCGTCTTCCAGCCGGACCGAGGCCAGCATCATGGACAGGTGGGGCATCGAGAATTGCAGGGCGGTGGCGCCGGTGGGATGGCTGCGCTCTTGCCGCCAGAATAGCTCGCGGCGGGGGCCGGGCAGCACGGCGTCGAGCAGGCGGCGGGGGTCAGACCAGCGGCCCTCGACCCGCACGGTGTGGGTGGGGTCGAGATAGGCGTATTCTACCGTTTCCTCGGCCCGGCGTAAATGCAGATCGCCCATCTCCAGCGCCCCGGCCAGCAGACTGATCACCTCGCGGATTTCGATCCGCCGCGGCCAGGCTACGTCCAACCGTTCATCGTACAGTTTGTGGAAGGCGAAATAGTCGCCGGGCGAAAGCACGAGCATCTGCCGGGCGCCGGAGGCCGCCAATTCGTCGAGCGTGGCTTGGGCCAGATTGCGGGCGGTGTCGGGGAAGCCGAGCGAGCTGGCGAGATAGCCATTGTTCCGGCCCCGCCCGATCAGCACCGGTTCGATGCCGACGGCGGCCAGCAATTTCAGGGCGGCGTCGAGGGCGGCGGGCCAGCGATAGGCCGCTTCGTCGCCCACGAACAGCGCCACCTCGCCCGACCCGCTGGCTGGCTCCGGCTGCCGGGCCTCGAACGGATTGCCGAACTCGGCTAGTTTGCGGCCGGCGGCGGTCACACTGGTCGGAGCCAGACCCAGCTCGACAACCTCAGCGCGGGCGGCGGCGATGGCTTCGGGCAGGGGCTGGTCGGTGACGCAGTGCGAGCGGCAGGTGCCGCAGTCGGCGCAATGATAGAGCGCGCCCACGGTGTCGGCGTCCCAGGTCAGCAGCCCGCGCCGCACCGAGGCGATGGTCAGGCCCCAGCCGTGCGGGGTCAGCGTCTCCAGCCGGGTGACGTGCCCCACCGGGCAGACGTGGCGGCACATGAGGCAATAGCGGCAGTTTTCGGTGGCGGAAATGGGGATGTTTGTTTGCATGTGTAGTTGTTGGTTATTGGAGATTAGAGATTGGTTATTGGAGATTGGTTGTTTTCTGCGACAAATCTCTAATCCCCAATCTCTAATCTCTATTCTTCTAAAATCCAACCTTTCCCGGATTCATGATCCCATTCGGATCAATCATCTTCTTTAGCCGCAGCAGGAAGGGCCAGGCGTCGCCGTATTGTTTGCGCATGTAGCGCGAGAGCTTGAGGCCCACGCCGTGATGTTCGTTGATCATGCCGCCGTTGGCCATCACCGCCTGCATGGCCGTGTTCCACACACGATTGTGCAGTTGCAGCGCTTCCTGCGCATCTTGCGGCGGCTCCTCGATGATGAAGCGCGAGTAGACCATGACGCCCCAATGGAACCAATGCGAAAAGTGGGCGATGAACTTGACGTTCCATTGCTTGTAGTTTTCCTCGATCGCTTTCTTCTCGGCCCAATACAAGTTCTCGATCTTGTCGTAGGTCGTGATCGTCTCGGTGGTGCCGTACATCCACGGCAGCTTGAGGCTGAGCGGCGGATAGTAGAAATCGTAGCGGTGATTCCACCAGCGCTCGCCCGGCTCCCGGCCCACATCCTGGCCCCCCAGTCCTCGACAAATCTCCAGCGCTTTTTGCTCTTCCAGCGCGGCGATGTCGGGGTCGCCGTCGAAGCCCATGACCATGTACGCGCCATCGAAATCGTAGCCCAACACTTTTTTCACCTGCGAGCGGGTGGATTCGGGGTCGTAGAGGCGGATGACGAAAGGATGCAGACGGCGGGTCATGATCAGCCGGCCCGCTTCCAGAGCGCTGCTGAGGTTGTCGAACAGGAAGGCGCGCATCAGCCGGGCCTCGGGCAGATACTCGACCCGCATCGTGGCTTCGGTGATGACGCCGAACGTGCCCTCGGCGCCGAGGAAGAGCCGGAACCAGTCAGGGCCTGAGGCGTGTTGGGGCACGGGCGGCGTGCGCATGATCTCGCCGGTGGGGAGCACAATCTGCATGGACATGACCATGTCTTCGGCCTTGCCATATTTGGTGCTGACGGTGCCGGTGCCGCGCGGGGCCAGGTAGCCGCCCAGGGTGGCGCAGTTGGACGAGGCGGCATAGTGAGGCAGGGTCAGGCCCTTCTCGTTCAGCGCCCATTCCAGTTGCTGGCCGTTGATCCCGGCCTGCGCCGTGACCGTGAGCGATTTCTCGTCGATCTCGATGATCTTGTCCAGCCGTTTGAGGTCGAGCAGGATGCCACCAAAGACCGGCGTGGCCCCGCCTTGTGTGCCCGACCCGCCGCCCCACGGCACGACCGGGATGCGATATTTGTTGGCGATGTCCATGATCTCGCTGATCTCAGCCGCCGAGCCGGGATGGACGATGTAGTCGGGCGGCATCAGGCGTTGGCCGCGGTCGAGCCACATCTGCGGCATCCACGACCAGTCGGTGGAGTAGACGAGTTTGGAGGGTTCGTCGGCGCGGATGTATTCCGGCCCGACGATTTCCTCCAGCTCGGAGCGGATCATTTCAGCCCGAAAAAGGGCGGGGTCTTTCATGTATATCTCCGACTTTGCGATTCGTAGTGGCAAGTGTGGTTGTTTGGGGTGAGCGGGTCACTATTGGTCAATACTACAAGCCGCCTTCGTTGAATGGATGCACCCGATACTTGGCTGAGTGCAGGGCGAATCTCAATCCAGAGGCCTCAACAACTCGATCAGCTCCTCGCGTGTCCAACCGCCCAGTGGGCGATCAGCAAACCCAACGATGCGATCAATCATGTCGCGCTTGTTCTTAAGCAGTCTATCGAGTCGCTCCTCCAATGTCCCTCCAACGATGATCCGATGCACGTGGACAGTGCGGCTTTGGCCGATACGATGGACACGATCAGTGGCCTGATCCTCCACGGCTGGGTTCCACCATCGATCAGCATGAATGACATGATTGGCAGATGTAAGGTTGATACCGTGCCCAGTTGCCAATAGGCTGCACAGGGCGACCTGCGCCTTACCATCATTGAAGCGATCAATGCGCGCCTGACGGTCCACGGTGCTGCCGTCGATACGGATGTAACCAATCGAACGCTCTTGCGTTGCGCGCTCTAGCAGCGACAACATACCAAGGAAACGACTGAAGATAACAACTTGCTCTTGACCAACAATTATCTCTTCAAGTTTTTCCACCACCCAATCAAACTTCTCGGAACGTCCATTTAGAGGATCGCTTCTTTGGTTGATTATTGACGGATGGTCGCATATCTGCATCAAGTGCGTCAGAATTGGTAAAATGGACGAAGTGAAGTCCACGTGAACACCGGATTTCAACAATATGGTAAGTCGGCGAGCCTGATCCTGCATGGCACCATAGAGTTGGCGTTGCTCGCCCGTCAACTCGCACCACTCCTCGCACTCTATCTTTGGAGGTAGATCCTCGGCAACTTCGGTCTTCATACGCCGCAACATGAACGGTTGAATGCGCCTTCTCAGCTTCTCAGTCGCGCTTCTATCTCCATTCATTATCGGAGCCTCGAATTGGTGCTGGAAGGTGACTTGACGACCCAAGTGCCCGCGCATCAGGAAGTCGAACAAGGACCACAGTTCACTTGGGCGGTTTTCCACAGGGGTGCCACTCAGTGCTAGGCGGTGAGTGGCATTCAGCGACTTGACAGCATTGGTACGCAAGGCTGTGGGGTTCTTGATCTGAGTAGCTTCGTCGAGCACCAAATATAAGAGAGGTATCTTTGCAAACGCATCCACGTCGTTCGTCGCCGTACTGTAGGTAGTGATGAATGTGATGGGACGCGCGGACTGCAACAGATCGATCCGACGGGCAGGGCCGTGGTACACGTGAGTAAGCATCGAGGGGAAGAAACGGTTCAGTTCGCGCTCCCAGTGATATAGCACTGACTTGGGCGTAATTATCAGGCTATGCTGTTGCGATAGCGTGCGCTCGTAGGCCAGACGCATCGCTGCAATTGCCTGGAGTGTCTTCCCGAGGCCCATATCGTCCGCCAACACGCCGTGTAGCCCATTGATCGAAAGCCAGTTGAGCCATTGGATCCCGCCTCTTTGGTACCGACGCAGGATTACGCCAACACGCGCCAGATCTGCCTCAGCAACAGGAGATAGAGGGAAAGTATCATCCCACTTGAAGCCTATTAATTGGTCAAGATACTGCTGATACGCTTGACTGACTACCATCGTACCGCCGACTTCTTGGATAAATTCCTCCAAATTGGCGAAGGCACGAGCAGGCACTCGAAAGCCTTCCGATGTTGACTCGGCACCGAGCTTTTCATAACCTTCGGCGACCTCCTGCGTCCGTTTGTGATTGACCTTTAGCCAAGTCGTTGGAGTCAACCGGTAGTATTGCTGGTGGCTCGCCTTCATAATTTGGTCGTGCGTTACAGATACGTCGCCTGCATGGTACTCCACCTGGAAACTGAGCCATCCCGGTGCATTTTGATCGAGGTGGAATACCAGCTGCAACGGTTCGTCAATAACGCGCACCTGTGAAGCAAGGTCGGTCATAACCGCGTTGAACTGGTTTCGATAGAGCACCAGATCGCGCTGGAAAAACTCCGGGACGTCGACCAGTGGCACCTTCCTGCCGCCCTGCTGAAACAAGTGCGCCTGAGCAGAATTTAACGGCTTGGGGAGGGCAACGAAGCGATTGCCGAAACGCGCCCAATGGCCGTCAGGGCTAATGCTGAGCTGGCTGTGGGAGATCGCGTCCGACGAACCACTATCGCGGTAGCTCACCTTGACTTCCGCCCCAACTTCCGGGTTGAAATCTACCACGATACGTGGCTCCAATGGTTCTATTTGAATAGTTATTTGTTGTGATGTATCGCTTTCCCTCACATTTTTCTGTTGCCGCAGGTAAGCCAATACGGGCGGCAGAATATCGAAGATAAGCGCACCATCAGCGGCTAACTTCGGGTTCAAATTCCTAATCGACTGAAGGATTTGCCAGTCTACTTCGCTTACAACGTGGACTTCACGACCGTCGAACGATTCTTCACGGTAGCCATAGCGAAAGAGTGGCCGTACATCCGCTACGATCTCAAACCGATCGTCATATACTTTCTGCACGTGCACCTGGTGTCGTCCCTCTGTGTCCATATCCAGGCTGAAGCCTAGTTTGAGAGGAACAACCTTTACTCGTCGGAACAAACGTCTCCATAGCCTGGACATGGTTAAGAAGCTCCTTCAACAATCTCTCTGAACCAATCTGGAGCTGGCTCCCATACAGCGAAGACGCCACGCAGATAGTGCTCCACGCCTTCTTCTACACACAGGGGATCGCGGAGAGCATGGTAGAATGCGCGCCAGTCGACTCGTTGCAGTATGTCGATCTCGCTCTGAAGTCGATCAAGTTTGGCTTTAACTACGGCACCCTCGATGGCTAACTGATCAATGTCTTTTTCCAGCGATCTGAGTGTGGCGGATCTCTTTGCTAACACTGCAGCCTTCCCCGGAAAATCGCCTGCCAACAGGACGGGAAACTGGCGGGTCAACCAGTCATCAATCGCGGCCTGTCGCACCGGCCCAATGCCTCTGACATATCGCGAAGCCGTGTGTAGCGAACGCAACCCCTCCCCACCCTGGGCTAAAGTGTAAAGTATGTCAGTGAGAGTTGAGTTTAGTCCACGTATCTGAAGCAGCCTTTTGTTCAGGATATGGGCTTCTAAGATCCGTCGCAACTCTTCCTCTTGCTCTTTCTCGATATTCGCCTTTTGCAGTCGTGTTGCTTCCAGCGCGGATCGGCAGCGCTTTTGTGTTTTTTCGTGTTGGGTGAATGCCTCGCGCATCATTTTCAGGTGAATAGACCCACGAGCGTTATGATAATCACTCAAAGCTTGTCTGCGCAGCTGAAATCGCCGTTGTGCTGGCGGGCATAATACTAGCAAGTATAGAATGCCAAGCAGCACAAAAACACCAACAGCGACAAGAGCAATCAAAGCAGGGGTGTTCATCATCCAGTAACCAAAGATCATGGGCCTATCTGGGTAGCTAGATTAGATAGCCTAATGCGGCCTCTCAGATGTATGATGTATTCGTGAGGCTCTTCAATCATAAGCGGCTATTACGTATCTATTACGCAATCAGCATCTTCTCTTCCGCCACCAGCCGCACGCGGTGCGAGCAATGCGCGGCGGCATCGCCGCCGGCGGCCTTGCCTTCGGGCGTGGCGAAGCCGGCCTGGTAAGCGTCGTGGTCGGCGAAGCAGAACTCGGACACAGCGTCGAACGGCAAATCAGGGTTATCCTCGAAGACAACATTCATGCGGTAGTGCATGATGCCGGGAATCTTCTTGCCAAGCTCCGGGTGCTCGTTCATCGCCCAATGGCGAAATTCATCGAGCGAAATGCTTTCTTTGCGTTTCATGAGGGAAAGGATTTTGACCATGATGGGGTTCCAGTAGGAGTAGACAAGGAAACAAGTAGATAAGTAGACAAGGATGATGGCAAGCCGATAGATGGAAAGACAGGAAAACGAGTAGGAAGTTGGTTGTGACGATGGAACCAGGAGATCCCTTGAATCCAACAACTTGTCTACTTGTGTACTTGTCTACCTGCTTTCCAACGCCCGCAACACCCGCTCCGGCGTGGCGGGAATTTCAGTCAGACGGACGCCGGTGGCGTTGTGGATGGCGTTGAGGATGGCGGGGATGGGAGAGTTGGCGGTCATCTCGCCCACGCCCTTGACGCCGAACGGGCCGTTGACCGAGGGATATTCGAGCACGACGCTCTCGATTTCGGGCAGTTCGGCGGGACCAGGCAGAATGTAATCGCTGAAGCTGCCGGGGTTGTGGTCGGGCAGGGGGTAGTAGGGGGCCGTCGTTTCGTACAGGGCGTGGGCCATGCCCATGAACGAGCCGCCGGTGATCTGGCCTTTGACCAGCTCAGGGTTCACCTGCTGGCCGATCTCGTACGCACTCTTCAGGCTGAGCACCGTCACTTCGCCGGTCTCGGTGTCCACTTCCACTTCAGCCACCGTGCAGGCGTGGGCCTCGGTCGAGTCCGGGTCCATGGCGCCGGTGTCGGGATCGACGCCGCTCTTGGGCTTCATGAACATGCCTCGACCGGAAATCGTGCGGGCGTATTTGAAATGGGCGGCCAGAGCCAGATCGACGATGTGGATGGCGTGTTCGGGCGAGCCTTTGACGCGGATGAAGCCTGTGCCGTCCGGCTCCAGGTCTTCGGGCGCACATTCCAGCTCGTCCGCCGCCACTTCCAGCATGACCTTGCGCGCCTCGTTCGCCGCCTGGATGACGGCATTGCCGACGCGATGCGTGGCCCGGCTGGCGAAAGTGCCCATGCAATGCGGACCGGTGTCGGTGTCGGCGGTGTCGATCAGGACATTCTCGAAGGGCACGCCCAACGCCTCGGCCCCAATCTGCGCAATGACGGTCTTCAGGCCCTGGCCCAAATCGGTGCTGGAAAGCGAGATCACGAAAGTGCCGGTGGTGGTGGCGTGGATCAGCGCCTGGCTAGGGTCGCCGCCCAGGTTCATGCCGGTGGGATAATTGACGGCGGCGATGCCCGTCCCGCGCAGTTTGTGGGGGGATGAAGGACGATGGACGGAGGACGAAGGACGAAAGTCGAAGGTGGCTTCGTCTTTCGTCTTTCGTCCCTTCGACAAGCTCAGGGCAAGCTCTTCGTCCTCCCCCCACGAACTCATCGCCCGCAGATGCTCCGGCAATTCGTGGCCGACCAGCTCCGCCGCCGCCTGCATGGCCTCGATCAGCGTGGCGTCCTCGACCACTTTGCCATATGGGCGGATGTCGCCATTGCGGTAGGCGTTGCGAAAACGGATTTCCCACGGGTCGAGGCCGACGACCTCGGCGATTTTGTCCATCTGCGTTTCGATGGCGAACGAGGCCGGGGTGACGCCAAACCCGCGCATGGCGCTGCTTGGCTGGCGGTTGGTGTAGACGCAGTGGGCGTCGATGGAGACGTTCGGGATGGAGTACGGGCCGCTGAGATTGGCGGCGTGCTTGGTCACGGCGTAGGGCGAATGGCGATTGTAGGCCCCAGCATCGTGATAGCTGACGACCTGGCGGGCGATGATCCGGCCATCTTTCGTCACCCCATCTTTGTAATACATCCGCCAGGCGGCGCGGGTGGACGAGACGCGCATCTCCTCTTCCCGGCTGTAGCGATATTTCACCGGGCGACCGGTCTTCATCGCGCCCAGGATGGCGATGGGCTCGACGATGACGTCGACCTTGCCGCCGAAGCCACCGCCCACGGTGCCGCCGACGAAGTGCAATTTGTTGAACGGCATCTGCAGGATCAGGGCGCTGTTGTCGAGGCTGAAGAACAGGGCCTGCGTGTTGGTGAATACGGTGTAGCGGCCATCCGGCTCGGGCCGGACGACGCAGCCGGTGGTTTCGGTGGGGGCGTGCTCGATGGGGCTGGTGCGATAGCAGGTCTCGACGATGAAATCCGCCTGAGCAAAGGCGGCCTCGACATCGCCGGAGCGGATTTTGCGGCAGGGGTTGCTGCGGCCGTGCTCGTAATCGTAAATGAAGTGGTTCGTCCCCCACGGCTTGAGGATGGGCGCGCCGGGTTTCAGCGCTTCCTCCACATCGAACACCGCCGGGAGTTCTTCCAGGTCGAGGCGGACGCGCGAGGCGGCTTCCATCGCCGCTTCCTCGGTCTCGGCCAGGATGGCGGCAATTTGCTCGCCTTTCCACAGCACTTTGTCCTGCGCCAGCACCGGCTCGTCATCCGGGCCGACGCCGATCAGGCAGAGGATGGTGTAGATGTTCTTGGGCACGTCGCGCCAGGTCAGCGCCCGCACGAATCCCGGCACTTTTTCGGCCTCGGAAAAATCGATGCCTTTGATCAGGCCATGATGGATGGGGCTGCGCACCATTTTCAGGTGCAGCATGTCCCGCATTTGGATATCATCGATGTATTGCGTCTTGCCGGTGACGTGGCCCAGGCCATCACGCCGGGCCACCGACTGGCCCACGACTTTCAGGGTTGGGTTTGTCATGATTGGCCTCCGTTCATGCGTTGGGCGGCGGCTTCGACGGCCTGGATGATCGGTTCGTAGCCGGTGCAGCGGCAGAGATTGCCGGAGATGGCGGCGACGATTTCGTCACGACTCGGATGCGGGTTGTGGCCGAGCAGGGCTTTCGAGACCATGATCATGCCCGAGGTGCAGTAGCCGCATTGGATGGCGAAGTGCTCGAAGAAAGCTTCCTGCAAGGGATGCAGTCCCTCGCGCGGGGTCAGGCCCTCGAGCGTGGTCACGGCCCGACCGGTCACGTCTTCGACCGGCAGCAGGCACGAGGCCATCGGCTCGCCATCGACCAGCACCGTACAACTGCCGCAGCCGCCCTGCTTGCACCCCGATTTGGCGGCGGTGTAGCCCAGCGATTCGCGTAGCACGGTTTGCAGCGTCATCAGCGGTTTGACCATGACCTCGGTCTCACGCCCGTTCAATTGAAAACTCACGATTTTGGCTGGCATGTCGTTTTTCCTTGTGGGGCGGGGATTGGGAGATTTGGGGATGAAGACAAAACAAAAAATCCCCTAATCCCCCAATCCCCGCTCATTATCCACTGATCTGAGACAAGGCTCGGCTGACCTGCACTTTGACCATGCGGCGGCGATACCACTCGCTGGCGATGGCGTCGGTGAATGGCTCGGATTCTTCGGCGGCGAGGGCGGCGGCTGTGGTGATGGCGGCGACGTCCAGCGCCCCACCCTCCAGGCTGGCCTCGGCCCGTTTCGCCCGGATGGGATGCGGCCCCGCCGCGCCCAACGCCAATCGCGCTTGCTGCACCCGCCCGTCATCCAGCACGAGATGGGCGGCGACGGTGACGATGGCGGGCGTGTTGGCGTGCTTGCGGCCATATTTGACGAAGGCTGTGCGCCCGGCCGGGACCGGAACCTCGATCTCGGCCAGCAATTCGTCCGGGGCCAGGGCCGTCTGCATGAACCCGGTCCAGAACGACGCCAGCGGCATGACCCGCTCGCCGCCCGCCCGCGCCAGCTTGACGCGGGCATCCAGCGCCAGCAAAGCCACGGCGAAATCGCCGGCCGGCGGCGGTGTGAACAGGTTGCCGCCCACCGTGCCCATGTTGCGGATGGTCCAGGTGGCGGTGTGGCGGGCGGCTTCTTGCAGCAACGGGATAGCGCTCAGATCGAGCATGTGCGTCAGGGGCGTGGCGGCACCGATGCGCACGACGCCAGCGTTCTGATGGACGTAGCTCAGCCCGGCGCTCCGCAGGCCCATGACTTTTTCGGGCGTGGAGACGCCATCGTTGATCAGGGGCATGACCACGGTGCCGCCGGCCATGATCAAAAGCGATGGGCCGTGTTCGGCCAGCAGGCTGGCGGCCTCGGCGAGGGAGTGGGGTTGGAAGTAGGTTTGGATGGGCATGTTACCTCCTCAGTACGCATGCCAAGTCGTAATACTCAATGATGAACAGGGTGTGCATGAGGTGTAAGGCACAACATCCTCTGTTAACAACTTACGGGCGAGCGGCATTCTGAAGCACCCATTCCACAGTCAACCCTCTATCTCGCAGCAAGTTGAAAGCAGTCGTATCATCATCCTTGGTTAAGGCTTTGGAGATGTCCTGGTCGCTTGTATCAGGGGCATCCCAAACCGAATGGGCAAATATGCGGCGTATGAATTTCCTACTCCACGCAAACTGATCCTCGGTAAGCTCGCGATACAACACTCGCTGTGCTTCCTCCGGGCCGCGTAGATACAGCTGAAGGTGTGCATTAAGAACATCACGTAATATTCGAACCCATGCCCGGATAGCTCCAGCAGAAAAGATACGCTCCGTGCGTTGGTGCACAGCATCGCCTCGCTCAGGATTCCATCGATCTATCAGACCCTCTTCAGCAACAATGCTCATGAGTCGCACCAAGTTGCGTTCTTCGTTGCTACGAAAATCTTCATTACTCTCGAACTCTGCATCGCTTGGTATCGGCGAAAGCAAATGCCGAAAAATAGTCCTCTTGATTCTATTGTGCGTGAGTGGCTGACGACCAGCTCGATTCTTGTCACTTGTGAAATCATTCAATTTATTCAAAGTGTCATTCAGAATTCGCCAATGAATAGCTTGCTCAACTTCGCTTCTGGCCTTGGCAGCAGATTTTTTCCTAGTTTGCACAAGAAAGTCAACAAAACCATTTTCCGACTTTCTGCCCTCTAAAGCTGCATACTCATTCCAATCCTCCCCACAAATATCAGCGTATTTTTTCATTAACTCAGACGAGTAAAATGGCATCTGTCTATAAGATTGATGCGCTTCTAGATTAGTCTCTTTGATTCTTTTCGCCTCAGGGTTGATATAGATTTTGCACTCCACCGCCTTCCGTCCGGCCCATATTTGAGCTGCGGCCTTATGTTGGCCGTCGAAAAGAAGGAGAGCACCACTTCCATCAATTCTACAAATAGATGGAGCAAGTTGGGTATTTCTCTGAAAATGCCGATAAAGTCCCCACATCGAATCCTTGCGCAAGGTTCTAGGCTGTAATTCACTATCATTTGCAAGATACTGAACAGGAATCAGTGCATAGAAATATCTCCAATCGGTCACCGGACAGACATACAGCGAAAACGATCTTGGACAATCATCAAGATAAACAACAATCGCATCATGTTCTTGATTGATTTCATATTGAAATTTTTGCCCAAGTTTATGCTCTTTTTCCAGGATAACATCATCAAGATACTTAGCAGAGCCATCACCAAAAAAGATACTCAGCCTAAGATAGTCTCGGTACTCTGACAAAGACATTGTTCGTTTTTGACGATTATGTTTCTTGCAGACAGGTGCCAAGTTATCAATAGTTGTGGCTCCTCCAGCGGCAACAGGCACAATATGATCGAATTCAAGATCATCATCCGATTCAATGGGATGCCCATCTATGAAGCAGTGCATGCCATGGATCCGCAAAATCTCGTTCTTCTGCTCGGTTGTAGGATTCAAGCGATCTGACATTTCTTTTCCTCGTACCATCTGATAGGGCGGGCTAAGAATCACTTAGCCTTCGAGCAATGCAAAGAACCGGGCCGGCGATCCCTCGGCCCCCACGATCTTGATGAACGGGGCGAAGAAGGCGAAGCGCTGGCCACCAGTGGGAAGCTGGGAGAAGTTGGTGAGTTGCTGCATGAGGATGGCGTCGTTTTCGAGGATGATTTTGTGGATGATGAATTCCTCGGAGGTGAAGTTGGGCAGACGGGCGCAGTATTCGCTGAAGCAGTCGAAGCCGATGGCTTTGGCGCCGCGGTCGATCAGCCATTGCGCGGCTTCCGGCGTGCAATACGGAGATTCGAGATAGTATGTCGGGAAATTGCCCCAGTGGTTTTCCGTCCAGTCGGTGCGGACGAGGACGATGTCGCCGGGCTGAATGTCGGGGGCGTGGGCTTCCAGGTCGGCGACGGTGATAGCGTGGTTGGCTTCGGCGAAGGAGAGGTCGACGACGAGCGCCTGACCGAAGACCCGATCCAGGGCCACTTCCCCGGCGGTCTCGCCATCGGCCTGCACGTGTTTGGTGAAGTCGACGTGCGAGCCGGTGTGCAGGATCATTTCGATCTTGCTGGCCTGCCAAAAGCCAGGGCCGCGATGGTAGCTCGTGATTTTCAGTTGCGTGCTGACCGACGGCGGGCTGAGGGTGCCTTCGCCGATGGGGACGGAGAGGTCGATGATGCGGGGCATTGGGGGGAGGCGGGAGGCGGGAGGCGAGGAAGGGTTAAGGAGCGGGTTCGTCTGCGGTGGTGTAGGAGGGCCGGGGTTCGGCCACGCTCGGTTGAGGGCTGCTTTGGGCGAACTGCTCAAGCCGCTCGATCAGCCAGACATTGACGAGTGTTTCGACGGTGACGCCGGTGGCGCGAGCGCGCTCACGTAGCTGCCTGGCGACTTCAGGCACGATGGCGATGCGCACAGCGCGCGGATTGGGCACGTCGAAATGAATCCATTCTCCCCCTTCCTCCATCAAATCGGCTGTATCGAAATTGTCCCAGAAGTTGGCTTCTTCTTCATAGGACGAAAATTCCGGTATCACTATTTTGCTCATGATCGCACTCTCTTGAAGAGTTGTTTTTCGCGGGGAGTCATATCGCGGGCGGTGATAGGTCGGTAGACCGATTTGGCAACGTGCTCAATGATAACAAACAGGTATCGGCCATCATCGGTTTGACCGTAGAGGCGATAGCGATCTTGGCCTTCCCGTTGCGCTCGGTGCGATTCGTCCTCGCATACTTCCCAAACTTCTTCGGGATCGACGCCATGTTCGGCGATGTGCTCGATGCGATAGTCATTCCACAGCAGGCGGTCGATACGCATTGGATCAACCCATCAACGCGCTCAAAATCAGCCAATCCAACTCCTCGTAATCGCGGGCGGCGCGCAGGGCGTCGATTTGAGTTCGGTCGAGCGAGCGCACGACCTCGAGCAGGCGCAGGAACGCGGCCAGGCTGTTGCGCAAATGCTTGGTCGCCAGCTCGGCCGGTTGGGTGCGGACGGCCTTCACGTCCAACCCGACCATACCCTTCTCCCAGAAGCGGTTCTCGTCCAGCACCCGTACCTGGTTGAAGGCCCGGCGCAAATCCACCGCCCCGAACGAGCGGTCTTCGTCGAACTTGAGGCCGTTCTGGTCGTTCAGGTGCACGCTCCACAGCTTGTCGAAGGCCAGGGCAAAGCTCATCTCGTCGGAGGGGTCGAGGCCGACGAGGATAGCATGGGCCGATTCAACCAGCGCTCCGACGCGGGCCGGGTCGCTGGCCTGCATGCCCAGGGCCAGGGCATGGCCGATGGTGGGGATGTAGGCGATGTCCATCGGCTCGTTCGGCTTCGGCTCGATAGCGATGCGCAGATCGGGGTCGTGGGCGAGCAGCATGTCCACGGTTTCGAGCAGTTGGTGTGCCGCCCGGACGGCGTCCTTGGCCTCGCGCAAGTACGTCCCCTCGCGCGCCAGCCATAGCACCATCAGGTTCGTGCCCAGTTCGCGACCGATGTCGGCGCACTTCTTCGCCCGTTCGTTGGCATAGGCCCGTGCCGCCGGGTCATTGGCCGTGAAGCCGCCATCGACCGTCAGCGGATGCTCCCACAACCGGGGCGCCACGAACTCGGCCTCCAGCCCGTGGTCGGCCAACAGTTTGCGCATGGCCCGCGCTTCGCTGGCGATCTGCGCCGGAGATTTGCCATCCAGGTCGGGCACAGCGTCGTCGTCGTGGAATTGCATGGCGTCGAAGCCAAGCGCCTTCAGCGTCTCCAGCTTGCGGGCAAAAGGCACGCTCGGTCGCACCGGCGGCCCAAACGGGTCAGCGCCCTCGTGAATGTTCCAGGGGCCGAAGGAAAAGCGGTAGCCGTGTTTGTTCATTGGCACCTCGTATCGTAAGTATCAAACTAGGCGTATTAGGATATAGCAAGACAGACCAATCAGTATCAGCAGTCCGACAAACAATCCCAGGGCAATCTCATCGTGTGTCTGAATAAGATCGAGAATTACATCAGTTCTGTTTGCCAGCCAACGGGAGAGAGGCAAGATAAATCTTTCGAGTGGCCACCTTAGAATATCGATTACAGCACGAATAAACGCCTTCACAAAATCGATAACATATATCCTCAATATCGTGAGGCCACGCTGCAACGTTGTGACAACGATCCAGAATAGATTTCGGATGAAGCGACCAAAGTTCAAAAAAATCTCGCGCAAGACATCTACAAAGCGACGTATCGCATCGTAGAGTCTGTGTGCGTAAGAACGAATTTTCTGGAATCGCGACATCGTAGGGTTACCGCAATTACTCTGTTTGAACAGAGTATAGATAAACAATAGACTCAGAGTTGCTCAGTAACCGCCTTGAACTCTCCCGCCAGCGCCGGATACAACGCCCGATACCGGGGATACCAGCGCTGGTAGGTTTCAGAATCGGCGGAAGGCAAAGTCTGGCCGGTGATCTGGATGGCGGCGGCGCAGGCGGCATCGACGGTGGGATAGAGGCCGGCGCCCACGGCGGCCAGCAGGGCAGCGCCGAAAGCGGCGCCCTCGGTCGTGTTCACCGTCACCAGCTCAGCGCCCAGCACGTCGGCCATGATCTGCCGCCACAGCGCGCTTTTGGCCCCGCCGCCAGAGATGCGCACCTGCCGGATCTCGCCCAGGCCGGCGTTCTGAATCAAGGTGAAGCTATCCTTGATGCCGAAAGCCACGCCTTCGAGTACGGCTCGCGTCAAATGGCCGCGGCCGTGGCGGATGGTCAGGCCCACCCAGGCCCCGCGCGCCAGCGGGTCGGGATAAGGCGTGCGCTCGCCGGTGAGATAGGGCAGGAAGAGCAAGCCCTCGCTGCCGGGCGAGACGGATTCAGCTTCAGCGGTAAGGGCGTCGAAGCCCACGCCCGCAGCCAACGTGTCGCGATACCATTGCAGGCTACCGGCGGCGCTGAGCATGACGCCCATGAAATGCCAGCGTCCGGGCACGGCGTGGCAGAAAGCGTGCAGACGGCCTTCCGGCTCGACCAAAGCTGAAGGCGTGGTGGCGAAGACGACGCCGGAGGTGCCCAGGGTCAGGGCGATGATGCCCGGCGCCACCGCACCCACGCCCACAGCTTGTGCAGCCTGATCGCCGCCCCCGCCCACCACCGGCGTCCCCGCCCGCAGGCCGGTTTCCCGCGCGGCTTGCTCGCTCACGCGGCTGGTGATGGCCGGGCCTTCGAAGGTAGGGGGCAGCCAGGCGGCGGGAATGCCGAGGGCGTCCAAAACTTCGGGCGACCAGTCGCGCGTCTGCAAATCGAAAAGAATGGTGCCGGCGCCGTCGGCCTTGTCGCAGCCATACTCACCGGTCAGCTTGAAGCGAATGTAATCTTTGGGCAGCAGCGCCTGCCTGGCTCTGGCGTACACCTCCGGCTCGTTTTCCTGCACCCACAACAGCTTGGGGGCGGTGAAGCCGGTGAGGGCGTCGTTGCCGGTGATCTGGATCAATCGCTCTCGGCCGATGCGTCGGCGGATCTCGTCGCATTGGGCGGCGGTGCGCTGGTCGTTCCAAAGGATGGCCGGGCGCAGCACCTCGCCGTGCTCGTCCAGCAGAGTGAGGCCGTGCATCTGCCCGGTGAGGCCGACGGCGGCGATGTCCCCAGCAGCGACGCCGGTCTCGACCAACACCTGGCGGATGCTGGCGGCGATGCCCGCCCACCAATCGTGCGGGTTCTGCTCGGACCACAGCGGCCGGGGCGTGGAAAGCGTGAGGGCGGTGGTGGCGCTGCCGATGACGGCGCCCGCCTCATCGATCAGGAGGGCTTTGGCGCCGGTTGTAGAAATGTCGATGCCGAGGAGGTAGGACATAGTTTTCAGTTTTGGATGCCAGAGTCTGAAAGCAAAAGGGCAGGTTGCAGGCGAGCGAGTGTCGCAGTCACCTGCAACCTGCCAGGGTCAGCGTCCCAGTCGGAAGCGGCAATGAAGGCCAGGAGCGATGAAAACAGCGATGTGCGATAGATCTAAAACTGCTGTGGACGCGTGACTTCGATGGGGGGAGGGTCAGGCCGGTCCGTGCTCGGCTGTGGATAAGCGCGCCGGACGGATGTGGCTCCACATGATGTAGAGCAGCGTAGAGATCAGCAGAAGGGTGAAGCCGTTGGTATAGAGCGCCATTGCCCACGGCTGGAACATGCCCAGGATGCCCAAGATGATGCCAGCGATGATCAAGCGCAGTATCGTCTGATGCAGGCGCGGGTGAATGGCATCGTTCAAAGCCGAGCTCAGGATCGCGATCAGGGTGATGTAAGCCAAGAGGATGGCCACGAAGATCAGGATGAACGGGATGGCGCTGAGCAGGATATTCCCGGCCAGTTGTTCGGCCGTCACCAGGGTGGGGATGACGCGCATGGCGACCAAACCGAAGACAAGAAGAAACAAAGCGATAGCGGGAAGAGTCAGGGACACGCGTGGGCGGCGCATAGGCGGCTCCGGTGGAGAGAGGTTAGAGATTGGAGATTAGAGATTGGCGGTCTGAGAGGCAATCTCCAATCCCCAATCTCTAATCTCTTTGAGCAGGCTCAATACTTCACATCGACATGCCGTCGGGCCGCCGCCGATTCGAGGATGGCGCCGCAGACGACGTCGGCGCGGTAGCCGTCTTCGAAGGTGGCTCCGTGTGGGCCGACCGGTTTGTCGTTGACGATGGCGTCGAGCAAGTGGGCGATCTCGTGGATGAAGGTGTGCTCCCAGCCGATGATGTGACCGTGCGGCCACCAGTAGTTCCACCAGGGATGATAGCCTTCAGAGACGAGGACGTTGTGGAAGCCCTGGGTTTCTTTGGGTTGCTCGCCCACCCAGAACACCTCCATCTCGTTCATGCGCTCCAGATTGAAGCGGATGCTGCCTTTCTCGCCGTTGATCTCGATGCAGTTGGAATTCTTGTGACCGGCGGCGAAACGCGTGGTTTCGAGGGTGCCGATAGCGCCGTTCTCGAACTCTACCGCGGCGACGAAGGCGTCATCGACATCGACTTTGCCCATGCTGCCATCGCTCCACGGCCGTTCGGGGATGAAGGTCTTGGTGAAGGCGCTGACAGTCTTCATCCCGCCCACCAGGTAGTGGGCCAGGTCGATGATGTGCGCGCCCAGGTCGCCGAGCGCGCCGCTGCCGGCCACGCTCTTCTGCAAGCGCCAGATCATGCCCTGGTTGTAGTGGGGCATGATCCATTCTTGCAGGTAGACGGCGCGGAAGTGGTAGATTTGGCCGAGGGCGCCGGAGTCAATGAGATAGCGAATCTGGCGGATGGCGGGCACGAAGCGGTAGTTGAAGGCGACCATGTGCTTGATCCCGGCCTTTTCGACGGCATCGAGCATGGTCTTTGCTTCCTCTGGCGTGCGCGCAAGGGGTTTCTCGCAGAGGACGTGCTTGCCAAGCTGGGCGGCATAGATCGACGGCTCGGCGTGGAGGGCGTTGGGGCCGCCGTTGTCGAGCAGTTGGACATCGGGGTCTTCGACCATCTGCCGCCAGTCGGCATACGATTTCTCGTAGCCGAAGCGGCGGGCGGCGGCTTGTGTAGCGGCCTGGTCGCGACCGGCAATCGCCGTCAGCCGGGGGATGGCAGGCGGCGGGTAGATCATGTAGGGTAGGGTTTTGAAAGCGTTCGAGTGAGCCTTGCCCATGAAGGCATAGCCCAACATGCCGACGCCAATGGTGGGGACGCTGCCCTCAGCCGCTTCCGCGGCCATAGCAGTAAATCCAGTTCCTTCGCTCATCTTGGGGAATCTCCTTGGGTGGGGAGGAGATTAGAGATTGGGGATTGGAGATTGGCAGTGGCAAGCGCAATCTCTAATAACTAATCTCCAATCGCCAATAACTATTTCTGCTTGAACGCGTCGTCGAACGCCTGGCCGGACGGGGTCAGGTCGAGGCGGCGGACCATTTGCAACGCTTCGGGCGCGCCCTGGTCGCGGTTCATGCCATTGTCTTCCCACTCGACCGAAAGCGGGCCGGCGTAGCCAACCGCATTCAGCGCCCGGAAGACGCGCTCCCAAGCCACGCCGCCGCGTCCGGGCGAGACGAAATCCCAGCCGCGGTGCGGGTCGCCGAAGAACAGGTGCGAGCCGAGGATGCCGTTGCGGCCGTCCAGCACGCGGATCGATTCTTTGACGTGGAAGTGGAAGATGCGGTCGCCGAATTCGTAGGCGAAGGCCACCGGGTCCACCATCTGCCAGTGGAGATGGCTGGGATCGAAGTTGATGCCGAAGGCCGAGTGATAGCCGATGGCCTCGAGCGTCTTCTTTGTCGTCCAGAAGTCGTAGGCGATCTCGGAAGGATGCACCTCCAGCCCGAATTTGACGCCCTCAGCCTGGAACACGTCCAAGATCGGCGTCCAGCGACGGGCGAATTCGGCGTAACCATCCTCGATCATCTGCGCCGGTACAGGCGGGAACATGGCCAGCACATGCCAGATGGGCGAGCCGGTGAAGCCATTGACCACTTTGACGCCGAACTTGGCCGCGGCGCGGGCGGTGTCTTTGACTTCCTCGGCGCAACGCTGGCGCACACCTTCGGCATCGCCGTCGCCCCACAAGCGCGGGGACAGGATGCTCTTGTGCCGCTCGTCGATCATGGCGTCGGCCACCGCCTGGCCTACGAGATGGGTGCTGATGGCGAAGCATTTGAGGCCATATTTGTTGAGGATATCCCAACGATTTTGCACATAACCGTCATCAGATAGCGCTTTATCAACTTCGAAATGATCGCCCCAGCAGGCGATCTCGACGCCATCGTAGCCGAAGCCCTTCGCTTTCTGGCAGAAGACCTCGAACGGTAGATCGGCCCATTGGCCGCTGAAGAGAGTGACTGGTCGAGCCATGTGAGTCTCCTTATATGGAAATTATGTGATTGAGTAATGTTTTGTTTATCACGAATGTCACGAATTGGATGAATACGACGAATAGTTTTTGATGAGCATGTCATGCATGATTTTTTTTCTCTCACGAATGTCACAAATTGGACGAATACGACGAATAGTTGATGAATGTGTCATGCTGAGCGGGTCTTGAAGTCACGATTCACGTTACGATCCTTCCAGCGAAGCATCCCGCATCTACTTGCGGAATCGAGATGCTTCTCTGCGCTCAGCATGACATTTCAACGAGATATTCGTGTCATTCGTTCATTCGTGCAATTCGTGCGAGATCAACCAGCAGATGCTTCGCTGCACTCAGCATGACACAATCAAGAGTTATTCGTGTCATGCGTTCATTCGTGCAATTCGTGCGAGATCAACCCAGCAGCATCTTCAGGAAGTTCAGCCCATCGCGCGCCAGGTCGTCCTGCGTGGGCGCCAGCGAGCGCCAGATGGCGGCGGCGCGGGCGATGCTCTTGACTTTGGACGTGAACGATTCGATCACGATCGGGCCATCGTAGTCGATCTCGCGCAGGGCGCGCGCCACTTCGTCCCAGGTGACATTGCCGGAGCCGGGCGCGCCACGATCGTTTTCGCAGGCGTGGACGTGCTTCAGCCGGGGGCCAACGGCGCGGATGGCTTCGCCCAGCGATTTCTCCTCGATGTTCATGTGGAAGGTGTCGAGCATGATCTGGCAGTTGGGGTGATTCACCCGATCCACGACTTCAATGGCCTGCGCCGCCAGGTTGATGAAGCTGGTCTCGAAGCGGTTGAGCGGCTCGACGCAAAGCATGACGCCGCGCTCGCCCGCATACTTGGCCAGCTCGCCCAAGTTTTCCACGAGGATATCGAGGTCCTTGGCCCGGTCTTCGGGCGATTGCTGCCAGGTGCGACCCACCGCCGAATACAACGGCCCGACCAGATTCGTGGCCCCCAGCGCCGCCGTAGCATCGATGGCCCCGCGCAGATAGGCCATGCCACTCTCGCGAATGGCCGGGTCAGGATGAATCAGGTCACGGTCAGGGCCCATGGCCGCACAACAACTCACGCCCAGGCCATTGGCGGCGATGATCTCGGCCCCGCGAGCATGATCGAGGTCATCCAGGCTTTCCAGCGGAATCTCGATCCAGTCGAAGCCCATTTGGGCCACGTGCGGGGCCAGCTTTTCCAATTCTGCCGTGGTCAGCGGCGATGTCCAGACCCAGGTATTGACGCCAAAGCGCATGATATGAGACTCCTTTGGGGTTTTTGAAATAATTGGTTATTAGTAATTGGTTATTGAACGGAGTCGCCAATAACTATTTACCAATAACCAATAACTAAACACGCCTTCCATCCAAATCAAAGTAATGCAACCGTTCGCGCAGGATGTCGAAGCGAACGGTGTCGTTCAGTTTGAGGTGGGTCATGCCAGGAATGAGGCTGAGCAGAGATTGCTGGCCAGAGCGGATGTGCACGATGGTCTCGACGCCAAGCGGCTCGGTCAAGCCCACGACGCCAGCGAACTGTCCGTCGGACGCAATCTTGATGTCTTCCGGGCGGATGCCGACTTGCAGCTTCGGCGGCAGGGCCTGAGCTGCGGGCGTGGGCACATGCATGTCGCTGTTGGCAATGACGATGGCGCCATTCTCGCGGCTGGCGTCGACCAAGTTGATGCGCGGGCTACCCACGAGGGTGGCGACGAAGGTGGTGGCGGGGCGGTCGTAGATGTCGGCGGGCGTGCCGATTTGGATGATCTTACCGTGGTCGAGCACGCCGATGCGGTCGGCCATGGTCAGGGCTTCGATCTGGTCGTGAGTGACAAACAGGGTGGTGTTGCCCTGGGTCTTCTGCATGTGTTGCAACTCGACGCGCAACGATTCGCGCAGCTTGGCGTCCAGGTTCGAGAGCGGCTCATCCATGAGGAAGATGCGGGGCTCACGCACGATGGCGCGGCCAATGGCCACGCGCTGCATTTCGCCGCCCGAAAGCTTGGCCGTCTTGCGTTCGAGCAGGTGCGTGATGCGCAGGATTTCGGCGGCGTGCTGCACCCGCTGCTTGATCTCTGGCTCCGGCGTCTTGCGCATGGGCGAGCGCAGGGGGAAGGCCAGGTTGTCGAAGACCGTCATGGTGGGGTACAGCGAATATTGCTGGAAGACGAAGGCCACATCGCGGTCGGCGGGGGTCAGGCCATCGACCACTTCGCCGTCGAAAATCACGCTGCCCTCATCCTGTTTCAACAGAGCAGCGATGATGCGCAGCGTGGTGGTCTTGCCGGCGCCGGTGGGACCGAGCAGCACGAAGAACTCGCGATCGTGGACAGTGAACGATACGTCGTTCAGGGCCGTGACGGATGGGAAGCGTTTGGTGATGTGTTGAAGTTCGACGCTGCTCATGCCACTGCCTCCCGCTGGATGGCCTTTTCAGTTTTGAGATCGAAGAAGCGCACCATGGCCGGATCGACGTCGAAGCGCACCGGAGCGCCGATGCTGTACGGGGCCAAACGGTCGGCGCGTACATGGACAATGCGGTCGGTTGATTCGTCGCCGCCGCCCACATTGACGTGCAGTAATTTGTAGGCGCCGTGCATATCCACGGCGTATACTTCTCCACCCAACGCCCCGTCGCTTTCATTGATGACGGCTGCTTCGGGCCGGAAGCCGACGATCACTTCTTTCTGATCACCGGCGCTGGCCTGAACCCCGGCGCGATAGGCGGGCGGCGTCAGGACGATGTTGTTGGCGCCGGAGAAACGCACGCGAGCGCCGGCAGCGTCGCTTTCCACCCGCCCGCTGAGCAAGTTCATGCCAGGGCTGCCGATGAAGCGGGCGACGAAGAGATTGGCGGGGTCATGGTAGACTTGGGCGGGTGTGCCCACCTGCTGCACTTCCGCCGCCGACATGACCACGATGCGGTCGCTCATGGCCATGGCCTCCACCTGATCGTGGGTGACGTAGACCGTGGTGGCGTGCTGTGCGATGTGAAGATGCTTGATTTCAGCCCGCATACTCTCGCGTAGTTCGGCGTCGAGGGCGCCCAGCGGCTCGTCCATGAGGAAGGCGGCCGGGCGGCGGACGAGGGCGCGGGCGAGGGCCACGCGTTGCTGGTCGCCGCCGCTGAGTTTACCGGGCCGTTTGTTCAGCAAATGTTCGATCCGCAACAGCTTCACAACATCGGCGACGCGCTTGTCGATGTTCTCCTTTGTCTCGCCTTCGGCTTGCAGCGGGAAGGCGATGTTCTGCCAAACGCTGATGTGCGGGTAGAGGGCGTAGAACTGGAAGACGAAGGCAATGTCGCGGTCGGAGGGGTGTCGCCAGGTGACATCGCGGCCGTTCAACGAGATGCTGCCTTCGGTGACGCTCTCCAGGCCGGAGATCATGCGTAGGGTGGTGGTCTTGCCACAGCCCGAGGGGCCGAGCAAGCACACGAATTCTCCGTCGGCGATGGTCAAATCCATGGGCTTCACAGCCCAGCTTTGCCCGAACTTCTTCGCTACTTGCTTGAGTTCAATCGTTGCCATGAGGATTGCGAATTACGAAAGGTGAATTGCGAAAGTTGAATTGCGAATTGCGAAGGGTGAATTGCGAATTACGCGTAACTGCTCAGCCGCTGACCCTTGCGATACGGTGACGATAGGACGAAGGGACGAAAATTGACGATGTTCGTATCGTCCTATCGTCCATGTTCGTCCATGATTCGTCGATTCGCCTGCGGGCTGTGGCATGGCTGAGCAGTTACAATTGCACAATCCGAAATTCGCAATTCGCAATTTCCTATTGACGGATCGCGCCAAACGTAACCCCGCGCAGCAGGTAATTGCGCAGGGCGAAGGCGACGACGACGACCGGGATCAGGAAGCCCAGACTGCCGGCGGCGATGGCCGACCATTCGATGCCGCCACGCCCTAGCATGGTGGCAATGCTCGGCGGAGCCGTGCGGGCTTTGTCGGAGGTGAGCATGAGGGCGAAGGCGTATTCGTTCCAGGCGAAGATCAGGCAAAAGACGGTGGTGGCGGCGATGCCGGTCATGGCCTGGGGCAGCACGATCTTGAAGAATGCCTGCATGCGGGTGTAGCCATCGACCAGAGCGGCGTCTTCGTATTCGCGCGGGATTTCGTCGATGAAGCCTTTGAGCAACCACACCGAGAGCGACAGGTTGAATACGGTGTAAAGCAAGATCATGCCCAAGTGCGTATCGTGCAATCCCAGCTGCCGATACATCAAGAAGATGGGGATGGTGACGACGACCGCCGGCAGCATGCGGGTGCTGAGGATGAAGAACAGCAGATCGTCTTTGCCCTTGACCTCGAAGCGGCTGAAGGCATAGGCCGCCAACAGCCCCAAGATCACCGAGAACACGGTGGACAGCCCGGCAATAATGAGCGAGTTTTTCAAGCGTCTGACGTAGTCACTGGCGGCAGTGATCTGCTGACCGCTGTTCAAAGCCACACGTTGGAACAGGCTGAGTTGACCGGTCTCAGCCGCCTTCTTCACCTCTTCCATGCGCGAGGGGGCGATGACGGCGCGCTCGGTGAAGAGAAAGACGAAGCCCTCGAGGGTGGGCGAGAAGGTGACTTTGGGTGGGACCGAGACGACGTCGGTGCGCGTCTTGAAAGCCGTTACGCTCATCACGTAGATGGGGATCAGGCCTATCAAGGTCAGAAGGATGACGATGGTGGCGCGTACTTTGCCCTGCCGGCGAGAGCGGGGGCTGACTTTGTCCACACGAATCGATTCGACAACCGGGGCGACCGGCCCTGTTTCGTAGAAATCAGCCATAGGTTCAGCTCTCCCCGCGCATTTGATTGAGATAGCGAATGTACAAGTTGCTGATAGCGATGATGATGACCAGGATGATATAGGCCAGGGCGCTGGCGTGTCCGGTGCGCCATTGCCCCTGAAAGGCCTGTCGATAGAGGTTGACGGCGATCAATTCCGTCTGATCGCCCGGCCCGCCGCCGGTCATGCCCATCACCAAATCGAAAGACTTGAAAGCCTCGATCGTACGGAAGAGGATGGCGATGAGCAGCAGCGGCAACACCTGGGGTAGGGTGATGCGCCAGAACTGGAACCACGAGCTGGCCCGGTCGATAATCGCCGCTTCGTACAGATAGTCGGGGATGGCTTTGAGTCCTGAAAGCGCCAACAGCATGACGAACGGCGTCCACATCCATATATCGACCAACGCCACCGACCAAAGCGCCAGATTGGCCACTGGCGTCCCGGCAAAACGGCCTGCCAACATGTCTGGCCCCTTGGCTGGCTCGAAGAACCCAAGCATGTAATTGAAATAGCCAAAGCTGGGGTTGTACATCAATTTCCAGAACAAGCCTACGACCACTGGCGACAACATCATGGGGATGAGGATGAGGGTTGTGAAGAGGCCGCTGCCCCGGAATTTCTCGCGCACCAACATCGCCAAACCGAAACCCAACAAGGTCTGCATGCCCACGGTGACGAGGGCATAGCGCCCAGTTGTGGCAAAGTATTTCCACATTTGGGGATTGGTCAACAGATCGGAGAAATTGCCGAACCCCACCCACTGCGGCGGCTTGTTCGAGATAGCCGAATAATTGGTGAAAGATACATACAGGCTATAAAGCAGTGGAAAAACATTCCATAAAATGAGCAAGATCAGCGCCGGCCATACAAAAAAGTTGATGATCGCCCGATCGCTGAATTCTCGACGGCGACGTTGTCCGCGCGCAGGGCCGGCCGGGCGGGTTTGAACTTGGGTTGCGGTCATTTTCGACCTCGATGATCAAATGGGGATACTACCAATCGCCGGCGAATCGCCACCGGCGCCTGGCAACCAGTGTTCGGTCAGCAAGAATTTTGATGTGTCATTCTGAGCGGGTCTTTCAGCCTAACCACGTCGTGGCGACTGTCCAGCGAAGAATCTCCTGCGATTTGGAGATGCTTCGCTGGCGTCTCGGCGCCACAGTTTTGGCGGATTGACCCGCTCAGCATGACACGAGAGGGTGTTGCCAGCCGGACAGGAAGACCAGGATTCAGGCTGACGGAGCACTAGTCCTGGACGATGCAGGAGCAAGTCCGACCAGCGCACTTGCCACCTGCCACTTGCCGCCTGCTACTTGATGTAACCAGCTTCGCGCAGAGCCTTGTCGTGCTCGGCGGCGATGGTATCCATCGCTTCTTTGGCCGTGCCGGTGCCTTCGACCACGAACTTGCTGAATTCGCGCTGCGCCACTTCGAGCAGTTGTCCGTACTCTGGAATATTCCAGAAGTCCTTGACGAAGCCCATGGTGGTGGCGAAAGCGGGGTTGAACGGGGTGGCGTTCAGGAAGGCGTCAGACTTGAGCACGTTGGTGTTGCAGGTGTAGCCGCCCAGCTTCGCCCATTCCGCCTGGATTTTCTCCTGGCCGAACCACTTGATGAAGTCCATGGAGGCTTGCTTGCGCTCGTCGCTGATGTAGGAGATGATGCTCGTGCCCTGACCGCCCAAAGCCGCGTGCTGCTTGCCAGTGGGGCCGGCGGGGTTCGGGAAGAAGCCCATCTTGTCGAAGTACTTGGCGTTCGTGCCCTCGTTGACCAGGGCCGGGAAGAAGGCGAAGTAGTTCATCGCCATGACGGCCTGGCCGCTGATGATAGCGTCATTGGTCTCGGCGAAGAAGGCGTTGTTGCCGCCGGGCCACTGGCAGCATTCGTACAGGTCGCGGTAAAACTGCAACGACTCGACGGCTTCGGGCGAGTTCACCACGCCCATGACGTTGTTATTGGCATCTTTCCAGTCGGCGCCCCAGCTGAACATGGTGTTCTCAACGCCCATGGTGATGGCGTCGTAGTCTTTCTGGGTGTAGATGGCCACGCCGTACAGGCCCTGGTCTTTACGGGTGAAGAATTCGCCGATGTCCTTCAATTCCTTGTAGGTCTTGGGGGGCGCCAATTCATAGCCGTACTTGGCCTTGAACGCGTCCTTCTCTTTCGGATCCTCGAACAGGTCTTTGCGGTAGGCCCAGCCATCGGCATCGCCTTCGGTGGGATAAGCCCACAGCTTGCCACCATACGAACCGTAGTAGGTGAGGGTGGCTTCGGTGACGGTGTCCTTGAGGCCGGTGCTGGTCAGGAAATCGGTCATGTCCACGTAATGACCCTGCGAAGTCATCTGGCCGATCCACTGGCTATCACCCACGACCATATCCCAGGTGTCGCCCTTGGCAGCCATTTCGGTGGCGAACACGTTGTAGAACGAGCCCCAGGGTTCCTGCTGGATCGTGACTTTGATGCCAGTCTCTTTCTCGTACATGTTGCCGATCTGCTGCAGGTAGTCGGCGGGATCCCACTGCGCCCAGAGGATCTTGAGTTCTTTGACAGCAGGGGCGGCCGGTTCCGGCGCCTTGGTGGGTTCGGCCGCAGGCGCTTTGGTGGGTTCAGCAGCCGGGGCGGGGGTTGCCGCACCACCACCGCAGGACGCCAACAGGGCGACGAGTACGATAAGGGTTGCGGCTAACAAAAGTTTCTTGAACATCTTGAACTCCTCCTTGGAGTCGAGTTGGGAAAAAGGGTGAGGGTTTGAAGTAGAGAGGGTGTGTGTGAAGTAGAGTCGTCGGGAAATGTTTCACCTCCTTGCGAACAGACCCTAAAGGTCTCACTGCGAACAGACCCTAAAGGTCTGTGAGACCTTTAGGGTCTTGGGGGTTCAACCTGGTGATAAGCGGCGGAATGTGCTCTCCCACAACTTCTTGATGTGGTCGCGTGTGGCTTGCTCGGCGCTGTGTGCGTCTCGTCTTGCCATCGCATCCACAATCAGACGGTGTTCGGCGGTGCAGGCCGCCAGACGATCGGGAGAGGACTGCGCGTCGAGAGGGATGAATGAAACCCGATTCCTCATCTGGATGGCCAATTCGCCCAATAACTGATTCGGACAGGCGTCGCTGATCAATTGGTGGAAGCGCGTGTCAGCCATGGACCAAGCCTGGCGGTCGCCGCGCCTCACCGCCGCTTCCATCTCCAACAGCACCTGCCACAGCGATTCCAGTTCTGCTGCGGTGATGGCTTCCGCGGCCAGTCGCGCCACCTCTGGCTCGACGATGGAGCGGATTTGGATGATGCTCAGCGTCTCTTGCATCGATGGCGCCGCCACCGTCACCGCTCGCCCTGGTATCACCTGCACCAGTCCCTCCTGCGCTAACACCTGCAATGCTTCTCGCACCGGCGTGCGGCTGATCCCCAGCAATTTCGATAGCCGCGGCTCTGAAAGCGGCTCGCCCGGCTGCAACATGCCATGCTGAATGGCATCCTTGATGCGTTCATAGGCGACGTTGCGCAGCAAGGGCGCTGCGCCGGGGGCTACCGTATCCGTTTGGGTTGTCAGATAGATCTCGAGGCTATCCACGTTCGACCACCTACGGCGGTGCGCATTTCGGGGCGACGTCGCCGCGGAATGCAATGGAAATGCAGGCTGTATACAGCCAGTATTACGGTGAGGAATTATACCGAGCTTGGGGAAGCTGTCAAATCGGAGATCAGGTTTTTACGCCCAGAACATCTTCCCCGCCTCCTCGAAAATGCAGGCCTCCTTCAGCAGGGCGATGGCCTTCGCCAGCCCTTCGTCAGACGACATGAGGGCGTCCTCATGTTCGATGGAAATGACGTAGTCGTAGCCCACCAGTCGCAGGGCGCTGACCATGTCTTTCCAGACTTTGGCGTCGTGGCCGTAGCCGATGCTGCGGAACGTCCACGAGCGCTGCGGGATCAGGCCATAGGGCTTGGCGTCGTTGCAGCCGTTGACGGTGACGTTGAGCGGATCGACGTACACATCTTTGCCGTGCACGTGGAAAATGGCGCTGCCGCCCTCGACGGTCCCGAGCTTGCGGATGGCGGCCACCGGGTCCACGCCATTCCAGAACAGGTGGCTCGGATCGAAATTGCAGCCCAGCATCGGCCCCACCGCCTGGCGCAGCCGCAGCAGCGTCTCGACATTGTAGACCAACATGCCGGGGTGCATCTCGAACGCAAACTTGACCCCGTGCTGCTCCAGGAATCCGCCCAACTCGCGCCAGTACGGGATCGTGATCTGGTTCCATTGATAGTCCAGCGCCTGCAAAAAGTCCGGCGGCCAGGGGCAAGTCACCCAATTGGGCGCCGCATCGCCGGGCGCGCCGCCGGGCAAGCCCGAAAAGCCGTTGACCACGGGCACTTCCAGCGCTTGCGCCAGCCGCACCGCCTGGCGGATGTCCGCGTCAGCCTGGCGAGCAATGTCTTGGTTCGGGTGCACGGGGTTGTTGTGCACGCTTAGGGCGCTGAGAATCAGCCCCCGGTCGTCGATGGCCTGCAGCCAGGCCTTGCGCTTGCCGGCATCGGCCAGCAGGTCATCGACCGGGCAGTGATGACTGCCGGGATAGCCGCCGGCGCCGATTTCGACAGCCGTCACGCCCGCAGCCACCGCCTTGTCAAGCGCCTGCTCGAACGGCAAATTCTGAAACAAAGCAGTGAATACACCGATACGCATGGGGAAAACTCCTTTGGGATGGGTTATTGGGGGTTAGAGATTGGTTATTGGTTATTGGAGATTGGAGATTGCTCATCACCTTGTCACCCTGTCACCTTGTCACCTTGTCTACTTGTCACCTTGTCTACTTGTTTCCTTGTCTACTTGTCTCCTTGTTTCCTTGTCTACTTCCCCTAAAACAACATCACCCCCGGCCTCTCCAACGCCCCGGCCACATCCCGCAGAAAACGGGCGGCGGTGACGCCATCGAGCAGGCGGTGGTCGGCGGAAAGGGTGAGGGTGAGCAGCGGGCGGATGACGGCGGCGTCGCCGTCTGGGGTTTCGAGCACGAGATGGCGCTTGGCGATGCGGCCCACAGCCAGGATGGCGGCTTGCGGCGGATTGACGATGGCCGTGAACTGCTCGATGCCGAACATGCCGAGATTGCTGATCGTGAACGTTCCGCCGCCGACGTCCGCCGGAGTCAGTTGGCCAGCGCGGGCGCGGGCGGTCAGCTCGGCCAGCCGCGCGGCGATTTCGCCCAACCCCAGCCGGTCGGCGCCCTGGATCACCGGCACGATCAGCCCGTCGTCCAGCGCCACGGCCACGCCCACATTGGCATCGTGATGCAAATGGATGCCATCCTCGAACAGCGAGCTGTTGGCGTACGGATGCCGTTTCAGCGCCCAGGCGCAGACCTTGACCAGCAGCGCCGTCACCGAGATCGCAGGCGTGGGTTCGGCGTGAGCGTTCATCTCGGCCCGCAACGCCAGCGCCGCCGTCATATCGACCTCGACCGTCAGCGTGATCTGCGGGATAGTCTGCCAGCTTTGGGTCATGCGCTGCCCGATGGTGCGGCGCATCCCGGCCAGCGGGATCAGGTCGAAGTCAGGGCCAGAGACGGGCTTGGACGGAACGGAAGCCACCGCCGGCATTTCTGCGACCCGCATTTTTGCGGCCCGCACATCGGCGGTCCGCACATCGGCGACCTGCACCCGACCCTTTGGCCCCGACCCGGCCAGCATCGCCAAATCCACGCCTTGTTCCCGCGCCACATGCCGGGCGGCGGGCGTAGCGCGCGGGCGGGGCGAGGCAGAAGCCTGAGCCAGAAAAGCCTCCACATCCTGCCGGCGTACATGGCCGGGGTCAGCGGATGGCACCGCCGCCACATCCACGCCCGCCGCCGCTGCCAGGCGCTGCGCCACCGGACTGATGCGACGAGCAGCAGCAGATTGCGCCTGCTCGCCCTCAGCCAAAATCATGGCAATCACGGTCGTGACCGGCACATCGTCGCCGGGCCGGGCGGAGATGGCGGCGAGGACGCCGGAAGCCGGGGCCTCGACATCCACCGTCACCTTGTCGGTTTCGACCACGAACAACGGCGCCCCTTTTTCCACGCGCTCACCCTCGGCCGCCAGCCACTCGCGCAGGATGGCCGACTCTTGCGACATTTCCAGCTTGGGCATGATCACGGGCGTGGCCATATCAAATCCTCCCCCGCCCCAAATTCCGGGCCGCCTCGACGATGTTTTCGACCTGCGGCACGGTGTGATATTCGAGCGTGCGATTGTAGGGGATGGGCATGTCACGCCCGGCCAGGCGCACGATGGGGGCGTCGAGAAAGTCGAACGCCTCGGATTCGGCGATCACGCCGGCCAGCTCGCCACCAAAACCGCCGGTCTTGCAAGCCTCGTGCACGATCAACACCCGGCCTGTCTTGATCACCGAGGCGATGATCGGCCCCGCATCCAGCGGCTTCAGCGTGCGCGGGTCCACAACCTCGGCTTCGATGCCTTCGGCGGCCAACTGCTCCGCCGCCTGCAACGCCCGCTGCACCATGATCGACGTGGCGACAATGGTCAGGTCTCGGCCCGGCCGTTTCACCTCGCTCTGGCTCAGCGGCACGAGATACGACTCTTCGGGCACGGGGCCTTTACTTTTGTACAGCAACTTGTGCTCGATGAAAATGACGGGATTGTCGTCGCGAATGGCCGCCAGCAGCAGCCCTTTGGCGTCGTGAGGTGTGCTCGGCATCACCACCTTCAGGCCGGGCACGTGCACGAACCAGTTTTCCAGCGATTGCGAATGCTGCGCCGCCGCCCCTGTGCCCGATCCCGCCGGACAACGCAGCACGAATGGCACCGTGGCGGCGCCGCCGAACATGAAGCGGATTTTGGCGGCCTGATTCACAAGCTGCTCGGTGGAAAGCGTGGTGAAATCCATGAACATGATCTCGCCCACCGGTCGCATGCCGGTCAGCGCTGCCCCGGTGATGGCCCCGGCGATGCCAAGCTCGCTGATGGGCGTGTCGATCACCCGGCTCTCGCCGAATTCCTCGATCAGCCCGCGCGTCACCCCGAAGGCCCCGCCGTACACGCCCACATCCTCACCGATGATGAATACGCGCGGGTCGCGACGCATTTCCTGTTGCAGCGCCTCGCGGATCGCCTCGAGATAGGTGATTTCACGCATAGACGCCCTCCTCGATGCTCGTCAGGTCGGGTTCAGGGCTGGATTCGGCAAATGCGACGGCGGCATCGATGGCGGCATAGGCTTCCCGCTCGATAGCCGCCGCTTCCTGCTCGCTCAGTTCGCCGTTGGCGGCCAAATAACGCCGGAACCGGGCGATGGGGTCCTTCTGCCGCCACTCCTCGATTTCCTCTTTAGTGCGGTAGCGATTGGCGTCGCTCTTCGAGTGGCCGCGATAGCGATAGGTCACATTTTCGATCAGGCTTGGCCCTTTGCCCGCCCGTGCCCGCGCCACCGCCCGGCTCACGGCCTCATACACGGCCAGCACATCGTTGCCATCCACCGTTTCACCGGGCATGCCATAGCCCGCCGCCCGGTCGGCGATGCGCTCGATGGCGAACGCCTTTTTGACCGAATAGCTCATGGCGTATTGATTGTTTTCGCACACGAACACCACCGGCAGCGTCCAGATCGCCGCCATGTTCAGGGCCTCGTGGAAAGGGCCAGCGTTGGCGGCGCCGTCGCCGAAAAAGCAAAGGCAGATTTTGCCCGTCTGCTGCATTTTCTGGCTGAGGCCCACACCCACAGCGATGGGGATGCCGCCGGCCACGACGCCGTTGGCGCCGAGATTACCGCCTTGCACGTCGGCGATGTGCATCGACCCGCCCCGCCCCCGGCAATAACCCGTGGCCTTGCCCATGAACTCAGCCATCATGCGGTCGAGGTCGGCGTTTTTGGCGATGCAATGGCCGTGGCCGCGATGCGTGCTGAGGATGTAATCATCCGGGCGCAGGGCCGCCACCGCCCCCACCGCCGATGCCTCCATACCGATGGACAGGTGCATGGTGCCGTGAATCTTGCCCAAAATATAGAGTTGCTCGGCCTTCTCTTCGAAAGCGCGGATCAGATGCATTTGGCGCAACAAGTCGTGCTTGCGCTGTCGTGTCAAGGTCATACAGGGTGAGAACTCCTCATAGTGGCGTACTAACGCTAATTTTGATGTGTCATTCTGAGCGGGTTCTTCAGCCTAACCACGTTGTAGCGACCATCCAGCGAAGAATCTTGTGCGGCTTGGAGATGCTTCGCTGGCATCTTGGCGCCACGGTGTTGGTGGTTTGACCTGCTGCTTAGAAACTCCCGAACATCGAGACCCTTCGCTGGCTGATCGGAATGACAGAATGCCGGATCGACCCGCTCAGGGTGACACCATTTAACGAAGCACTAGGTTATCGATGACGGCTCGAAACTGCCGGGCGCTTGCCAGCAGGTCGGGGCCGTGGGCGTACAGTCCGCCGGCAATCAAGAAAATGGCATCGCTGCCGTAGAATTGGCCCATCTCCGGCAGGCGGTCGAGCGTCATGCCGCCGGAGGGGATGGGGAAGATAGCCGGGAATCGCCCCATTTTCGCCTGGGCGCCGGCAACGATGCCACGGCAGTCATCCCGCCCATAGGAAAACCGCCCGCCGTAGTTCACGAATATGGTGGCGTCGGCCCCGGCCAGCCGGGGCAATTGGCCAAAAATGACGTGATGCGCCACGCCTTGATCGGGGTCGAGAGCGAACGTCCCCAGCCAGGCGGGATGACTCAAAATCGGCAGGGCCAGGCCATCATCCGCAGCCAGCAAGCGCAGCGCCTCCCAGCCCGCCAGTCCGGGCGCGACCATGAGGCCGCCTGCGCCCAGGCGTTTGGCTTCGTGCGCCCTCGCCCCGATGCGGTCGGCGGGGGCGGTGACGTTGGGCACATAGAGACAGTGGCGTCCGGTCTGGCGGTTGGCGCGGGCGATGGCCTCGGCGCAGCGCCCGACGCGCTCGGTGAAGGGCGCGAACGGCTGATCGGCCAGCCCGTGATCCTCTTTGATGATGTCGAAGCCGCCCAGTGCGATCTGAAAGGCCAGGGTCGCCAGGTCGGGCGCGCTCAGGCCCATCGGTTTGAGCGCCGTGCACAGCAGCGGACGGCTGGGGATGCCCAACAACGCCCGGATGCCCTCGCGCCCGAAGCGCGGCCCCGGAAAGCATTGCAGCAAGCTTTCCGGCAGGTCGAGATGCAGCACCCGGATGCCGGGCTGCATAGCCGAATTGCCGAAAACGACATTCAAGAGCTGCGTCAGTTCGCAGGCGGCGGTCTCGATGGCGTAGCTGATGCGCACGTCGAAACGGCCCGGCGCCACTTCCTCCATGCTCTCGACCCGCCCGACCACTTGCGCCCGAATGTCATCGGCGGCCAGGAGTTCAGCGGGGACTTCCACCGTCTGCTCCAGGCAGATGCCGCGCGCCTTGTCGTTGGCAGCGTTTGTGTCGGCGGCGATGAGCCGATAGTCGACGGCGAAGCGTTCGCCCGACAAATCCAGCCTGGTTGCGGGGAAAATCATGCCGCCTGCGCGCTCACATGCCGCACGGTTTCATGCATCATGGCCTGCAATGGGGGATAGGTGTCGATGTATTGCTGGACGAAGAATTTGTAGGCTTCGTGTCGGGCCGGGTCCGGCTCGATGCGGCGGCGCACGTGCACCATTTGGCCGGCGGCGGACTGCACGTCGGCGAAGAGGCCGGCGGCCACGGCGCCGAGGATGGCCGAACCCAGAGCCGGGCCATCGGCGACGGCCGGCAGGGTGATGGGCACATTGCTGACATCAGCATGGATCTGCATCCAGAAATCGCTTTTCGTGGGGCCGCCAGCAGCAACCATCTCCGCCACCACGAAGCCATTCTGCCGGAACGTGCGCAGGATGTGCTCAGTGCCGTAGGCGATGCCCTCGATGATCGCCCGGAAGACGTGGCCGGTGGTGTGCTTGAGCGAAAAGCCCCGGATGACGCCGCGCGCTTCAGGATCGACGTAGGGTGTGCGGTTGCCCTGCCAATAATCCAGCACGATCAGCCCCTCAGACCCCGGTGGCAGCGGCGCCGCCAGCTCGGTCAGCACCGTGTAGATATCGACGCCGCGCGCAGCCGCTATCGCCGCTTCTTTCGCACAGAAATTATCTTTGAACCACTTCACCACCGAGCCGGTGGACACCTGGCCGCCTTCGACTGTGAATTGGCCGGGCACGACGGCATCGGTGTAAGCGCCGAAAATGCCTTTGGCGTGCAGCGGCGCCGCGCTCTGGCCTAAATGCAGGTGCGACGAGCCGGTGATGAACGCCATCTTGCCCGGTTGCAACACATTCAGGCCGATCATGGCCACGAAGGCGTCGGCGCCGCCTTCGGCCACAGGGATGCCCGGCAGCAACCCCAGCTCCGCCGCCGCCGCCGCTGTCAGCTTCCCCGCCACCTGCCCCATATCCAGCACCTGCGGGGGCAACTTGCCCAAAAGATCGCTCAAACCGATCTGCTCGTAAAAGCTCTCCGGCCAACCGCCCTCGGCCCGATCGTAGTACCAGCGAATGCTGGTGTTGTCGATGCTGGCCGTCCATTCGCCCGTCAGCCGGTGCGTCAGCCAGTCGATGAACTCACCCACGCGCGCCGCCTGCCGATAGGTGTCGGGTTCGTTTTCTTTGAGCCACAGCGCCTTGCAGGGCATCCATTCCGCCGAGACGTTGCCATAGCCGTTGTATTTCAAGGCGGGATGTCCGCTGGCGGCGATGCGCCGGGACTGGTCGGCGGCGCGCACATCCATCCAAATGATGGCCGGGCGCAGAGGCCGGCATTGTGCATCCATGGCCAGAACGGTGCAGCTCGTGCAATCGGCGCCCAGACCGACGATCTCCTCTTTGGCGATGCCGCTTTCGGTCAGCGCCGCCCGCGTCGCCCGCACCAGCGCCGCCCACCAATCGTCGGGGCTTTGTTCGGCCCAGCCGGGGCGCGGGTGATGGAGCGGGTAGGGCTGCGATGCGAACACGGCAGGTCTGCCGGCGATGTCGAAAATGCCCACCCGCACGCTTTCGGTGCCGAAGTCGATGCCCATGATGAATGGGCCAACAAGGGTGTCAGAGCCTGGCATGGTGCTCATACCTCCTTGCGAACGTAAAACGTAAAACGTGAAACGTGAGGTCAAGAGCAGCCTTCTTCACGCCTCACGTTTCACGCCTCACGTCTCCCGCCTCACTTCTGCACGACAACGTTGGACAGCTCTTCCAGCACGCGGATGAAGGCCGAGGCGTTTTCCTCGCCCCAGCCCTTGTTCACCGCCGCTTTGATCACCTCGCGCGTGGCCGCCGCCGCCGGAATCGAGACATTCAGGTCCTGGGCGAAGCGGGCGATGAGGTTGGCGTCTTTGAGCATGAGTTTGAGGGCAAAGAACGTGCTGAAATCGCGGGCGATCAAGCCCTGACCCACGCCATCGAAAATCGGCGACTTGAAGTCGGTGACGTGCAGCACGCCCAGCACATCGGCGGGGTCGAGGCCGGCTTTGGTGGCCAGGGTCATGGCCTCGCCCAGGGCTTCGAGCTGCGCTGCCACCACGAGATTGCCCACCAGCTTCATCGAGCTGCCTTTGGCCGTCCCGCCCATGTAATGCGTGGTCTCGCTCAGCACTTCTAAAATCGGCTTGACTTCCTCGTACAGTTCTCTTTCGCCCCCAACCACGATCCACAGCCCGCCTTGTGCGGCTTCGTTCTTGCTGCCGAATACAGGCGCATCCAGGAATCGGGCGCCTTTCTGGGCGTAGGCCGCCGCTGTTTTGCGGGAAGTGTCTGGGTGCACGGTGGTCAGATCGATCACGATCTGCCCCGCTTGTACGGCCGAGATCAAGTCGCCCTGGCCAAAAACCAAATCTTCGACGGCGGCATCGTCGCTCAAGCAATACATGATCACGCCGGCGCCGGCTGCGGCGGCGGCGGGCGTATCGGCTTGCACAGCGCCCTGCGCTACGAGCGGCGCGCAACGTTCGGGCGTCCGGCTCCACACTGTGACCGGATAGCCGGCCTTGAGCAGGTTGGCGGCCATGCCCCGGCCCATAATGCCCAGGCCCAGATAGGCGATACTTTTCACTGAAATACTCCTTTTTTTGCTATGATTTGAATATATTTATAGATTAGCCAAAGAAATGATGCTCAGCTCTGAAACGTGATGCGTGATGCTTGAAAATTGTCGATGTTTTCTCACGTTTCACGCTTCACGTTTTACGTTTTACAACCTTCATCACAAATCAACCTCTCGATCAATATCGGGTAGTTTCCATCTTCAACTCTTGGCGGCTTTCTCGCGCTGGCGGCGGCGGTCGATAAAAAACGTGAGCACCATGACCAGCAGCAGCAACCCGCCCCAGGCGAACTGGCGGAAGAAAATGGCGGCGCTCGATGGAAACCAATTCAGCATCAAGAAATTGAGGCCGGTGGACAGGAATTGAATGCTCAGCACCGCCAGCACCAGCCCGGCCACTGTGCCGAAGCCGCCCGTGGAACTGATCCCGCCCAAAATGGCGATGAGCACGGCCAGCAGGATGAAAGAGGCGCCATAGTCCGGCTTGGCTGAATTCGCCCGCGCCAGAAAAACGATGCCGGCGATGCCAGCCACAAAACCGGCCAGCCAGTAGGTGCGCAGCAAAACGCTGTTGCTGTTGATGCCTGAAAAACGCGCCGCCGTGGCATTGGTGCCCAACATGTAAACCGAGAAGCCGAAAACCGTGCGATTGAGCAGGACGGCAAAGACGGCGGCGATGGCGAAAAAGATGATCACCGGGACGGGCACGCCCACGACCGAGCCGCTGCCGATGAAATCGAGCTGCGTGGTGGTGATGGCCGGCCCGCCCGTGACCACGTAGGACAGGCCGGTGTAGAGCGAGCCGGTGCCCAACGTGGCCAGGATGGGTGTGATGCCAATGCGCGAGACCAGAAAGCCGTTGAACAGGCCGCAGATGGAGCCGACCAAAAGGGCGGCGGCCAATGCCAGGGGGACAACCACGATCAGCGGCATCTGTGCGCCGCCATCGCCAGCCAGCCTGGTCAGGATCAAAGCCGCCACAATCGCCGACAAGTTGGCGGCCCCGACGATGGACAGGTCGATGCCCCCGGTCAGCATGGCGATCATGATGCCGAACGCCAGGATGCCGTATTCGGGGAACTGCACGGCCATCGACTGCAAGTTCCGCACGGTGGCGAATGTGCCCGGCAGCAGCAAGCTGAAGGCCAAAAAGATCAAGATCGAAATAACCAACAAACGCAGCGTGTTGCTATCGAACGGCAGGCGGCTCGTCCATGCCTTGCGGGATGTGGATGTTTCCATGTCAGATGTCCTCTTCAAACGTCCACCAGGCCGTAAGAGTGCTTCCCGCTGCGCCGCGTCTGGATAGCCGGGATGCCGGTGCCGACCAGGATGATGACGCCGATAACCACGCGTTGCCAGACAGCTGGTACGCCGATGAGAATCAAACTGTTGTTGGCGATCACCACCAGGATCACGCCCAGAACGGTGCCGATGACCGTGCCTTTGCCGCCGGTGAGCTGAGCGCCGCCCAAAACCACGGCGGCGATCACACCAAGCTCCAGCCCGACGATATCCTGCGGGTTGGCCTGCCGCGCCAGCGAGCCAAAGGTCATGCCGGCGATGCCAGAGAGGAGGCCCACAAAGCCGTAGATGAAGTACTGGATGCGGGCGATGTTGAATCCGGCTCGCTCGGCGGCGTCGGGCGCGCCACCCAGGGCGTAGATGCTGCGCCCCAGCATCGTGTATTTCAATAACAGCCAAACGAAGACGATCACAGCCAGGGTGATGAACACGGCCGGGTGCAGATTGGCGGTGCCACGTTCGAGGGGGATGCGCACCAGCGCCGTGCGGGCGAAGGCCGTCCAGGACGGGGGCACATCGCGAATGATGCGATTGCCGATGGCAAAGAGCAGGAAACCGTGGATCAAGCTCAGCGTGCCCAGGGTGACGATCAACGTCGGCAGCTTGAAGCGGGCAATGAAAAAGGCGTTGATCAAACCCAACCCCAACCCGATGACAGCAGAAAGCAGGAAGCCGACCCAAATGGGCGAGTTGGGAGCATAAGCCAGGGTCAGCTTGATGGTCGAGTACATGGCAAACACGGCGATGGCCGTGAACGACACATCGATGCCGCCGGATACGATCACGATGAGCACGCCCATGGCGAAAATGCCGGTGACGATGCTACTGCGCAGCAGGTCGAAAACATTGCCGATCGTGAAAAAGGTGGGATTGTTGAGTCCGATCACCAGGCTCAGACCGACGATGGTCAGGGCCACCAGGGTTTCGTTGCGGCGCAAAAATCGTTTCACAGCATCATTCCTCGACAAGTCTGGCGGAAAGCTCGTTTTCGTTGGTGTCTTGCGGCCGTATCGTCGCCACGATGCGCCCGTGCCGCATGAGCAAAATACGGTTGCAGGTCTGCAACAACTCTGGAATGTCATCCGAGATCACGAGCAGTCCCATGCCTTCGCCGGCAAGCTGCCTGATCATATCATGAAGCTCGTCCTTCGATCCGACATCGACGCCGATGGTAGGCCCGTTCAAGATCATCAGCCGGGGCTTGCTGGCCAGCCACTTAGCCAGAACCACCCGCTGCTGATTGCCGCCCGACAGCGTCTTCGCCGGCAGTTCTGGATCGGCAGTCTTGATGCGCAACGAATCAACCCAGTTTCCCACCTGGGCATTGATCTGCCGGGGGTCTGTGAAGCCCAGGCTGGTGCGCAGGTGCTCGATGGTGCGCACGACCACGTTCCGGCTGATAGTTTGTTCGAGAAAAAGCCCCTCGGTCAGCCGATCCTCAGGCACATAGCCGATGCCATGCTTGATGGCATCCTGAATCGAGTGAATCTGCACAGCTTTGCCATCGATCGAGAGGCGCCCCGAATCGGCCGGGATGATCCCGAACAGCGTCAGCGCCAATTCGGTGCGGCCTGAGCCGAGCAGCCCGGTGACGCCCACAATCTCACCTGCGCGCACCTCGAAATTGATGTCCTGCAACCCAATGCGGGCGTTCAGGTTCTCCACCCGTAGCAGCGGCGCCTGATCGGGATCGGGTTCGAAGCGATAGGTCTTGTCGGCAATACCGTGGCCCGTCATCTCGAAGATCAGCCGGGTGTTATCATATTCCTTGCGTTCGCCGGTGCTGATCACCTTGCCATTGCGCATGACGATGATCGTCTCGGAGATTTCCAGCACCTCGTTCAATTTGTGGCTGACGAATAGAAAAGCCAGGCCTCGCGCCTGCAGTCTGCGGATCACGGCAAAGAGGGCGCGCACTTCGTGTTCGGTGAGGGCGCTGGTCGGCTCATCCATGATGATGAGCTGGGCATTCTGCCGCAGGCTGCGGGCGATGGCGATGAGCTGTTTGTTGGCGACCGACATCTCCTCCACCGGCGCATCGAGCGGGAGTTTGACCTCGATCTGGGCCAGGGCGTCTTCGGCGATGCGCCGCACCTGCCGCCAACTGACCAAGCGCCGACCCTCGGCCAACTCTTCGTTCAGGGCGATGTTCTCGGCCACCGTCAGGTTGGGGAACAGGGAAAAGTCTTGATAGATCACCTGGATGCCTTGACGGATGGCTTCGATGGGATGGATGTGCGCGTACTCCTTGCCTCGGATCACCACGCCGCCGGCGTCGCGGGCGTACACCCCGGCAATGATCTTGATCAAGGTCGATTTGCCACAGCCATTTTCGCCAACTAGACAATGGATTCTGCCGCTCTCGATGGTCAGATCCACATTCTGGAGAGCGTGTACACCGGCAAATGATTTGTAGATACCGGTCAGACGCAAGAATTCATCGGCCATAGACCATCGCCTCGTAACGAGTTGGCGTTTGGGACAGGGGAGCACCCTTCCTGCGAGTGCGATGTCGCAGGAAGGGTGCAGGGGGATTAGAAGGGGTAGTCCTTGGCGGTGGTGGCATCCACGTAGACAGCAGCGTCGCCGTAGAGCACGTTGCCGACTGCCTTCAGGCTGTTGTAGCCTTTGATGCCCAGGTCGGTGCCTTCGCCAACTTTCTCGCCTTTCTTGACCATCTCGATGATCTTATTGCAGGCGGCGCCGGCCACAGCAGGATCCCAGAAGCCGATGGCGTCGATGGCGCCAGTCGTCAGCAGGTCGCCGGCGATCGAGGGCAGGCTGGTGCCCACGACAGACACCTTGTCCTGCAGACCAGCTTCTTCGATGGCGCGGCCGATGCCAGCGACGTCGGTGGAGGCGCTGCCCTGGAAGCCCTTGATGTTCGGATAGGCAGCCAGGATTTCCTTGGCCTTGGCGTAAGCCTTCTCAGCGTCGTCGAAGCTCTCGTTCTTGTCGCCCACCATCTTCATGTTCGGATAGGCCGCCTTCTGGCGCTCGATGCCGCCATCGACCCACTCGTTGTGAGTCTTGGAACCGAGGCTGCCCACGAACACGGCATACTCGCCCTCTTTGCCCATCTTCTCGGCCAGGCGATCCATGAGGCCGGCGCCAAAAGCCTTGTTGTCGAAGGCTTCGATGTCGTACTGCATGTTCTTCTGATTGCTGGCTTCATGGGTGATGACGACGATGCCGGCATCCATAGCCTTTTTCAGCACAGGATCGAGCTGAGTCGGGTCCATGGGGATGATGCACAAGCCATCCACTTTCTTGGCGATCAGATCCTCGATGATGGGAATCTGTTGGGCGGCGTCGGCCTGGGCAGGGCCGACCAGTGTGGCGTTGACGCCGTTCTCTTTGCCCCAGGCCACGACGCCGGTTTCCATGCGGTTGAACCAGTTGATGCCGGCGATCTTGACGACGGTGACGAAATTGAGGGGTGTGGTCTGCGCCGGGGCCGCGGGGGCGGACGGAGCCGCGGGCGCGGGGGCCGGCGCCTGGCAGGCGACTGCAACCAGAGCCAGCACGACGATCGCAACGAGCAGAACGAACAGGCGTTTCATAGCTTTTCTCTCCTTGAGAATATGGTTTGGAACGAATAGGGGTTGAACAGGGAGCTATCGAAGAAATATCTGAATCGGATCTTTGATTTCACCTCCTTATCACTGCTACTTATCTACTTGTCTACTTATCTACCCTTCTACAATGGCTGTGGGCGCGACAAGAGCGGTGAGCATAACGACAAGAGCGGCGCATCCGGGATCGACTTTGCCCTCGGTGCGCTCGCCCACCCAACTGGCCCGGCCAATCTTGCTGCGCAGCGCCGTCACGCTGTCCAGGCCGGTCTGGGCCGCCGCCAGCGCCCTCGCTCCAGCCTCCGGCAAGGTCGCTCCCGCAGCGATGGCTGCCGCAAAAGCCTCGCTGCCGGGGTGCAGGGCATCGACGATGGTTTTGTCGCCGGGCTTGGCTTTGCCACTCTGCTGGATGCCAGCGTCGGCAGCCTGGCATAGTTCGGCTGCGTCAGCCAGAGTGAGCAAGGCTCTGCCTTTGGCGACCTTGCCCATCTGCATCATGGCCGTGGCCAGCAGAGTGCCCATCGTGGACGGCGCCACGCGATTGGCCGCCATGCCCGCTCCCACCAGGAATCTGCCGATGTCGTCCGTGGGCATGGCATCGGCATAGGTCAGCAGGGCCGTGGCGATTTTCGACAGCGTAATGCCCATGTCGCCATCGCCCATGGCCTGGTCGAGCGAAGTCAAATAGTCGGCCTGTTCGTTGAGCGCCGTGCAGATGCGTTTCATCGCCTCGGCAATGTCTCGCCCGTAAATGGTTTCGTCCATCGTCTTTCGTCCTTCGTCATTGGCAAAACTACGGGATTTCGACTGAACTTCAGTCTAGACCTGGACAAAGAAGGGGGTATGCGCAGGATGATCGAGCAATTCGGCTAGCTCGTCGTCAAGCCGCATGAAAGTGAAAGAAGCGCCAGCCATTTCCATGGATGTGGCATATTCTCCCACATAGGCCCGGTGGATGCGTAACCCACGCCCGGTCAGAATGGCGTGCACCTGGCGATACAACACGTAAAGCTCTTCCGGCGGGGTGGCGCCCAGGCCGTTCACCATCACCGCCAGGCGGTCGCCAACGGCGGGCTGCAGGTCAGCGAGGATGGCTTCGGCCATGCGCGTGGCGATGTCGTCGGCGGTTTGCAGTTTCTCGCGCTTCATGCCGGGTTCGCCGTGGATGCCCATGCCGATCTCCATCTCGTCTTCGCCGATGGTGAAGGTGGGGCGGCCGGCCAGGGGCACGGTGCAGGGCGAAAGGGCGACGCCCATGGTGCGGGTGTTGGCGAGCGCCTTCTCGGCCGCTGCCACAACTTCATCGAGCGAGCCGCCCATGTCGGCTTTGGCCCCAGCCGCTTTGAAAGCGAACACCATCCCGGCCACGCCCCGGCGCCGGCCTGCTTCCTCTGGCGGGGCCGAGGCCACATCGTCTTTCACCAGCACAGTGCGGACTTCGATGTCCTCGAAGCTGGCCAGGTCGGCAGCCATGTCGAAATTGAGCACATCGCCGCCGTAGTTGCCGTAGATATACACGACGCCCTTGCCGCCGTGGATGCGCTGCGTCACCCACAGCATCTGCTCGGCGCTGGGCGAGGCGAACACGTCGCCGACGGCGCAACCATCCAACATGCCCTTGCCCACATAGCCGAGAAAGACAGGCAGATGGCCGGAGCCGCCGCCGGTGGCCAGGGCCACTTTGCCTTGCACGGGCGAGTCGGCGCGCACGATGCAGTGAATGTCTTCGGTGAAGGCCAATTGGTCGGGATGAGCCTTGATCAGGCCATCCAGCATTTCCGGAACGAAATCGGCTGGTTTGTTGATGATTTTTTTCATTTGACGACTCCCTGATGGAAAGCAAAATGTGAGGTATGGACAGTGATGTTTAGATGATTTCACTACCAGACACATTTTGTCGTGTCATTCTGAATGTTCGATGCCACGCGGCGGCATGCGTCCGTGTGAGAAACTCCTCATCGTGTCACCCTGAGCGGGTCGATCCGGCATCCTGTCATTCCGATCAGCCAGCGAAGGGTCTCGATGACCGGGAGTTTCTAAGCAACGGGTCCCGCGGCCAACTCTGTGACCGAAAACCAGGTGATTGCAGACGCACCATCCTTAAGCGCAGCCATTTCCAGTGAAAAATCCGTTCGCTGCGCTCAAGACAAGTTCTCTGCGTTCACGAGGGTTGAGACCCCTTCGACAGGCTCAGGGCAGGCTCTTCGCTGGATGATCGCTGCATCGCAGGTTGCGTGATTGACCCGCTGCTTAGAAACTCTCGAACATGGAGATGCTTCACTGGCTGATCGCTGCAACAACTTTGTGTGATCGACCCGTTCAGCATGACACATCAAGGGTTTCTTGCTCGGGCGCATGCCGCCGCGAGGCACGGTAACTCAGGGTGACACAAATGGGAAGTATCCGGTAGAGAATGGATGATTTGGACTTGGTGAACCGCCTAGGCCATGACGCCGGCCGTTTCTTCACGCACGATGCCAACGAGATCGGCGATGCTGGAAACGGATTTGCGCTCCAGCACCCAGCGCGAACCGATGCGAATGGCCAGGCGTTCGGCTACCGCCCGGCGTTGGGGATCAGCGATGCTGTTGAAATCCCACACGCTGACGATGCCCATCATCCGCCGCAGGAATTTGACGCCGCCGTGCCCGGCCGTCTCTTGCAGCAGGCGCTGGATGTACTGCTGGCGGAACTCGGCAAAGGCCTGGGCGCCGCCGGGAAAGTCCCAATACCGGGTTGGCACCAGTTCGCCGCGATTATTGGCCGCCCAGGTCTCGTCGAATTTGCGAGCAAACTGCTGCCAAATATCGGTGACAAGCTGGAGCAGGTAGTTTTGATAGCGCTCCCGTTCGGCCGGGTCGGCGGTATGCCCGTAATGTGAGAGATGATTGAGAATCAAGTTTTGCAGCACGGCGCCCACGTCATAGGCCATTGGCCCGAAGAAGGCGAATTCGGGGTCGATGACGCGGGTGTCGTGGGCGTTGACCATGATCGAGCCGGTATGCAGGTCGGCATGGATCAGGGCCTCGCCGTGGGTCATGTAGGCGTGTTTCATCTCGGCGATGGCCAGCTTTAGTTGCGCGTTGGCGCGCACGGCCTGCACTTCGGCATCGACCAAAGGATTCCAGCGATTCTCCGCCGACTCCATGTAGGGATTGGTGTAGACGAAATCCTCTTGCAGCTTGCGGAGCTGCTCGTTGACGAATTGGGCTTGCAGCAGCTTCTTTTCCGGGCCGGTGAGATAGAGATCAGAAGTGTAGAACAGCGAGTTGACGAGAAAGGTCGAGATGTGATCGACAAAGTGGGGATAGGTCTTGCGAGCCACAAGCCCCTTGCGCATGATCTCGTGGTCGCGCAGATGCTCCATGATCACGAGCGACATCTCGTCATCGAAGTCGAACACGCGCGGGGCCAGGCCTGGCGCCAGTTCGTTGTATTTGCGCAGGGCCAGCGTCTCGTAACGCATGCGCTCGCGGGTCAGCGGCCACGAATCGCCAGCCACCCGCAAATAGGGCAGCGCCTGCTTGAGCACGACCGTCTCATCCGGCCGGAGAGTGCTCTGGACGATGAAGACGAGATTCAGGTTGCCATCGCCGACTTCGCTGACCGCCAAATGATCGTAGCTCGAGAAAACCGCAGACATGGAGGGGCGCTGCGCGATATAGTCAACGATTGTGGTCTCATCAAGGGGGTGGTAGGCCATAGCATCCATCTTTACGGGCGTCGTTTCTCAGGATAAAGGGCCAGGATACTGTTTTCGCTGGCGGCGCAAATGCCTCGTTCGGTGATCAGGCCGGTGACAAGGCGGGCTGGGGTGACGTCGAAAGCGTAATTGGCGGCGGGACTGTCTGTGGGCGTGAGCAGTACCTCGACCGCCTCGCCATTCACCAGCCCTTGTATCCATTTTACCTCGGAAGCGCCGCGCTGCTCGATGGGGATTTCTCTGACGCCGTCGCGCTTTTGCCAGTCGAAGGAAGAGGAGGGCAGAGCCACATAGAAAGGGATGCCGTTGTCATGCGCGGCCAGCGCTTTGAGATAGGTGCCGATCTTGTTGGCGACATCACCCGTATACAAAGTGCGATCGGCGCCCACGATCACCAGATCGACCAGCCCGTGCTGCATCAAGTGCCCGCCAGTATTGTCGGCGATCACGGTGTGCGGGACGCCATGCTGGCCCAGCTCCCAGGCCGTGAGCCGCGCGCCCTGGTTGCGCGGCCTGGTTTCGTCCACCCAAACATGCACATTCACCCCGGCGTCGTGTGCGGCGTAAATCGGCGCCGTAGCCGAACCATGGTCAACGAAGGCCAGCCAGCCGGCGTTGCAATGCGTGAGGATGTTCACCGGTTGGCCTTCCTTGCGCCGGGCGATGTCCTGCAGGATGCCGAGTCCATGCTGCCCGATGCGCCGGCAAAATTCGGCGTCTTCGTCGGCGATGGCGGCGGCGGTCTGCCGGGCGGCCTGAATGCGGGCGCCGGCGTCTTCCCCGGCCAAAGCGATGGCCTCGAGCTGGCGGTCAACGGCCCAAGCCAGGTTGACGGCCGTCGGTCGCGTGGCTTTCAGGGTTTCGCCTTCGGCAACGAGCGCCGCCATGAATGCCTCGGGCGAGGACTGGGGCGCGTGCAGGGCGGCGATATACATGCCGAATCCGGCGGCGGCGCCGATCAACCCCGCCCCGCGCACGTGCATGTCGGCGATGGCCTCTGCCATCTCAACCACCGTGCGCAGGTCTTCGACGACGAAACGATAGGGCAAATGGCGCTGGTCGATGATCTGCACCAGGCGCGGGTCATCGTCTTTGAGCCAGATGGTGCGGTAGTGTTTGCCGTGGACGTTCATGAAAGGTGAGGGTTCTATAGATGCTAGCCAAAGAAATTATGCTCAGCCTTGAAACGTGATGCGTGATGCGTGAAAATTGTCGTCGTTTTCTCACGTTTCACGCTTTACGTTTTACGACTTTCATAACAAATCAACCTGGCGATCAATAAATCAGATCATTTTCGGGAGCAGGGCGTCCCAAATCAGCCGTTCGTTTTGGATGGCCGAATCGATATTATTCAAGGCTACGATGACGTAAAGGGCGTCGGCAATGCTCATCTGCGCCAAACGCGAGGCGATGGCTTCGATGCGCGCTTCACGGGCGACGCTGAGAAGCGTCACGTCGGCGTACTTGGTGATCGGGGATTGGGCGTTGCCGGTGATGCAGATAGTGGAAGCTCGGCTGGCTTTGGCCTGTTTGAGTGTGAGCACGGGGTCCATCGAGGTGCCAGATTGCGAGACGGCGATCACCAGGTCGCCAGGCCCCAGCAGTGCGACTTCCATGAGCTGCAAATAGGAGTCGGTCTGGGCCTTGCAGTTCAAGCCCAGGCGCATGAGCATGTTGTACATGCTTTGCACGATGGGCGCCGATGTACCCACGCCCACAATGAGAATACGGTTGGCGCTTTTCAGCAGATCGATCGCCCTGGTCAAGGCGCTTTCGTCCAGCACCTCCAGGGTGTCGTACATCGCCTGGATATTGGACAGGAAC
>JAYRVO010000018.1:0-78339 GCA_041918515.1 Chloroflexota bacterium | reverse complement strand
GCGGCCCCCGCGCCGCCCGGCCGGCCGCGCGGCGGGGCCGCCCCGCCGGGGGCGCGGCGGCGCGGGGGGGCCGGGGGTCAGGAGTGCGATTTTGCGGCGGGGGCGAAAGGAGAGGGTGGCATCCTCGCTGCTGGCGAAGGTGAAGCGGAAGTTGTCGGGGTTGCTGGTGCGCAGAATGAGGCCATGGTTGGCCTTGGGATCGGAGAGCCAGGGGCCGACGAGGTCACGCAGGTTGATCTGGACGCTGCCCTTGGGGGGGACGAGGGGTTGGACGGGGGCAGGCAGGGCGGCAGCGTCGTTCAGGCCCCAGGCGCCGGGAATTTCCCAGGGATCGTTGGCGCTGGCGCGGTTGTAACTGGCGTCGCCGCTCCAAGAGCGGATCAGGGGGTAGAGGCTGATTTGCACAGATGATGTGTTCGCGTCGTTGCGTTGCAGGATGAGGTTAGCCTGGTGGACGCGGGCGTCGCGGGGGATGCTGCTGAGGTCGAAGAAGAGGAGGCTGGAGGTTTCGGAGCGTTTGAGTACAACGGTGGGGGTGGGCTGGGGGGTGGCGGTGGTGATGGGGCGGATGGCGAGGATGGGGGCAGCGGCAAAGCTGGCGGTGGGTGCGGTCAGGTCGATGTAGGTGTCGCGCATGCCCGTATAGCCTGCTGCGCCCTGGCGGAATTCGAAGGAGGTGGCGGGGCCGGTGGGGGTGGGGGTAGGGGTTTTTGTGGGGGTGGGGCCGGTGGGGGTAATGGGTGGAACAATGGAGTTCAGGGGTCGCACGAGGACCATGTGAAAGGTGTCGTCGATGTTGTCGCTGCGGTCGAGGCGGAGGTCGAAGCCGGACGCCTGAGTAAGGGGGGAGAGTTTGGGGCCGAGGGTGTGGTCGAAGCGAGCGTCATTGAGGGTGAAGGAGCGGGTGAGCCAGGTGTTCGTGCCGGTGAGGGTTGTCGTGAGTGTCTGCACGGCGCCGCTGGTGTTTTTGTAGCTGAGCGCCCACTGTCCGCCGTTGGCGTGGTCGAGATAGGTGACATCGACTACTACGGGCTTATCCTGCAAGTGTGCGGCGAAGGCGTCGTCGATCCGGAGGTTGAAGGCGTTCCAGGCCTTGTCGGTGTGGCGGGTGTAGGCGTTGCGCCAGTCGTCGGCGGGGGAGGCGGGCAGGTTGAAGGCGCGGGTGAGGGCGTCGGCGCTGCGAGCGGCTTGTTGGCGTTCGGGCGTGTAGTAGCCGATGGTTTCCAGTTCGTGGGTGAGGAAGAAGGCATAGTCGAAGAGGTCACCGCATTGCGCTTCAGCGATGTTGGGGTTGCTGCTGCGGAAGACGATCCAGGCAGCGGGAGCGTCTTCGGCGCGGTGGCCGGCATAGCGATCGAAGAAACCCCAGGGATCGGGGATTTGCAGGGATTTGGCGAAAGGCTCGACGAAGTCGGCGTGTTTGTCCAAGGCGTTCAGCACCGACCACCAGGCATGGGCGGCGTCGCTGAGGGCGGCAGGCCCACCCGGTGTGAGGCTAAAACTGCGGTCGTTACGGAATTCGAAGCCGATGGGGACTCGTTGCCAATTGTGTACGAGAGGCGCCCACTGGGTTTGGTAGGCGCCGGCCAGGCTAGAGTTGGCGATGCCGGGCTTGGTGATGTCGCCCCAAAAGCAATAATCGCCTGTCTTGCCCCGGCTGCTGTAGTAGTCGGCGTCGAGTGAGGTCAACATGAGGCCAACGTTGTTGGCCAATGCGCTCTGCACCACGCGCCAGCGTTCGCCTTCGGCGTAGTCGCCGGTGAGGATGGTGCTGATGACTTTGTTGGAGAAGGCGCGGCGATGGGCTTCGAGCATGTGAATGTGGTAGTTTGCCCAAAGGCTTGGCCCTGCACTCCCGTATTTGGTTCTGTATGCCTGTTCCTGTTGTTTTTTGTCGCAGAGGCTGGTCAGGGGCCACGGCGAGGATTCGCCATTGAAGCCAATGCCTATCTCGATGGCGGCTACGGGATCGAGGCCTTTGTCAAGATAGGTGCGCTGGTGCCATTTCCCCATTTCTGTTACCAGTTCCACCAATTCGTTCTGGATGTCGCTGTTGAGGTAGTTGAGGTGTTGTGGCGACGCCGAGCATCCTGCGGATGGGGCGGTGATGATCGGATCGAATGTATCGGTCAAAGCCCAGTCGGGTGTACAGATATCGATATTGCCCTTGTTGCAGCGGATCTGGAGGCGGAGGATGGGACGGTTGGTGGGCGGGGCTTTGGCGATCTCCGTTTCCAATACTGACCAGGCGTAGCTGTTGCGTGCTGGCTCGATCTGCTTCCAATTGAATTCCAAGGTGCCGCCATGAATGACGCCTGTTAGTTTAGAGTCGTTGTAGGTGTGGTTGTAGGCGGCGTAAACGCCGGGTTCCAGTTCGCTTGGGGGGAGTTGGCCGGCGGGCGTGCCGGCAGGGGTGGGTGTGGTGGTAGTCGAAGGGGTGGGTGTGGCGGTGGCTCGCGAGGGAGGTGGTGGTGTGGGCGTGGCGGTGGGGGTGGACGGGAGGGGGGTAGGGGTGGGAGGGATCACCAAGCGCCACAGGAGCGCGCAAAAGAGGGGGATCAGCAGCAAAGCCGCCAGCAAGACGAGGATGGTGCGCCGGGAGGAAGCTGGTGTTTGCACGGTCTGTTTCCTGGGGGATAAGAAAATGGGTCTGGCGCCGGAGGTGATGCCCCCGCACTGCCCTATGAAAAACCACAATCCAAGAAGGCGATGAGAAGCTTCTGATGTACCCAGCGGTCATTATAGCATGAACCGCGCCCAGCGCTTGAAATCGTTGTCTGTGGGGCCTGGACTTGTAGCCCAAATGAGGCTTTCCTTGTCCATCGGGGGGCTTTTGGCTCCCGACGGAAGTTCACAAGCGTAGCAAAGCCGTGTAAGATTAAGTCTGTCGCCCGTTCTCGCTGCCATTTTTTCGAGTCTATGCCCATGTCAACGCCCGCCCCCCGCCCCATCATCTCCATCGTCGCTCCCGTTTACAACGAAGAGCCGATCCTGCACGAGTTGCATCGCCGCATCGTGGCCACGATGGATGCCATCGGCGAGCCGTGGGAATTGGTTTTGGTCAACGACGGCAGCCGCGACCGCTCGTTCGAGATCATGCGCGAGCTGCACGAACAAGACTCGCGCGTGCGCGTGGTCAATTTTTCCCGCAATTTCGGCCATCAGATCGCCATCACCGCCGGCGCCGACTATGCCCAGGGCGATGCCGTCATCCTCATCGACGCCGACTTGCAGGATCCACCCAGCCTCATTGCCGATATGGTGCAGAAGTGGAGGGAAGGATATGAGATCGTCTATGCCATCCGCGCCCAACGCAAGGGCGAGACATGGTTCAAGCTGGCCACGGCTCATTTCTTCTATCGGCTGATCCGAGGCATCACAGGCGTCAATATTCCGGTGGACACCGGCGATTTTCGCTTGCTCGATCGTCGCGCGGTGGCTGCGTTGAAGCAGATGCGCGAGCATCATCGCTTCATGCGGGGGATGTCGGCGTGGGTGGGTTTCCGGCAGACGGGCGTCGAGTACGTGCGTGAGGAACGCTACGCCGGCGAGACCAAGTATCCGTTGAAGAAGATGATCAAGTTCGCGCTGGATGGCATCACCTCGTTTTCGTATTTGCCCCTCCAGCTAGCCACCTATTTGGGCTTCATCATCGCCGCCATCAGCGTGATTGGGATTATAACCACCATCGTCTTGCGTCTCTCCGGCAGCCAGGCGTTCTATGGCCAGGCCACCACGCTGGTGATGGTGCTGTTTCTGGGCGGGATTCAATTGATCTCGTTGGGCATCATCGGCGAATATCTGGGCCGCATCTATGATGAGGTCAAGGATCGCCCACTCTATATTGTTCGCGATGCGATTGGGTTTGCAGAGGACGCGAAAGGCGGTGCGTAATATTTTCAGGCGTCATACACGATTTTCCCGCCCACTATCGTCATTTTTACCTTCGTCTCGGCGATTGCCGCCGGATCACAGGTAAAAATATCGCGGTCGAGGACGATGAGATCAGCCAGATAGCCAGGGGCGATGCAGCCTTGCTGATGGGCCTGGCCGATGGCGATGGCGGGGCCGCGTGTATAGGCATGGACGGCCTCGGTTACCGTCAGGCGCTGGGCCGGATGCCAACCGCCCACCGGTGAACCGTCGCGGCGCTGCCGGGTGACGGCGGCATGGATGCCCCACCAGGGATTGGGGCTGGCGACGGGCGCATCCGAGCCGAAGGCCAGGATGGTTCCAGCCTCCAGCAGGGAACGGAAAGCGTAGGTATTGGTCCCGCGTTCGCCCCAAAAGCGGTCGGCGGCGGCGATGTCGTCGGTGCAATGGATGGGCTGCACCGAGGCGACGAGGCCCATCTCGGCCAGGCGAGGCAGATCTTCGGGCTGGATGGTCTGGACGTGCTCGATACGATGGGGCAACGAAGGTGGCTGGGGGCTGCCCCCGGCCAGCGCTTCAGCGAAGATGTCAAGGACTTCGCGGTTGGCGCGATCACCGATGGCGTGGATGGAGATGGCGCAGCCGTGGCGATGAGCGCGCTGGATGACATCGAGCATGTGGCCGGGCGAGGTGAGGAACATGCCGGTGTTGGCCGCTTCGCCCTCGTATGGCGCCAGCATCCAGGCCGTGCGCGCGCCCAACGAGCCATCGGCGAAGAGTTTGACATGCCCCAACCGCAGCCATTCGTCCCCAAAGCCGCTGCTCAGGCCGAGGGCGATGAGATGGTCGAGGTTGGCGGCCTCGATGTTGCAGGCGATGCGTAGGGTCAGGCGATCTTCGGCTCGCAAGCGACTGTAACGGCGCAGGGCCAGGCGGCCTTCTTCGGCGTTGTCCTTCATGCGCTGGTCATGGACGCCGACGATGCCGAGACGGTTGAGGTCGGCGGCGACGGCCTGTAAGTTGTCCAGAAAGGCGGTTTCAGAGAGAGCGGGGATGACCTGGCGGACGAGGTCGATGGCCAGTTCGCGCAGGATGCCGGTGGGTTGGCCCTGCGGATCGCGGTCGATCACTCCGGCGGGCGGGTTCGGTGTCCGCGCGTCGATGCCAGCGCGGGCGAGGGCGGCGCTATTGGCCCAGGCAGCGTGCAAATCCGCGCGCCAGAGCGCGGCCGGGCGTCCGCCAGTAATGGGATCGAGGTCGCGGCGGTCGGGGAAGCGGGGGATCGGCCAGCCGCTCTCGTTCCAGCCGTAGCCCAGCACCCAGGCGTCGTCGGGCAGTCGGGCGGCGTGGGCGGCGATGCGGGCCAGGGCATCCTCGAGACTGGTTGCGGGCGCGAGATCGATCTGGCTGCGACGCCGGGCCAGATCGTGGAAGTGGATGTGGGCGTCGGTGAAGCCAGGCAGGACGAGATCACCATCCAGTTCGACGACCGGTGTGCCCGGAGCGGCCATATCGAGCATTTCTTCGGAGCACCCGACGGCCAGGATGCGGCCGCCCTGGATAGCGGCGGCTTCTTCCCGATGGGGGCCAGGCTGTTGGGTAGAGATGGAGGCGTTGAGGAGGATGAGGTCGAGCATAAGAGGGAGGGCGCGCCGTGGTTGTACTCCTAATCTTATCTCACCTTCGCCTCTTCTGCTATCATGTCCCTCACTGTGGGTGAAGGCCGAAAGATGACTCAAACTCGGCCAGATGGACTTGACGCCCGCGTCTCACCTCTCACGCCCGGTACAACGAACCTACCCCTTCCCATGAAACGATCCCAACGTCTGCGCGCCCATGACCTCATCCTCGACGACATCATGCGCTGGAAACGACAGGAAGTGCCCAAGCGCAAGCTCGAAAGGCCAGAGGCCAATCTGCGCGCCCTGGCCGCCTTCACCCCGCCGCCGCTCGACTTCGCCGCCGCGCTCGCTCGCCCGGGCGTCAGCCTCATCGCCGAAGTCAAACGCGCTTCCCCCAGCAAGGGCCTGCTTTGCCGCGACTTCGACGCTGTGCAACTGGCCCTCACCTACGCCAAAGGCGGTGCCGCGGCCATTTCCTGTCTCACCGACGAGCGTTTCTTCCAGGGCAAACTGGAATTTCTGACAGACATCAAAGAAGCATTCCGCGCCCAAAAGGTCAGCCTGCCTGTGCTGCGCAAGGATTTCATCTTCGACCCCTACCAGGTATTGGAAGCGCGCGTGGCCGGCGCCGACGCGCTGCTGCTGATCATGGCCGTGCTCAGCGACGCCGAGTACCGCGACCTCTTGGCCTACACCCGCACATTGGGCATGGAGGCCCTGGTCGAGGTTCATGACGAAGGCGAGCTGGAGCGCGCCCTCAAGCTGAACCCGCGCGTCATTGGCGTCAACAACCGCGATCTCCGTGATTTCTCCGTCGATCTGAGCACCACCGCCCGCCTGCGCCCCCTGCTCCCCGCCGGCGTCCTGCTCGTCAGCGAAAGCGGCATCGCCGGGGCCGAAGATGTGCACCGTCTGGTCACCATGCGCGCCGATGCCATGTTGGTAGGCGAGAGTTTGGTCAAACTGGAGCAACCCGCGCGGGAACGCAAGCTGCGCGAGTTGGTGCAGGCGGGTATCGCTCCGTCCTGAACCGCTCAGGGCTGAGCCATCTGGCGACGTAATTGTTCCAGCTCGCTGCGCAAGCGCGCTGCTTCTGCTTCGGCGGCATTGGCGCGTTGTGCTTCTGCAATGGCGCGTTGCGTTTCTGCATTGGCGCGTTGCGTTTCTGCAATGGCGCGTTGCGCTTCTGCATTGGCGCGCTCGAGTTGCATGGCCGCGCGCTCAGATGCCTCCTCGATCGTTGGCATGATCTCGCGCGTCTTTGGATCGATAACGCGCAGCAATGCATCCTCAGGTCGGAGGATAGCACCCAACTCCGTACTGATGAGTGTGCCATCGCGCCCAGGAATGATCGGTTGGTAGTAATCGCCGATCAGAGCAAAACCCTGCAAACGCGGTCGTAAATACTCATCCAGCGGGTCGAACAGGAAGTACTCCTTGACCCCCAGCATCTCGTACAACGCTTTTTTGGTCCCCAAATCCTCCAGCCGCGTGCTGCGCGAAGTGATCTCGAAGACAACGCAAGGCACCACCCCCTCCTCCCACAGCTTGTAGACGCGACGATCGTGCTTGGCAATGCCCTTGACCACGAAAACGTCCGGCGCTTTGACCGCGGACGGATTGCCCTCTTCGAAATAAAAGAGCATATTGCCAGCGACGTAGGTTCGGGGCGCGCGCCGGAAGAAATAGCGCAACGCTGCTCGCAGGTAGAAGATAACGGAAATGTGATAATCGGTTTCTCCCACAGGCTGACCGTCCGATTCAGGATAGAAAACCTCGGTGGGAACGACATCTACATCCCATCCGATTGGCTCAGCGATAACGGTTGACATAGCAACGACCTCAAGGCGTGCGAAGTTGTTGGATCAACAGCAAGCAGTATAACATGAGCACTGTTGACAGCAAACCGACCCCGTAGAAGTTCACGTTGCCCCAAAATTGGCTCACGCAAAGCCGCTAAGACGCAAAGTTTTTATGTTTTCTTGGCGTCTTTGCGCCTTTGCGTGAGATGAAAAAGCACAGGTGAACAGAGTTACCCGACCCCGCCGGCGTCTTTGCCCGCCCTGAGCGAAACCATCCACATGACTGCATCCCTGGAACCGTTAAGCTACCACATGACTCCCAATGACTTCCGGCGCTACGGACGCGCCGTCGTCGATTGGATCGCCGACTACTACGAGCGCATCGAGTCTTTCCCGGTGCTGGCGCAAGTCCAGCCGGGCGAAATCCGGGCATCATTGCCAACCCAGCCGCCAGCGCGGGGCGAAGACTTCGACGCCATCCTGCGCGACCTGGGCGATATCATGTTGCCGGGGATCACCCACTGGCAATCGCCCAACTTCTTTGCCTTTTTCCCAGCCAACGCCTCTGGCCCCGCCATCCTCGGCGACCTCCTCGCCTCTGGCCTGGGGGTGCAGGGCATGTTGTGGCTCACCAGCCCGGCCTGCACCGAACTAGAGACCCACGTCCTCGATTGGTTGGTAGAAATGTTGGGGCTGCCAGAGAAGTTCCTCTCCACTGGCACAGGTGGTGGGGTCATCCAGGATACCGCCTCCAGCGCCGTGCTCTGCGCCCTGCTGGCTGCACGTGAGCGCGCGACGGGCTTCGCCAGCAACGCCCGCGGGTGCAACGGCGCGCTCGTCGCCTACACCTCCTCCCAAGCCCACTCCTCCGTGGAAAAAGCAGTCAAGATCGCCGGGCTGGGCAGCGACAACCTGCGGCTGATCGAGGTGGATGAAGTTTTCGCCATGCGCCCCGCTGCGCTTGCCCGCCAGATCGCCGCCGACCGCGCCGCCGGGCTGATCCCGACCTTCGTCTGCGCCACCGTCGGCACCACCTCCTCCAACGCCCTCGATCCGCTGCCCGAGATCGGCCGTATCTGCCAGGAGCAGGGCGTCTGGCTGCATGTTGATGCCGCCATGTCGGGAACAGCCGCGCTCTGCCCCGAATTTCGCTTCATCCACGCGGGCCTGGAGCACGCCGACAGCTACGCCTTCAACCCGCACAAATGGATGTTCACCAACTTCGACTGCAACTGCTTCTATGTGGCCGACCGCAAAGCCCTGATCGACACGCTCAGCATCCTACCCGAATACTTGCGCAACCAGGCCACCCAATCCGGCGCCGTCTTCGACTACCGCGATTGGCACATCCCGTTGGGCCGGCGCTTTCGGGCGCTGAAGTTGTGGTTCGTCATCCGTCACTACGGCATCGAGGGGTTGCAACATCATGTCCGCCAGCACGTGGCCTTGGCGCAGGAATTCGCTGACTGGGTGCAAAAGGATCCCGACTTCGAACTGGCCGCGCCGGTTCCTCTCAACCTGGTCTGCTTCCGCCATCGTGGCGGCGACGCCGCCAATCAAGCCCTCCTCGACCATCTCAACCGCTCCGGCGACCTCTATCTCACCCACACCAAGCTCGGCGGCCAATACACCCTGCGCCTTTGCATCGGCCAAACCCACACCGAGCGCCGCCACGTCGTGCGGGCGTGGCAACGCATCCAAGAAGTAACAGCAATCACCGAACAAACATGATAAAGATCATAGACAGCAAGAGAGACCTTTGGTAGATTGTGACAGACCTTTGAATTTTTGGAGACGCGGAGGTCTATTACTGGTTGTCCTCTATTTGTACTTGCATTGCACGGCAGTTCTTGTTAAAATTTATTATCTGTTGGATCTGAAAGCCGATGCAGGTGTGGTGGAACTGCTTTCAGGTCGTCGAACTACATAGTCACAGCTCCTATAGCTGCCCTGCCAGTCATTTTCGATGACGATGATGTCCTTGCAGGTGCATCACTCCGCTCACGTTTACTCCCTACGTCCAGAATTCGGCATCATGCACGCATATCCGGTCACATGCCCTGACTCTCCTGTCCCCCAGCAGCATGGGCATTCGCTGGTTTTGGACGCTTTTTTGCGGCATCCGCGCCATGGGCGCGACGCCTGGTGGTTGGGAGTCTGGGGAAAGGAGGTAAAAACGTAAACGATAACAACGCTCAATGTTAGCATTGTCATTCTTTCGGTCTGTTTTTCTTTCTCTTTCACTCCTTCACTCATTCTACAGCGAGGTAGAAAAATGTCGAATCTGCTTGGCGAATTTCTTGGCACGATGATGCTCATCATCCTGGGTGATGGCGTCGTGGCGAACGTCGTTCTGGCCAAGAACAAGGGCCAGGGTGGCGGATGGATTGTCATTACCGCGGGATGGGCGATGGCAGTCATCGTGGGCGTCTTCACCGCTAGCTCTGCTGGTGCGCCGCAGGCTGACCTCAATCCAGCCGTCACGGTGGCGAAGTTCGTCATGGGCGGCACCTACAATGTAACCCAGATGATTGCAACCGTCATCGCCGAGATTGCAGGTGCGTTCGTTGGCGCCATCATCGTCTGGCTGGCCTACCTGAATCACTGGGGACCAACACAGGATGCCGGAGCAAAGCTAGCAGTGTTTAGCACCGGCCCTGCTATCCCCCACACTGTGAACAACCTCATTACCGAGATCATCGGCACCTTCGTGCTGGTGGCTGGTGTAGGAGCCATCTTCGGCGGCGCCACTGGTGGCAGTCCGGCCAGTGGTCTTGGGCCGTACCTGGTAGGTATGCTGGTTTGGGGCATCGGTCTCTCCTTGGGTGGACCAACCGGCTACGCCATCAATCCCGCTCGTGACTTGGGTCCGCGCATCGCCCATGCCATTCTACCTATCCCTAATAAGGGCGGCTCTGGTTGGAATTACAGTTGGATCCCGGTAGTCGGTCCTTTGATCGGCGGCGTCGTAGGCGCGCTGGTTTGGATGGCTGTGTTCTAAATCGTCACTTTCTCCAGCCATTGCTTAAAGTGCAAGTGGGGGACCAGCAGTTAGGCTTACTGGTCTCCCACTGACCAACAAAAAGTGACGCGCTCGTTAAGGAGTGCATTTGCCATGAAGAAACTTATCAACAAACCCGAAGATGTGGTGTTCGAAGCCTTGCAAGGCGTGGCGCTGGCGCATGGCGACCTGGTGCGGGTGCATTACAACCCGAACTATGTGGTGCGCGCCGACGCCCCCGTGATGGGCAAAGTGGGCGTCATCTCTGGCGGCGGCAGCGGCCATGAACCGATGCACGGCGGCTTCGTGGGCATGGGTATGCTCGATGCCGCCTGCCCCGGCGCCGTCTTCACTTCACCGACGCCCGACCAGATGCAGGCCGCAACGTTGGCCGTCAATGGCGGCGCTGGCGTGCTGCACATCGTCAAGAATTACACCGGCGACATACTGAACTTCGAGATGGCCGCGGAAATGGCGCAGATGGAAGGCGTCGAAGTCGCCAGCGTGGTCATCGATGATGATGTGGCCGTGATGAACAGCCTGTGGACGGCTGGGCGACGCGGCGTCGGCACCACGGTGCTGGCCGAGAAAATCTGTGGCGCGGCTGCGGAACAAGGCCGCGATCTGGCGGCAGTTGCTGAGCTGTGCCGCAAAGTCAATGGCTGGGGCCGCAGCATGGGCATGGCCCTCACCTCCTGCACCGTGCCTCACGCCGGCAAACCCACCTTCGATCTGCCCGAGGATCAGATGGAGATCGGCATCGGCATCCACGGCGAACCAGGCCGCACCCGCATGGATTTGAAGGGCGCCGATGAAATTACCGAGATGCTGGCGTTGCCGGTCATCAACGATCTGCCGTTCAAATCGGGCGATAGCGTCATCGCCATGGTCAATGGACTGGGCGGCACGCCGCTGATCGAGCTATACATCGTTTATCGCAAGCTGGCCGAGATCTGCCAGGGACACGGCATCACCATCGCCCGCAACTTGGTCGGCAACTACATCACCTCGTTGGAGATGGCTGGCTGCTCGGTCACTTTGCTGAAAGCTGACGATGACTTGCTGAAACTCTGGGACGCGCCCGTTAAGACCCCTGGTCTGCGCTGGTAGACAAGGAAACAAGGAAACAAGTAGACAAGGAAACAAGGAAACAAAGTAGACAAGGAAACAAGGAAACAAGGAAACAAGGAAACAAGGAAACAAGGAAACAAGGAAACAAGGAAACAAGGAAACAAGGAAACAAGTAGACAAGGAAACAAGTAGACCGGGAAACTGGAAGACCTGATTACTGGTCACTGATTACTGGTCACTGATTGCTTGCCACTTGCCACCCAAAAGAGGTCATCAGTGATCACACGCGACGACATCATCTCCTGGATCCGGTGCTATCGCCAGGTGCTGGGCGAGAACAAGGACTATCTTACGCAACTGGACTCCGCCATCGGCGACGCCGACCACGGCGCCAACATGGACCGAGGCTTCGCCGCCGTGGTAGACAAACTCCTCACCGTCGCTGACAAAGACATCGGCGAAGTCCTCAAGGCGGCGGGCATGACCCTGGTTTCCACCGTCGGCGGCGCTGGCGGCCCGTTGTATGGCACCTTGTTCATGCGCGCTGGCATGGTCGCCGCCGGCAAGATGGAACTTACGCCGGCAGAATTTGCCACAGCACTGGAGACCGGCTTGGCGGGAGTACAGCAGCGCGGCAAGGCCACCCTTGGTGAAAAGACCATGGTCGATGCCCTGACGCCTGGTTGCCAGGCGATGCGCCAATCTCTTGAGGACGGCGCCACGCTGGACCAGGCGCTGGCCGCGGCAGCCGCGGCAGCCGCGCAAGGCATGAAGGCAACCATTCCAATGTTGGCAACCAAAGGCCGGGCCAGCTATCTGGGCGAACGCAGCATCGGCCACCAGGACCCCGGCGCGACCTCGTCCTACCTCCTCTTGCAGTGCGCCGCTGACTGCTTGGGCGCCACATCCTGAGCCTGCCATCCCTCCCAGCTAACTCGCAGATAACGACGATTGGCAACGAAGCCAATCGTCTTCATCAAATCTCATTGTAGGACAAAGGAGTTCGATAACATGACTAAATATGTAGGTGCAGTTGATCAAGGTACGACCAGCACCCGCTTCATGATCTTCGATCATAGCGGCGGCGTGGTCGGCGTACATCAAATGGAACACGAGCAGATCTACCCGCAGGCCGGCTATGTCGAGCACGACCCCATGGAGATCATGGCTCGCACCAACGACGTGATGGCAGAAGCCCTCAAGAAGGCTGGCCTCAGCGCTGGCGACCTGGCCGCCATCGGCGTCACCAATCAGCGCGAGACCACGGTGGTCTGGAACAAGAACACCGGCAAACCCTACTTCAATGCCATCGTCTGGCAGGACACCCGCACCGACAAAATCTGCAACGAGCTGGCCAAAGATGGCGGCCAGGATCGTTTCCGCGCTAAAGTCGGTCTGCCGCTGGCCACCTACTTCTCTGGCCCCAAGATCAAGTGGATCCTGGACAACGTGGAAGGCGTGCGCGCCGCAGCCGAACGTGGCGACGCCCTCTTTGGCAACATCGACACCTGGGTGATCTGGAACATCACTGGCGGCCCCAACGGCGGCGCCCATGTGACCGACGTCTCCAACGCCAGCCGCACCATGCTGATGAACCTGGAGACCCTGGACTGGGACAATGAGATACTGGGCGTCATGGGCATCCCCCGCCAAATGCTGCCTGCCATCCGCCCCTCCAGCGACCCCGCCGTCTACGGCTACTGGAATGGCGTGCCTGTCTGCGGCGACCTGGGCGACCAACAGGCGGCCTTGTTCGGCCAGACCTGCTTCGGCACCGGCGAGGCCAAGAACACCTATGGCACCGGCTGCTTCATGCTGCTCAACACCGGCACTTCGCCTGTGCCCAGCAAGAGCGGTCTGCTGACCACCCTGGGCTATAAGATGGGCGACGCCCCGGCGGTCTACTGCCTGGAAGGCTCCATCGCCATCACTGGCGCCCTGGTGCAGTGGCTACGCGACAACATGGACTTCTTCGATTTCTCCAAGCACATCGAAGACTACGCTAAGCAGGTGTCCGACAGCGGCGGCATCTACTTCGTGCCCGCTTTCTCTGGTCTTTTCGCACCCTACTGGCAGTCCGACGCCCGCGGCGTGATCGTGGGCCTGACCCGCTACATCAACAAGTATCACATCTGCCGCGCCGCCCTGGAGGCCACCGCCTACCAGACCCGCGAAGTGCTGGACGCGATGGAGAAAGACTCCGGCGTGAAGCTGACGGCGCTGAAAGTCGATGGCGGCATGGTCTACAACAACACGCTGATGCAGTTCCAGTCTGACATCCTCGACGTGCCCGTCGTACGCCCGAAGGTGGCCGAGACCACAGCCCTGGGCGCGGCCTACGCCGCCGGCCTGGCAGTTGGCTACTGGGGCAACATCGAGGATCTGCGCCAGAACTGGCAGATCGACCACACCTGGAAGCCAGCGATGGACGCGGACGCCCGCGCCAAGATGTACAAGGGCTGGCTCAAGGCTGTTCAGAAGAGCATGCACTGGCTGGAAGACTAACGATCGCCTTCTCTCACTCTTTTGGTGGACGTGCGCCTGGCAACAGGGCACGTCCACCGCATGAATAGGAGGGTGCACGTGGCAGAAAAATTCCATGTTCTGGTGATTGGCGGCGGCTCCACCGGCGCGGCCCTGGTTCACGACTTGACGCTGCGCGGGCTGCGCGTGACGCTGGTCGAGCGCGGAGAACTGACTTCGGGCACAGCTGGTCGACACCACGGCCTGCTGCATAGCGGCGGTCGCTATGCTGTGAATGACCAGGAATCCGCCATCGAGTGCATCGAAGAAAATCAAATCCTACGCAAAATTGCGCCCGGCTCCTTCGAGGAAAACGACGGACTCTTCGTCGCCATTTCGGACGAAGACATTGCCTTCAAAGACAAATTCCTGGAGGGATGCGCCAAATGCGGCATCCCCACGCGGGTCCTCAGCGCCGAACAGGTCAAGCGACTGGAGCCGCACATCAATCCGCAAGTCAAACTGGCCGTGCAAGTGCCCGATGCCACCATGGACTGCTGGCGCGTGCCCATGCGCTTCTTTGCCACCGCCAAACGCAACGGCGCCGATATTCGACCCTACACCCAGGTCATTGGCATGTTGCGGAACGCCGGGACAATCACGGGGGTGCGGGTGAAGTCACAGGTCAACGGCAAGGAATACAATATTCATGCCGACCTAGTGGTGAACGCCACCGGCGCCTGGGCCGAGCAAGTCAGCGAGCTGGCGGGAGCGCGCGTGCCCGTCCAACCCACCCCTGGGGTGATGGTGGCGGTGCGCGGGCGTTGGTGCAACACGGTTGTCAACCGTCTGAACAAACCCTCGGATGGCGACATCATCGTGCCTCAGCGCGGCCTTTCGGTCATCGGCACCACTTCCTGGATCGTCCAAGACCCCGACCGGCTCGGTCTCCCCGCCGACCATGTCCAGCGCATGTTCGACAAAGGCGGCGAACTGATCCCAGCCGTCCGCACTGCGCCCGTGCGCGCTGCCTGGTCTGCCGCCCGCCCCTTGATCTCTGAAGGCGGCGGCGCCGGACGCGAACTGCCGCGCACCTTCAAATGCTTCGATCACAAAGTGCGCGACGGCGTCGAGGGCATTGTTACCATCTCTGGCGGCAAGGGCACAACCATGCGGGCCATGGCCGAGGCCACAGCCAACGTCGTCTGCGACAAGCTGGGCCTGGACGCGCCCTGCCGGACGAAAGAAGTGCAATTATTGCCATATTGGGCCTATTATTCGTGATACGTGATGCGTGGAATCTTCACGTTTCATTCAGGAGAAACGCCAGTGAGCGAAAAAAACCGCAAAGTGACGTTCAGAATACTCCGCTATAAGCCAGGATTCATCGACCCGCCGCGCTTCGATAGCTTCCAGGTCGATGTCGAACCCTGGATGACGGTGTTGGATGCGCTCGAGCTGATCCGCGCGACGCAGGACAGCACCCTCCTCTACCGGCATTCTTGCCATCACGCTTCCTGCGGCACCTGCGGGATGAAAGTAAATGGTCGCGAGCAGTTGGGCTGCGTGGTCAATATCCTGGCTGAGGGCAAAAACGAGGTGACAGTCGAACCGCTGGGGGCGTTGCCGCTGGTGGCCGATCTGGTGGTGGACATGACGGCGTTCGCCGAGCATTTTGCGCCGGCAGGCATGGAGCTAGTGCGGGCGAGCGAGATGACGGATGGCGGCGTCACCCCGCCGGGGATCGAGACTTACACCCGCTACGAAGACTGCATCGAGTGCAACATTTGCCTCTCGACCTGCCCGGTGGCGAACACCAACCCCGACTTCATCGGCCCTGCCGGGCTGGCCGCGGCCTACCGCGCCTTGATGACCGGCGAACGCACACCGCACCAGATCTTCGGGTTGGTGGATAGCGATGTGGGCCTGTGGCGTTGCCACACGAGCATGGAATGCACGGCCGCTTGCCCGTCCGATGTCGATCCGGGCGGCAAGATCATGGCCCTGCGCAGCGAACTGACCAAATACAAGATCAAACGGTTCTTCCGGCTGGCGTAAGGAGGGAGAGATGGCGACACCGATTCAGCAACAATCCGCGCTCCGCCGGGCGCTCCGAGCCTGGTTCGACCCGCGCGGGCGCACCACCGGCCTCATTGCCTTCGCCCTCATGCGTCTCACCGGCATCGGGCTGGTGGCCTATCTCATTCTGCACTTGTTCATTCTCACGACACTGACGCGTGGCGAGGCCGCCTGGGATGGCTTTGTACGGCTGGCCAAGCATCCAGCCTTCCTGATGCTCGACGTCGTCCTGATTGCTGGCATCCTGATCCACATGCTGAATGGCTTGCGGGTCACGCTCGTGGGCCTGGGCTATGGCACGCGCAGCCACAAAGGACTTTTCTATGCTCTCATGGCCCTGGCCGCCGTGCTCTTCGTCATTGCCGCCTGGCTCGTGTTTACGAAATGAGAGAGGAGACCATGCAAACACCCGAACCTCGCGACGCCCGTTCTGGCTCCTGGCTATGGCAAGCCTTCACCGGCCTGCTACTGGTGATCTTGCTCTCGCTGCACATGATCGTCCAGCATTTCGTGGTCGAAGGCGGCCTGCGCACCTTTCAGGACGTGCTGCGTTACCTCAGTAGCCCCATCCTGGTGATCGTCGAGATCATTTTCCTGGCCGCTGTGACCTACCATGCCATGCTAGGTGTGCGCGCCATCCTCTTCGATCTGAACTTGAGCCGCCGGGCGAAAACGCTGACAACCCGAATTTTGACGGTGCTGGGGCTGGTGCTGGCCGCCTGGGGCGTCTACCTGGCCATCTACCTGTATCGCATGGCCAGCTGAGCGTAGCAGACAGCAGGCTGACTTGCCACTCGATTCCTGGGAAGCACGCTGGGCGCCTTATGACGACGACGCCTACGCCGCCGTGTTGGCCGCCATCCACCCCACCGATGTCGTCCTCGAGATCGGCGCCGGAGACCTGCGGCTGGCGCGGCGGTTGGCAGCCCAAGCCCGGAGCGTCATCGCCTGGGAGATCCAACCCGCTGTGCTCGCCCGCGCGTCCTTACCGCTCCCGCCCAACCTGCAAGCCCTCTGCGCCGACGCCCGAACCGAACCGATCCCGCCCGCTGTGACTGTCGCCGTCCTGCTGATGCGGCATTGCACCCACTATGCCCTGTATGTCGAGAAACTGCGCGCGGCCGGCTGTCAGCGCCTGATCACGAACGCGCGTTGGCGGATGGGGGTCGAGGTCATCGATCTAAAGCCCGGCGCCGCGTTTGCCGCCGTGGAGGCGGGATGGTACGCCTGTCGTCGCTGTGGCGCCACCGGCTTCATTGGCGACGATCCAACGGCGGTGACTGAGACCATCCTCGAACGGATCAGCGACGTCGAAGGCTGCCCGTCGTGTGGGTTGTGAACCCGCTCACTGCACCCGCACGACGACGTGTGCGCTTTTCCACAGTTCTTCCAGGCGATAGTAGGCGCGCTTCTCCGCCGAGAAGATGTGCACGATGACGTCCCCATAATCCATCAGCTGCCAGCCAGAGGCGCGGTTGCCTTCCACGTAGAGCGGGCGCACTTTTTGCTCGCGCAACGTTTCCAACAAGCCATCCACCAGCGCCTGGCTCTGGCGCTCGCTAGTGGCGGTGGCGACGACGAAGTAATCAGTCAACGGTGAGATGTGGCTGACATCGAGAAGTAAGATATTTTCGGCCAATTTGTCGTCGAGAAGATTGACAATGGTGTGGGCAAGTTCTTGTGCGTTCAGAGAGGTCTCCGGGAGAAAAAAGTAGCTGCGGCAGGGGATCGCTATGTTAGCATAAGATGCGGGAAAGGTTCAGTTGGCGTTCTATGGGAGTTGAACGGGGCCGAGGGTGACGGCTCGGTTCGGCCATTCGCTGCCGTCGGGCTGATAGGCGGCCAAACGTTCGCCACTCTCTGGTGCATACATACCCACCAGCAGACTGTAACCAGCGGCCGGTAGATTAGTCGGGAGTGCTAATCGATAGGAAGAGGGCACACTTTCGCCCGCGCGCCATTTGGAGGTCGGCCATACACCGTCGCGCGGCGGAGCATCCCCCTGCGCAACGACGTTGCCCTGGTTGTCGATGAGATGAATGAAGGTTTTATAGTCCGCCGGCAGCGGCCCCCCCCCTCGCCAGGACAGGGATACGTTCAATTCGCCAGCGGTTGTCTCGATGTGGTAGCTATCGAGGCTGACGCCCTGTTCGAAAGTGGCGATCGGCGTCGTGGCGTTCTGTGCAGGTGCGCGGGTGGGGGAGACCAAATCGCCCACGGGTAGAAAAATGACATCGACGGGCGCGCCATTTTTGCGGATCGGCAGCCAGTCGTCCATGCTGCCTTGCCAGAAGCCGATGTTCAGCGTGATGGGCGTGGGCGCATCAGCGTCCGCCGGCGTCGCGAAGAGGTACGAGTCGGGATAGATGACGCCCGGCCGCCAGTACGAAGTAGGCAGTAGCCCGGCGCCCGGCCAGGCGTCGATCTTGGCGACATTCTCGCCGCGAAAGCCGTAAACATTGAGGGCTGCATTCAGGTTGGCGGTGATCGCCGCCGGCGTAGTCCAATACAGCGTGACCGGCAGGGATTCGCCGGCCACTGTTGTCTGGCGGTCTGCGCGGTAGCCCACCAGGTGGATGTCATTTCCGAACCAGATGTCGAGCGGGAGGGCGTCGGCAGGCAGCGCGGTCACAGGCTGCGGAGGGCGATAGGCGGGGGCGATGGTGAAGGCGGCTATGCCGGCAGCGCAGAGGGCCAGGCCGGCCGTCGGGATCGCGGCTGCCAGAGTTTGCCACTGCCGCGGGAGCCAGGCGAGGAAGCCCAGGGCCAGATAAAAAGCGATCACCGAGCCGGCGCCGAAGAGGAGACGACCCTGCGAGCCCATGGTGAGCAGCGACCAACGAACAAGGCCGGCAAAACTGATGACGAGGAAGGTGAGAAAGATGAAGTGGAGAGGCCAGTTGCGGGGGAGCCGACGACGTAGAAGGCGGCGTCCCGCCAGCATCGCCAACCCGCCCAGCGCCAGCGCCGAGAATGCCACCACCAGCGTGAAAAACCAGGCAGGCGCCAGAATGTCGAAAGCGCCAAAGACCCCCCAACCCGCGCGCCAGAAACTGCCCCATTCCGGGATCAGATCGGCAAGGCCGAAACCGGCGGGGCGGGGACCGGCGATCTGAGACATACGCTGTAAGCCCAGCAGCTCGCCGTAGAGGAGGTAATTGCGGGCGTACCACCAGCCTGCCAGCGCCAGCACGATCACGCTGAGAGCGAATCCGCGCAGCCACCAACTCCGCCAATCGCGCAAGCGCCAGGCCGCGAACGTTACTGCCAAAGCAATCACCGGGATGAGCGCGGCTCCAGACACTTTGGTGAGGGCGGCCAGGCCGGCGATCACGCCCAACGCCACTGTGCGACGCCAACGCGGGCCGGGGCTGGCGTCGTTCAGATCACGAGCCACAAGCCACAGCGCCGCCGCCGCCAGCAACATGACCAGCGTGTCATTATTGACCGAGGCGTTGATGAACAACACCATCGGGTTGAAAGCGACCAGCGCCGCCGCCAGCAAAGCCACGGCGGGACGACGAGGCGCCGCCTCGGCAGCCAGACGGTAAGTGAAGTAGACAGCGGCGACGCCCATGAGCGCCGAAAGCCAGCGGATGAGGTAGATCGCCAACACTGTTCCGCCCTGCCACAGGCTCTGCCCCGGCGGATGGGCGACGTGATTCACATTGTGCGTCGTCCCCGGTATGCCCACCTGGGCAAAGGGATTGAGGACGGCGTTCGCTTCGTAGTCGGCGGTGTCGATCCAGCCGGTGAGGAGCGCGCCGATGGCATAGTAGAGAGGCGGCTGGCTGCCTTCTTGTTTCCAGCGGGTCTCTTGCGCAGGGTCTTGCACGGGCAGCGTGCGCGTGGCCGCGATGTAGCGCACCACGGGATAGTGCGTGATCTCGTCGGATGCCTCGAACGGCGGCGTGACCGCGGCGTAGAGCAAACCGAGGAGAAAACGAGCAAGGAGGAGGACGGCGAGGGCGCGGTTCATCGGGCGGTGCGGGATCAGCGGACCGTGAGGGAGGGTAGGAGGATCGACCGCCATAGTTCACGCAGGGGCGGAGCCAGAGACTCCTTGACCACCTCAAGTTGCTCGCTCGTTTGGGGGTCGAACCAGCCGATCTCCAGAAAATACTCGCCCGGCGGTGTGTCTTCTGGCAAACGCACCCGAAACTCGTCCCGGTAAAGACGCCCTGGCAAGTATTGCGTGGTCAACACACCGCCAGGGGCATAGTGCTCGTCCTGCGCCCAAATTTCGTTGCCGGTGCGCGGGTTGTTGGGGCCGCCCGGTTGGCTATTGCGGATATGGACGAAACTGTGCAGGTTTTTCGTCTGCTCAGACTCACCCTGCCAATAGAGATTGACCCGCAATTCATGGCCAGGCTTGGGTTGCGAGGATGATAGAGTGTAACCGCGCAAGCGCGGCCCCCCCACGAACACCGCGTCCACCGTTGCCTGCGCGCCGCACACGTGTTCGGCTGTCGAGACGCAACGCAGCCAGGTCGTCATCGGATCGACCACGGCGAACTTGATCACCAGCAGCGCACTCAAGACCAGCAGCAGGCCCAGAGCGGGCGCCGGCTCGTGCGCCAGCATCTCGATCTTGCCCGGCGCCCCAGCGTCGGCCTGGCGACCGCGTCGCCACAGCGCCCAGCCGCCCAGCGCCAGCAAACCCACAGCGGTCAAACCGCTCACGATCAACCCGGCTCGCTCGGCGCCGGTGGAGGCGTAGCGCAAAGTCAGTTGATGCTCGCCCGCAGGCAGCGACGCCTGAACCAGGCCGGTTCCTTCCTGGTAGCCGATAACGGTTGGCATTCCATCCAGGAACGCTTGCCAGCGAGGATAATAATGGAGGTAGAGTGTAATCGTCTGGGGCGTCGAGGCAGTGAGATCAAGCTCCCAGGAACTGCTGCGCACACGGGCCGCGCGCACTTCGACGCTCGCCGATGGCTTGGCAAGGGGCTTGTTCTGCGGATCGAAGTTCGGGCCAAGCTCGGCAGCCAGGGCGGCATCGAAGGGGGCCGTATGCCAACGCGGCGTGAACTCGCCGAAAGCCGTAAACGCCAGTCCGCCATATTCGATCTCTGCAGCCCTGATCTGCTCAAGGCTCAGACGATTGCCGAAGTTCTGGTAGTGGTGTTGCAGGTTGACGTATAGAGACGGCAATGCCGCCGCCGTCAAGAGGAGGGCCAAGATCAGGGCTACAATCGGTTGCCGTTTGGGGCTAAGCAAAGCCAATAGCAGACCCGCTGCCACCGCTGCTGCCAGCGCCTGCGCGCCCATGAGCCGTGAGCGATACTGGATGTGCAACAGGATCGACCCCAAGAATCGCCACACAGGATCGGAAGCGCTCGTGAACATGAAGAACAATATGAGTCCGGATAGAGTCGCCACTCCTAGAGCCACAGCCACTTCCCGGCGCCCGCGCGTCCACGCCGCCACCGCACCGGGAACGCCGAGTAACAGAAACAGGGTGTGCACCAGACCCACGCGCACCCCGGTCTGGTTGTTGTCCCGCGCCACATCATAGATCGCCGGCAGGTCCAGCAGCCGATCCAGGGGCAAAGCGTCTACGAGCGGGTTGCCCTCCGCCGTGCCGAAATCACGCTCGACATGAACCCATGCCTGCTCTGGCGCCATCGGCGCCCACACCAGCGCCGTCAACAAGCCGCCCACCACCAGCGCCAACAACGGCGCCGGCGTGCGCCAACGCCAGGCAGCAAGACCAGCCACGAGGAGGGCAAAAGGCGCCAGGATCAACGGCGCCAGCACATGACTGGCAATGCAGAAAGACCAAACCAACACAGCCACGAGGAAACGGCCCATGCCGGGGCGCCGCGCCAGCCAGAGCAACGACCACAGCACCCACGGATACAGGAACATGCTATAGGTTTCGTTGCTGCCCCGTTCCAGAGCGTTGCGAATGACATAAGGCGCATACAGGAAGGCGACGGCAGCCAGAAACGCGGGCCAGCGACGCCTCGTGATCTCAAAGACCAACAAAAAAGCACCCACAAACGCCGCCAGGAAGCCAAGAGCGATCAAAATGCGCCAGCCGATGGGGTGCGGGAATCCCAGGCGGTACAGCGCATCCATGGCTGCATACGGCAAAGGCCCTTGGAAGGTAAAAATGGGACTGCCCAATCCCCAGTGCAAAAACTGCACCCAGCGCGGGTACAGCACCCCATCACTCACCGCCTGCGAGTAGATGACCCCGCGAAAGACATGCTCGGCGGCGGCATCGTAAGCCGTCACGGCGATGTTATACGCCAACGCCGTAGCGACCGCCAGCGCGGCAAAGATCAGAGAAAGCCACCACCAACGGGTTTCCGAACGAAGACTCATGCTTCTACCTATCTCTTCCACAAATCACACCCGCGCCAACTCGACCACCAACACATTCAACGCCAGGCCCGCCTCCATCTTCCCTGTCTTGATCGCCACATCCGTCTCCAACAGCCGATCGTAAATACTATTAAGCTGTGGGAGCGTATAGCGTTGCGCCTGGGCCAGCGCCTTGCCGGTCGGGAACGGATGCAAACCCAGTTGTTGAGCGATGGCGTCTTGCCCCAATCCCTGCCGAGCCAGGTCTTTCACCTGCAAAAGGATGCGATACTGACGCACGATCATCGTCAGCAAATACAAAGGATGCGCGCCCTCATTGTGAAGCTGCACCAACAAACGCAGCGCTTGTTGCGTCTGGCGATTTCCCAGCGCATCCACCATGTCGAAAATGTTTGCTTGTTGGGCATAGGGCGTCAACAAGCGCACATCCGCCTTGCGGATAGGCCGGCCCGCTGCGTACAAACTCAGCTTTTCTAGCTCACTATCGATCAATCGCAAATCGGGGCCGATGAACGCCGCCAAATCGTTGGCGACCCCTGCCTCCAACCTGATGCCCTTGCGCTGACTGCGTTGCTCCACCCAGCGCGCCAATTCCCCGCCTTTCAGGCTCGGCGCCGTGAACGCGCGCACCTCCCCTCGCTCCTTCAATGCTCCTATCGCCGCCACCAGGCGATGACGAACCGGAAGCGCCTTGCTCTCGTTCAACACCAGGTGCGTCGTCTCCGACACATGTGGGAGATAGCCGAGCAACCAATCCAGGAAACCGGAGGTCGCCGCCGTCGCTTCGCCCTCCTTCGTCTTGCCCCCGCTCAGCCGTGCCAACAGATCGCTCACGATCACCAGCCGATACTCGCCCAGAAAAGGCGGCACGTCGCAATGATGTTGCAAGCCCTCCGGCGTCGTCGTGCGCCCGTCCAGCACAGTGACATTGAGATCGAACAACGAAGGGTCGTCGCCGATCCCGCGCTTGAGCGCGGTGATAGCCTCGCTTTTCTCGAACTCCTCGTCGCCGTGAAAAAGATGGATCATGCCTGACCGGTCAAAGATGCGTGCTGCAAACGCACCCAATGCAACACGCGCTGCCCAAACTGTCGTCGCTGCACCTCCAACACAGCCACCAGGCCCAGATCAGCGCTGGTCGTCAACCGTTGCTGCAGCGTCGCGCCCACGAGATGCGACACGAACACAGCCACCAACGCCGCCGTCACCATCGTGGGGATGCGTTCGAGCCAATGCCGTTTGCTCCCGCCAATACCCGCCACCAACGTCGTCGCCACCGTCATCACCGCCGTCGTCACCATATTCGTACCACAGTTCGGATGGATGGCGAGATGATGCTCGCCGCCTTTCAAGCGCTGGATCGCCTCCTGCACCGCTTGGCGCACAGCCTCGGTGCTGAGATCGCCATAGATCACGAACCCGCTCGTGTTCGAGCGCCCAGCCATACTCGTATCCGGACGCATCCGGCTGAGGATGTGGATGGTGGCGTGTTCGATAGCGTGATTACGGCGGGTGGCAGCAATAGGGCCGAAGTTCAGGATTCCCATGTGTATAGGACCACAAAGAGGGCGCGCAAGCAAAAAAGGAGACAACTATGAGCAACTTTCAGCATTATCATACCACAAAACCATCCTCCGTACGCATTGCACTTTGGCGTCTCTTTCGTACTGCCTCCATAATGTGATCGATGAACCACTCCTCCCCCTTTCTGCCGCAACGCTGGCCCGGCATGTTGCTCTGGCTCCTCCTGACAGCATTCCTACTGCTACTTGGCGCCTGCACACCCCCCAACCCTGCCGCTCTCGCTCCCACCGCCGCCCCCTCGACTACGCTCAGAGCCTGCCCTGAGTGCGACGAAAGGGCAAGCCCCGCGCCACGCGCCACCCCCTCCCCTTCCCCCACCTCCACACCTATTCCACCCACCCCTCGCTCCCCGACGCCGACCCTCGCCCTGCCCCCCACACCCGAACGCGCCGCCGCCATCGCCCTCGAACCCATCATCGTCGTCCCTAACTCCCTCACCTACCTGACCCACGCTGACGACGACAGCCAACGCCTTTTCCTCATCGAAAAAACCGGGCGTGTACTCATCCTCAGCCAGGGTAAAGTCCAGGATGCCCCCTTCCTCGACATCACCGACCGCGTACAAGCCACCAGTTCCGAACAAGGCTTGTTGAGCATCGCCTTTGCGCCCGACTACCCCCGCACAGGCGCCTTTTACGCCAACTACACCGCCCAGGACGGCAACGGTGACACCGTCATCTCCCGCTTCCGCGTCTCCGCAGACCCCAACCGCGCCGATCCTGCCTCCGAACAAATCCTCCTGAAAATCGACCAACCCGCGCCCAACCACAACGGCGGTCAACTGCAATTCGGGCCAGATGGCTACCTGTACATCGGCACAGGCGACGGCGGCGCCGCTGGCGACCCCTGGGGCAACGCCCAAAGCCTCACTTCTTTGCTCGGCAAACTCCTGCGCATCGACGTACGCAACCCCGGCGCCTACACCATCCCCCCCGACAACCCCTTCGTGGGTCAAACCGCCGCCCCCGAAATCTGGGCCTACGGCCTGCGCAACCCCTGGCGTTTCTCCTTCGACCCCCTCACCGGCGACCTCTACATCGCCGATGTGGGGCAAAACAAATGGGAAGAAGTAGACTTCCAACCTGCGGACAGCGCTGGCGGCCAGAACTACGGCTGGAACACGTTAGAAAGTCGCAGTTGTTACAAGCCAGCAAGCGCCTGCGATCAATCGGGTAAAATCGCGCCAGCGACCATGTATGGCCACGACTCTGGCTGCGCCATCACCGGCGGCTACGTCTATCGCGGCGCGCGGCTCCCCGCCCTTGCTGGCATCTACATCTATGGCGACTACTGCAGCGGTCGCATCTGGGAACTGCGTCGCGACAACGAGGACGAATGGCGCTCCGACCTTCTGCTCGACACCGATCTCAACATCGCCTCCTTCGGTGAAGACGCCGAGGGCGAAATATACGTCGTCGATTTGGACGGCGAAGTCTATCGACTGACCGCGCCCTGACCCTGCCATATTTTCAGCCCATTCTTGCCCCGCCGCCTCCGTCGCAGCTATACTGCCAGGCAACCAACCATCAGCGACTAAAAGTCGCCACTACAGACTACGAACTAAAAACTACATGGCCCGAGGCCAAAAATATGCAAAGATGCCTTGTTGCAGGACTGCTGGCCCTCTGCCTGTTAGCCCTCACCGCTTGTGCGGCCCGCCAAACGCCAACGCCAACTCCCACCGCCATCCCTACCGCCACCAGCCTCCCCCCCACTGACACTCCCCCACCCCCTGCCACCCCCGCCTTCTTCCCTCACACCATCTCCCTCCCCTCCAGCCCCTCGCTCGGCCCCCTCCTGAATAACCACACCCTGCGCATCATCAACCAGGTAGATACCTACGACGTCAACCACCCCACCGACGAAAACGCCAACGGCCTCGATGAAGCCGACGACAACTTCGGCGCTCGACTGGTCGCGGCTGACTTCGACCAGGACGGTTACGACGACTTGGCCATGTCCGCCCCCGGCGAGGCTCCGGCGGGCGGCCCAGCCAGCGGCGCCGTTCACCTGTTGGAAGGATCGGGAGGCGGCCCCTCGATGGGCGAATATCGCACCCTCACCCAGGCCGACGCCAAACAACCTGCAAATCCTGCGGAAGGCGACCAATTCGGCCTGGCTCTGGCTGCGGGCGACATCGACGGCGACAAATTCCCCGACCTGGTGGTGGGCGCGCCGGGAAAAACCATCAGCTCCACCGTCCAGGCTGGCGCCTTCTTTGTCTTTCGTAGCTCCAGCTGGCGACCCTTTGGCGGATTGCTCTACACCGCCCAGAACGCAGGCGCCAGCAACCAGCCCGGGGACCGCTTTGGCTCGGCCGTGGCCGTCGCCGACTTCAATCACGATGGCTTCGCCGATGTGGCTGCCGCTGCGCCCGGCGACGACCAGTCGCCCCACCCCGGCAGCGTCTACGTCTTCCCTGGCTCGGCCGCCTGGCTGACCCCTGGCCGCATGTTGCCTCCACCCGCCCTGAACGATGACGCCGCCTTTGGCGCCACCCTGGCCGCCGGCGACTTCGACGGCGACGGCTTCCCCGACTTGGCCGTAGGCGCCCCCAACCAGACAGTGGCAGACGCCAGCCAGTCCGGGGCTGTGTACATGTTTGCAGGAACGAAAGACGGCCTGAACGGACAGGCGAAGCCGCTAAAAACACCGCTCGCGCCAACAGCCCATCTCGGCCGCGCCCTCGCAGTCGGCGACTTCGACGGCGACGGCAACAGCGATCTGGCTGTCGGCGCCCCTGGCGCTGGTATTGTCTACATCTTTCGCGGCAGCCCCAACGGCCTGCAACCTCTGGCCGCCATCCCTGCTCCTTCCCCCCAGAACCAACCCCGCTTTGGCGAAGCCCTGGCTGCGGGCGACCTCGATCACGATGGCAAAGACGACCTTGTCATCGGCTCGCCAAGCCAAGGGCGTGTGTTCGTGCTGGCTGGCGCCGCGGACGGCTTCGGCGCAGGCAACCTCCTCGATCCAACGCTGTGGGAGCACACACCCGCAGACGACGCCTTTGGCGCCGCCTGCGCCGTGGGCGACTTCCACGGCACAGGCGCAGCCGACCTCGCCATCGGCGCCCCCGGACAAAGCGTCGCCGGACAATTCCGCTCAGGCGTCGTCTACCTCGCCGCCGGACTCCCGCGCATCCCCGTCATCACCCATGGCCCCCTTGTCGGCGCCGTCACCGACAGCACCGCCACCATCTGGGCACGCGCCGACCACGCCGCCGAGCTGCAAGTCAAATACAAACCACTCGACGCCACCGAATGGACGACGACCAAAAGCATCCATCTCAAGCTCGACACCGACTTCACCGGCGTCATCACCCTGGCCAACCTGCAACCCGACGCCTCCTACGCCTACCTCCTCGTCCTCGACGGCATCGACCAGGCAGCCACTGCCGCCGGCTTCAAGACATTCCCCGCGCCCAACCAGCCGACTGCCTACCGCTTCGGCTTTGGCTCCTGCATCTACTACCCCCAACAGCCCTTCACCATATTCGACCGCGCCGCCGAAGCCAACCCCGCCTTCATCATGCTCATGGGCGACCAAATCTACGCCGACGGCCCCGACGCCGTTGCCGACACCCAGGCCGGCTACGAACGCAAATACAAAGAAAACTTCGCCGACCCATCCCTGGCCGCCTTCATGCGCCGCTTCCCCACCTTCATGATCTGGGACGACCACGAGATCGAAAACGACTGGGACAACGGCAAAACCGGGCGCTACTTCAACGGCAAATTGGCTTACGACGAATACCAGGGCAGCCACAACCCTCCCACCCTCATCCCTGGCGAAAATTACTATACCTTCAGCGTCGGCGACACCGATTTCTTCGTCCTGGACGCCCGCACCTTCCGCAGCAACAACGGCGTCCCCGAAGGCCCCGACAAAACCATGCTCGGCGCCAGGCAGAAAGCCCTCCTCAAGAAATGGCTCTCTGCCTCGCAAGCCAAATTCAAATTCATCGTCTCCAGCACACCCTTCCATCAGTTCGGCAACACCGGCAGCAATGAATACGGCCCCGACAACTGGCAAAACTTCCAGAGCGAGCGCGCCGAAATCTTCGCCTATATCCGGGATAACTGCATCCCCGGCGTCGTCCTCCTCAGCGCCGACAACCACTGGTCAGGCGCCTTCCGCCTCCCCTACGCCCAACCGATCCAACTCTACGAATTCATGCCCAACCCCCTGGGCGTGCCCCTGCGCCCCATGACCGAGGCCACCGATCCGCAAATCCTTTTCAAAGACAACACCAAACTCGTCTACGGCCTCGTCGCCGTCGACACCACCACCCAACCACCCCACCTCCGCATCGACTACATCGACACCGAAGGCAACAGCATCTACAACCTCGAACTGACCACCGACGACATCCTGCCCTCCGGCGCTTGCACTCCCCGGCCACCTTCATGACCCGTCACATCGACTCTCGCGCCCGCCGGCGCAGCCGCACCTGCGGCATCCTCGCCCTCACCGCGCTCCTCATCTTCATCCTCGGCCTACAGGCGGCCATCTTTCGCCGTCCACGCCCGACAACCCCGATCGCACCTAGCGCTACACCTTCCCCCACCGTCTTCGTGGGCCGTCAAGCCATCGCCGCCCTGCCAACCAACACCCCCTATCTCGATCTCACACCCCTCCCCACCTTCACCCCCACGCCGACGCACACACCCACCCCGCGTCCCACCTCCACCCCCACCGCCACCCCCATCCCCACCTATATCGCCCAAGTCGATACAGCCCTGGCCAACCTGCGCAGCGGCCCTGGCCTCGTCTATCCCACCGTCACCGTCCTGGGCGCGGGCGAAACCGTAGAACTGGTGGGCAAAACCACTGATGGCAGCTGGGTCGCCGTCGCCACCGCCAACGACGCCACCGGCTGGATGGCCAGCAACCTGTTTGTCAACCTCCCCGATCTCGCCGCCCTCTCTGTCCTGACTCCACCACCCACCCCCACCCCCCTCCCCGCCACCTCCACACCCACCCCCGCTCCCCCCACACCCACTCCCAAACCCCTCCCCCTGGCTGCGGCGGCCGGCGGCCCTGCTCGCGTCCCGCGTCTCGTTCTCGCCAACTACTTCGTCTGGTATGATGCCAACGGCTGGGGCGCCTGCAACATCAGCGCCGGCGATCACCCCCTCCAACCCTACGGCTCCGACGACCCCGAAACCATCGCCCGCCAGATGAACATGGCCATGAACGCCGGCATCGATGGTTTCACCGCGCAGTGGGCCACCCCCGGCGACCGCACCGACCGCAACTTCGCCACCCTTCTGAACAAATCGCAGGGCACTGGCTTCCAATCCACCGTCGTTTTCTTGCGCCACATCTGGCCGGGCGCCAACCAGGGCAACACCATCGAAGCCATCCGCTATCTCCTGGCCCAATACAGCGGCCATCCCAACTTCCTCAAAATCAATGGACGCCCCGTCATCTTCTTCACCGACGTTGGTCGGGTTCCACGCGCGGGCGGCAGCGCCCAAGACGCCTGGGCCAACATCCGCGCCCAGGTCGACCCCGGCCACACCGCCTGGTGGATCGCTGAAGGTCTGGACGCCAGCTTCCTCTCCGTGTTCGACGGCCTCTGGCTATACAACGTCACCCACGCCTCCTCGCCCAACGACTACGTCAAAGCCCCGCGTTGGGCGCAGAACGTGCGCGCGTGGGAGCAACGCACGGGTCAGCCCAAACTATGGATAGCCACCCTCATGCCTGGCTCCGACGACAGCCGCGCCCGTTGCAAGCAGGACGTGCGCGCCCCGGCGCCTCCCCGTGTACGCGCCCGCGAAGGCGGCAACTTCTATCGCGCCACCTACAACGCCGCCGTCGGCAGCAACCCCGATTTGTTATGGGTCAACAGCTTCAACGAATGGGTCGAGGGCACCTACATCGAACCCAGCCAATTCTATGGCGACACCTACTTGTCTCTAACGCAAGAACTGGCGGCGCAATTCAAATCTCGCTGAAATTGCAACACAAACCAGCAACTCGCTCTATGCTGGTTTGACAGCAGATAGGGACAAGTCTTATGATAGTCGTCTACCAACGCACCCAACGTCAAGGAGTCGAATTGTGACGGACGTCCAAGAGAGCACGCCCAAACTACGAAAACCCCAAATCAAGGTCATTCCTCCCAAGACCATTGTGCGCACTCTCGCCGTAAATCAGGAAGTAATCGGCCGCGTCAAGCGGCTGGCTGACTTCGGCGCCTTCATTGACATTGGTGTGGGCACCGATGGCTTGGTTCATGTTTCAGAAATCTCGCAGAAACGTATCAACAAGCCTGGCGATGTACTCAAACTCGGCCAGGAAGTAACTGCCTGGATCAAGGAACTCGACCGCGACAAAGGCCGCATCAGCCTCACCCTCATCCCCCCTGACACCCTGACCATGCGCAATCTCGAAGTCGGCGACGTGGTTACCGGCAAAGTAACGCGCATCGAGGGCTATGGGATCTTCGTCGATGTCGGCGTCGGCTACGATGGCATGGTTCATGTGCGCGAGATGGCGCATGGCTATGTCAAGCATCCCGGCGACCTCGTCAAAGTAGGCGATGAGGTGCAGGCCCAAGTCCTGAGCGTACGTAGGCGTCGCGGCCAAATCGATTTATCGATCAAAGCTTTGCTCCCCGAACCGCTGCCCGAACCGCTGCCCGAACCCAGAGCAGCGCTGGCGCCCCAGTCGGTTGAGATGATCCCCGGCGACGACGCTGAGGGAGAAGAAGAACTGCTGCCCACCAGCTTCGAATTTGCCCTGCAAAGAGCACAAGGCACCGGGGGTGGCAGGGGCAAGAAACAGCGCCCGAAAAAACAATGGTACGCGGAAATGGACGAGGATGACGACGTCGTCGCCCGCACCTTGAGACTGACCAACGACTAACCTGCAGGGCATCGATACAACGAAACGCCAAGCCGGCGACGTAGAACGTCGCCGGCTTTTCATTTGACGGCGACGCCGTAGCATCAATCAGCCCGCGCCAGCCGTCGCGCGCACGTTGTAATCGATCTGTCAGGCAACTGACAGCATCCACATGCCCATTGTTGTGATAAAGTCATATACCAATGTTCCGACGAGGCCGTATTGTCCTCCAGACCGCTCTATGTCTGGTTTTGTTCATAACCACACTGGGCTGGACGTCACCGCTCGACGCCCAGACGCCAGACATCGTCATCGACCCGCGTTTCTACGCGTCTGCCACGAGCGATGGGGCCAACATCTACGTCGAGGTGAACACAGAGTTCTGGGCTGGCGATAGACAATATACACCCGCCGAGTTAGCGGCGCTGGCTCCCCACTTTCGATTCGTCGATCACGCCCTGCGTGGTTACACCGCATTGGTCGCGACGCCGCCCCAAGGCGCCATCCACATCAGCAACATCATCAGCGACGGAGAAACCAGCTTATCCTGGTTGGCGACGACGGCCCAGCCCTCAACGGCGACAGAACGAGCCTATCTGGAAGGCGCTCCCTTATGGCTGCGCGACCAGCGCGTCGTCCGCCTGCGTTTCTTGCCGGTGCGCCATCAGGACGACAATAGCATGATCCTGACGCCTACCATCACGGTGCAACTGACGACCGACGAACCATGGCCCACGCCAGCGCCACCGCGCCCCGATCCTTATTGGGAGGCCCTCTATCGCCAGACATTGGTGAATTATCGCGACGGGCGGCAATGGCGGCGAGCGCCGGTGAGCGCGGTGGACACACTACAAGACAGACTGGCGGGTCCGGCGCCCTCCGCGGACGATCCAACCTGGCGGGTGCGGGTCGATATTGATCATGATGGATTGCACGAGATCGATTACGACGACTTGGCGGCTTTGGGGCTCCATCCGGCCGCCATCGATCCCCGACGCCTGCAAGTCTATGCGGGCGCGCAACCCATCCCTGCCCTGGTTGTGGGCGAACAAGATGGCAGTTTCGATCCCACCGACAGCATCGTCTTCTACGCGCCGCCCTTCTTCTCGCGCTACAGCCGCGCCCACATCTTCTGGTTGGTTCTGCAACGTGGGCGGGGCCAACGGGTCGCCCATCGCCAGGCAACTGAATCGGGGGCGCTTGCTCTGCCGAACTTTTACGATACGCACCACGCCGAAGTCCAACAAGTCTATCTTTCCGATTTCCCCAACAACGATGAAGATGACCACTGGTTTTGGGCCGCGCTCAGGCCAGGCCGCAACGGAGCGACGCAGAAAACGTTCCTGGTCGATCTGCCTGGCGTCGCCTCTGGCCCCCAAACGGCGACCATGCGCGTGCGCGTGGGGGGACGCGAGACCGGCATCGCCAGGGTGACGCTGCGCATCGACGGCTACACCGCCGCCACCTTCGATATTAGAGAGCGCGCGCTGAGCACCATCACCGTTCCCTTCCCTCACTTCCTCCTGCGCGATGGCGCCAATGAAGTAGTGATGGAAGTCAGCAAGGTGGGCGATGCCACGAACGCTGTCGTGCTCGATTGGCTGGAAATAGATTACGTGCGCCGTCTGGTCGCCATCGATGGCCACATACACCTCCGTGTGGACTGGCCAGGATCGTGGGCAATCTGGATGGAGGAGTTGGACGCGACCGCCCTTGTTTGGGATATCAGCAACCCCTTGTGGCCCGTGATGGTCGACGACGTTCAGATCGAGACCGCCGGTGCGAGCACGACACACGTTGGCTTCGTCAGCAACAGCACGACCACAGCCGACTACCAGGCGGCCACGGCCACAGCGCGACGCGACGTACGCCTGACCTGGGCGCCGGCGCTGGACGATTTGCGCAGCCCCGATAACCGCTCCGACTACCTGATCATCGCCCCCGATGACTTCATGGCTCCCGCTCAACGCCTGGCCCAGCATCGCGCCGGCCAGGGCTTGGCCGTCAAAACCGTCGCCTTGCAAACTATCTACGACGATTTCAACGCCGGTCAACCTCATCCCGCCACCATCCGCGCCTTCTTGTCCTACGCTCTCAGCGCCTGGCGAGCGCCGGCCCCGGCCTTCGTCGTGCTCATGGGCGACGGCACACTCGATCCTCTTGGTTATCTTACCCCTCCACCCACCGGCATCCCCGTCTTCCTCCGCCAAGTCGATCCCTGGCTGGGTGAAGTGGCGGATGAGAATGCCTTTGTCACGGTGGCTGGCAACGACATCGCCCCCGATCTCATGCTTGGCCGCCTGCCCGTCTCTTCGTTGTCTGAGGCCGAGCAATTGGTGGACAAACTCATCGCCTACGACCGCCTGCCGCTCTCTCAACCCTGGCAACAACGCCTCTTGCTAGTGGCCGACAACCCCGATGCCGCCGGCGACTTCCCCAGCCTGGCTGAAGACATGGCTGCCTTGGCCGCGCCCAGCCTGAACCCCACCCGCTTTTACCTGGGCCAAAACTACGCCACTTCCGAAGCCTTGCGCACAGCCCTGGTGGAAAGTTGGAGCGAGGGCGCCCTCATCGTCAACTACGTCGGGCATGGCCAACCGAATGCCTGGGCCGCCGAGCAACTCTTCGGCAAAAATGATGTGCGCCGCTTGCACAACCAGGGACGTCCAGCGTTGGTACTGGCCATGGCGAGTCTCACCGGGATTTTCTACCAGCCTGGGGCGCAATCCCTGCAGGAAGCCCTCCTGCTCGCACCGGACGGTCGCGGCGCCATCGCCTACGTGGCCAGCACAGGCTATGGCATCGCCGCCGGCAACGCCCTCGTCGATGAGGGTTTCTTGCAAGCAATATTGCAAAATAAAGTGCAATGGCTAGGAGAAGCGACGCTACACGGCAAACTCTACCTGTTTACGCAGGGCTATACCTATAGCGAATTCCTGACGAGCTTGTTCACACTCATCGGCGATCCCGCCACACATCTCCCCATCGCCCCGTGGGCTCAGACATACTATCTGCCCCACATCTTGCGGCGCTAGACCTTCTCGATCCGGCCTTGCTCTCTCCCACAGATTGGGCGCGCCTCCGTTCTCGGCTATAATCACACTATCATTTCCTTCTTCTCATCCAGCGCGGAGGTCTTCATGGACAAAAGAGATCAGGGCTGTTTGGCCGGTTTACTCGAGCTGGCGGCGCTCGGCTGGCTGTTCGACTGGCTGCAAGACCGCTTCGGTTTTGGGCGCGGCTGCTCCATCTCGGGCTGTGGTTGCGGCTTCATTTTCCTTTGCATCTTCCTTGTGCTGGCTTGCGGTATCCTGTTCAACACTGATTGGCTGCGGTTTAGCTTCTGAGCGGCATGAACAGTGTCTATGCCTCACCCTCTTGCTTCCCTCGCCGCCGCACTCAACCTGCCCGCCCCCCAGCCTGATCTTGTCATCACGCAGATCACGTCTGACTCGCGCCAGGTGCAGCCAGGCGCCCTCTTCGTCGCTTATCGGGGAATCCACAGCGACGGCCATCGCTTCATCCCCCAGGCCATCGCCGCCGGAGCCAGCGCCATCATCGGGGAACAAGAGCTCAACCTGGAAATACCCTACCTGCGCGTCGAAAATGGGCGCCAGGCATTGGGCCTGTTGTGCGCTGCCTGGGAAGGCTACCCCAGCCGGCGCTTGGGCGTCATTGGTGTGACAGGCACCGATGGCAAAACCACCACCAGCAACCTCATTCACAGCATCCTGACCGCCGCTGGCTACGAAGCCGGCCTCTTGACCACTGTCAATGCCCGCATCGGCGCCCAGACTCTGGACACCGGCCTGCACACCACCACCCCCGACGCGCCCGACCTCCAACGTTATCTCCGGCTCATGGCCGATGCCGGCAGCCGCTGGGCCGTACTCGAAACCACTTCCCACGGCCTCAGCCAGTGGCGTGTAGCCGGTATTGATTGTGACATCGCCGTCGTCACGAATGTCACCCACGAACACATGGACGAACACGGCGATTACGATGGCTATGTGGCCGCCAAAGCCCGGCTGCTGGAGTTGATGGCCGCCAGCGCGCCCAAACCAGGCATCGCCCGTGGGGTCGTCCTCAACGCCGACGACCGCTCCTACCCCCGCCTCCGCCCCTACGCCGCCGCGCCCCTGCTGACCTATGGCATCGAGCAGGGCGACGTTCGAGCCGCCGGCGTCCAACAATCCCCCGCCGGCATGACCTTCGCCATCGGCTGGGGCGGCCGGCGAACCGTGTCGGTGACGACGCCGCTGGTGGGAGCCTTCAACGTCTACAACATCCTGGCCGCCGTCTCCGCCGCCTTGTTGCTCGACCTGGACGACGACGCCATCGTCGCTGGCATCCAGGCTATGACCGGCATCCCCGGCCGCATGGAGCGCATCGACCGCGGTCAAAATTTCACCGCCATCGTCGATTTTGCGCACACCCCCAACGCCCTCGAAGCCGCCCTGCGCACCGCCCGCACCCTCACCGCCGGCCGCGCGATCGCCGTCTTTGGCTCAGCCGGGCTGCGCGATGTAGCCAAACGCCACATGATGGGCGAAGTGGCCGGGCGACTGGCCGATCTCGCCGTGGTCACCGCCGAAGACCCGCGCTCCGAAGACCTGGACGCCATTATCGCCGCCAGTGTGCAGGCTTGCCAGCAAGCTGGGGGGCGGGCGCTGGCCGAGCGAGATCGCTACCGCGCCATCCAACTGGCGCTGAACTTAGCGCAAGCTGGCGATCTCGTGATTGTTTGTGGCAAGGGGCACGAGCAGTCGATGTGTTTCGGGACGACCGAATATCCCTGGGACGACCGCATCGCCTTGCGCCACGCCCTGGACGTTCACCTGGGCAAGGCTGCGGACCCACCACCGCTGCTGCTGCCGACGTACTGATGAGAAATTGCCTACTACCTGTTGCGTGATGCGGGAAGCGTGAAGTGGCTCTTTTCGGGTTTTGATTTGGGAGCAGATTTGGGAACAGGCGCTGGGGTCGAACGCTGCTTGGCAACGGACGAGGAGGAGGGCGCTTTGCCGCCCCCAGGCGGTTTGCGGGGCGTTTGTTGTCGCTGACTGCGCTGTTGCAAGAAAGTCTCGAGCAAAACGAAGATCACCAACAGCACCAGCGCCAGCACCCAATCCAAAAAACCATTGAGTCGCAAAAACGCCAGCGCCGCCGTGTACAAGCCTGTCCATAAGCCCTCGCGCAAAGCAACGCGCCCCAGCGCTTTTTGTTCCACCGCGGGGGCCAGGCGACGCTGCACAAGCAACCACAAGGGCGTCGCGCTGGCGCCGACCGCCAGCACAATGATCGGCGCGGCGATGGCGATCAGCGTGGGCGCCGGTTGCGCATACATGACAAGCGCCGCCAATCCCGCCCAGGCAAGCAAGGCGACGACGAAACTGACGATGACTACGGTGCGTGGAAGCATATTAGCGCACCAGCAGCGGCAAATAGACGGGCGCGTGGGCCGCACAGAAGCGCACGTCATCGATGTGGAAACGCGTGCGGGCCGGGTCGGCGCCGTTGTCAGCATAAAACCAGAGTTGCACCTGACCCGCCTGACGGAGCAAAGCCAGCTCGTCATCGGCCAGGATGTGGAGATAACGATCCCAGGGCAAGCCAGCAGACAAATTGAAATCAGCGTTTCCCGCGCGCATCAACTCCAACAAAGGCGCGCCATCGGCTGTGCGCAGCCAGACAGAGAGGTGATCGCGACCTGGCCAGGTGGGATCGGCGCCCAAGTCGCGATCGTCATTGTTGATATGGACACCGAAGTAAAGAGTAGCGGCGTGCAGATCGGGTGGAATGGTGAGCAATTGACTGGCGGCGCCGTGTTCATTGGGCTGACCCACCAATTGGAGCGAGTGGGCGCCGCTGATGGCGACCGTCGCCGTGACCATCGCCGTGCCTGTCAAAGTCCAACTCGTTTGCACCGGCGCCTCGAAGCTGCCATCTTGCACCAACTCGTTACACAGCCGCGGCCAGGTTTGCAGCCGCAGCCAGTCGGGCGCGAGGGGCGGGGTCGTGCCGGTGTAGGGCGCTGTCGCCTGCAAGGCGGCCAGGGCGTCGATGCGCCCAAAGCCAAAGGACTTGTCCCAGCCGGGCGCGCCCAGATCGGTGGCTGTGGTCTCGAGGATGGCTCGTACTTCGGCTGGAGCCAGGGCAGGATTGCGGCCCAGAATCAAGGCCGCCAGACCCGACACATGCGGCGTCGCCATGCTGGTGCCGCTCATCGTCAGATAGCTGCCGCCCATGCGCAACGACCAGATCGCCGCACCCGGCGCGGCCACGTCCACATAAGCGCCCATGTTGGAGAAACTGGCGCGGGCGTCTTTGGCAGTCGTGGCCGCCACGGCGATGGCAGACTGGTGGGCAGACGGCCAATGGTAGACCTCCCGCCCGTTGTTGCCCGCCGCCGCCACCACCACCACCCCGCGTCGGGTCGCGTACTCCACCGCTAATTGTTCGCCCCGGCTATAAGCGGTGCTGCCCAGACTCAGGTTGATCACCCGCGCGCCCTCATCCGTCGCGTAGAGAATAGCCTCGATCTCGTCGGCGAACGTGCCATACCCAGGCGGCGCGAAGACGCCGACGGCCATCACGCGCGCTTTGGGGGCCATGCCCGCGATGCCCACGCCGTTGTGGAAGCGAGCGGCGACGATGCCGGCCACATGGCTGCCGTGCCTATGCCAGTCGTCCACGTTCGGTTGTTCGGCGGCAAAATCCCAGCCAAACACATCGTCGATGAGGCCGTTACCATCGTCGTCCTGGCCGTTGGCCGGGATTTCGCCGGGGTTTCGCCACAGCGCCTCGCGGATGTCTTCGTGTTCCAGATCGATGCCGGTGTCGATGATGGCGACGACAACATCCGGGCTGCCGCGAGCAATATCCCAGGCATCGGCCATGTGCAGACGATTCAAATAGCCGCCGCTGGCAATGCTGTCATTGGCGGCGTAATTGATGTAATAGGGATCATTCGGGTCGAAATCAGGAGTCAGCAGATAGTTGGGTTCGGCGAAATCGATGGCAGGGTCGGCGTTCAGAATCGCCAGCGTCTCGGCTAGATCGCCATGCACGCGGTAACGTTCCAGTCCCAGATCGGGCATATTCTCGATGCGTTCGGCGGCAGCCAGGATGTCGGGGCGGGCTGCCGCCTGGCCGCGCAGAGAGAACGGGTCATAGCGCACCAGGAGTTCGCCGGAGGCGTGAGGTTGCGCTAATGCCCGTTGCCAAAAACGAGTGTCAGTGGGAGAATCCCGGAGTTCTGGAGCAGCCTGGGCGCGCGCAGAAATCAGCAGGAGACCGCAGACAAGGCAGGTTAGAAAGCGAAGACAGACTCGCATGTGATGGCTCCATCGTGACTGGCCGCCCTTTGCTGCGCCTCGATGTCGTTTTGGCACAAGCGCCAGCCACGCAAACATTATAGCGGCCAGGCGGGGGCCGTCAAAATGACGCCGACTTTGACAGGCGCCGAAGGGCTGTGCTAGACTTTTTTTATTTGTGCAATTCTTCTCAATCTACTTTGTCGATCCTATTTTAAGGAGGAAACCATGTATTTGCTACGTTCGAGACATGGCGCTTTTTGTTGGGCGATGATTGCTGTCTTATTTCTGGCCGCGCTGGGGCTGGGAGGCTGCGCGAGGGGTGGCCAGGTGATCGGGGGGCAGAAGGCTGGCATCGTCGTCGAACAAGCCTGGTCGCGACCTGTGCCGATGGCCGAGGGCACGGGCGCCTTATTCATCATGATCAAAAACAACGGCGACCAGGCAGACGCGCTGCTCGAAGTCAAGACTGACATCGCCAAGATGACGGAGATGCACGAGACAGTGATGAAAGGGGATGTGATGGAGATGCGGCCCATCGCCGGCCAACGTATCGAAATCCCTGCGCAAGGATCGGTGGAGCTGAAGCCGGGCGGGTTGCATGTCATGCTCATGGAGGTGGCGAAGCCGCTGGCTGCAGGCGACAAGTTCGAGGCCATCCTGCGTTTCGAGAAGACGGGTGAGCAAATCGTCACCGTAGAGGTGCGGCCCATGGAGGGAATGCAAATGGAGCAGAGTTATTGATCTGGCGACAGGTGGTGTTCTGTTTACTGATCATGGCTTTGGCCCTGACGATGGGGGGCTGTAGTCGCGCCAGTCAGCAAAGCGAGGAAACCCCCGACGTCTCGCTCACCCTGACCATGGTGCCAAACCCGCCCGTCGTCGGCCCCGCCACCCTGACGCTGACCCTGACTGACGATGCCGGCGCCCCTATCGATGGCGTCCTGCTAAACCTGAAAGGCGATATGGCTCACGCTGGTATGCAACCGATGCTAGCCAGCGTGAGCGACAGCCACAAGGGGGTATATAAGACGCCCTTCGCTTGGACGATGGCCGGTGATTGGGTTCTGACCGTGCAGGCAAAGCTGCCCGACGGGCGCTTTTTGTCGCGGCGCTTCGAGTTGCGCGTCGGCGGAGGGTAATGGCGTTGGCTGCACTCCGATCTGCTCGTTCGGCTCCACGTTTTGATGTATTGCGGATACCAGGGTTGGGCCGCGCCTTGCGCTGGAAATGGGGTCGTTTGCTATTCCAGATCCCGCTGTTGTTCCTGGTCGGACTGATCATATACGACGGCTTCAGCGGCCCCAAGTTGGCGTCGGAAAATATCGCCACCGTAGCGACCTGGATTCACTACCGGGGGCTGGTGGTATTGGCTTTGCTCTTAGCAGGCAATCTTTTTTGCATGGGCTGCCCATTCGTCTTGCCCCGCACGGTGGCGCGACGACTGAGCGAGTGCGGACGACGGTGGCCGCGCCATCTGCGCCATAAGTGGCTAGCCATTGCCCTGCTTTTCCTGATCTTCTGGCTTTATGAATGGCTGGATTTGTGGGCCAGCCCCTGGTTGACGGCGTGGGTGGCGGTGGGTTATTTTGCGGCGGCGTTGATTTTGGAGATGGCTTTTGCCGGATCGCCTTTTTGCAAATATCTCTGTCCGCTTGGTTCCTTCAATTTTGTCGGCTCGACCATGTCGCCGCTACAGATCACGGTGCATCAGGCCGAGATATGCCGAACCTGCGCGGGGAAAGAGTGTGTGAACGGCAGTTCGCAGGCGCTAGGGTGCGGAACCGAGTTGTTCGCGCCGCAGGTCCGCAGCAATTGGGATTGCACCTTGTGCCTGGATTGCGTCCGCGCCTGCCCTTACGACAACGTCGCCCTGGCGGCTCGCTCTCCCCTGAGCGAATTGGTGCCGGATGCCTGGCCCCGGCGCTGGGATGTGGGCTTCCTGGCGCTTGTCTTCGTTTTCGCCAGCTTGGGCAATGCTTTTGGCATGGTTCCGCCCGTCTATGTCTTGCAGGCCACTCTGTCTGCCTGGTTGCCCTGGTTGCCCCAGTCGCTGATTCTCCTCCTTATGTTTGCCACGCTCGATCTGGTCTTGCCGGTCTTGGTGGGCCTGGGCGCAGCCTGGGTCAGCCGCAATTTGACCAGGGCCAACGAACCCCTACGTCTCACTTTTGCGCGTGGCGTTCCAGCATTTGCGCCGCTGGGCATGGCCATCTGGCTGGCGCACTACGGTTTCCATTTCGCCACTGGCGCCGCGGCCATCATCCCCGTCTTCCAAAACTTCTTGCTCGATCACGGCCTTGCCTGGCTGGGCGCCGCTCCCAATTGGCGACTCGGCCCCATCCTGCCGTATGCTTGGTTGCTGCCTCTGCAAGTTTTCGCCGTGCTGGTCGGCCTGCTCGCCAGCCTCTACGTTCTCGGCGAACGGACGCGCCGCGCTCATCCTGATGCGCCGAGTTTGGTGCGCGCACTTTTACCCTGGACTATTCTGCTCCTGGCTCTGGCTTTCACGGCTATCTACCTTTTCACCCTGCCGATGGAGATGCGCGGGACGGTGGGGTTCGGAAACTGAGGTATAATACTGGCCATGTTTCTATTCAAGCGTCGCTGGATTCTCACCACCCTTCTCGTTCTTTTCGCCGCGGCGGTCATGATCCGTCTGGGCATCTGGCAGCTCGACCGCCTGGCCGGTAAACGCGCCGCCATCGCCCAGGCTCAGGCAGCTTTGGCTTCGCCGCCCATTCCCATCACTGGGGCCGAGAACGATCCTTCGTCGTCGCTAGATGCGCAGGCGTATCGCGACCGCTCTGCTTCGGCAAAAGGCGCTTATGATTTCGACCACGAAATCCTGCTCAAGAATAAGTTCTATGGCAATCAGCCAGGTTATCACCTGTTGACGCCGCTCCGGATCGAGGGCAGCGAGGGCGCGGTGCTGGTCGATCGCGGCTGGATCTCGCTGGATGATGCTGCGCCGGAAAAGTTGACGCGGTTCCATGAGCCGGGTGCGCAGACGATTAGCGGCCGGATCGAGCCGGAAGACAGACGTCCTGATGACGCCGAGTTGCCCACCGCAGCCGAGCGCGAGTGGTATCGTATCGACATCGCTGGGGTGCAGAAGCAGACGCCTTACCCGCTCCTACCGTTTTACATCGCCCTGACGCCGTCGGAAGATTTCCCTGGCCCGCCCTTGCGCAATCCGCCGGAGATCATCATGGACGAAGGACCGCATCTCGGCTATGCCATCCAGTGGTTCCTCTTTGCTATCGTCGTGCCCATCGTCTATGTTTTCCAGGTGCGCAAGATGGAGCGGGCAGAGGCGCAGCCAGACCAGGCATCGCCTCCGCCGCCATCTGCTGCCTAACGTCCTTTCTCTTCGTTTGCTTCAGGCTGTGCCACAGGAGATTCCGCTGCTCACGAATCCGGACGAGGTTGCTATCCGGGGTAAAGAACGTGCTGCCAGTCACTGGCTTTTGTATGATGCCCTGGCCCACCGCCTGCGCGCGGGCGACGACGCCCTGGCAGCGTCGCTCGACCAGACCCTGGGCGAAGTGATGGCGAGGATTGACTGCACGGCCTGCGGGCGCTGTTGCCAGCGCATGGGGCCAGAGGTCAGTCCGGCGGACATGGCGCGGCTGGCGGAGGGTTTGGGTGCGAGCGTGGCGGCGTTGCAGGAGCGGCTGTTGCGTCCGATGTGGCCGGGGGCCAGCGAAGCCGACCAGGTTTGGTTGCTGCCCGATCCCTGCCCTCTGCATGACGGCCGCTTGTGCACTGTCTATCTGCAACGCCCACAGGTTTGCCGAGATTTTCCCCAGGCCGTCGGCGCTGATCTGGTCGAAAGATTGAGTATTTGGGTGGAGACTGCCAGAGTTTGCCCGATCACGTTCAACACGTTGGAGCGATTGGCGGCCGTGGTTTAGCCGGCTGCCTGCCGATAGGCATCGCCCTGCCAGTCGTAGGGGGCGGGATCGATGCTGTTGAAGAGCAAGTGGGTGGGGTCAGCGGGTGAGGGAGCAGTCCAGCCGCCCCAGAGGGCGATGGGGCGACCGGCGAGGTTGGGCGGCGTTTGGAGTTCCAGGCTTTCGCCGCCGCCGGGGCCATAGACGGTGTAGATCCATTGTTGCTCGTGGTTTTGGAGCCAGCCCCTCAAATCGGCGCCTTGCACCCAGATCGGCGAGCCAGCGATGAGCAGCAGGGAAGGCTCGACGGCGATGTCGCCAGTGATGTTGCTTTCGTCGATGGGGCGGCCGACAGCGCCGATCATATCACCCACGCGCGGGGGTTGCGCCGCCGGCAGCCACGGCCCGCGCAGTGTGAGGTTGTAACGATGCTCGGAGTCATCGGTATTGCGATGACTGACCGCCAGTTTCCAACCGTCCGCCGTCTGTTCGCTGTGGACGACGGGGCCGGCAAGGTAGAAGACGTAGTATTCGGGAAGGGGGCGGCGGCGTGGCGCGTTATCGGTGGTGGGGGCGCCGCCGAAGCGTGTGGCAAGATCAGGGGTCGGTGTGCCCAAGCCGGGGGGAGGCAGTTCGATGTCGCCGATATGGATGGGATCGGCGAGGGGCGGTTGGGCCACAGAAGATGCCCGGAAGGTGGAGGCGGGCGTCGGGACGAAAAGGGGGGGTGTCGAGGTAAAAGGAGCGGGTGAGGGAAAGAATAGGCGGTCGCGCAGAAGCAAGATCAGAGCGGCAATGAGAGCGAGGCCGAAGAGGGGCCATAGCCAGAGGCGGCGGCGATGGCGCACGCCTTCACCGGGGAGATCGAGGAGGGCAAGGGTGACGTTGTCGGGTGCGCCGCGTTCGAGTGTGCGATCGAGGAGGAGGTCGGCGGCCTGGTCGGAGGGATAGGAAGCGAGGAATTCGGTCAGTTCGGCGCCGGTGATGATGTTGCTGAGGCCATCGGTGCAGAGCAGGAGGCGGTCGCCGGGCTGAACGGTGAGATGAAAGAGGTCGGGTGTGGGGTCGCGGTCGGGGCCAAGCGAATGGGTGATGACGTTGCGGTTGGGGTGACGGGCGGACTCTTCGGCGGTCAGCACTCCGGCGGCCAGTTGCTCGGCCACCCAGGAGTGGTCGTGGGTGATTTGGGTGAGTTGGCGATGGCGGAAGAGGTAGGCGCGGCTGTCGCCGACATTGGCGACGAGGAGGTAGCGACCATGCAGGAGCGCCGCCACCAGGGTGGTGCCCATGCCCGCCTGTGCAGGGTTGGCTTCGGCTTGTTGGATCAGGGCCGTGTTGGCGGTGGCGATGGCGGCGCTGAGGGCGGCGTTGAGGTCGCGGCCGGGCGTGGTTGCATCGGTATAATAGGTGCGAAAGAGGGTCTCCACGGCCATATGGCTGGCGATTTCGCCGGCGGCGTGTCCGCCCATGCCATCGGCTACGGCAAAAAGATGACCACGAAGCGTCAAGTCGTCATCGGTCAACCCCAATTCCTCGCGCCAGTCCAATACGGTGCTGACGGTGTCTTCGTTGTGCTCGCGCACGCTGCCGGTGTGGGTGCGGATTTGGACTTCGTAGAGGGCAGGCATGGCGAAGATTGTAGCATAAGGTTGTCTTGTCGCGGCTTCCGTTCTCCCGTTATAATCGGTTTCTTGCTCAACTACTCTTCATCGTTTCTGCGTCCTGACTCTATGTCGAACCCCGCACCCTTCCCTGCCGTCACCCTGGTCGATGTTTTGGCCGCCCGGCGCCAGATTGCGCCCTATTTGCAGCCGACGCCGCTTTTCAATTATCCCAGCCTCAGCGCCATGTTGGGGATGGATTTGTGGGTGAAGCATGAGAACCACCAGCCCATCGGCGCTTTCAAGGTGCGAGGCGGCATCAATCTGATCGCCAATCTGCCGGAGGAGCAGAAGCGGGGCGGGGTGATCACAGCCAGCACGGGTAATCACGGTCAGTCCATCGCCTATGCCGCGCGACTGTTCGGAGTGCGCGCGATCGTCGCCGTGCCCGTGGCGGCGAATCCGGCCAAAGTGGCCTCGATGCGTAATTTGGGCGCGGAAGTTGTTTTTCACGGTCAGGATTTCGACGAAGCGCGCGAGTGGGTGGAGGCGGAGGCCGTTCGGCAGGGCTACCGCTATGTCCATTCTGGCGACGAACCGCATCTGATCGCAGGCGTGGGCACGTATGCGCTGGAAATCCTGGAGCAGCAGCCGCATCTGGATGCCATCATCGCACCGGTGGGTGGGGGCAGCGGCGCCGCGGGGGTCTGCACCGTGACCAAGAGCATCGATCCTCGGATTCGAGTCATCGGCGTGCAGGCCGAAGCCGCGCCGGCGGCCTATCTTTCGTGGCAAGAGGGCAGGCCGGTGGCGAGCGAGATGAAGACCTTCGCCGAAGGGCTGGCCACCCGCACTGCTTTCGCTCTGCCCCAATCCATTCTCCGCCGCCATCTCGATGACTTCGTGCTCGTCAGCGAGGATGAGATGCGCCGGGCCATCGTCATGCTGCTGGCCCATACGCGCAATCTGGCCGAAGGCGCCGGCGCCGCCGCGCTGGCGGCGGCCGTCAAGCTGCGCCAACAGTTGGCCGGGCAGCGCGTCGCCATCGTCCTCAGCGGCGGCAACCTGAGCATCGACCAACTTCGTCAGATTCTGGCCGCCGAGGGCGCGCCCGCTTTCGCTTTACAGTGAGGCCCAACCATGCCAACACGCATCCTCATCATCGAAGACGATCCTTCCATCGGCAAGCTGCTCCGCCGAGCGCTCTTGCTCGAAGATTACGAGATCGAGCTAACCACCAATGGCTATGATGGCCTGAACGCCCTGGCCAAGGGCAAACCTGACATGGTGATCCTCGACCTCATGCTGCCCGGCATCGACGGTATCGAGGTCTGCCGACGCATCCGCGAGACCAGCAACATGCCCATCCTCATGCTCACCGCCCGCGACGCCGTAGAAGACCGGGTGTTGGGGCTGGACAGCGGCGCCGACGACTATGTGACCAAGCCGTTCGATATCGACGAGCTGCTGGCGCGCGTACGCGCACAGTTGCGTCGCATCGAGGTGCAGCCGCAACGCCAAATCCTGCAATTCGCCGACCTCGTGGTTGACACCTCCGCGCGTGCGGCGCGGCGCGGTGCGCGGGAAATCGAACTGACGGCGCGGGAATTCGATCTGCTCGTCCTCTTCCTGCGCCACCCCAACCAGGTGCTCACACGCGGTCAGATCTACGACGACATCTGGAGTTATGACTTCGGCGGCGAGTCCAACATCATCGAAGTCTACATCCGTTATTTGCGCACCAAGTTGGAGGCCGAGGGCGAACAACGGTTGATCCACACCAAGCGCGGCGCCGGTTACATCTTGCACGAATGAACGCCCTCACGTTATGAACTGACGCCCGTGTCTTTTCGCCTCCGCCTCACCCTCTGGTACACCACCCTCCTGGCTATCTTGCTGCTTCTCATTGCCGTGATGGCCCTGTCTTTGGTGCGCGCCAGCGTGCTGGCAGGCATCGATAGCGAGAGCAAAAGCAAGGGCGACCAGATTGCGCGTCTGCTGGCATTGGGCGCGACGAGCGATCCCCTGGCCAACATCCTGGCGCCCGCCGTCAGCGACTCCTTCGCGCCTGAAATCTATGTGTTGGTGCGCAACCTCGACCGCCGCCTCACCTATCGCTCGACCAACCTGGCCAACAAGATCATCCCCTTCCCCGATCCTTACTTTCAACAAGCCCTGCAAGGCGCGAGCGGCTTCTATTCCCTCTCTTTTCAGCGCCCCGACGACCTGCGCGTCTATTTCACGCCCATCATGCTCGGCGGCGAGATCATCGGCGCCGTACAGATTGGCCGCACCCTGGCTGCCGAGCAAGCCATCCTGCGCCAACTCGCCGCCAACTTCTTCTGGATCATCGCCTTCGCCCTCGCCCTCGGCGCCGGCGTGGGCTACTGGCTGGCCGGCGTCGCCCTGCGACCCATCCAGGAGGCCACCACGACCGCCCTCGAGATCACCCGCACCGGCCGGCTCGACCGCCGCGTCCCCGTCGCTCGCGCCCGCAATGACGAGATCGGCGCCCTCGTCAACACTTTCAACGAAATGTTGGCGCGGCTGCAAGAGCTTTTCGACCGCCAACGACGTTTTTCGGGCGACATCTCGCACGAACTGCGCACCCCTCTCACCACCATCCTCGGCAACACCACCCTCCTCAAACGCGGCGCCAGCCTCCCTCAGGAAGATCGCGACGAGATGCTGGACGAGATCGAATCCGAAGCCCAGCACATGCGCCGCCTCGTCTCCGACCTCCTGTTGCTGGCCCAGGCCGACGCCGATCTCGTCATCACCCGCGAGCGCGTGGAACTGGACACGCTCCTCCTCGATGTCTATCGTCAGGCCAGACGGCGAGCGCCCGATCGCGAGCTGCATCTCCTGCACGAAGACCAGGCGGTCGTCATGGGCGACGCCGACCGCCTGCGTCAAATGCTGATCAACTTGGTGAACAACGCCATCCAATACACACCGGCGGGAGGGCGCATCGATCTCAGCCTGGAATGCCTGGGCGCCGCGGCTCAGATCACCGTCAGCGACGCCGGCCAGGGCATCGCCCCCAGCGACCTGCCCCACATCTTCGACCGCTTCTACCGCGCCGACAAGGCCCGCACGCGCGCGGCGGGGGGCGCGGGTCTGGGACTTTCCATCGTCAAGTGGGTGGTCGACGCGCATTGGGGCGAAATCGACGTGGACTCGACCCCCGGCGCCGGCGCCACCTTCCGCGTGCGCCTGCCCCTGGCCGAACCCGGCTGCGACCCCGCATGATCCTCACGCCAGCTCTCGTTCGCTGGCTCCAGGACGATGAAGCCGCGCCCTGGCTGGCCGATCTCACCGCCCGGCCCCCCGCCGACGCCGATCTTCTGGCCGCCCTCGACCGCCTGCGCCGCCACCTGCCGCCCGACCACGCCGCCGCCCTGGTCGAGACCGCCCGCCTGCGCCACCACGCCGCCGCCAAATTTCCCCAGACGGCCGCGGCCATGTTCTTCAGCCGCGCCGCGTTGGAGCAAGCCAGCCCCGTCGCCGTCGCCAGCCACACCGCCCGTCGCTTCGTTGGGCAGCCCTGGGTGGCCGATCTGGGCTGCGGGCTGGGTGGAGATAGCCTGACCCTGGCAGCCGCGGGGCCGAACGTCCTTGCCATCGACGCCGACCCCCTGGCCCTGGCTTTGGCGCGGGCCAACGCCCGCATTCTGACCCCGCCTGGCCGTCTTCACCTCATCCAGGCTGACGTGACCCACCCGGCCTGGCGCGTCCCTGCCGCCTGGGCCGACCCCGGCCGCCGTTCCTCGTCCGGCCGCATCTTCGACCCCGAACAGTTGCAGCCCCCCCTCAGCGCCCTGCTCGCCCAGCGCGGAGCCACCCCCAACCTGGGGATCAAGCTCATGCCCGGCCTCCCCCATGCTGCCATCCCGCCCGGCGCCGAAGCCGAGTGGATCAGCCTGGACGGCGAACTGAAAGAAGCCGTGCTCTGGTTCGGCGACCTGGCGCGAACCCCCGTTCGCCGGGCTACGCTCCTCCCCGCCAACGTCGAAATCACGGCGGCTGGCGTCGAAGCCGTTGTACATCCCCCCGGCGGCTGGCTCTACGAACCCGACCCGGCTGTGATCCGAGCCGGCGCCGTGGCCGACCTGGCCGTCCAACTCGGCCTCTGGCAGATCGACCCCGACATTGCTTACCTCTCCGGCGATTCCCTGTTCCCCACCCCCTTCGCCCGCTCCTGGCGGATCATCGAGCACCTGCCCTTCGATCTCAAGGCGTTGAATCGCCATTTACGCGCCCTCAACGGCGAAGTGGCTGCGGTCAAAAAACGTGGCTCGCCCATCGACCCCGAAGCCTTCCGGCGGCGACTGTTCCGTCAGGCCGGCGGGAGGCCGCTGGTGGTGGTGGTTACACGGGTGGGGGGGAGGCCGTGGGCGTTGATCTGCGAAGAAGGCCGGTCTTAGCTTGACCTTGTTTGATGACAGGTGGTGAACTCGCTATAATGATGTGGAATGCATGAACATACTCATGCACGATTTCTGCTCAAGGTGATCGATCAACCATGATTGCGGCAACCATTACTGAAATCATCGATGACTTGCGAGCTGCTGACGAGATCACTCGTCGCTTCGAACGCGTCTACTGGTTAAGCTCAGCTGACTTCTATGATCTCTATCATCAAGGCTTGCTAGATGATGGGGAGCATTTGGAGGATTTCACGATGTGGGCAGGTTTCTACGAAATCGCCCTTGAACGCGAGCAAGCCTTGCGGCAACTCTCGCAGCGACGCACTCAGCACCTTCGCAGACAAGCTGGCCAGGGTTTGATCAAAATCGAGCCTCCGGAACCGTCGCTCGTGATGGCATAAAGCCATTGTCCTGATGTCCTTTCCTTTGCGCTCCGAGTACGAGAAGCTCCTTTATGGATTGGTCGATGCCTATCCCGATGATATTTCCATTTCAACGCTTAGCCTGTTTAGTACCAGCTCATTCAGGGCGATTGCATCTAATTATGTCTAGTTAACCCTTGTGGAGGGAAGAAAAATGTGAGAGAATCGGCGCCTCATCACCCCAAAAGGAGGGCGCCGACTATGAATAGCGGGCCAGGAAGTATCAGTCAGCACTTTGCCAATTTGAAAGACCCTCGCATCGAACGAACGAAAGCTCATCCACTCATCAACATTCTGGTGATCGCCCTGTGTGGGATCATGTGTGGTGCGAATGACTGGGTGCAAATCGCAGCGTATGGAAGGACGAAGCGGGAATGGTTGTCGCAGTACCTGGATTTGAGTGCAGGCATACCATCGCACGACACCTTTGGACGTGTGTTTGCTCGTCTCAATCCGCTAGCATTTGAGGAAGCCTTTCTGAGTTGGACGCAAGCGGCCAGCGAATTGACGAATGGCGAAGTCATTGCCTTTGACGGCAAGCAGCCACGCGGTTCGAGCGATGGCCGCTTGGGCAAGAAAGCGATCACGATGGTGAGCGCCTTTGCCACACGGAACCATCTGGTGTTGGCACAAGCCAAAGTAGATGAGAAGTCGAACGAGATCACGGCCCTGCCGAAGCTCTTGGAAGTGTTGGAAATCGCTGGTTGCATTGTCACAATCGATGCTATGGGCTGTCAAACTGATATTGCGGCTCAGGTTATCGACAAAAATGCTGATTATGTCTTGTCGCTCAAGGCCAATCAAGGCAATCTCTACGAAGATACCACCTTTTTCTTCGCTGAGGCCCATCGGACGCAGTTTGCCGGCATCCCCCACGACTATTGCAAGACCGTGGAGAAAGACCATGGACGCCTCGAAACTCGTGAATGTTGGGTCATAGACCCGCATTTGTGGCCGGAGCGATTCACAACTATCGGCGATTGGGCAGGTTTGCGAGCCATTGCCTGCATCCGCTCCGAGCGCTACATCCTCGCAACCGGCAAGACAGAAAGTAATACTTCCTATCAAATTGCCAGCCTTGCTCCCAAAGCCAAGCCCATCTTGGCTGCCAAGCGCAGCCATTGGGCCATTGAAAACACCTTGCATTGGACCTTGGACATCAGCTTCAACGAGGACAACAATCGTGTTCGCACCGGCGCCGGCCCTGCCAACATGACCACCTTGCGTCATATCGCCCTCAATCTACTCAAGCACGAGACCTCCTTCAAAGCCGGCATCCAGACCAAGCGCCTCAGGTGCGCCTGGGATGAAAATTACCTCCTCAAAGTCCTGCAAGTTTCCTTCCATTAAGATGCAATCGCCCTGCCAGCTCATTGACAGCTATCGTCCGGGGAGAGGTTCATTTCTTCAATGGACTGCACGTACGCGTTTTCGAGGTCGTGGATTTTGGGTTGGGGCGACTCGTGCAATACAGCTACACCGTTTTCGCTGGCGAACAGCGCGTACGTTGGTATGATCCGCAACCACACCCTGAAATTTCGGACTTGGCCCACACCTTCCCGCATCATCTGCACGATCATCCAAACATCAAACACAATCGACAACCTGCGCCAGGAATCAGTTTTACCCAACCCAACATTGCAGCGCTCGTCGATGACTGCCGTAAGCTGGGAAGCAGGCTGCACGAAACCCTCAAAATGATGGGAGGCGCGGACTGATGATCTCAGTATTGGCATCGGCACCACTTGAAGTGAGCGCCGCCGTTGGCCAGCTTCTCCTCGCCCGCGGCTTCACCATCGCCCTGGCCGAATCCTGCACCGGCGGCTTGCTGGCCAGCACGTTAACGGATGTGGCCGGCAGCTCGGCCTATGTCTTGGGCGGGGTCGTCTCGTACAGCAACGAGGCCAAGATGAAGCTATTGGGCGTGCAGGAAAGCACGTTGCTGGCCTACGGCGCGGTCAGCCCGCAAACAGCCGCGGAGATGGCGCAGGGAGCGCGGCGGCTGTTCGGCAGTGACCTGGCCATCGCCGTGACGGGCATCGCCGGGCCGGGCGGGGGGACGCCGGAGAAACCGGTCGGGCTGGTCTATCTGCACCTGGCCGCGCAAGATGCTGGCTGGGGCGAGCGCCATGTCTGGCCCTACGACCGGGTGGGGAACAAACTGGCGTCGGTGGGGGCGGGGTTGGGGATGGTGGGGAGGTTTTTGGGAGAGAGGTTGGAGATTAGAGATTGGGGATTGGAGGTTGGAGGTTGGAGGTCGGAGGTCGGAGGTCGGAGGTCGGAGGTCGGAGGTCGAATGGTGGTGGTGGAGGGAAGTTGGCGAGAGGGGAAGTGGCGGGTGAGGGCGGTGTGGTTGGACGGGCGGCGGCGCGAGGTGGTGGGGCAGGGGCGGCAGGGTCAGGAGGCGGATGGGACGACCATCGTCATGATCGAGCTGGCTGATGGGGCCCGCGTCGAGTTGCGGGTGGATGTGGGGCGGGGGGAGTGGCGGGTGGGGAGGGTGTGGGGGGTGGAGCGGGTGGCGTAAGGAACTCGCGGCTCCCCGCAACCTTTCCCCCCTCCCCAACGTCATACTTGTTAGGGTAGCTAACCTTACCCTCTCTTGCGCGCGCTGTGGCGCGCTCCACGCTGCGGGAGTTCTCCTATGGTTTCGCAACGACGCCTGGGCGGAAACAATCTACCCATCCTCTCCTTTCTCCTCATCGCTGGCCTGCTGCTGGCGGCTTGGCCCTGGGCCACAGCCAGCGGCGCTGCACCCGCCGCCATCGCTGCGCCAGCAGCACCCCTGAGTTGGGCTAGCCTGAACGGCCCGCGCGGCGGCCCCGCCCAGGCGCTGGCCCTCAGCCCCGATTTCGCCCACGACCACGCTGTCTGGGGCGGCGGCGGCCGTGATTCCGGGCGGGCGTCGTGGTCTGGCCGGGGCCTGTTCCGATCGACCGACGGCGGCGATCACTGGTCATTCGCAGGCGGGCCGGTCAATGGCGCTCCCCTCGACCTGGCCCTCTCGCCCGGCTGGCCGGGGCAGGGCGTGGCCGCGGCCGGGTTCTGGACCGGTGTCTGGGTCACCACCGACGCCGGCGCCACCTGGCGGCAGACCTCCGGCATCGAGACTCCCGGCAGCCCCTTCCTGATCGACGCCGTCGCCGTCAGCCCCGACTATCAGCACGATTTCAGCTTCATGGCCGGCAGCGCCTACGGCGGCATCTACCGCACCACCGACGGCGGGGCCATCTGGTCGCGCTACGCCGACACCGGGCCGGTGCGTCGCCTGGCCTATCAGCCGACCGATGCCCACATCGCCCTCGCCGCCGCCTCGGACGGCCTCTGGCGCTCCCGCGACCGCGGCGCCACCTGGAGTCGCGTCATCTCCGACACGCAAGTGTTCGATATCGCCTTTCAGCCGCTGCATGAGGTCGCCTATGCCACCTTCGGCCAACAAATCCGGCGCAGCACCGATGCCGGGGCCACCTGGCAGCTCTTCGGCAACCAGGCCGACGCTGGATACGACCCCATCGGCGTCTCGGCTGATGGGGTGGGCCTATTCGTGGCCGCGGGGCCGGTGCTCTATCGTTACGTCGCCAGCTCCGGCGGCTTCGTAGTCCTGCCACCCAGCCTGGCCGGCAAACCCATCCTGCGACTCGCCGTCTCACCCGTCTTCGCCAGCGACCACACCCTCCTGGCCGGAACCCTGGATGGCGTCTGGCTGAGCACCGATGGCGGCATGAACTTCAGCTTGAGCGATGGTTTCTACCCGCTGGCGGTGAACGCCCTGTCCGCCGAACCCGGCTATGCTGGAGATAGCGACCCTTCGGCAGGCTCAGGGCAGGACCTCTTTGCCGCCAGCAACCTGGGCGTGTGGCGGCGCGCGTCTGGCGTCTGGCGACCCACCGGCCCCGGCATGATCGGCGTCCTCGCCGCTGGCATCCTCGATGTAGCCGTCAGCCCAGCCTATGCCGCCGATGGCATCCTCTTCGCCAGCCGAGTCAGCGGGGTTAGCATCGGCGGCAGCCTCTACAAATCGAGCGACCGCGGCAATAGCTGGCAACTGAAGAAGAACGCCGCCTATGTAGCCCAGGTGCTACCCTCGCCCGCCTTCGCCGCCGACCAGCGCGTCTTCATGCTGGCCGATAGTCGCGTCCACTATTCGACCGACGGCGGCGAAACCTGGGACTTCAGCCCCTACTGGCTCACCTATCCCAACGCCGCCTACAAATTCGCCCTCTCGCCCACCTTCGCCGCCGACCAAACCGTGATCGCCGCCGGCAACCACCTCCACCGCTCCACCGACGCCGGCCTCACCTGGCAGATCGCCCCGGCCCCACCACCCATCATTCCTCCCGCCAGCGGCCCGGGCTGGCAAGTCAACCGGCTCATCGCCGCCACCGCCAACACCTACTTCCTGACCATATATCGCTCCGAAACCGACCCGCCCTACACCCGTCACGACCAGCTTTGGCGCAGCGACGACGGCGGACTGCACTGGAGCCGGGTGATCGACGCCCCCGACCTCGCTATCTCAGCCATAGCCACCAGGCCGAACTTCGCCTCGAATCCCACCATCTATCTGGCCACCATCGACCCCAGCATCTACGACGAGACGCCCCTCCCCTCCGACCTCTATCGCAGCACCGACAACGGCCTGACCTGGCGCAACCTGGGCGGCCTACCCGATGCCGCGCAGATGAACACCCTGCTGGCCCCACCCGCTCTGCCCACGACCCTCCTCGTCGGCAGCGAGACCGGCGTCTGGCAATTGGAGACGACCGGCGCCCCCACTGCCACGCCTGCCCCCTGCACGGAACTGCTGAGCAACCGCGGCTTCGAATTCGAGGGTGGCTGGCGCATCCCCACCACCTCCTATCCCGCCCGGCGCACGACCGACAAACACTACCACGGCTCGTTCTCGATGCAAGCCGGCATCACCATTGCCGCCGACAACCGCCGTAGCTACAGCGATTTCAGCCAGGACGTAACCCTTCCCCCCGCCTCGCAACTCGCCAGCGCCAACCTCAGCTTGTGGCGCTGGCCGCAGGCAGGGGCCAGCCAACAATCCACGCCGGAACTGAACGCCGTCCTTGCCGCCGACACCCTCGCCGAATTCCGCACCAGCGTGGACGGACTGAACAGCGACCTGCAATACGGCATGATCATCACCCCCGACGGTCGCATCCACTATCTCTTCGCCCAACTCGACAACAACCGCGCCTGGCTCAACCAGACCTTCGACCTGCGCCCCTACGCCGGCAAGACCATCCGCCTCCAATTCGGCACATACAACGACGGCGCCGGCCCCATCGCCCTCCAATACTTCGATCTCCTTAGCTTCCAGACCTGCGTTCCCACCCCCACCGCCACGCCCACGCCCACCCCTTCGGCTACACTCAGAGCAAGCCCCACTGCCACGCCCACCACTACACCCACCGTCGTGCGCGTCCCCGTCGCCTGGCTACCCCTGCTCCTGCGAGACTACCGGCTTCCCACCCCGCCCACCAACACCCCCACGCCAACGGCGCCGCCTTCACCCACCCGAACGCTCACCCCGACGCCCACCCCAACCGCAACCCGCACACCCACCCCGACCGCCACCTCCACACTCACCCCAACACCCACACTCACGCCCACCAGCACACTCCCCTACACCTTTGGCGACCTCTACGTCAGCTACGCCCTCGCCCAAGCCACCGCCCCCGAATCCCTCTACGTCCTCGACACCCGCGGCCGCCTGCTGCGCTCAACCGACCAGGGCGAAACATGGAGCGACCTGGACGTAGCGGGGCAGCTCGGCGCGTCCGGCTACACCCTCGGCGGCAGCTTCACCCCGCCCTGGCGGCTCTACCTGGTGGCGGCGGACCGCCTCTATCGCAGCGACGACGCCGGCCAACACTGGAACCTGGTCACGACCTCGGCGCCTGTCCGGGGCGTCACCGTCGATTTCGATGACCCCGCCATCCTCTGGAGCAGCGGTCGCGTGGCAAACTACTCGGGCATCATCCGCAGCACCGACGGCGGCGCGCAATGGGACGAAGCTGGCACAGGCATCGGCGACTTTGGCGGCCTGGGCGCCAACATCCTCATCCACCCCCAGGTACACAATACCCTCTTCGCCATCTACTGGGGCCGGCGCGGGGTCATCCACCTCGACCGCGGCCAACCACCTGGACTGTGGAGCCCCATCGCCCCGCCGATCACCGGCAATCCCTTCCCCGCCCCGCCGCTGTTGGGATTAGCCCTGCGCTCGGAAGACAGCACTTTATGGGCGGGCGGCGTCGCCGGCGCCCTCCTCTACAGCGTCAATCCGTTAGAAATGACCGGTTCCGCCGTGCACTGGGAGCAAGCCACCAGTTTCGGCCCCTATTACTATGTCCAACCCCTGGCTTGGGGCGCCGGGCCTAGCCTCTACATCAACCTTTACCGCTACACACCCGACGCGGACGTGGGCTACCATTTTGCCGGCGCTGCCTTCCTGCGCAGCCAGGATTCTGGCCAGACCTGGGTGCAGCTCCACCTGCCAGACTAGATTACGGTGAGGTCGCCCGCGCGCTCGCCCCGCGGGCGACCTTAGCAGACTCGCTCACGGCGTATTGAAAACCGATGAACATGATAATCACGCCCAGCAACTCGCTGAGATAGAGCAGGGCCGGGATGCCCACGCGCTGGAAAACACCGCCAAAGGCGGGGAGCAGGGCGCCGGCGGCGATGAGGATATTGCCGATCATCCGGTGGCGCAACACGCGCTTGCGCCAAAACAGCCAGGCCGAATACACCGCACCCCCCACCAACAGCAGCGTGCCAAAGACATTGAAGAACGGCGTTAGCACCCGCACCCCCGGCGTGACGATGGCATGGCCGCTCATCTCGTGGCCGAGCATCTGAGTGGGGTCCAGCGTCGCTGTAAAAACCTTGAACACGGCATAGACTGATCCGGCGGCCAGGATAGCGAACAACACCCATGACCGACGGCGCTTCATGAGCAGAAAGGCGGTGCCCAAGCCCAGCCAGGCGGCGGCGAAGAACGCCCCGCACAAATACCACAGCCGGAAAACGAGCGGATTCCATCCCGCCAGGCCGTATAACGCTTCCATGGCTGCGCCGGCGCCATAGAACACCAAACCGACGCCCCAGAAGAACGAATGGAGCTTGCGGCCATAGTACCAACGCCTGAACACCAGGGCAGCGAAGACAAAAGCAATCAGGGCTGTCGAGGCGGGGAGGATGGTGGTGGCGAAACCAAGAGAGAGGGAGTTAGTGGGCATAATGGGGGCTTATCGAGACCTCGAAGACGCGAATGAGAGTTTTGAAGATGACGATAGACGATGATCGGAGTCTACGCCACTCGTCGCGGCGTTGTCAATTGCCACGATAGCGGCCTTGTCGCCGTTAGATAGGCTTCGGAATCTACATTGCTCAGAACAGAGAAAAGAGATTAGTAACGCGTTCATCTCCTGCTTATAATACCGCACGTCCTGTCCCAAACTTCACAAACAGGGCGTCGCCAGACATCTCACCACCTTCATGGAGTAGCGTATGAGCGATCCTAATCATGATGAGGATTTCAATCCCATTGGCACCGTCTGGGTGCTCGTCGGCTTTTTTCTACTCATTATCTTCTTCTGGGGCTACGCCTACCTCGAAATGGTGCTACGCCGGTAAGGAGGACAAGAACTCATGCACATTCATCGCTACGAAAGAGCCTGGTTCTATTTTTCGATTGGCCTCGTCCTCACCTTTTTCCTGGCCATTTTTACGGCTGCTGTGGCTGGCGGCATCCAGGTGCCGTCGCCGGCAGGGCAGGTCGATCCTAAGGACCTCTCGAAAACCGATTTTGCCACCCCCGGCCTGCGCCAACTCAGCCCCGGCCATTACGAAGCCTACATCGTGGCCCAGATCTGGTCGTGGAACCCCAACGAAATCAGAATCCCGGCCGGCTCGAAACTGACGCTGTTCGTCACCAGTAAAGACGTTCAGCATGGCTTCAAGGTCGAAAACACGAATCTCAACGCCATGGTCATACCCGGTCAGGTGACGCAAGTCTCGCGCACCTTCAAGACGCCCGGCGAATACTTGATCATCTGCCATGAATTCTGTGGCAGCGGCCATGCAAAGATGTACGGCAAGATCATCGTAGAGGCAGCGGCGACCGCCCAATAGGCGCGCCCAGCCATCCCTGGAGAAAATAGTCATGTCTACAAGCTTGAAACGTATCACGCTTGCTTATATCCTGCTTGCCAGCGTAGCGCTATTCATCGGCACGCTTTTTGGGCCATTCCAGGCGCTCGACCATGCCCAGATCGATCTCTACCCGCTGTTGCGCTTCCTGGTCAAGTCCTATTACCACGGCCTCAGCCTGCACGGCGTCCTCAATGCCCTCATCTGGACGTTCGCCTTTACCGCTGGCTTCCTCATGTTCATCACGGCCAAGGTTCTCAAACGCCCTTATCCCCACATGTGGACGCCCTGGCTGAGCCTGATTCTCATGGTGGTGGGTTTGGTGATCACGGCTATTCCCATGCTGCTGAATCAGGCCACCATCCTCTTCACCTTCTACCCACCGCTGCAGGCGCCGCCCTTGTTCTACCTGGGCCTGGTGCTGGTGGTGGTGAGCACCTGGGTCACGGGTTTGGCGCTCTGGCAGATTCACCGGGCCTGGCGCAAGGAGCATCCTGGTGAACCCACTCCTCTGCCAGCTTTCATGTCTCTGGCGACCTACGCCATGTGGTTCATCGCCTCGCTGGGCGTGGCCATCGAGGTGCTGGTGCTACTGCTGCCGTGGTCGTTGGGCTGGGTGAAATACACCGACCCCCAACTCGCCCGCACACTCTTCTGGTATACGGGCCACCCGTTGGTTTACTTCTGGCTGCTGCCAGCCTACATCGCCTGGTACACCATCCTGCCCAAACGCGCTGGCGGCAAGCTCTTCTCAGAATCCCTGTCGCGGCTGGTCTTCCTTCTCTTCCTCCTGCTGTCCACGCCGGTTGGGTTCCATCACCAATACACCGATCCTGGCGTCCCGGCTGGTTGGAAGTTGGTGCATGCCACCATCACCTTCCTGCTCTTCCTTCCCTCCATGCTGACTGCCTTTACGATCATCGCCTCGCTGGAGTATGGCGGACGCCAGCGCGGGGGCAAAGGTCTCTTTGGTTGGATTTGGCGCTTGCCGTGGGGCGATCCGGTCGTGGCCACGCAGTTGCTGGCGGGCATCGGCTTCCTGTTCGGCGGCGTCGGCGGCATCATCAATGCCTCCTACAACATCAACATGGTGGTGCACAACACCTCCTTCATCCCCGGCCACTTCCACCTCACTGTAGGCACCGCCGTGACCCTCACCTTCATGGGCATCACCTACTGGCTGCTACCACAACTGACCGGACGCACCCTCTGGTCGCCTAAAACAGCCGTGATCCAGGCGTGGGTGTGGTTCGTCGGCGTGATGATTTTCGCCCGCGGCATGCACTGGGCCGGCATTTTGGGCATGCCCCGCCGCGTGCCCATGTCGCAAGCCGACTACTATATGGAGGTATGGAAAATCCCCAGCCTGATGACGGCGGTGGGCGGCACCATCATGTATGTTGGCGCCCTGCTTTTCTTCCTGGTGCTGGCGCTTTCCTTCTTCACCAAGAAAGTCGAGGTACGCGAGGAAGACTATGCCTTCGTCGACGCCCTGTCCGCGGCTGATCGAGCGCCGGCCATTTTCGAGAGATGGAGCGTGTGGATCGGCGCCGCCGTTGTGCTCATCCTCATCGCTTACGGCCCCTACCTGCTATCATACACCTACAACTTCGTGGCTCCCGGACTCCGGGGCATCTGGTAAACCATAGCAACCAGGTGGCGGCGTCGATTTCTGGCGCCGCCACCTTTTTTATTGATCGCTAAGTTGATTTGTTATGAAGCTCGTAAAACGTGAAACGTGAAAAAACGTCGGCAATTTTCACGCATCACATTTCACATTTCAGATCTGAGCATAATTTCTTTGGCTAGCCATCTATCATCATACCGGATTCCAATCGCGGGCGCCGTCGTCGGTCGGATAGCGAAGGCCCGGCGAGGAGCGAAACATGTCTAGGTGCTCACCAAGACCCAGGCAGTGAGCGCGAGGGCAGCCAACCCCAACAAAAAGCCGATGAGGATGTAGAGCCAGAGATTGGCGGCACTGGATTGAACAGGGGTGGAGGGGTGGGGCGGCGGGGTGGGTGGGGTGGGTGGTGAAGGTGGGGCCACTGCCGGGCCGCTCAGAGCCTGGGCGAAAGCGGTGGCGGTGGAATGACGGCGCTCGCTGGCTTTGGCGGCGCCAGCCTGGAGGACGGCGGCGAGGACGAATGGAAGGGCAGGGTTGGTGAGCCGCGGATCGGGCAAAGGCTGGTGGACTTGAGCGTAGAGGGTGGCTTGGGGGGCCTCGGCATGGAAGGGTGGGCGCCCTGTGAGCATGGTGTAGGCAACGATGGCGAGGCTGTAGACATCGCTGCGGCCATCGACGGGGCGGTTTTCGACTTGCTCCGGCGACATATATTCGGGTGTGCCGAGGATGGCGCCGGTCAAGGTGGCCGTGGACAGGGTGGCGGCGCGGGCGATGCCGAAATCGGTGAGCAAGGCATGACCGTTGGCGCGCACCAGGATGTTGCTGGGTTTGATGTCGCGGTGGACGACACCGCGCTGGTGGGCGTAATCGAGAGCGGCGGCAACCTGATTGATGACGCTGAGGGTGAAATCGAGCGGTAGAGGGCCGGCCACGCGACGGAGTACCTCGGCCAACGATTCGCCTTCGACGTACTCCATGGCGATGTAGTCGATGCCATCGATCTGACCGGCATCGTAGATGGCGACGATGTTGGGGTGATCGAGTCGGGCGGCGGCGCGGGCCTCAAATAGAAAACGCTCGGCGAAGGCGGCATCGTTTTGCAGGTGTTCGTAAAGCACCTTGAGCGCGACCGGGCGTTCGAGCCGCTGGTGATAAGCCAAATAGACGATGGCCGCGCCCCCGCGACCGAGTTCACGGTCGATGCGGTTGGGGCCGAGGAGGTCGCCGGGGCGAAGCATGGTCAGGTGATCTTGTGGCCGGCCAACCAGTCGTATCCGATCGTGGGATCGTCGTGGGGGATGCGCCCCTCATCGGCAGGATCGTAGGTCTGGCTGGTGATGTAGAGCATGTGGGCTTCGGCGCTGAGGACTTTGTAGCCGTGGGCCACGCCGGGTGGGATGCGCAAGACGACGGCGGGGTAGTTGTCGCCCAGGTAGAGTTCCATCAGGTTGCCGTGGGTGGGGCTGTCGGGGCGAGTGTCGTAGAGCACGACTTTGAGGTTGCCGAGGGGGCAGTACCACCAATCGGTCTGTTTGCGGTGGATATGCCAGGCTTTGATGACGCCGTGGAAGTTGCGGGCGTGGCTCCATTGGGCGAAGCCATCGGTAAAGAAGTCGTCGCTGACCCGGATGACTTCGCGGAAGAATCCGCGCGGGTCGGTGTGGGTGACGAGTTCTTTCAGGATGACGCCGTCGATGTAGCCAGTGAGGTTGTTGGTGTAGGGCATGGAGGTGGAGAACAGAGGTCGGAGAATAGGAGGTGGCTCACCAACCGCGGCCGGCGATGCGTTCGCTTTCGGGCATGGCGGCGACGGTGCGCCCCACCATCGGCTCGCCCAGGCCGCGGCTGATTTCGGCCAGGATGTGCGGGTCGCGGAAGTGGGTGGTGGCTTTGACGATGGCGGCGGCGCGACGGGCGGGGTCTCCACTTTTGAAGATGCCAGAGCCGACGAAGACGCCGTCGACGCCGAGCTGCATCATCAAGGCGGCGTCAGCGGGGGTGGCGATGCCGCCGGCTGCGAAGTTGACGACCGGCAGGCGGCCCATCTCGGCGGTGAGGCGGACGAGATCGTAAGGCGCGCCGATTTCTTTGGCAAAGGCAAACATCTCTTCGGGAGCCATGGTTTGCAGGCGGCGGATGTCGCCCATCACGGCGCGGGCGTGGCGCACGGCTTCGACCACATCGCCGGTTCCTGCTTCGCCTTTGGTGCGGATCATGGCGGCGCCTTCGCTGATGCGGCGCAAGGCCTCGCCCAGATTGCGGCAGCCGCACACGAAGGGCACTTTGAAATCCCATTTGTTGACGTGGTGGGCTTCGTCAGCGGGGGTGAGCACCTCGCTCTCGTCGATGTAATCGACGCCAATGGCTTCCAGGATTTGGGCTTCGACGAAGTGGCCGATACGGCATTTGGCCATGACCGGGATGGTGACGGCTGCGATGATCTCGTAGATTTTGTCGGGGTCGCTCATGCGGGCCACACCGCCCTGGGCGCGAATGTCGGCGGGCACGCGTTCCAATGCCATGACAGCGCAAGCGCCTGCTTCTTCGGCGATACGGGCCTGGGTGGCGTCGGTGACGTCCATGATGACGCCGCCCTTGAGCATATCGGCCAGGCCGGATTTGACGGTGAACGTGCCGGTTGTACGATCCATGGGAAGTTTCTCCAGTAGATGGGGGTGGTTCAAGGGGGATTGGGAATGTGGTGTTTTTGTTATTCTACCGCCAATCCCCGTTTGGCGTCCACCGCCGAGGGGTGAGATGCGACAGAGACAAGGGTATGTCCAAAAAAGATTTTGTACTTTCCAAAAAAGATTTTGCACTTTCTTGTCGGCGGCGGTACAATCATCGACAGCATGACCCTGTATGCCCGCCCGCTCAGCCAGGAAGAGCACAATCATCTGCAAACGATGGCCAACAGCAGCGATGTGATCGCCGCGCGCTGGGCCCAGATCATCCTCCTCTCGACAGCGGGGTTGGGACCGCCCGGCATCGCCGACACCCTCGAGCTTTCTTCGGCCACCGTGCGGGCGCGTATCAAAGCCTTCAATGAGCGCGGGAGCGAGGCGTTAGAGCGCACGACCTCCCCTGGCCGCCCGGAGACTCTTTCCCCGTCGTTGGGTGATCAGTTCGCCGCGCTGATGCGCGAGCGCCAACCACGCGACTTCGGTTGGGCCGACACCGGCTGGACGCTGGATTTGCTGGTGAAAACCGCCGCCGTCGAGGGCTGGGTGGAAAGCATCAGCCGCGAGGGCGTGCGTCTGGCTCTGCGCAAAGGCGAGCACTCGTATCGTCGCCTGAAGGATTGGGCGCACGGCGGACGCGCTGGCGTCGAACCTTCGCCTGAATCATAAATTCCCTCATTCACAAGGAGGACTTTTCAATCTATGTTACGTGAAGCACTGCTCGAAGAAGACGCCCCCATCCTGGAGGCCATCATGGCGAAAGCCAACGGTGATGCGCCAGAGGCCGTGGGCGCGGGACGCGCTGCCGGCGAGACACGCGATCACCCGCGCGATGGCCTGCAATGGAAAATCGACGAGACGATGGAACGCGTCGCCTGGGCCAAAGGTTTGGACGCCTATTATTACCAGCAACCCGTGAGCAAGTTGGAGGGCGCCTGGGTGGAAGTGAATGGGCAGCGCAAGCTCATGTTCGCCACCTATAGCTATCTGGGCCTGCTCCAACACCCCTACATCCAGGAAGCGGCCAAGAACGCCGTCGATCGGTATGGCGCCGGCACCCACGGCGTGCGACTTTTAGGCGGCACGCTCGATCTGCATATCGAGCTGGAGGAGACGATCGCACGTTTTCATGGCCGCAAGGCCGCTATCGTCTATTCCTCTGGTTATGTCACTAACCTGGCCACGATTTCCACCCTCATTGGCCGCGGCGACTGGGTGATCTCAGACAAATGGAATCACGCCAGCATCGTCGATGGCTGCCAACTCGCGCGCGGGGAATTCGTGCGCTTCCGCCACAACGACATGGCAGATTTGGAGCGGCGCCTGCAACAAGCGCCTGCCAAAGGCGGCAAGCTGGTGGTGGCCGACGCCGTGTTCAGCATGGACGGCGACATCTTCAATTTGCCCGATGCCGTCGATCTCTGCCACAAATATGGCGCTCGCCTCATGATCGACGAGGCGCACAGCCTGGGCGTTCTTGGCGCCACCGGCCACGGCATCGAGGAATACTACAACATGCCTGGCGCCGTCGATGTGAAGATGGGCACCCTCAGCAAGACGATCCCCGGCATCGGCGGCTACATCACCGGCGACGAAGACCTCATCCTCTTCCTCAAACACTCGGCGCGCGGCTTCGTCTTTTCGGCGGCGCTGCCGCCGGCGGTGGCGGCTGCCTGCAAGGCCGGGTTCGAGGTGGTCGAGCGCGAGGGCGTCGAACGCAACTGCATCCTGCAACGCAACGTGCAACACTTCCTCGGCGGCCTCCAAAAACGAGGCTTCGACACCGGCGTCAGCGTGACGCCCATCGTCCCCATCATGACGTGGGACGATGACCGCGCCATGCTGATGACCAAGTACTGCCAGGATCACGGCCTCTTCGTGCTGCCCGTGCTCTCGCCGGCGGTGCCGCCTGGCGCCAGCCGCTTGCGCGCCAACGTCACCGCCGCCCACACCATCGCCGACATCGATTTCGCCCTGGCTGTGTTCGAGGGCGCCGGGAAAGAGGTGGGGCTGATCTAGGGCATGTGGGAGGTTCGTAGTAACGACTTCAGTCGCTCGGACGGCGGCTATCAAGCGACTGAAGTCGTTACTGCCACCACGCCACCAGCAAGCACCCTTCAGGGAACAAGCACCGCGGCGCCCGCAAAGCGACTGGCTTTCAACGCCGCCAATGCCTCGTTGGCGGCTGCGAGCGGAAAGACGCTGACATCCGTATGCACGGGGATGGCCGCAGCCAGGGCCAGCAAGTCGCGGGCGTCCTGGCGCGTGCTGTTGGCCACACTGCGCAGCACACGCTCGCCGTAGATCACTTCGTAGGGCAGTGAGGGGATGGGGCTCATGTGAATACCCGCCAGCGCCACCGTCCCCCCCGGACGCAAAGCCTGCAACGCCCGCAGTGCGATCTCGCCGGCGGGGGCAAAGACGATGGCCGCGTCCAACCAGCTCGGCGGCGACTCTTCGGCTCGCCCGACCCAGGCCGCGCCCAAGCTCCGCGCGTGTTCCTGATGTCCGGCATCGCGCGTGAATACAAACACCTGGCAGCCCCAAAAACGCGCGATCTGAATGGCAATATGGGCCGAATTGCCGAACCCATACAATCCCAGCCTTTGCCCTGGCTGGATGCCAGAAAGCCGCAACGCGCGATAACCGATTACGCCCCCACACAGCAGCGGCGCCACCTCGATATCCGCGAGATCCGCTGGCAAGCGATGGGCGAAATCCGCATCCACAACCATGTACTCGGCATAGCCGCCATCGACGTGCAACCCGGCGAAGGCGGCGCGCTCGCACAAGTTCTCCCGCCCCGACCGGCAATACTCGCATACCCCACACGTGCGGTGTAGCCAGATAGCGCCTGCCCTCTCGCCAACCGCAAAACTGTCCACTCCCGCTCCCACCTCCGCCACCACACCCACCACCTGGTGCCCCGGTGCGATGGGAAGTTTGGGCAGATGCAAATCGCCCTCCACCGTATGCAGATCGGTGTGACATACACCACAGGCAGCCACGCGCAGCAGGATTTGGCCAGGGTCCACTTTTGGCAGAGGAACGTCGGTCAAAACGAGCGGCTGCTCGGCGATGGGGCGGGGACGATGGAGAACTTGAGCGTACATGCTATGCGGTCAGCTCCTCGCTAATATCGTCATCGATTGTGCTCGAAACAAGCATAGAGTGCAAGCAAAGTGCGCGCGCCCATTCCGGGTTAGCCTTGTCGATACCGACTCGCGGACGTATACTACGGATCGTTAGCCAAAGAAGTAAAGCTGCGCCTGAAAACGTGAAGCGTGAAATCCAACCGCCGCCCGCCCGTTTCACTCCTCCCATCCCACGTCTTCACACAACACATCTGACCCAATACGCGGTACACCTCACACCTCATGTCCGACTCCCGCCCTCGCCACATCACCATCGATCGCCCGCGCGGCCTTCTCCTCATCGATTGGCTCGACGGCGCCCACTGCGAATATCCCCTCGCCTGCATCCGCTTCATCTGCCCGTGCGTCAGTTGTCGCGGCGGCCATGAATTCATGGGCCAGGAAATCGACCCCGCCGACCTTTATAAAACCCCCGCCCCCGGCGTCTCCGCAGAAGTCGTAGGCGCCCACTTCATCGGCGATTACGCCTTGCAAATTGTTTGGGCCGATGGTCACGACAGCGGTCTCTACGGCTGGTCGTTGCTGCGCCCCCTTTGTCCCTAGAAACGCCCTTTACAGGCTCGCTCCTCCCCCTGGAGACCCCCCATGCCTGCCCCCCGCATTCGCCTACCTTTCACTGGCGCTTTTCGTATGACGCAAGGCTTTGCCGAACACCCCGAAGTCTACCAGCGCTTTGGACTCCTCGGCCACAACGGCATCGACTGGGGCATGAACATTGGCACGTCCCTGGTGGCCGCAGCAGATGGCAAAGCCACCGAGATAGCCTTTGTCGAAGGACCCAAGGGCGCCGACAGCGACGGTTTTGGCAACTACGTCAAACTGGAGCACGCCTGGGGCCAGTCACTCTACGCTCATCTCAGCAAAGTCGATCTCAAGGAAGGCGACGGCGTGACGGCAGGCGACCAGATTGGACTCTCTGGCAACACCGGCTTCAGCACCGGCCCCCATCTACATTTCGGCATTCGCGTCAACCCTTTCAACGCCAAAGACGGCTGGCGGGGTTATGTCAACCCCGCCTGGTTCCTGGTCGGCCCTGGCTTCAATGAGGAAACGGCTGGCTCCGCCCAACTGGCAGAATTGCAGCGTAAAATGCAAGACGTGCAACAAGCCCTGAGCAGCGCCCAATCCTCCTTCGACTTCCAGCGCCAGGAACTCACCGCCCAGGCCGATCTCTGGCGCAACCAGATCACAGACATGCTGCGCCGCTACGTACCCGGCCAACTGCCGCCCAGCACCGATCCGCTGATGATCATGGACGCGCTTCTGCAAAAAGACCCCACCAACTTCCAGCGCCAGGAATTGGCCGAACAGGCCGACCTGTGGCGCGAAAAAGTCACCGACCTCCTGCGCCGCTACCTGCCAGGCCAGCTTCCGGCCAACGCCGACCCCCTTGCCGCCCTCGAAACCCTCATGCAACAATGGTCGGAAGAAATCAAGCAGGCCCGCACCGCCAAACTCGCCAGCTTCGTGGCTCCTTTTGCCAGCGCCCAAACGCCGGTGCGGAGCCAACGGACGGTAAGACAATAGATCAATCCCCTGCCCGTCTTGTCCACGACTCCCACTCCCTACCGCCGCATCGTCCTCAAGCTGGGAACCAGCGTCCTCACCGCCGGCACACCTTACCTGAACCGCCCCCGCCTCATCGAACTGGTGCGGCAATGCGCACATCTGCGCGCGGGCGGCGTTGAGATCATCGTCGTCAGCTCCGGCGCGCTGGCAGCGGGCAAAGAACAACTGGCCTTCCCCGCTCTGCCGCCCAACGTGCCTGCCAAGCAGATGATCAGCGCTGTCGGCCAGCCCCGGCTGATGACCATGTACCAACAATATTTCGATATCTACGGCATCCACGTCGGCCAACTCCTGCTCACCCGCGCCGACCTGCAAGAACGCCGTCGCTACCTCAACGCCCGCCACACCCTCGGCGCCTTGCTGGCTCACGGCATCATCCCCATCATCAACGAAAACGACAGCGTCACCGCCGAAGAAATCCGGGTGGGCGACAACGACAACCTCTCGGCCATGGTCGCCACCCTGGCCGAAGCCGACCTCCTCATCCTCCTCACCGACCAGCCCGGCCTCTTCACCGCCGACCCGCGTAAAGACCCCAACGCCCAACTCATCTCCGACATCGCCCATATCGACGACGACCTGCTCGCCGTCGCTGGCGGCGCTGTCACCGGCCTGGGCACTGGCGGCATGATCACCAAACTCCAGGCTGCCGAAACCGCCACCCGCGGCGGCGCCACCGTCATCATCGCCTCCGGCAGCCTCCCCGACGTCGTCTTGCGCCTGGCTGCGGGCGAACCACTCGGCACCCGCATTCATCCGCGCGCCAGCCGCCCGGAAAGCCGCAAACGCTGGCTTCTGGCCGGCTACACCACCTCCGGCCGCCTCGTCATCGACGAAGGCGCGGCCAAAGCCCTCGTCCGCAACGGCAGCAGCCTGCTCCCCGCCGGCATCGCCGCCGTCGACGGCGACTTCCAGCGCGGCGACACCATCAGCATCCTCGGCCCCAACGGGCGCGAGTTGGCTCGCGGCCTTACCAACTACCAGGCCGACGAAGTGCGCCGACTTCGTGGCCGCCATTCGCGCGAGATCGAAGCCATCCTCGGTTACGAATACGGCGAGGAAGTCATCCATCGCAACGATCTGATTTTACTCTGACTCTATGACCATTAATCCCCTCACCCCCCTCGGCCAACAAGCCCGCGCCGCCGCCCGCGCCCTGGCGACCGCCCCCACCGCCGCCAAGAACACCCTCCTTCACGCCATCGCCGACGGCCTTGTCGCCAGTCAGGAAAGCATCCTGGCTGCCAACGCCCTCGATGTGGCCGACGGCAAGTCCGCCGGACTGCGCGACAACCTGATCGACCGCATGTCGATCACCCCCAGCCGGCTGGCCGGCTTCGCCGCCGACACCCGCGCCGTCGCCACCTTGCCCGACCCCGTGGGCAGCGAATTCGACGCCCGCCTGCTGCCCAACGGCTTACGCATCAGCCGCCGCCGCACCCCGCTTGGCGTCCTCGGCGTCATCTACGAGGCCCGGCCCAACGTCACCGTCGACATCGCTGCCCTCGCCCTCAAGACCGGCAACGCCGCCATCCTGCGCGGGGGCAAAGAGATCATGCGCAGCAATCTGGCCATCCTTGCTGTCATTCACAGCGCCCTCGACCAGGTTGGCCTGCCCCGCGCCTCCGTCCAATACATCGACAGCCCCGATCGAGCCTTCATCGGCCACCTGCTCAAACTCCACGACTATGTCGATGTCATCATCCCCCGCGGCGGCGCCAGCCTCCACCAATTCTGCCGCGAGAACAGCACCATACCCGTCATCACCGGCGGCGTCGGCATCTGCCACTACTTCGTAGACGAAAGCGCCGATCTCGACAAAGCCCTGCCCGTCATCCACAACGCCAAGACGCAGCGGCCTAGCGTCTGCAACTCACTCGACACCCTGCTCGTCCACCAGAACATCGCCGCCCGCTTCCTACCCCTGGTGGTCGAACACCTCACCCCGGCCGGGGTCAGCTTCCGGGCGGATGAAGCGGCCATGGCCATCCTCGCCGGTCATGACAACGTGCAACCCGCCGGCCCCACCGACTTCGACACCGAATGGATGAACCTCACCCTGGGACTGCACATCGTCCCCGACCTCGACGCCGCCATCGACCATATCCGGCAGCACAGCCTCGACCACTCCGACGGCATCCTCACCCAGAACTGGACCAACGCCCAGCGCTTCCTCAACGAAGTCGATAGCTCCGCCGTCTTCGTCAACGCCTCCACCCGCTTCAACGACGGCGGTCAGCTCGGCCTCGGCGCCGAAGTCGCCATCAGCACGCAAAAATTGCACGCCCGCGGACCCATGGGCCTGGCCGAACTCACCACCTACAAATGGATCGTCCTCGGCGACGGCCACATCCGGCCTTGATGCGTGTTCCGTATTGCGTATTCCCTCTCCCCCTCCTTCCCTCTCCCCATGCCCCCCCGCTTCGCCACCCTCTGGGAACGCCTGCGCGCCAGCCTCACCCCCCGCCCTCGCGTCGATCCCGCCCAACTGAGCGACCCCGACCCCACCACGCGCTGGCGCGCCGCCCGCAACCTGGCTGGATCACCCCAACCCGCTCTGTCACCCACCCTCCTGCATCTTCTCGAAGACCCTGACCCCATCGTGCGCGACGAAACCGTCCGCACCCTGGCCTCCTGGGGGCCAGAACACACCCTGCAGATCGCCTGCGACCGCCTGGGCGAGACGACCTCGCCCCTACTCGCTGCCTCTCTCCTCGACCTTCTCTACCTGACACCCGCGCCCACTGCCGCCCCCGCCATCTCGACCTTCCTCGACCACACCGACCCCCTCGTGCGCGCGGCGGCGGCCCGCACACTCGGCGTCGCCGGTTCGAGCCAACACATCCCCTCTCTCCTCACCCGCGCCACCGACTCCGACCCGCGCGTCCGCCGCGCCGCCTGCCAATCCCTGGGCCGCTTGGCCGATCCCAGCGCCGTGTCCGCCCTCAGCGAACGCCTGCACGATCCCGACCTGGCCACCCGACAATACGCTCGCACCGCCCTCACCCGCATCGAAGCCGCGCAAAAAACAGAAACCAAACAATCAGACCGCCAACCCACTGGCGACAACCCTCCGCCCTCCGTCCCCTGATCCCCGCCCTCCGTCCCCTGATCCCCGCCCTCCGCCCCCTGATCCCCGCCCTCCGCCCCCTGATCTCCGCCCTCCGTCCCCTGATCTCCGCCCTCCGTCCCCTGATCTCCGCCCTCCGTCCCCTGATCCCCGCCCTCCGCCCCCTGATCCCCGCCCTCCGCCCTTGATCCGCCCCTTCGGTCTGCGCAACAGCCTGCGCTTGCAGCGCCTCGTCCAACGCAGCACACCCCTCAGCCTCGAACACTATTTCGCCGATGCGGACGCCGCCTTCTGGGCAGCCGTAGGCTCCCCTTTGCCCTGGCACGGCGTTGGGGCCGCCACCTACCTTCACTTCCCCGCCAGCGGCGAACCACCCATCCCCGCCTTCATCCAGGCCGTCAAACGCTTCGTCCGCCCCGAAGCCGACCTCACCCGCATCGCCCCCGCCCACGACGCCTCTCCCCAGGCCCCCAGCCTTTGGAAACGCCTGCTCGAACACCTCTCCTACTCCGCGGGCGAGCACGGCATCCATCGCCTCTATCTCTGTCTGGAAAGCAACGACGACGCCCTCGCCACCGTCGCCGCCGCCGGCTTTGCCGCTTATATCCAGGAAACCTTATTTCGTCACTCCGGCATCTCCTTGCCCCCGCCCGGCAACGAAAACGATTGGCCCCATGTTCGGCCGCAGCGAGAAATCGATAGCTTCGCCCTCCAGCGCCTGCACAACCGCCACACCCCCCTCCTGGTTCAACAAGCCGAAGGCGGGCTGAGCAACAGCGACGAAAACCCCTCTCCCTTCGACTTACGCACCTGGTGGCAGCCAGAACGCACAGAAGGGTTCGTCTACGAAGACAAAGGCGACGTCCTTGCCGCCGTGCAACTCATCCGTGGCGGCAATATCCACTGGCTCCACCTCTTGGGCGACCCGGCCAGCCCGGAACCTATCTCCGAACTCCTAGCGCGCAGCCTGCACGCCCTGGCCCACTACTCCCAACGCCCCATCCTCTGCCCCCTTCGCCCCTACCAAAGCAGCTTTGGTCCGCACCTGCGCGATCGGGCTTTCGAGCCAACCCTCACCGTCACGCGCTTCGTCAAGCACACCACCAGCCTGGCGCGCCGAACCGCCCCTGTTCCCTCGAAAGAACTGGCCGAAGCCGTCCTCGCTGGCCTCCTTTCCGCCGAACTGCCCCGCCGCTCCCCCGGCTAACGCCTTTTCTTGACCCGCTCCACCGGAAAATGATCCCACGGGGTCACACCACCCCTGACTTGCCATGCAACAAAACATCACCGACGATCTCGACCTTCTCCTCGCCGTCCTTCCTCCCTCCATCACCGCCCGGCTACACGAACTCAACCAGGCCGAAAAACTGATCGAAATTGTCCTCGATTTGGGGCGCAAACCCGAAGCCCGCTTCACCGATCACGACACCGAACTTCTGGAACGCGAAATCACCGCCGCAGACCTGGCCTACGTCGTCGAACGCATCGGCGACTTCACCGAAGACAACCGCGCCGGCATCGCCCGCACCCTCCACCGCATCTCGGCCATCCGCAACCGCAAAGGCGACATCGTCGGCCTCACCTGCCGCGTTGGCCGGGCAGTATACGGCACCATCGACATCATCCAGGACATCATTACCAGCGGCCAAAGCATCCTCCTCCTCGGTCGCCCTGGCGTCGGCAAAACCACCCTCCTGCGCGAAGCCGCCCGCGTCCTGGCCGACGAGAAAAAACGGGTCATCATCGTCGACACCTCCAACGAAATCGGCGGCGACGGCGACATCCCCCACCCCGCCATCGGACGCTCCCGCCGGATGCAGGTGCCCATGCCCTCCCTCCAGCACGAAGTCATGATCGAGGCCGTGGAAAACCACATGCCCGAAGCCATCATCATCGACGAAATCGGCCGCGCCCTCGAAGCCGAAGCCGCCCGCACCATCGCCGAGCGCGGCGTCCAGCTCATCGGCACAGCCCACGGCCGCACACTCGACAACCTCCTCCTCAACCCCACCCTCTCCGACCTGGTCGGCGGCGTCGAATCCGTCACCCTCTCGGACGAAGAAGCCCGGCGTCGCGGCACCCAAAAAGCCATCCTCGAACGCCGCGCCCCCCCCACCTTCGACGTCCTCATCGAGATCGTCGATCGCCAACACCTCATCGTCCATCACGACGTGGCCCGCGCGGTCGATGCCCTCCTGCGCCAGCGCCCTCTCCAGGCCGAGGCGCGCCTGCGCGACGAACAGGGCAACGTGGTTATCGAGCGCGCAGAACGCTGGAAAACCGAGGCAGCCGAGCCAGAAACGCGCGCTCGCGAGAGCAGACACAACGGCGAGAGATACGAGCGGGCTGGTTTCGAGCGCGAAGCCCAACGTCTGACAACCACACCCCCAGCCTCCAGCCGCACCCTGCGCGCCTACTGTTACGGCATCGGCCAGAATCGGCTACGCGCCGCCGCCCAAAGCCTGGGCGTCGCCGTCGACATCACCAACGATCTCTTCCAGGCCGATGTCGTCATCACCCTCAAACCCTACTTCCGCAAACAACCCCAACCCGTCACCGAGGCCGAAGCGCGCGGCATCCCCGTCTACGTCATCCGCTCCAACACCGTACGGCAGCTCGAAATCCTCCTGGCTGATCTCTTTGCCCTCAAACTGGCCAGCGACGAACCGGTCATGAATCCAGCCCTGGACGAGACGCGGCTGGCGGTGGACAAAGTATTGGCCGGCGCGCCCGTGGTCGAACTTACACCCCAACCGCCCGACATTCGCCGCCAGCAACATCGACTGGTGCGCGACGCCAATTTGATCTCCCATTCCTACGGTCGCGAGCCGAACCGTCGCGTGCGGGTATATCGTGAATGACAGCCTTTATCACCTTCGAAGGCATCGAGGGCAGCGGCAAGACCACCCAGATCAACCTTCTACTCGCCTGGCTCCGCCAGCAAACACGCCCCGTCCTGGCCACCCGTGAACCCGGCGGCACCGCCATCGGCGACCGCATCCGCGCCATCCTCCTTGACCCCCTCCATACCGACATGGCGCCGGAAACAGAAATCCTGCTCTACTCCGCCGCCCGCGCTCAAATCGTCCGCCAGGTGCTCCGTCCCCACCTGGCCGACGGCTGGATCGTCATCTGCGACCGCTTCTTCGATAGCACCCTCGCCTACCAGGGCTTCGGTCGCGGGCTCTCCCTGCATGATCTGCGCCACATCACCACCTTTGCCACCGGCGGCCTCGTCCCCGATCTGACCATCTACCTCGACATCGACCCCGAAGCCGGCTTGCGTCGCAAAGCCCAGACGCCCGGCGAATGGACGCGCCTCGAAGCCGAATCCCTCGCCTTCCACCAACGCGTACGCGCTGGCTACCTCGCTCTGGCAGCCGCCGAACCCGTTCGGTGGCTGCTGCTGGACGGAGATCGCCCAGCGCCCGTCATCCAGGCGGAGATCCGACAGTGCGTACAAACCCTCCTTGCCTCCTGAACCCTACCCATGCGCCCACGCTATCTCCCCTTCCTCGGCCTCATCCTCTTCCTGACCCTCGTCGTTGGCGTCGCCGCCGCTTCTGCCCCGCCCGACCCACGTGTCGAGCGCTCACTCTGGGCCGAGATCAGCCGCCAGCAACGAGCCGACACCCTCATCCTGCTCGACCCCGCGCCCGACCTCAGCCCCGCCTATCGCCTCCCCACCAAAACCGCGCGCGGCCGCTGGGTCTACGACACTTTGCGCACGCACGCCCTGCGCACTCAGGCCCCCCTGCTTGCCGAACTCGACCGCCGGGGCATCCCCCACCGGCGCTTCTGGATCACCAACGCCGTGCAAGCCCGCTTGGATGCTGGCGCCCTCCGCGCCGTCCTCGCCCTTCCTGGCATCCAACAAATACGCTCCGACGCCCCCTTCCGCGCCGCCCGACCTCTCCCCCCCAGCGACAGCGCCACCTCTCCGGCGACGGCCGATCAGCCAGAAACAACGCCCTGGGGCGTCCAGCGCGTCCAGGCACCCTGGGCCTGGCAACAAGGCTACACCGGCGCCGGCATCGTCATTGCCGGACAAGACACCGGTTACGACTGGACACACACCGCCCTCACACAGCACTATCGCGGCTGGGACGCAACCACCCAAACCGCCAACCACAACTACAACTGGCACGACAGCATCCACGCCGACATCCCGCCCGCTGGCAACAACCCCTGCGGCTTCGATAGCCCCACCCCCTGCGACGACGGCGCCCACGGCACCCACACCATGGGCACCATGGTGGGCAACGATCTCGACGCCGCCAACCCCGCCTGGCCTGCCGGCGCCGCCCACGCCGTCGGCGTAGCGCCGGGCGCGCGCTGGATCGGCTGCCGCAACATGGAAAACGGTTGGGGCAGACCCTCCACCTACATCGAATGCTTCGAATGGCTGACCGCACCCTACCCCCTGGGCGGCAACGCCCTCACCGACGGCGACCCCACCCGCGCGCCTGACATCATCAACAACTCGTGGGGGTGCCCGCCCGAAGAAGAGTGCACAGCCGACCGTCTCGCCATCATGGAGCCGACCGTCGACGCCGTCGATGCCGCCGGCATCGTGGTCGTCGTCTCGGCAGGCAACGATGGCCCTTCCTGCGGCACCGTCGAGAACCCCATCGCCATCTATCCCCGCTCCTTCTCGATAGGCGCCACCACCAACACCGGCGCCCTCGCCTCCTTCAGCAGCCGCGGCCCCGTCACCTACAACGGCCGCACCTACTCGAAACCCAATGTCAGCGCTCCCGGCGTCGGGGTGCAATCGACGACGCCCGGCAACAGCTACGGCAACCTCTCCGGCACCAGCATGGCCGCCCCACACACCGCCGGCGTCATCGCCCTCCTGCTGGATGCCGAACCCAGACTGCGCGGGGACACCGACATGATCAAGGCCATCCTCCAGGGTAGCGCCAACCCCATCACCAGCTTTACGTGTGGCGGCGCCGACGTAGATGGCTCGCCCAACAACCTCTTTGGCTGGGGCATCGTCGATGCCCGCCGCGCCATCGAATCGCTGGCGCAATCCGGCTTTCTCGCCGGCAGCATCAGCGGCCAGGGCGACCAGCCCCTCAAAGGCGCTTTGATCACACTCTTCGCGCAGGATGGGCAAGAAATCGCTCACACCATCTCCGACCAGCAAGGCGCCTACAGCCTGCAACTGCCGTGGGGCAGGTATCGACTCACGGTCGAGCGCACCGAATACGTTCCTGCGACCATCCAGCCGATCTACATCGTCGGCGGGCAAACCACCATCCAGCGCGTCGCCCTGACCCTGGCCGACACTCCCACCCCCACCCCCACCCCCACCGAGACGCCGACCGCCACCCCCACCGCCACCCTGCCTCCCCCCAACCTCCTGCAAATGCCCTTGATCCTGCGCTAGAAGAGACAACGATTGGGTGACGGCTTACGACCCATGCTATACTCATGATATCCGTACTGCGTACTTCGCGGCCACGCCTTACGCAACACGCACTACGCAATACGCAACACACAGTCCGCACCCTTTTCCAGCTCATATCACCCAATGGAGCGTGTGATGAGCAAACATGACCAAACCATGCGCGCCATCATCAAACCCGACCGCTCGCCGGGGCTGAAGATGGCCGATGTCCCCATCCCCCGCCCTGGCCCGCGCCAAGTCCTGATCAAAGTGGCGGCGACCTCCATCTGCGGCACCGATCTGCACATTTTCAAATGGGACCCCTGGGCGCAGAGCCGCATCCGCCCGCCGGTGGTGGTGGGGCACGAATTTTGCGGGCATGTGGCGGCGGTGGGCGAAGTCGTGCACGAGGTCAAGGTGGGGGATTACGTCTCCGCCGAGAGCCACATCATCTGCCACACTTGCGCCCCCTGCCGCACCGGGCGCGGCCACCTCTGCCAGAACACGCAGATCATCGGCGTCGACCGCGACGGCTGCTGGGCCGACTACATCGTCATGCCCGCCGAGAACCTGTGGCTGAACCCGCCCGACCTGCCGCTGGAAGTCGCCAGTCTGCAGGAAAACTTCGGCAATGCCGTGCACACCGCCTTCGCCACCGATGTCACCGCCCGCCGCGTGCTCGTCACCGGCTGCGGCCCGGTGGGGCTGATGACGATCATGGTGGCCAAAGCCGGCGGCGCCCGGGCCATCTACGCCACCGACATCTCGAATTATCGCCTGCGCATGGCCCGCGACATGGGCGCCGATCTGGCCGTGAATATCTCGGAGCACGACGCCTATCAAGTGATCATGGCCGACACCGACAACGAGGGCGTGGATGTGCTCATGGAAATGTCGGGGGCGCCGCAGGCCATCGACCTGGGCTTCCGGCTGTTGCGCTTTGGCGGCGAGGCGGCCATGCTGGGCCTGGCCCCTTCCGGCATCCCCTTCGACATCAACAATCACATCGTCCTCAAAGGCGCCACCGTCTACGGCATCGTCGGCCGCGAGCTGTGGGCCACGTGGTATCGCATGCGCGGCTTGCTGGGCAGTGGCCTCATCGACCTGACGCGGGTCATCACCCATCGCTTCGCCCTGGACGATTACGAAAAAGCCCTGCGCGTGATGCAAAGCGGCCAAAGCGGGAAAGTGATCATGTTCCCCGAAGGCGTGCGGGATGCGTGATGAAGTGAGAGGGCGTTTGGAGAATTTCGGCCAATGACTGATTTCGAAAGCACAAAAAGAGCGTTTTTCGACTCATATGTCAATTAGCTGCTCATGTTGGATCGCCCCGGACATGAATGTCCGGGCTATTGAACAACGCCCGATCAATCGGGCTTGCGCCATAGAGCGAAGCTGGATTTATCCAGCGCTGTTTGGTAGCACGACGATTCATCGTCGGGCGGGACATGATGAGCAATACTTCCACATAATTATCAAACACCCTCTCAGATCGCCCCCCGTTCACCGTTGACTGTTCACCGTTGACTGTTCACCGTTGACTGTTGACTGTTGATTGTTGATTGTTGACTGTTGCATCTACCGCCCCCTCACCTTGTCACCTTGTCACCTTGTCACCCTGTCACCTTGTCACCCTGTCACCTTGTCACCCTGTCACCTTGTCACCCTGCCACCCCCTCACCATGTCACTCCTGACCCGCCAACAACTCGCCGACATCGCCTTCACCGCCGCCATTGTCGGCGTCGGCTTTGCCACTGGCAACCCCATCGTTGCCGGCATCGTCGGCGGCATGGGCGTCAATATCGCCAGCGGGCTGGTTCACGCCGGCTGGCGACACATGTGTGGGCGTTGGCTGGGGCCGGAGGGCCTGCAGAACCACGACCTGCAACAGGCCCTCCATCGCGCCCTGGCCCAAGCTGTCTCGCGGCTGGAAACCGCCTGGCGCCAGACCCCGCGCGGGAGCCAAATGCAGCGCACGGGCCAGGCCGAACCGGTGGCGGCCCTGTTCGCCATGCTGCGCGCCGGCGCCGCCGACTTTTGCCGGCCCGATGGCCTGGGCCGCGCCGCCAGCCACCCGCAAGTGCAAGAACTTTTGTACGGCGATGTGCAGGCCGCGCGCCAGACTTACGCCACCCATCTGCGCGACTATCTGCGCGGCCACGACGCCCAACTGATCGACTTCATCCAGGCGCGGCTGGTGGACGAGATCGCCTTCTGCTTCGGTGAAGACCTGAAAACCGACCGGCCCGAAAACAATCGCGCCTGGCGTGCTTTCCAGCGCCTGCTGCTCGAGAGCCTGCAAACCGGCCTGGCCGAAGTGCAGGCCGACCAGCAGGAGATCAAAAAGGCGCTGGCCGAGCTGACGGACTGGCTGCGCGAGATCAAGGCGCTGCCGCCCGAACAGCGCCACCCCCTCGGCCTGGAGGCGCTTAGCCGGCAAGTGGCGGAGACCGAGCAGCGCCTGAGCGCACAGATGGCGTCCGGGTTTGGGCAGGTTTTGGAGGGACAAGAGCAGTGGGGTCACCGCCTCGACAACCGTTTCGACCGTGTGGACAGCCAATTGCAGCATATGACCTCCGTCCTCCGTCCTCCGTCCTCCGTCCTCCGCCCTCCGTCCTCCGCCTCTCCGCCCACCCCGCCCGGCCCCGCCCCCCGCCTCTTCGGCCGCGACCGCTTCCTTGCCGATCTCGCCACCGAACTGATCTCCGACCTCCGCTCTCCGACTTCTGACCTCCCTCCCCTCGCCCTCACCGCCCTGCGCGGCCTGCCCGGCATCGGCAAGACCGCCCTGGCCCTGGCTCTCGCTCATCGCCCCGACATCGCCGCCGCCTTCCCCGATGGCCGGGCCTGGCTGCCGCTCGGCCCCGAACCCGACGTCTTCAGCCTGCTCGGTCGCTTGCTCGAACAATTCGGCGCCAGCGGCGCTGACCTGATCACCCCCGAAGCTCGCGCCGACCGCCTGCGCCATGTCCTGGCCGGGCGCCGCTATTTGCTCGTGCTCGACGACGTGTGGCAGGCCGAGCACGCCCGGCCTTTCTTGCAGGCCGTACAGCCACCCGCCCGCGCCCTCTTCACCACCCGCAGCGAAAAGGTGGCCGCCGACTTGCACGCCGCCAACCATCCGGTGTGGCGGCTGCAACCCAAATACGCCGTGCAGATGCTGGCTGCCGCCGGCAGCCGAGCCGCCGCCGCCGTGGCCGCCGACCCCACGAGCGCCGGGGACCTGGCCCATGACCTGGGCCATCTGCCCCTGGCCCTGCACGTGGCCGGCCGCCGCCTCAACGCCCTCGCCGGCGTGATCCGGCCCAGGGATGCCGTCTCGAAGCTGCGGGAAGAGATCGCCGCCCGGTTGTTGGAGATGCAGGCCGCAGAGCCGCGCCTGGGCATCCCCGGCGCCGAACCCTCGCTGGCAGCCGTGCTCGACCTCAGCTATGACGCCCTGCCCGATGACGCCGCCCGCCAATCCTTCCGCCGCCTGGCCGTGTTCGGCGGCCAGCCGCTCGATTTCGACCTGCCTGCCGCCGCCGCCGTGTGGGGAATGGAGGCGGACGTCGCTCTCGACGCCATGATCGTGCTGGTGGAGGCGGGGTTGGTGGAGGCGGGCGGGCAGAGGACAGAGGACAGAGAGCCTGCTCTGAGCGGTTCGACTGAGCTCGCCGAAGTCTTGTCGAAGGGAACGAGGACGGAGGACGGGGAAGTGGGCGAGGGACGGTTTGGTTTGCACCAGGTGTTGGCGCGCTTTGCCGAAGCGCATTTGAAGGGCGACCGTGACGAAGTACGAGAGGTCGAGTTAAGGCATGCCGCCCATTACGCCACAGTCGTTGCGGACTGGGATGATTCTATCGACAAAGGCGCTATGACCTATGCTGCCCCGCTTGAATGGGAGAATGTGGTTGTGGCTTTGCAGCGACTGATGGAGGGCGCACCGAAGGATGATGTGGCAGCAAGTATCCTCGTTTCCTATAGTCACAATTGGCGCAACGTTCTCTACAACAACCATGATTCCCGGCGGCTGACATGGCTGAATGCTGCTGTGGCTGCGGCCAAACGTGTTGGTGACAAATGGGATCAGGCCAACGTGCTCCAGGCCCAGGGCGACGTCCTCGCCTTTTTGGACCAGCGGCAGGACGCCCTGGCCAAGTATGAGGAGGCGCTGGGCTTGTTCCGGGCCGTGGGCGCCCGCCTGGGCGAGGCCAACGTGCTCCAGGCCCAGGGCGACGTCCTCTACTTCTTGAAGCAAACGCAGGACGCCCTGGCCAAGTATGAGGAGGCGCTGGGCTTGTTCCGGGCCGTGGGCGCCCGCCTGGGCGAGGCCAACGTGCTCCAG